>NZ_NFVA01000172.1 GCF_002264395.1 Paenibacillus sp. VTT E-133291
TACTGCTCTACCAACTGAGCTAAGAGTCCATATGAAGTTTGGTGGAGCCAAGGGGGATCGAACCCCTGACCTCATCGCTGCCAGCGATGCGCTCTCCCAGCTGAGCTATGGCCCCGCGAATTACTCCGTCAAGTCGACGGTCAGTCAACGTACAACCCGCTCGTACCAACGGTTTCTAGCGTCCTGCAAATCCGCTCGTTTTCTTTCCGCTCAATTAATATACCACACGGGAGCGCATCGCTGCAAGTCCTTTTTTCGGATATCTGCTCGAATATTGCGGAATCGCATTTTCCGTTATATAATACGAACATACATTCGCAATCAAAACGGAGGTCCTACGCTATGAAAAATCTACCCGCGCCACCTTCTCCGGATGACCTCGCTCTCATCGCACCGGCCGTCACTCTTCCGTTAGTTATCGCCGCGCTTAAACGGGATCGCCTCGTATTTATGGAGCCCGGTCTCCTAAAGACGCCGTCACCGTATACCGACGTAATTGATACCGCCATTGCTCGCGCGACTGCGGATCTCGACGCAGCTAAACGCGATATCTACCGGCGTGGTTTACGTGTCGTCTCCACCGAGCGTGTTGGCGCAAATGTTGTCGCGCACTATCTCTGTCGCGGTCACAGCGGAGAAGTAACGGTCGATATAAACGGCGGCATGGGCGTTATGCGCGCGTATCTTACGCTTTTCGATAACTCCGTTCCCGCGCCTTAATCTCCGCCAACACTTCCGCAATCGGTCGTCCGTACTTCCGCGAGTGTGCCGCCGTGAGAGCTACGTTATCTACGGACGCATAGCGCTTGCCGACGGGTACTAACGCATCCGCTACGAATGGCGCTTCGTATTCCCCTTCGCGTAGCCAACACGCGATAAACTGATATTGGCGCGTAGCTTCGAACGCTTGCTGCGGATCATCGAACGTTTTCGAGAGATACGGCATCAAGCGCTTATACGTATCAACGTGAGTATTGCGAAATAGATGCCAATTGACGGACGCGGCAAGCAACGTATCAACGAAGCCAGGATACGAATGGAATGCGCTGAAATCATGAAACGCGATGATCGGCGCGAGTTTATATTTCGGACCCTCACGTAGCATCCGTTTAGTAAAGTGAACGAGTCCGCGCGACATAAATTGATGCGGTTCGTTAAGTACGAGTAGTGTTCCCGCGCCTTTCCCCGCCTGCGCAAGTTTAATAAGTAGCGTTAGCATTACGATCCAATATCCGAGCATCTCCTTAACACGCTCCGGCATCGGTACGCCCTCCGGCATTACACAACGGATGATTACGACTTTCCCCTCCGCAACCCAACGGTATAAATCCATTGCGGGATTATACGTTTGGCAAAACATCGGCTTCAAAAATTCGCTACTCGTTATCTGCGTAATCCGCCGCAGCACCGGTCCGTATATTTGCCCCTGCTTGCCCTCGCTCATCTTATCGAAATCGCGCCACGTATCCATATCGAATACATCGTCTAACTCCGCGATCTTCTGTTTCCGGAATGCCGCCGAAGTAAACATCGCTTTCATATCCGTTAGATCCCCGTTACACACTTTCGCCGCATCACGCGTAAATTCCGACGTCTGGAACTTATCCTCGTCACCGTCCGATAGCAAGAAATCCGTAAGATACTCCGCAATCGCATCGGCGGCTATCCGCTTATCGCTAACGTTATGGAGAACGGTCTGCAGTCCGAGATATGGCGCGTAGGCTGTATCCGCTAAATTAATATCAATAACGTCTTCCGGCGCTAAGTGGTCACGTATTGCGTCCGCCATGCCGCGTTGGTTGCCTGCGCTGTCTTTGTTATGTTCGTCGATGAAGTCCGGTATAACTGCGCCGATTCCGTGCTGGCGCTTCGCCTCTACTACGAGATTGACTACGTGCTGATCCTTGCCCATACGCGGTGACCCGTTAACAGCGCGTGGCATATACAATTTATCCGGACTGTTAGTCGGAATATGAACGCGATGCTCTACGCCGCGATCCGTAGCCGTTCCCGTAAGTATTCCGCGCTCATCCAGGAACGCACGCGGCAACTCGATCTCAACGCGCCGATTCGACGTTAGGACTTCGGAAAACTCCGCTTGTAAATCCGCGGTCGGTAGCTGCGTTAATTTGCCGAGCTCATCTACGCTCATTATATTCGGAGCGATTTCGCGCACTTTCCATTCGCTAATTTCTGCGCGAGCCCTTACGTTAACCTTTACGCATTCCAGCCGATTGTCGCCCGCTAAACCTCCGTATGCGCTCGCTACTGACCGCGCCAACATCTCGCGCTTAATCGGATCGGCGGACGTTACGGCGCAGCGAATAGACGTTTTAAATACGGGTAGATTACGCTTATTCTTCGTCTGTGTAGATAGATCGCCATTAACGAGCAGCTCCGCGCGATCCGGATTAGGTAACGCTCTCCGTTCGAATTTAACCGCTGGACCTGCGCCATGATACAGCGATTTCTCTACGCCGGCCATTACGTCTTCGATTAGCGTTTTGACTTCGTAAAAGATATGCGCTGCGCCCATCGCTATTGTCCGCATTAGCCGCATCGGATCAAATCCGGGTCGGTACGCGAGCCCTCCGCCTTCCCACGTTTCCCACGCATAGTCCGCGAGTTTCTTCCATTTAGCGCGAGATACCGTTTCCGTGCGGATAAATACGCTGACTGCTTCACCTGCGCTTAATTCATTCGTTACTCCGAGTAATTCACGTATTGGCGTCGTCTGCTCGTTATAGCGAAAGTCTAACGAGAACATATCGTGGCGGCGGTATTTAAGCGCGTATATGTCCGTACCATCAGCGCTCGGAAACGTAAAGTCATCCGCGACTTCTAGCGTTGCCTTCCGCCATTGTTCGTGATTGCGGAATTTAACGCGGAAGGATTCGGCGAACTCGGCCGGCATAGCGCAATAAAACGTAATAGTCTCCGCAGCCATTTGCGTAATCCACCAGAAGTCCGGAGCCGGCTTCGTAACAATGCGATAACCTTCGCGACGTGGTTTAGTACGCGCGGAGAATAGTTCGTATAGGGAACGTTGGAGATTACGGGATGCGGAGTTTAGTGCGGATACATGCGGGATGATCTTATAAACAACGTACGCGCTCACGTTAATACACGCCAGATTACGCCGACCCAAAACGTTAGAAACATGCGCCCCAGCCATTTACCGTTGTTGCCGACGATTGGCGCGACCATCATTCCGAGCGCACATACGATAATGCCGAACGTAATGATTTCCGGAGAGTATGCGTTAAGCGTCGCGAAAATACCGTGCACTGTCTCTCCTAATGCGCGCGACATTATTCCGGTTATCGTCTCCGTTATATTATCGATGGCGCCGCCGCCAATGTCCGGAAGTGCTGCGCCATTTATACGTATTATCATTGCGCCCACCTCCTATAACATCCGCAGCCAATTACGGATATCGACCGCATGGCGCACGATAATGTAACCGATACTTCCGCCCATTAGAAACTCGATCGCCTTCGTTCGATTACCGAACATCCACGTAATGCCGGCGTATACGATGATGCCAACGCAGAGCCAATCGGCGATTCCGAGCACCGTTGAAAATACCGTTACCCACGTTGCGGATCCCGCCGCTACTGACGATGCAAACGCGGTCTTTGGGATTAACGCGAGGTGAACGGTGGCAGCCGTTTTAGTTATCGGAGTCGGTACGTGAGGTGCGCGAACTTTCGGCGATATAATACCGGATTGGAATGCGCCCCATTCGAGCGCAACGGTTTTAGTCATACGTATCATTCCTTTCGGATTGGATATACTAGGCGTAAATTTAACACAGAGGAGTTGTTATTCATGGCGTTTGTTATCGGATTAATCGTCGGCGGTGCTGTCGGAGCGATCACGCTTCTGTTTTAATTCAGCGGTCATCGCGGCGTACAATATCGTCTTTACAAATCCGCTAAAGTTATCGCGTCCCTTTCGCGCTGCCCATTCGAGTATCTTGCGTTGGTGCTCGTTGTCGACGTTGAAGTTAACGCCCTTGCGTACGTACTTACTCACGATGACTACCGTTTCCTATCGGGCGCAGGGTTACCGGTTGAGTATTCGGACCGTCGGCGGACTTTGATTCCGTAGGATCCGCTACTACTGCGGCTGTCTTTTTACGCTTCGACCGATCAACTTTCGGTGCGCCACTACGGCTCTTAATCTCCGCCGTCAACGTTTCAATCGCGCCAATTACTTCGAGCACACCGTCGTCAACATCGTCCGCATCCGTAATACCTTGCGCAAAATCAGCGATCATCTCAGCAAGTATTCCAACGGATACCTCACCAGCCATACGTTTCAATAACGCTTTGTTTACTAACGCTGCCACATTACCGCCTCCTACGTTTTACGTATGTTTGATGTTATGCGCAGTAGCTCGGTCTATATGTCGTCAAATTTTACGACATTTTTACGGGTAGACAGGCGTTAGACAGCGAAAAGGAGCGCAGGTTTCCGCCGTCGCTCCCAAAGCGCGGATCGCGTAGGCGACCGCTTTACCCCTAGCGTATGACAGCGGGCTTGTACGTTATGCCGGACGAACTCGCGAAATTAAACGAAAAAAAGGCGCAGCCTCTACGGATATTACTCCGCAAAGACTGCGCCTTATATTGCGTTGTTACTTCGTTATCAATTCACCGCTAGACGTCCGCACAATCAGCGTTTTACACTTCGGACATTTCGCGCTTCCGCCCGGTAACAGAGTCGTACGTCCGCACGTAGGGCAATCGACTTTCTCCGCAGTTGCGGTCTGTTTAATGGCGATTATTACCGCGATGATTATCCCGACTACAACTCCGAATACGATTACGCCTAAGAACATATTCGCTCGACCTCCGTTAATTTACGTTATAATTCATTATCGGAGAGTTTCCGCATTTTGTAAATATGCGTAGCCTAATCCGTCTTATCTTTGTTCGCTGCGTCAGAAAGCCCCTCCGCCAGCATATACGCAACGCACGCACCAACCGCGCCGATGACGCCGGTTACGTGAAGCACCGTATTATCTCCCGCGCCCGAAGCCGTTAGTACCGAAGTAGCTAACGCAGCGAGTAGCGCCCAAAACTTCCGCGAGGATAATTTACGTAAGATATCGTTTTTGTTCATCGTATTATTTCGCCTCCTTCGTAATAGTTGCGGTTTTCGTTACGTTATCCCACGCGATGACCGCGCCGAACTTATCGGACATCTCGCGCAATGGAACGTACACTGCTCCGTCAATCAATACGCCATCCTTCGCC
>NZ_NFVA01000104.1 GCF_002264395.1 Paenibacillus sp. VTT E-133291
CGAGTAAGGAGCTTTTTTCTTTGTTTTCCAATGAGGATATGGAATTCATCCATCTATTTCGGGGGAATGTGCAGGGCATTATGGTTGGCAAAAATACAATTTTAACGGACAATCCCTTTCTTACTAATCGGTATGAGGAGAATAAAAATCCAATCCGTATCATTCCAACAACGACCTTCCAAATCACTATACTCTACAGGAAATGACACGCCAAGACTTTATAGAGTATGTAGATTTTCTTAAAAGGAATCCAATGGGAGGGAAAAGCCCATCACAATACCATAATCAACCCCCTAGCGATTATGGTATTTGGTCGATGATTGCAAATATTGAAAATTTCATAACCTATCTGCAACGATATGGATGGGAAGAAGCACCTCTGAAACCCTCAAGGTCGTTGATTTATCAAGAAGATAGACCAAAATTAGAGAAAAAAAAGATCACCGAATATAACTATTTAAATGATAATATTTGGGAACAAATAACCAACAAAATTCATTTATTAGATCCTCAATATGTGGCCTATCGTTATTTTATTGGAGGCGACTGGATTTCATTTAGTTGATCTTCTTACACTTAAACTAGACTGCTTGCAAAAAAGAGACGATGGGTATTGGATTGTTTCAGAGCGAGATAAAATCAAATCAGTTCCAATAAGTGAAGATATTTATAGCATGGTGAAAGCACAAAAGATATTTATTCATGAAAAATTTTCAGAAGAAGAAAACCCCGAACACTTCTTGTTTCTGAGATATAAGGGAAAAATGAAAGATCGTGGCAGAACATATTTGCAACCTTCTCTTATACGTCAACTGAATATTTTTGCTGAGCAGCAACAAATTATAGACCTGAACGGTAAAATATTTCGGTTTGGAGCGTCACCATTTCGCCACCGTTTTGGTATAAAAAAAATCAGTAATGGGGCCAGTATCCTAGATGTACAAAAACTATTGTCAAATGTAACTCCAGAAATGGCTGTTATTTATGCCAAGATCCACGATCATAATTTACAAGTTATTTGGGAACATTCTCATGAGTATGGGGCTGTACGCCTAGACCCGATAACCGGTGAGGTCATCCAGACTAAAATCCTTGATCAGGCCTATGAAAATAATGTAGATATCGATTGGTTAAAGAGAAATCTAACTGAAATCAGACTTGAACAAGGTTATTGTATTAAATCCCCTCGTACCCATTGTCAATTTTTGAGTCAAACTCATGAACAGCCCTGTATAATGTTTAAGTGCTCAAGCTTTTACATCGATTCTTCTTTTCTTCCTTATTACGATCAACAGATTTCCATGATTAATCAACAAATTGAAGAGGGAAGTATGCACGGGAGATCTCGTTTAGTCGAAATATTGAAGGGAAAGTTAGAAAAATTCGTTGAAATAAGAGAAAAAATTAACACTCAAAGTAAGGTGGAGCAGTCTGATGAGTATGAATCAAGTGGATAGTCCCTTGAAGGGATTCGAATCGTCTTGGTCTATCATTGAAAAGATCAAGAAAGCAAATGTTGTAAACTCACGGCAACTGTTGCAGAGATATGGACCAGAGCTTCCAATAACAGGCGGTTCTATTATTAGTAAAAAATATTTAAGTTTATGGACTTTTGAAGGATTCGATCACCAAAAACTTACTCAAGCACTAGGGTATTCATTAAGTGACCATACCGAGGGCATAAAAAAAAGATTAACTCAGATGTTTCCAACCTACATCAAGTCAGAATCCCTGTTTAGAGACACTCTTCATTTTTGCAAAGAATGCATGAAACTGAATTATCATAGCTTGTTGCATCAATTCAAATTTATAGAAACTTGTCCGTTTCATCTGTGTGCCTTAGACAGCGAATGTCCATCTTGTAAGAAATCCATCCCCTATTTATTACCCCGACATGAGTACGAATCGGGGTTTATTTGCAATTGTGAAGAATGCATAAATAATCAAGATGTCCAACAGCATTTAGTAGCTAGTCGTACCTTAAAAGATCCTAATGTTATCGCATGGTTAAGCCTAACAGAAGAAAATATAGAATGTCTTCAAAAAACAGTGATCTTCAGACCTTTTTTAGTGTCGAATTTAAACTAGATGGAAGAAATGATAAACCTTGTACAAGTAAATACTGACGAAGTTCACTACTCATCAATTTTTGATTTGAATATTGATGTACCCAATAGAGATACTGTGGAAATGAACTATAAAGATATTTATTTATCGCTTGCAAAAACACTAGAAGCATTTGAAAAACACCTTTTGTGTACTACCCTAAAAAAACATCAACATTGTATAAAGAGATTTGTTGGTATGTACAAGAGAAGAGATGAAAAGTTCCCACCTATTTGTCCCTACGCCTATGCTTACGTGTTTTGGAAAGAGAGTGTTTACCATATCAACCCTTTTATAAATGAGGGGAAGAGATATACTCATAAAAATATAAAACCTTTTGATCTTCCATTTCATTTTTTTGAAGAAGGCTTTAAGGAGCTATTGATGGTCTTTAATCGCAGTGATTATCGGATGATGAAGTGGATATTAAATCACTTATTATGGGAAGTAGCTAGTAAACATTTCAATAAAATGGCTAACAATCGCTAATCAGTATGCCAAATTACAGATTAGACCTTTAATTGATACCTCATACAAAGAAACTGACACAATGATCTTGTTTAATCTAAAGAAGAAAAAAATGCTGAAATATACTAATGATGAAACGCTTATGATCACAACATATTGTCCCTTCGAAAGTAAACCTACATTTGATCCTGAAGAGATTTCCTTTCTCCCAATGCGGTTGGCAATGTCAAAAGGAATGAGTGAAGAGAAGAAAGCAGCAGAAAAATACTTACAGGGATTGAGAATTCTCACTACGATTAGATAATCAATTTGAAGGTATCATCGTAAAACTCATTTCTGAAATCCCAATAATACAGTTTGTTTCAAAAGAAATATAAAGTTAACAAAGGCTTTTCTACATATTACTACGGATCAGACTACGTATTTACCTTTTGTAATTCGTCCAAGTGCGGTTCACTTATTATTTAGACCCTGGGCAAGAACTTAATCCCTTTTCCAAAAAAAGACGAGAATACATGCCATAAATTCATTTTTTAAGATGTTAAATTGAGAGAATAGTTAGGAAATGGTTACACTAAGAGATACTCGGCAAATTGTAAGTACATCAAACCTTTTTTTTACAACAGTTTCTCCATAATCATCACGTCTATAAATTCCCCATCCATAACACCTTGCTTCTCAAAAATGCCAACCTGTCGATAATCCATCTTTAGATATAATCTTTGGCCCCCTTGATTGAATGGGAAGGTGAAGAGAACGATTTTATGAAATTCATTTTCTTTTGCTATCTGCTCTAAGGACTTCAATAGAGAGCTGCCGATACCTTGCCCACGAAACCTGCGATCAATATAAATAGAAAGATCAGCTACGCCCCTATAGGCGCATCGTTGTGAATAGGGGTTAAGAGAGGCCCAACCAAGCACTTCTCCTTCTCTTTCCGCTACAACAACGCTAAAACGTCCCTGGTGATCTTGGAACCATGCTTCCATATAAGACGAATCTTTGGACTCGGTTTCCAATGTAGCAATCCGATCCTCAATACCCTGATTATAAATGCGAAGGATACTTTCTGTATCCGCTGATGTTGCCTTACGAACAATTAACGCAGTCATCATCTGTACCTTCCCCCTATATAAAATATATTTATTTATCACAATAATCACATAAATACGATGTTCTGTTCGAACCTAGAAATCAAATATTCATCGCAGGATTAATAATTTAATGCAGAAATAAATAAGGGGAATCACCCTGTTGCTGGTGTGCCACATCTGCAGTGAGATAAAGTACGTACACTTTGATCATTAGGATTTTGCGTTCTTCTGGGAAGGATCGCGTGCTACGCAGTTATTCAGTAAGCCTAAGCGCCGAGTCATTATTTGAAATAACTCTCGTGCGTTTTCCATTATTTTCACCTCATACATAAGTTATAATCGTAAAACTTGCAAAATGCAACTAAAAATCGAAATGGGTAAATCATGATTTTGGAAGGTCGATATTATAAAATTAGTGTGGCTTTATTAAGTTTTTACATTGCGATAACATAAAGCGCGATTATTATATAATGATTTAATTATATAATGATATACAAATAGAAAGGGGTTGAGAAGAATGCAACAACCAATTCATCTTTATTTTCTTTGTATCCAGAATCGTTGCCGAAGTCAAATAGCCGAGGCTTTTGCCAGACATTATGGTGGTGATCATGTGGTCGCTGAAAGTGCCGGACTTGAATCCGGAGATATCCATCCATATACCATTGAAGTCATGAAGGAAATAGGAATTGATATTTCAAACAAAAGCTCAAAAACAATTGACATGAAAACGTTTATGCAATCGAAAGTCATTATAAAGTTATGTGAACAAGTCAATGAAAAATGTCCAATCGTTCCCTTTGCCATCAAAAATGTTCAATGGAATGTTATTGATCCGTTAACACATGATGGTCTTCTGGGAGACGTAAGAGCTGCAAGGGACGAAATCCAACAGAAAGTTATTGCGCTATTGAAGGAAATGAAAATACCAGTTAATGAGTAAAAATCTTTGTATCGATTTCGGGTGTAGTATCATCGAGTATTCAGTTGTGGTCATGTGGATGAGCATTGTCCGCATTGCCTTCAAGAGTGGAAAAGGTACAATGAGGTTCGAAGATCTGGCAAAATTTTAAATAAACCTAATGTATCTACAGAAATAGCCTTTCTTGATTTTGAAGGAATCAAACAATAATATATGATTATATATTATTTTGTTCGTATTCTTGAGAGGACTGTGTATATGTTCGATATGGAAATGGCTGGAAAACTGAAATTATTAGGTGACAAAACCAGACTCACAATAATGGGACTACTGAAAGATAAAGAATGGTGTGTGTGTGATCTAGTGGGGATTTTAGATATGACTCAGCCCAATGTCAGTCAACATTTAAGGAAATTAAAGGCGCTGGGAATGGTTAAGGAAAGAAGAGGTGGACAATGGGTATACTATTCACTTGATGTGGATGATAAGCCTTTTATTCAAACCGTTCTAGATACTCTACCCGATACTCAGACGTTGCTGTCTTTGTTAAAAGAGAACTATACTGAGGCTGATTGTGATTAATCGAATGATTTAAGTCTCATGAAGGAACATTTAGATCCCGATTTTTATATAACCATATGCTTATATAAGCATATGGTTATATAATGATGAAGGAAAAGGAGGAACGGAATATGAGTTTTTCTCTAGATGATTTGGATGAAATATCATTGGTATTAAAGCTATTGGGGGATAAAACGAGGCTTACCATGATGAAACTGTTGGAGAAGCAAGAATGCTGTGTATGCGAACTTGTCGAAGTTTTCAAAACGAGTCAACCGTCTGTCAGTCAGCATTTACGCAAACTAAAGGATGCAGGTCTGGTAAAGGAAAATCGGAAGGGTCAATGGATTTTTTATTCGATCAATTCTAATAGTATTCATAATGAGTTAATTCAGAAATTGCTGAACTTTGTTCCTTCACAAGATCATGAATTGGAAGAGCTCGATAAGAAAGGTCTTAGAATTTCTTGTAATTAATACGTGCAAGGATCTAAGTGATAAGGAAAACTTATCAAAGGAGATTGAACAATATGAGTCAAAGAGAAAAGAAGTTGTCTTTCTTGGATCGTTATTTAACCTTATGGATCTTTGCGGCAATGGGAATTGGGATTTTGATCGGCTTTTTGATACCTAGCTTTTCGGAAGGTTTATCGAAGATGCAGGTCGGATCGACTTCAATTCCTATAGCCGTGGGATTGATTCTGATGATGTATCCACCGCTGGCTAAAGTGAAGTTTGAGAAACTGGGAAGAGTATTTAAGGATTGGAAAGTCCTACTGCTCTCCTTGGTGCAGAACTGGATTATCGGTCCAGTATTAATGTTTCTGTTAGCCATCTTATTTCTGAGCGATATGCCGGAATACATGATTGGTTTGATCATGATAGGTTTGGCTCGATGTATTGCTATGGTTCTCGTATGGAGTGATCTGGCAAAAGGCGACCCGGAATATACAGCAGGTTTAGTAGCTTTTAACTCCATATTCCAAATTATTTTTTATTCCGTTTTTGCATATCTGTTCATCACAGTAATGCCCGGATGGTTTGGCGTACAGGGAGCAGTTGTAGACATTACGATGGGGCAAATTGCGGAAAGCGTAATGATTTACTTGGGTATTCCATTTGCAGCTGGAATATTGACGCGAGTGATTGCGCTGAAGACAAAGGGTGAGGCTTGGTTCGAGAAGGTTTTCTTGCCAAAGATTGGTCCTCTTACTTTGATTGCCCTTTTATTTACAATCGTGTTGATGTTTTCACTTAAAGCAGATTTAATGATTCAGCTACCTATGGATGTCGTTAGAATCGCTATACCGTTATTAATATACTTTGTCATTATGTTTTTCTTGTCCTTCTGGATGTCCAAAAAAGCGGGAACTTCTTATCCGGTAGCAGCCTCACTTTCTTTTACTGCAGCCAGCAACAATTTTGAACTGGGTATTGCAGTGGCCATCGGTGTGTTCGGATTAAATTCAGGGGCGGCATTTGCCGCTGTTATCGGACCGCTTGTTGAGGTGCCTGTTCTTATCGGGCTTGTAAACGTCTCATTATGGTTCGGAAAGAAGTACTTTAATAAACCGTCACCTGCTGCCTAAACAAAGCATCAAAAATATAGTTACTATTACCTTCAATATAAAGGAGATTATCTATCATGGAAAAGAAAACAATTTACTTTTTGTGTACTGGAAACTCTTGTAGGAGCCAGATGGCTGAAGGCTGGGCAAAGAAATACCTCAGTGATGAGTGGAATATTTACAGTGCAGGTATCGAAGCACATGGTCTTAACCCTAAAGCAGCGAAAGCTATGAATGAAGTAGGTATTGATATCACGTCTCAGACATCCGATATTATTGATTCAGAGCTATTAAATAACGCTGATCTGGTGGTTACCTTGTGTGGAGACGCTGCTGATAAGTGCCCGATTACACCTCCAAAGGTGAAACGGGAACACTGGGGATTTGATGATCCTGCGAAAGCGCTAGGAACTGACGAAGAGAAATGGGCTGTATTCCAGCAGGTCCGTGATCAGGTCGGAGCACGAATTAAACAATTTGCTGAAACCGGCGAATAAGGAATAGTCCAGCCGGGAGAAATCCCGGTTTTTTTCTACAGAAAGGAGATTAAATATATGAACTCTATTGAAATCTATGATCCAGCGATGTGTTGTTCCACAGGAGTATGTGGTCCGAGTGTTGATCCGGAATTAATTCGGATCTCTGCAGTGGTGCATAACCTGAAGAAAAGGGACGTCAATGTTTCCCGTTATAACTTGTCCAGTGAGCCGGCTGCTTTTGTTGCGAATGAAGTTGTTAAACAATTACTGACTGATGAAGGCCCAAATGTATTACCTGTAATTATGGTAGATGGTCAGGTCGTTAAGAAACAAGGTTATCCTACTAATGAAGAGTTAGAGAACTGGACAGGGATTCCGGCTTTTGAACTTACGATGAAGCCTAGAGTGCGTTTAGATCTAAAAGTGAAGTCACAATAAACGAAAGAAGGGTCAACATGTCTATTCGGTTCGATCCACATACCATCCTGAAAACGCCATATTTTTTCTTTACAGGTAAAGGTGGCGTTGGGAAGACTTCAACTGCTTGTGCAGTAGCAGTTGCCTTAGCGGACGCCGGTAAACGGGTTCTGCTCGTGAGTACCGATCCGGCCTCTAATTTGCAAGATGTCTTCGGCCGGGAGTTGTCCAATCAACCCGTCGCAATTGAAGGTGTGCCCAATCTTTTTGTCGCAAATTTAGATCCGGAGTCCGCTGCGGAAGAGTATAAAATGAAAGTTGTTGCCCCGTATCGTGGAGTCCTACCTGATTCAGTTATCAGCACCATGGAAGAACAGCTATCCGGTGCATGTACCGTTGAAATTGCAGCTTTTGATGAATTTACGACGCTGCTTACTAATGAACAATTAAAGTCTCAATTTGATCATATTCTGTTTGATACCGCACCTACAGGTCATACACTGCGTTTATTACAATTGCCATCGGCGTGGAGTGGATTTCTGGATGAAAGTACGCATGGTGCATCTTGTCTGGGGCCTCTGGCTGGTTTAAAATCCAAAAAAACACTATATAACGAAGCCGTCCGCACCTTATCAGATGGTGAAATGACGACGCTAATTCTGGTTACCCGTCCGGAACAATCTCCGCTAATGGAAGCAGCACGTGCATCGTCAGAACTTCGGGGAACAGGTATCAAGAACCAAATGCTGGTCATTAATGGTTTGCTGTTATCTCACAGCGAAGAGGACCCTGTATCTAAAGGGTTTTATAACAGGCAGCGGCGGGCTTTGGAACAATTGCCTGCTGAACTCCAGGAACTGCCGAATTATGTTATTCCATTAGCTCCATTTAACGTGACTGGACTTGAAAGCTTACGTAATCTTTTCCAATCGGATCCGTTGGCATCTACCGAAAAAGTAAATGCTGTGGAGATTGACCGTTCCATTCCGGATCTTGGTGGTTTGATTAATGATCTGGAGGAAAGTGGTATTCGAGTGATCTTTACAATTGGTAAAGGAGGCGTAGGAAAATCCACGGTAGCTTCTGCGATTGCTGTAGGGCTTGCAGAACGTGGACACCGGGTCCATCTCAGTACGACTGATCCTGCCGCCCATCTAGAGTATGTGTTTGGAGAGAATTCAGATCGCATCACACTCAGTCGAGTCGATCCCAAAATCGAACTGGAGAGATACCAGGCAGCAGTCATTCAACAAAATTCGGAATCGCTTGATGAAGAGGGACTCGCTTTTCTAGAAGAGGATTTAAGATCGCCGTGCACAGAGGAAATCGCAGTGTTTAGGGCTTTTGCTGATTTGGTTGAACATTCAGAAGAGGAAATCGTAGTGATTGATACGGCGCCGACCGGACACACCCTATTATTGCTTGATGCAACTCAGGAGTATCATAAAGAAATTGCCCGTTCCTCTGGATGGATTCCAGATTCCGTTCAACATTTGCTCCCTCGTCTTCGTAATCCGAAGGAAACCAGTGTCGTAATCGTCACGTTAGCGGAGGCAACACCTTTTTATGAAGCCTCTCGTTTAGAGTGTGATCTGGAGCGTGCCGGCATTCCAACAAAATGGTGGGCCATCAACCAAAGCTTTGCTGCTGCAGGAACAAATGACAAAGTTCTGAATGGGCGTGCTCATGCCGAGCTACAATGGATTAGTAAGGTTAAAGAAATCTCTAATGGTCATGTGGCAATCATTCCTTGGAAACCGGACGAAATTACAGGGTATGAACAATTGAAAGCTTTGACGGGAAAGTATCTCAAGATAGGAAAGAGAGTGAATGAGGAAAAATGACGATTACGGATGAAGCGAAGCAGTTTATTGAGAACATGATGAAGGAGGCAGGGGTCTCTACTTTGCGGTTTGCATATTCCGGAGCAGGATGCTGTGGACCCAGTTATCAATTGTCGCTTGAGAAACCGCAAGAAAATGATGCGGTGAGCGTAGTAAATCATATTCAAATTGCGGCAGATTCCCGGGTGGCTGACCAAATCGGCGGACTTGTCCTTGATTTTGTGCAGGACGAGCAAGACGCAGGACTAACTATGAGTGGCGGCAGCAACTGCTGTTAAGCCGACAGGAGAGAGCTATTATGGCAAATTACCACGCACTTATCGAGAATAAAGTATATATTGGTGGAGAGAATGCTTTGCTTGAAGCCCTTAAAGAGAATGAGATTACAGATGTGTTTGATTTGAGAGATAACGGAACGGAGGCAGAAGGCTTTCCAACCGAAGTAACCCGTCATCACTTCCCAATCGTAGAGGATGAAGCAGGCCAAGGGTCTTATGTGAAAGCAGCTATTCAGGCAGTTACAGACGCAGTGAACAGTGGAAAGACGGTGTATTTTCATTGTGCAGGGGGTCGTAATCGCACAGGAACAGTAGCCACTGGAGTTTTACTTGAACTAGAAATGGCTTCTACCGTAGAAGAAGCGGAAGCTTTGGCCAAAGAAAAACGTCCAGACATCAATATCAAGCAAGAAATGCGTGATGTGTTGAGAGGGTTTTATGTCAGCAGAAAATAAAGTATTAGACTGAATATCTTTATTTCACGCGGCTTTTCGAATTGTCATACCGTCAGACCCCATAAATAAGTTTAAACTGACCCAAGAAATTGAAACAGCGACAGCAAAGGACGAGAAAATAAAGTCCTAGACTGTCGCTATTTCATTGAACTAACGTTCCACGTTAGTTGAAACATTATTTTTGTTAATGTTCTATGTCTTTCCAATTTAAATAAGCTTGGAACATCTCAACAAAAGTAAGATTATGTTTACTTGAAATATTCTTAACCACCTGAATAAATCCTCTGAGTTCAACCTCTTTATTTTGAAAACCAATCGTATTGACGAGTTTTTTTATCTCCGAGTATATCGTCGACCATCGCGTACACCCCTGCACCTTTAACGCTAAATTCTTTATACAGTCTATCCACTGTTACAAAAGAAGGGTTGGGTGTTTAACGTAATCTAAATTTAATAACAACAGCAGACATCAAATTGGCCAGTTGCCGTTGATTGGGCTATAGTTTCCCCGTTAGTGTAATACTTTCTAGCCTCAATTTTCATTTACCTTTAGATCTCTATAAATATAATTAGGCACGAAATTGATATATAACAGTTCTGCGATCAATTCAATTACTGTTTGGGTTACTATTACTGATGCTGCGATTGTAGCCATCTCTTCTGGTAAGGTAAGGGCCAGAGGAAGTACAACAAGGGAATTTCGTGTTCCTGCGCTAAAAATCAGTGCACGCCCATCTGGTGGCCCGATACGAAAAATAGATGATATCGTTCGAGAAATAACTGGTGACACAATATGAAATAATACATAAATTGGTATCACTGCAATAATGACATTGAAATCCTTTACAACCCTATCAATTTGAGAGCCTATCACTAAAAAGAGTACGAATGCCATAAGCGGGACGGGGAGCCACGCAGTGTAGTCCAGTGCTTTAATACCTCGTGTGCTTTTTTTATTTGAGAACTGAATAGCTAAAGCGAATAGTAAAGGAATGATGATTAAATAAACAAAAGCTTCAATAAAAGGACCAATTCTAACTATTTGTGATGCCTCATTACCAATGAACAGCCAAAGATAAAAAGGCAGCATAATCATTTGGACAACAAAAAGTACTGGAGTAGAAGCAAGAATTAACTTTTCATTTCCTTTACCCAATTGGGTAAATACTATGACATAGTCTATACATGGAGTTAGAAGTACCAAGCAAACTCCAATTAGAACTGGGGTAGGCTGAGGAAAAACCTTGATTAATAAGAATACAAGCAAGGGAATTAAGATAAAGTTAACAAGCAATAAGGCTCCTATGAAGCGTCCATTAGAGAATGCTTCCTTTAATTTCAGAAATGGAATTTGACAAAACATACTGAATTAAAGGACAGCAATCACAAAGGAAACCAAGGATTCTAGGAAGCCACCTATTCGTGGACTTATTAATCCCACTATCCCTCCAACAATTAAGGCTACTACGTATACGGAAATTTGGTTCGTTTCTAAACTCTCCCTTTGAGGCACCTATCCACACTCCTCTTGTTTACCCGGATTATATCACACAGTTTTGTAAGTGTTCTTCTAATGCCTATTAATAACATATTGTTTTTTATTTTCTAGGTTTCCCCCTTGGTAATAACTATGAACAAACCAATTTTAAGCAGGATAGCTCAATAAATTTTGTTTAAAGAATTAGGATTCCTAATTCTTTTTTTAATTTCATTCAAGTATCCACTTGAATATTTCCGAAAAAAGAGTATAGTATATTCAAACAGACACTTGAATGATAATGGAGTGAGAAAATGGGTAAAAAAGATACTTGTGAGATTTATTGTTACGATGAAGAAAAGGTGATTCGAATACGCGGGGATTTACAAACAATTGATATATCTAGTGTTTCCCAATTGTTTAAAGCTATAGCTGATGAAAATAGAGCAAAAATCACCTATGCATTGTGTACGGATGAAGAGCTATGTGTTTGTGACATAGCAAATATAATAGGGTCAACGGTGGCTAATGCTTCTCATCACTTACGAACACTTCATAAACAAGGGGTTGTGAAGTATCGAAAAGAAGGGAAGTTGGCATTCTATTCATTAGTTGATGAACACATTAAACAGTTAATCATTATTGCTTTAGCACATAGTAAGGAGGTTGAGATAAATGTCTGATCAACAAACGAAATTATCCGAACAAGAAATGAAAACCTATAGGGTTCAAGGGTTTACCTGTACAAACTGTGCAGCTATCTTTGAAAATAATGTTAAAGAACTACCAGGTGTACATGATGCAAAAGTGAATTTTGGAGCATCTAAAGTTTATGTTAAAGGTACGACAACAATTGCAGAATTAGAAAAAGCTGGAGCATTTGAAAATCTAAAGATTCGCGATGAAAAAGAACAAAGAGTAGAACGTGAACCATTTTGGAAGCAAAAAGAAAACATTAAGGTGTATATTTCAGCTATATTGCTTGTTATTAGTTGGTTTTTAGGAGAGCAATATGGGGAAGATCATCTTCTTCCGACGATTGGTTATGCAGCGTCCATTTTAATTGGCGGATATTCACTATTTATTAAAGGTCTAAAAAACATAAGCAGATTAAAATTCGATATGAATACGTTAATGACCATTGCTATTTTAGGAGCCGCGGTAATTGGTGAATGGGGTGAAGGAGCAACAGTTGTTATTTTTTTCGCTATCAGTGAAGCATTAGAGCGTTATTCAATGGATAAGGCTCGTCAATCTATTGAATCATTGATGGATATTGCTCCAAAAGAAGCGTTAATTCGTCGTGGAAATGAAGAAATGATGATCCACGTTGATGATATTCAAGTTGGAGATATTATGATCGTAAAGCCTGGTCAAAAATTGGCTATGGATGGAGTTGTCATTAAAGGTACTTCTACGTTAAATCAGGCTGCGATTACGGGTGAAAGTGTTCCAGTAACAAAAACAATTGATGATGAAGTGTTTGCTGGAACTTTGAATGAAGAAGGGTTGCTTGAAGTTAGAGTAGCAAAACGAGTTGAAGATACTACACTTTCAAAAATTATTCATCTTGTTGAAGAAGCTCAAGCAGAACGAGCACCTTCTCAAGCGTTCGTCGATAAATTTGCGAAATACTATACACCAGCTATTGTTGTCTTGGCTCTGTTAATCGCTGTTGCTCCTCCATTACTATTTGGCGGTGATTGGAGTGAATGGATTTATCAAGGTTTAGCTGTATTAGTGGTTGGTTGTCCGTGTGCATTAGTTGTTTCAACTCCGGTTGCCGTCGTCACTGCAATAGGAAATGCTGCAAGAAATGGTGTTTTGATCAAAGGTGGAATCCATTTAGAAGAAGCAGGAGCCCTTAAAGCGATTGCTTTTGATAAAACTGGGACATTAACAAAAGGTATTCCTGCAGTAACAGACATCGTGACGTATAGTGGAAACGAAAACGAATTAATGATGGTAACTGCAGCTATAGAAAAAGGATCGCAACACCCACTTGCTTCAGCCATTATGAGAAAAGCAGAAGAAATTGGATTGAATTTTAATAGCCTGTCAGTTGAAGAGTTCCAATCTATAACAGGTAAAGGGGTAAAAGCAAAAGTAAATAATGAAATGTATTATGTTGGAAGTCCATATCTTTTTGAAGAATTGCATCAAACGATTGAAACTTCTATTAAAGAAAAAATTATTCATATGCAAACAGAAGGAAAAACTGTAATGGTGTTAGGGACGAAAATAAAGATTCTGTCGTTAATTGCCGTAGCAGATGAAATGAGAGAATCGTCCAAAGAAGTCATCAGTAAATTAAATTATATGGGAATTGAGACAGTGATGCTGACCGGTGATAACCAAAGAACCGCAGCAGCAATTGGAAAACAAGTCGGTGTTTCTGATATTAAAGCTGATTTACTACCCGAAGATAAGTTGAATTTTATTAAAGAACTTCGAGCAAAGCATCATAGTGTAGCAATGGTCGGGGATGGCGTAAACGATGCACCAGCACTTGCAGCTTCTACTGTTGGTGTAGCGATGGGTGGTGCCGGGACTGACACAGCCTTAGAAACGGCTGACATTGCGTTAATGTCTGATGATTTAAGAAAATTGCCATATACCATTAAATTAAGCCGCAAAGCTCGTGTCATCATCAAACAAAATATTACCTTCTCTTTAGCAATTAAAATAGTGGCATTACTGTTAGTTATGCCTGGTTGGTTAACGCTATGGATAGCAATATTTGCCGATATGGGGGCAACATTGCTTGTGACATTAAACAGTTTAAGGTTATTGAAAGTTAAAGAATAAATTTAATTATGTAATCAAGGCAGTAATCTATTAAGCTAACTGGACACGATAGCATTCCTGTAGAGCGTTAATTATCAGCTTTGCAAAAAAACAAGCGCCTCGGTACGATGGGAGTACGCAACGGGTCATAGCCCTTTAAATCCCATCATCCAGGAGGACGCTCTACTATGAAGTTTAAATCGCAGGACAGACAAAATCAACTCATTGAAAAAATTACCGCCCAGCATCTAGTCGTAGGAATCGACATTGCTCAGCAAACGCATGTCGCTCGTGCTGTTAACTTTCGAGGAATCGTGGTCGGTAATCCTCTATCCTTTTCTAATGATGAAGAGGGTTTTCAATTCCTTCTTCGTTGGATTCAAACGTTGCAATCCACACACGCTTTAACGGAGGCTATTGTTGGTATGGAGCCTACCGGGCACTATTGGTTTAGCCTATCCAACTGGCTTTCGGATCGCCAGTTTGAAGTCGTTCTAGTCAATCCACATCTCGTGAGAAAAAATAAGGAGAACCGCGACAATACGCCATCCAAGAGCGACAAAAAGGATGCTCTGGTCATCGCTGATATGGTCAAAAACGGCTATTATTTGTTCATTCGCAACACACCAGAAGCCTTCGAAGAATTACGTGTCTTTCTCTCAAACCGCGACTCTGTCGTAACGAGACTCGTTAGTGCGAAGAACCAAATCCATCGCTGGGTCGACGTTGTTTTTCCTGAGCTGCGACAAGTCTTCAAAAACATCATGTGTACAGGTTCACTAGCCACACTTCGTCTTTTTCCTACACCCGAAGAATTGTATAAACTTCAGCCTCAAGACGTCCTGCAAGGTTGGAAATCGGTTATGAAACGGCATTCTGGTGAACCAAAGGCCAAAGCTCTTATCTCTTTTGCTAGCCGTTCTGTTGGCACTAAGCAAGCATTGCATGCCTACAAACTTCACTTGAAGCAACTTCTCGATGAGTACGACCTTGCTTGCCTGCAACTAAAAACGGTAGAGACAGAGATTGTTGCCGTTCTAAAACGTATTCCATTTGCTGAATCCATGCTTGCTGTCAAAGGGATAAGTGTTATTTCACTAGCCGGTATTCTAGGTGAGGCAGGGGATTTAAGCGGATTTGTGCACGGCAATGCCTTGCTGCGCCATGCTGGGCTAAACCTCGCAGAAGCTAGTTCAGGCAAATGGACTGGACAAATGAAGATTAGCAAACGAGGACGATCTCGTCTCCGCCGTTTCATCTTTATGATGACCATGAGTTTAGTAGCAAGTAATTCGGAGTTTAAAGCCATGCATACCTACAATGTACAAGTAAAGAAGATGAAGAAAATGAGGTCTATTATGAAACTGTGTGGAAAGTTAGCTCGAATACTTGTAGGGATGGCCCGCAGTGGCGAAGCTTACAACCCTCCAAAAACAATGCCTATTCAGCTCGCAGCTTAACCTATAACCTACCGTTTCGTAGCACGAGTATTGGCTTATTTGCAGGATTTCAAAGAAAGCACGGAGTACCGGATATATTTAACCAAAGGGCACAGACCCGTAACGATAGCAAGACCGGCCTCCACCCCTTGGACAGGCGTAACGAAGGAATGAGAGGGCACAGACCCGTTGAGACATGGGAGTGAAAACCTCCAAGGGAGGCGTGGAGAAAGCGTGCAGTAAATGGAATTATATGGGGCAGGATATGTTCCCCACTATTCCCGTGCGTCTTCATGTTGCCGAAGTCTAACACGGAGTTCCCCTTCTGATCTTTCACCCCTTACCCACCGGGCGAAATCCTGCGAATAAGCGAGTATTAGTGAGAAAACTATATCGTATCGAGGGAGTTAAACATAAAGGGTTCCACATATTAGTCATGCATAATATGTAGAACTCTATATTTTATTTGATTTTCATAAGTTTAGGTCTTGATAATTTTCAGTCTAAAACATTATTTTCTTCTGACATTTACCCTTCACAATCAATAAAATTCTACCATGTGAAGACTATTTCCAAACGGACATAGTCTTTTTTTATTTAACTGTTGTAAAATACAACAGTTGTGTGTTACATTTTAGTGGGAGGGATGAAGATGAAAAGAAAAGGAATACATCAACCAACCATTGAGGATGCCATTGAGATTAGTGGAATAGAAACACTGCATCCTGGAGGCTTTGCTTTAACTAAACGCACTGCAGAGATTGCAGAGCTTAAACAGGGGATGCGGGTTTTGGATGTATCCAGTGGAAGAGGAACTCAAGCAATATTTTATGCAGAGAACTATGGGGTTCAGGTGACTGGATTAGACATCTCAGTAAAAATGATCGAGTCCGCGTCGAACTCTGCTAGATTGGCCGGTATGACGGGCTGTGTCTCCTTCCGTCAGGGAGATTCTCAGGCTTTACCCTTTGGTGATGATACCTTTGATGTGGTAATTAATGAATGTGCGGTTGGAATCCCGGATGATTCAGAACAGGTTCTGAATGAAATGGTGCGTGTTGTGAAACCTGGTGGTACCGTAGTGATCCATGAATCCATCTGGAAAAAGCAAGTGACGGAAAATGAGAAGGAAGAACTAGCTGAAAGGTACGGAACGACTCCTTTGGAATTAGAGCAATGGAATGAAATGCTGAGAAAATCGGGTGTCGTCAACATTATTGCGGAGTATGAAGAATGGTCACAACCGGAAAAATTCTGGAAGGTTCGAAAAGATCGAGATGTTAAGCATCATTCGAAGCTGCTTACTTTACCCGAAAGACTGATAACCTTGAAACGGATTGTGCAGAAGCATGGAATTAAAGGTGTATTTAAGGTTATGGAGAACGAGAAGATTTTTTTTAAAGCTGTACTAGATGGCAAGATAGGATATAGCCTGTATAAAGGGGTTAAAGGTTCGTAATATTTCTCTATTCATTATTGAGGTGAAACCATGGAAAATGTAGATTTACTTAGGAATTTAATGAGAGCTTTCGATAAAAACATTGGTGCTCTAGAGAAAACACAACTCATGTGTTGCGGAGCAACGATCGGACAATGCCATGCTATTATGGAAATTGGGCTTGCGGGTGAAATCTCACTCATAGATCTGGCTAATGTACTTAATCTGGATAAAAGCACCATGAGCAGAACGGTAAATAACTTAGTAGCAGATCATTGGGTTGAAAGAATTATTGATCCGAACAATAGGCGTTATGTGAAGCTGATGCTTTCAACCAAGGGACAGGTTTTAAATGAGCAAATTAGTGCTGTTCTTAATGCATACTTTGGAAAGATTATGAATGATATACCGGAGAACAAACGGGAGCAGGTTACAGAGAGCCTAGAACTGTTGATCTATGCGTTAAATAAGAATAACTGCTGTTAACTACATTCTCGGTTAAAAAGAAAGGATGAACAACAATGTCCAAAGTTGTAGATACCATTGTCATTGGTGGTGGGCAGGCGGGTCTCGCATCCGGTTATCATTTGCAAAAGGCTGGACTGGATTTCATGATCTTGGAAGCCGGTGATCAGCCGGGGGGGGCTTGGCCACAATATTATGATAGCCTTAAGTTGTTTTCTCCTGCACGATATTCGTCATTACCAGGTTTCGCTTTCCCAAAAGATTCAAACGAGTACCCGTTACGTGATGAGGTCATCTCCTATCTACGTGTATACGCTGAGAAGTTCAAACTTCCATTAATGTTAAATAGCAAAGTGGAACGAGTCGAAGCTGTCAACGGCGGCTTTGATATCATAACTTTAAATGGCAAGAGATATCGAACCAAATCGACTATTAGCGCATCGGGTTCTTTTCATCGTCCATATATTCCTAATCTTCCTGGAACTGAGTCTTTTCAAGGAAACCTTCTTCATTCGTCCGAATATAAACGACCTGAACCGTTTCGCGAGCAGCGTGTTATCGTTGTGGGACGGGGAAACTCGGGCGTTCAAATCGCAGTAGAACTGGCCGATTATGCCACCGTATCTTTAGCTGTTCAACATCCAGTCAAATTTACTCGTCAACGATTTCTAGGGCTTGATCTTCATTTCTGGTTGAAAATGACTGGAGTTGATACATTTCCATTCTATCGAATCGGTAAGGAACCTCCGAGTCCCGTTTCTGTATTCGACCTTGGTGGATACCGTAAGAAAATAGACAACGGCAATCCGAATCAAAAACAAATGTTCTCAGGTTTTTATCCTGAAGGTGTCATTTGGGCGAATGGAGATAAGGAACCCGTCGACAGTGTGATATTTGCCACGGGCTATCGTCCTAATATTCCGTTTCTTCATCAGACTGGTGCGCTTGCTATGGATGGCAGACCACAGCATGTTGCCGGTGTGAGCACAGAAGTTCCGGGACTGTATTATGTAGGATTAGCGAATCAGCGGTCATTTGCGTCAGCTACGATACGAGGTGTAGGAGCAGATGCTAAATATGTTGTACAACATATTACACGGTTCCTTCGAAAACCATAACTCCTGAACTAATCAAATACAGTCAGTTTTGAATAATACATGGATGTATTGGGATGAATGGAGTTGATTAATTTTATATTTGCATTTTGCAAATAATTATAATATAATGAAAACAACAGTTGATAATAAAACGCCCGATTTTTATGTTATTTCAGTCGATTGGTAGGATAATCATGTATATTTTTCATTTTATATATTTGCATAACGCAAATAATATTCCGTGCCATTGTAAGGAGGTGAGAGGTAATGAATAATGACTCAGTTAAGTTTACAGATGAAATTTGTTGTCCAGATGCTAAGGTTCAACGAAAAGTGAATATCGAAAATGAAGAAACATGTTGTAATGAACCCGAAGATAAGGGGTGTTGTCCTGCAGATGAGAATTAGTTATTTGGGATTTACCGTTACATCATTTGATTTGAATCGAAAAAGGAGACCACTACCATGAAAAAAATCGATGTGTTTGATTCAGGGGGATGTTGTTCAACCAACGTTACAGATCCTAAAGCTAAAATGAATTCCATTCGTTTCTCTGCAGCTGCTAATAATTTATTTGTAAAAGGTTATGACATTAACAGATATAGTTTACTAAGCCATACAGAAGTATTTAATTCTAATGAACAAGTAAAGACGCTAATGGATGCTGATTTGAACAATTTACCTATCACAATAGTTAATGGGGAAGTCGTAAAAACTCAAGATTTCCCATCTAATGAAGAGCTTTCAGAATGGCTCAATATTTCCGTCGAAGAGATATTAAAAAAACAAACGGTGAATATTCAAATTAACTCTTGTCAAGATTCCGAATGAATGTAGTGACATTGCCCAAACAACAGGCACCTTGTGGGTTATTAATCTCACATCCACAACGATTAGCTTGAACTTGCTCTCGTATATGTTTAATTGGATACTGATTTTCTTGAACAGCTTTTATTAAACGTTCTCTTGTCCATCCAAAGCAGTAGCAA
>NZ_NFVA01000164.1 GCF_002264395.1 Paenibacillus sp. VTT E-133291
TTTCCTTCGGAAAGCTTTCAGGCGAACGCTACCGCTCCTACAGCTCCAACATTTCTCTCCAATGACTCAAATCAACGATTTTTTATGTGTAACCTAGGGGTGGGAGACTCAGATCGCTTCGCTCCTTCAGCCCCCTGCTACCTTGAAAAATAAAAAAATTAACTAGAAGAAACCACGCGCTCCTCACGAGCTTGAGCGGCGGATTTCACCTGCTCATGCGCACGATAAGAGCTGCGAACAAGCGGGGCTGATTCCACATGGCTAAAGCCGCGCTTCAATCCCTCTTCCTTAAGCAGCGCAAATTCCTCTGGTGGATAATATTTCTCCACATTTAAATGCTTTGGAGAAGGCTGCAAGTATTGTCCTAAAGTCAATATATCACAATTTACGGCTCGTAAATCATCCATTGCTTGTAAAATCTCATCCCACTCTTCACCGACCCCAAGCATAATGCTTGATTTGGTAGGAATATCCGGTTTCATTTCCTTGGCTCTACGCAGAAGTTCCATTGAACGGCGATACTTCGCTTTAGCCCGTACACGGTCTGACATACGTTCCACCGTCTCGATATTATGGTTAAGAATGTCCGGATTACTGTTCATGACAATCTCCAGACTATTCCGTTCTCCCAGGAAATCTGGAATCAATACTTCAACACTACATAACGGAAGGCGTTTACGAATTGCCGCTACCGTCTCAGCAAAAATCTGGGCGCCACCATCCGCAAGATCATCACGGGCCACACTGGTCACCACGCAATGGCGAAGGTTCATTCCCTCTGCAGCTTCTGCTACACGTTCAGGCTCCTGCAGGTCCAGCTCTGTTGGCAGTCCTGTATTTACAGCGCAGAAACGGCATGCGCGAGTACATATATCTCCAAGAATCATAAAGGTAGCCGTTCGATTGGCCCAGCATTCATAAATATTCGGACACCTAGCTTCTTCACATACGGTATGTAAAGTTTTAGAACGCATCATGCTCTTGATTTCCTGATAGTTATCACCGGTAGTTAGCTTGATTCTAATCCAATCCGGCTTAGGCTGCTTTGCTGTTTTATTCGTCAAAATAATAAACCCCGCTTCCTCCTGAATGTGATGCTGCAGATGAAAGATGCTGCCTCATATTATAACATGTGCGCTTTACAATTGCCTGTTTTTGTGAAATATGCAGGGTCTGCCATCTTCGATTCCGGCGAAGAATTTACTGGTACCTTTAGACAAGAACGGATAAAAAGTAGCCTTTTGCTTCAATCTATAATAAAAGCTTCATCCGAAGTGCCTACATTCAATTCTACGCCCGGACAAAAGGAGGCTGTTATCTTGCTGGCCCTATTTAAGAATACTAATCACCGGAGAACTATGTTATGTCTGTCCGCGGCCGCTATCCTTTGGGGTGGTTTAGGCCTTCCCGTTCCAGCAGCTGCAGTACAGGCTACAGTCCAACCGGTGGAAAGCAGCGGCAATCCTGTTAATGCTAGCAAAGAATCCTTATGGTCTGCCCGTAGGGGAATTTATGATCAACTGAGCGCAGCCACTGGAATCCCTTGGTTTAGATTCGCAGCCATTGATCAATATGAACGCACCATCGCCAAAAAAGGGGCCTCAGACAAACCAGCCACTAACCGTCTTACTGGAATCATGATTCCAGCACCCGTATGGTCCGGTCCACTCAACCCGGATCAAGAGGATACTTCTCCTGAATCCATCACCTTCTTTAACGGCTTCGGCCGTGATGGCTCAGGAGATGGAATCGCCGATCCAGAGAATGATGCTGATGTTCTATATAGTATGGCTAGACACTTGCAGAAATATGGTGATTCAGCTAATGATTTTAGCATTGGCATTTGGGAGTATTATCACAATGGTCGTGCCTCTCAGCGCATAGCTCAGTTCGCCAAGCTATATGAACATTTTGGGCGGCTTGACCTATCAGGTAATGCTTTTCCACTTCCCTTAAGTAATTCTTATTCTTATCGTAGCACCTGGGGAACCGGCAGAAGCTGGGGTGGGGCACGTATCCACGAAGGAACTGACCTCTTTGCACCGCAAGGTATGCCGGTACGCAGTACCTGCATTGGCTTAGTGGAAACTAAAGGCTGGAACCGCTATGGGGGCTGGAGAATTGGAATTCGCGATATCGAGAACCGTTACCATTATTACGCCCACTTATCCGGGTATAACAAATCCATTTCACGTGGAGATATCGTCTCACCAGGTGAGATCATTGGCTGGGTCGGCAGCTCCGGTTACGGTAATCCAGGAACACAAGGGAAATTCCCGCCACATCTACATTTTGGCATCTATCGTGACCGAGGGATTACGGAATGGGCTTTTGACCCCTTCCCACTACTAAAACAATGGGAGAATCAGGAGTATAGAGACAGAAAGAACAAAAATAAAAAAAGTGCTACGAATTAAGAACAACAATAAGGCCCCTTTCTTCAGAGAGAGGCCTTATACCCTTTTAGTACAACATCAAGCAACCAAACGGTTCAATGCTCAATATAAGCTTGTTATTATTTTTAAAAGTAGCTCCTGACATTAAATCGGTTAGCAAATTCTTATCTGAACGATATGCATTAAGCTCAAGCTCGTACGCGTTCGGAGAATTATTGATAATTAAACCTATTTTCTCTTGACCCGTCCCCCGTATATAACCGAAGACATTACGGACTTCATCCGTGAACCAAGGACGAAACTTACCTTTTCGTAGAATATCACAGCTTTTTCTCAGGAAAATCAGCTCTTGATACCACTTCAGCAGCGCAGTATTTTGAGCTTGCTCTTGCCATACCATAGCTTTTCTACAGTGAGGGTCCGTAGCTCCTTCCATCCCAACCTCATCCCCATAATAGATCATCGGAATACCGATATAAGTCATCTGAAAAAAAACGGCCAACCTCATGCGCAGTATTGCCGTACTCTCACGGTCCCAGCCACGTCCCCCTTCCTTACATGCTGTAAGAAAACGCAGCGTATCATGACTGCCAATCAATTGAAACATCGCCGAATTGGCCTGGTCATTATACAACGCCTCCTGATGGAGTACTTGCTCCATAAAGCGATCTGGCCCTGTTGACTGCTCTGCAAAGAATTCCAGCACAGCATCCCGAAGCACATAATTCATGCCACCATCGAATTGATCCCCTCTAAGCCAAGGCCCAGAAGCGTGCATTATCTCTCCAATAAGTAGAATTTCAGGAAATTCAGACTTGAGCTCTTGCCGAAACCGGGACCAAAAATCCGGGTTGACCTCATTCGCTACATCAAGACGCCAGCCATCGATCGCAGTTTCACGAATCCAATACTTCGCAACCTCTATCATATATTTAGCCGTGTCAGGATGATCCATATTCAGCTTAGGCATATGCGCTTCAGCTTTAGCGAATGTTTCATAATTCGGGGCAGGCGTCTGTGTAATGGGAAAAGAACGAATAAAAAACCAATCTTTATATGGAGACTGTTCGCCCTTTTCCATTACATCTTTAAACGCAAAGAATTGATCTCCCGAATGATTAAACACGGCATCCAAAATGACCTTAATTCCATGACGATGTGCCTCACTGACTAGCGTCTTCAACCCATCTACATCGCCAAACGCAGGATCGATCTTATAATAATCGGAGGTGTTATATTTATGCTCAGAAGGAGACTCAAATACAGGCGTCATGTAAATAGTGTTCACACCAAGCTGCTGTAGATAAGGTATTTTGTCCGTAATGCCTTTTAGAGTTCCACCATTGTAGCTGCTAGGATAAATTTGATAGGTCACCGCATCCTGGCTCCATAAAGGTAACTTCATAGCCTCAGAATGGTGAATGTATGCATATTGAAAAGAACCTGCACGTTCCCGATTCTCCGACGCGCCCCTCTCTCCATACCAGACATATTGCCCCGCAGCATTCGCTACATGGAATAGATACCTGCTCCTTCTAGTGCTGGTCTGAATAATTGCTTCGTGAATCTCATAAATACCGGCCGACCCGATCCGCTCCATCTGCAAAGGAACTTCTTGCCCCGGAGAATCATAACGATCCGAGTGGATTACGGTACAGGATAATTGCTGTCCAGCTTGTGTAAATAATCTTAGCTTCAGGGTCCCTGTACCTACAGGATAGGCAAATGGATCTTCACTTGTATGATAGACAAACCATGATTGAGGCATAACTTATGGACTCCTTCTATACTTTTATCGTTCTATCTATCTGTTCATACATCATTAGAGAGACTGCTAAATTTGTGTTATTATGGTTACAAATACCGTTTTCAAGTTATGAGGGACGAAGATGAAAGTAACAATTTCTGATATTGCTAAAGCAGCCAATGTGGCTAAATCCACTGTATCTAAAGTACTAAATGATTCCCCAAAAATATCACAGGAAACGAAACAAAAGGTTCGAGAGATTATGAAGCAAATGAATTACACGCCAAGCAGTATCGCTACTGGGTTAGCTAGACAAAGCAGCTGCAATATTGGCTTACTGGTCGATATGTCTAAAGAAAGTGAGTTTCTGAACCAATTCTTTTACAACATTATTGGTGGAATCGAGAGCGTAATTGCACCTTTAAAATACGAGCTGACCATTTCCAATGTGCAACATAGCAGTCCAGAAGGCCATTTTCTAAATAGGCTTGTGTTTAGCAAACGTGTCGACGGTATTATTGCCAACAACTCCGTGCTGACTGAAGAACTTTCTGAAGAACTAAATCAACTGGAGTTTCCTTACATCTCCATTGGAGAGATTATGGCCCCCGGAAGTTGGGTTGATTTCGATAATGAAGCAGGCGGCAGCATGCTAACCGAGCATCTCATCGAACAAGGTTATTCAAAGATAGCCTTCATAGGCGGGCAGCAGCAGGAAAAAATTTATACACATCGCCTAAGTGGATACTTAAGCGCATTACAGCAGGCTGACCTTATCGTTCCTCAGCAATGGATCATTAACTGCAAGGCTGATGAACATGATAGCTATCATGCAGCACTTGAGCTTCTGCAGCGTGAAGAACGTCCAGACTCTGTAGTGTGTATGAACAGTTATGTAGCCTTTGGGGTACTTCAAGCCGCAAAAGCACTCGGAATTGATGTTCCATCAGAACTCGGCATCGCCGCTTTTGATGAATATCCGTTGTCTCGTTACACAACACCTCCTTTAACTTCGCTTAATATCGATACGTTCAAGCTGGGTGTATCTTCAGGGCAGCTACTGATGGAACGCATTCGTGGCAATGATGCGCCCCACAAACATTTGCTACTAGAGCCAGAACTAATTCCTCGTGAATCTACGATGAGAACTAAATTCTCTGGAGTAACTTCGTAATTGGACTACTCTGTATCTTCTGCAATGAAAATGCTTCATACTACTTACCAAGGAGCGGCCCCACACGGGGGCCGCTCCTTGTCATGTGAAAGGTATTATGATCCACTTGAGTAGCAACTCATAGATCTTTCCAACGCTGAACGGTCAGATTCACTGTTTGTGCGCCGCCTGCTGGTGTAAGCGTTCGATTGGAAATATCCGATCCGTTCGAGTTTACCTCCACATTAGTCCAAGCGCCCCGCGTAACTTTATATTGCACCGCTGTTCCTGCTGGTAAGCTCAGTGTGATGGAATATACCCCATCACTACCTTTAGTCAGTTGATAGACTGGATCCGCTGCATTCCAGCTGTTGAAGGTACCGGTGAGATACAGAGGTCCGCTCGCCGGAGTAGACGCTGGAACATTTACACGAAACGTCACACTGTCTGCTTGAGGTTCCCCTGCTCTAATACTTCCGTTCACCAGACTCCAGGTTCCAGCATCAAAATGGTAATTACTGCTGCCGTTGTTATCCCATGTACCACTGCCATTATTAAAGGCTGCGGTCAGTCCGGCAGCAGTGCCCAGCTGAATTGTAATCGACTTATATCCTGGGAAAGAAGAAGCTTGAAGCTGTTCACCAGGAGCCGTCGTCCAGACTGTCGCCCCATCCAGCTTGTAATGAATATAAGAGCTACTGTAAGCCGTATTCTTATAATAGATCGTTGCAGTGTTGCCAGTCGGTGTAGTCGTCGGTGTTGGGGTTACTGTTGGTGTCGGTATCGTTGTCGGTGTTACTGTTGGCGTTGGCGTTGGCGTTGGCGTTGGTGTTGGTGTTGGTGTTGGTGTTGG
>NZ_NFVA01000154.1 GCF_002264395.1 Paenibacillus sp. VTT E-133291
ATGGTGAAAGTATATTTTATAAAATATAAAATGGAACCTTCTTCGTTGGAAACATTGATTTGAACGTAAATTCGGATATATATGAGGAATCAGGAGCTGCCTGCCGAGTCTATTGCTTAAAGAGAAATTCGAACCTGCTACAAAGCAGAGGACAGTAAATGAATCCAATAGGTGATTAAACTAACGGTAATATATTACAAATTTTTAAAATATACCATTAGGATTGAGGTCTGAGAATGAGCGTAAAACGAATTGTCGCCAATATTAATACGCAGAATGTTTCGGCAGCAAAAAGCTTTTACCAAGACGTGCTCGAGCTTGATTTATTAATGGATCATGGTTGGATTGAAACATACGGCTTACTCGGGCAGGAGAACATTCAAATAAGCTTCGCCTCACAGGGTGGCTCCAATACGCCTACTCCTGATCTTTCGATTGAAGTTGATGATATTGATGTGGTGTTTGAACGTATGAAGAGTGCTGGATACACGATAGAATATGGGCTTGTTGATGAGCCTTGGGGAGTTCGGCGATTCTATGTGCGCGACCCATTTGGCAAACTTATCAACATCCTTGCTCATGGAGATTAAATATGCGGTCATGGCGTGTAGAGAAATAGATTGTTAAACTAACGTTTCAAAATACGTGGGAGTTATTAGTTAGAGTATTTTGTTTTTATGTCTATATGGAAAGAGGCGGAAAAAAGTGATACATACTATTGGGAGAAATCTTCGAGTAAAGAAGTGCTAAAAGAGCATTAACTAGAAGGGAGATAACACTAACACTTTGAATTAAGAAAAATGAGGTGTAATATGAATCCAATAATTGAAGCCTTATTTACGGATGAAATTGTAGTTGAAGCAGCAAAAAGGTATGAGTTCATGCCTGAAGAGTTGATTTTATTGGGGAAGAACCAAAACTTCACTTATGGAAGTAATAACGAAGCACGGAATCTCATAATTCGGATTATACATGAGTCTCACAGGTCGCTGGAGCTTATACAAGGTGAACTAGAATGGATACAATATCTTGCGAATAACGGTGTTCCAGTATCCTACCCAGTGAAATCAAGTAACGGCGAGCTAATTGAAAAGATGAATGGTTTTTTTGTTGTAGCATTCCAAAAAGGTCTTGGTGTCTCATGGAGTGATGAAATATCTCAAAATGAAGAGTTCAAAAAAATGGGAGCAATTGCTGGGAGAATGCATGCACTAGCTAAAAAATACGTTCCTAGTACAGTGGAGATTAAACGATACGATTGGCAAAAAAATAGTTATCTTCAAGAATTCATAACCAATATTCCCTCTTCACAAGACCTTGTAATTACTCATTTTGAATCTTTGATGCAGAGGGTCCACAAATTATCACGTGATAATGATAATTTCGGACTTATTCATGGTGATTTTTGTTTTGGTAATTATACAGTTCAGCCAAATGGAGACATCACTGTATTCGACTTCGATGAATGCCAATATGGATGGTTCACGCAAGATATTTCTGTTAACTTATTCTATGGTATTGCAGTGCCTAGTCCAGATGAAGATGTTCCAACTTTTGTGAAAGGTACCTAACTTCGTTCTTGGAAGGTTACGAAAAGGAAAATACGATTGATATAAAATTATTAAGAGACTTACCACTATTTATGAATTTGAGACAAGCTATCCTTTATTCAGCTCTCTATCGAAACGGAAATATTGAAGCACTCGATGGTTGGTCTAGGGAGTTCTTGAAGCGTGCCCGATATAATATGGAAAACGATATTTCACTGATTGAACCCGATGATATTTTAAATTTTATAACTTTAAAGAGCAATAACATGAATAAACGGCAGCCAAGTTGATGGGCTGCTGTTTCTCAACTAACGGGCAGGATAACGCAATGCTTATATGGAATATATTTGAAAAATAAGATACTATGAGGAGTGAAGAATTTGCGATATAGAGCTTGTTCACTTTGCATTATTAAAAGAAGAGAATCAATATTACTTGAACAATTCCCGGAAGAAGATGGTATCATTACATTTCGCCCAGTTGGTGGCACGATTGAGTATGGGGAAGATAGCAAATCAGCTGTAATACGAGAAGTAAAAGAGGAAATTAATATTGATATTATTGAACCAAAATTGATAGGGATTATCGAGCACATCTTTCCTTGGTACGGAGAAATTGGACATGAATATGATTTTATTTATGAAGCGAGCTTTAGTCGAATGGATGACTATAACAAGAATGAATTTGAAGGGATTGAGGGTGACAAAAAGTTTATAGCTGTTTGGAAGAACTTAGATGATTTTGAAGAAAACCTTCAGTATAAACTTGTTCCTGACGGTCTTTATGAGATGCTTACAAGTGGGCAAATTTCTGATATTAAACATATTAACACACAAGATTTATTGGCTTTTAAAGGGTCTTGATTTAACCTAGCGGGACACGTTAGTGGAATAGCGGTTGCTTCGGCAGCCGTTTTTTATTTGTTCAACTAACGGGCAGATTAGTGTAGTTGCTTTGCCTAGGTTAAAAATCATATTAAAATGAATACACCGAAGAAACAGACACCGGAGAAACAGATAATAGTAATGTTGATTTACAAAATTTTTTAGAATTCGTTGAATACATGATACAAGAAATAAAGCAAAACATATCATTAAGCTAACTGGGAACGATAGCATCATGACGAACAGGCAGTCGGTATTATTGGCTACCTGTTCAACTAACTGGCAGTATAGCGTAATAGGCAGTTAGAATTAGCGATCCGCTTATGAATTGATTTATGATATGGTTCACCGTGATGTATCTAAGCACAAAGTACAGTTTGACCACAAGATATACATATCAGTATAAACACAAACCCACTCCTTTGGCGGAGTGGGTTTGTGTTTATAACTTTTCATTTATGGAACTATCGTTCCGCTAAATCAAGGGAGAGTAGTATTTCTAACATATTTCATTCCAACTCTAAAACTGATTCGCCACTAATTATCGTACCATTATTCTTACCTTCACAAATTTCTTTCATCGAGCCTGGTTTATCGAAGTTAAACACATGCATTGGCAAATTGTAGTCTCTTGCTAAAATGAAAGCTGATTGGTCCATTACCTTTAAGTTGTGTTTTAAAACGTCGTTGTAATGAAGCGAACGAAATTTCCTAGCATCTTTATCAAATTTAGGGTCTGCATTAAGAACACCATCAACACCTTGCTTTGCAACTAATAAAGCGTCACAATTAACCTCGATGGCTCTTTGTACTGAAGGATAGTCTGTTGTAACGTAAGGTTGACCGTTCCCCCCTGCAAAAATTACAATATAGCCTTTTTCTAGATGGTGGATTGCTCTTAGACGGATGTATGGTTCTGCAACTGAAGTAATAGGTATTGCCGTCATTACTCGTACTTCCTTTTTGGTCTTGGCTTTAAGAACTCCACGAAGCATTAAACTATTTACTACAGTCGCAAGCGTTCCAATGTTATCAGCTTCTGCCCTTTCTATCCCCCAGCTTTCCGCCATATTACCTCTGAAAATGTTACCCCCACCTATAACTAACGATACTTCAACGCCTAAGTTTACTACTGACATAATTTCATCCGCAATATGGTCTAACCTTTCTGGCTCAAAACCAAATTCAGTGTTTCCTGCTACTGCTCCACCACTTAGCTTAACGAGAACCCTTTTGTACCTTGACAATTATTACACCCCCATAAAATAAAAACACTAAAGCAATAAATGCTTTAGTGTCCTAATGGAATGGAAATATGAAATTACGAAAGTCGACTGAATGTAAGTCTTTCGTTTCCACCTCATACTCCCACTCCTTCATGTTTTTTCCATCAAGTAATTTTACATTACGTGAAGGTAAATTGCAATTACCGTACCTACATATTTTACTTGTTATCGTATCGCTTTAAATTATATTCAAAGTCGGTCGATGGATGTGCTAACGCCATTTCTCAAAGTGCCAAGCACAAAATTGATGTAAACTCCCCCCCACCCTTCGACACCTCGCCAGACCGCTCCAGAAGACCGCTCCAGAAGCCATTCTGGTGTGTTTTTCACCTTACAACCATAACTGTAACGGACTATCATTGGAATCCAATACTTTCCCGCTTCCGCCTTTATTAAGCATGTCAAAAAGTATAATTTTTGACAAAGTCTATCGGGGCGGAAGCTGGATTGGGTTGACTTCTAATGATTGTCCTTAACCCGTTAGTTATGGAAATAACATTTAGAACACGCCAGAATGGATTCTGAGTGGTTTGATGAGGTGTTGACGGGTGGGGGAGTTTACACCTTTTTCGTGTTTGTCGTTTTCAGATATGCCGTAAGCACTTCCATCGACCGACTATGGATTGATTTTGGACGATACGTTAAACATTTGTTCAGCGAAAGGGCGGATTTAGTATATTGGATAATAAAGGAAAATGAGGAGGGGTGTCGAAGTTATTAATGCATCTTAACCTATACCTCGAAGGGGATATGAGAATGAGCTTAAAGGTTGAACCGTTGGATTTGCAAAAGGCGGATATATCAGGTTCTAAGTGGCAAGAGGTTAGAGCTGAGGAACTTGTCATTGATAATGTCAGCTTGGCAAAGACGAAAATAAATAACGTAAACATGAGTGGAATGACTTTGAATGATGTTAATCTGTCGAGATTAAACATTAGGAATGCTAATTTTAGCAACGTTGTTATTGACCACATCCATTTATTTGGAACGGAATTTCATAATGTGGTTCTCCCTATGGAAGGGGACGGAAATTACAATCCCGATGGGCATTATAAACCAGTAAGTTTTCATAACTGTAACCTTTCCAATGGGCAATTAAGAAATTGTGATTTATCAAATGTTGAGATAACTGATTGCGACATTACTGGATTGAAAATAAACGGTATCTTGATTTCTGATTTAATCAAGAATAAATAAAGGTAAAGGGTACGATAAATCAATAAAAGAGAAGTTCTATCCAAAGAAACCACTCCATTGTCAGGAGTGGTCTTGTCTTTATATATTGATGTATATTTTGTGGTCAAACTGTACTTTTTGTTTAGATACATTACGGTGAACCGTATCATAGGTAGAAGTACGGATCATTGAGCTAACGGGACACGATAGTTTGTAATACAGAGAAAGCAGCTGATCAATGTGATCGGCTGCTTTTGTTCAACTAACGGGCAGTTTAGCGCAACAATATCATCAATATTTGCGTATTAGTCTGTGTGGGAAAATATGGGTTAAGAATTTTTTGGGATTTTATGCGCGGAGTATAGAAAAATGGAGCAGTTAGAAAGCTTATCATTTTATCCATTATGGCAATTGTCGTAATAAGTAGTCTCGTAATTTAATGTAAGGAAGTATCAGCATGCGATTTTAATCGCACGTTGCAAAATCTTTATATAAGAGGAGAATTCACACAATGAAAAAAAATTATGCTAAGCACTGCACTCGTTCTAAGCCTCATTGCTGCATCGGTGCCTGCTCATGCGGCAGAGAGCCATCCGATTATCATGGATGGCGTTGCGATTACATCCGATGTACAGCCTGAGATGAAGAACGGTCGTACAATGGTGCCTCTACGCGTGATCAGCGAAAATCTGGGGGCTGTGGTCGATTGGTCGGGCTCGGAAGTGACGATTACGAAAAATGACATAAAAGTAACGTTGCAACTGAACAACAGCACTGCAGTGAAAGATGGGAAGACACTGCAATTGGATGCGAAGCCGTACATCCAAAATAATCGCACCTTCGTACCGATTCGCTTTCTAGCAGAAACGTCCGGCTGTATGGTTAATTACAGCAACGGTACGGTTACGGTCCATACCGCGCCATTGAGTATCAATGGCGTGAAAGTGAAAACTTTGCAGTATGAATACCACATGATTATAGGCGGCTACAGGCAGCAGTTCAGTGGCAAGCGTTATAACGAAGAGATTTATGCGCTCTTTGAGTCGAATAAAGGGGCCAAGGTGGATGCTCCGGCGAAGTATGGGTGGTATACCAATTGGGATATTTTAGGCTGGTATACGAAAACCGGGCAATATGATTTTCTGGATGCGGCAGGGAATAGTGTCCAACGTTTTGATCCTTATATTTTGCCATCTGGCAGCTTCACGGAAGAACAATTGGCAGGCTATCCGAAAGTGCTGATTTTTGACGTTGTGGAGGGGCAATGGTATGAGTTCAGCGAGACTGCGCTGGATTCCATTACTAAATTGATTACGATAGCTGAACAAAACGGTTTGATGAAGAGTACGGAAGTGTAAATGGTACGGACTGGGAAGTGGCTATCCATTTTTATGGTTAGCCTTTATTAATCGCGTTGTAGGGCTTGATATTTACGCATAGTCGATTCAACTAACGAGACATTATAGTTCAACGCTGAGAGGGGCTGTCGCTAGGCAGCCTTTCGTTACGCTAACGGGCAGCTTAACGCAATGACTCAGGCATTTTCATTGACTGTAAAAAACTGGATTAGTCTGATTGCTTAGTAATAGAAAGATTTTGAAAGTAGGTTTTTACATGTCGCTAGGCATCCATTTTATTAAATTAAGGTAACAGCAATGAGTTAGGAATTATAGTATCCGATCTAGATTCAATTACTAAGGAGAAATCATGGACCCAAAAATAAAACTTATATTCCTGGACGAACATGCTGCTGAAGGTGCTGAGCGCTTTGGAATCAGCCCAAAAGATCTGACTTTCATTGGAGGCTTTCAAAACTTTATTTATTCCTATAATCGCGATGAGTCAAAATATATTCTCCGTTTTACTCCGAGCACACTTCGCACTTCGGAAGGACTTGCAGCTGAAATAGAATGGATTCGTTACCTTTCCGAGAATGGTTTGTCGGTCTCAGACCCGGTTCTATCGGTTAATAGAAAGGATTTTGAACGTATCAAGGGGAATGCGATGGATTTTTACGTAACCTCTTTCAACTATGCACCTGGCAGAAAAATCGGATATCCAGAATGCCTAGGCAATTCAATACTCTATGAACAATGTGGTCGCATAACAGGCCGTCTTCATGAGTTGACCAAGCTGTATAAACCCGTATCCACAAGACACACTTGGGAATTTAATGAATACCTCTTACGAGCGAAAGAATATTTACCGGCAGAGCTTCAACCAATTCTTCATGCCCTTGATGAACTTAAAGCAAATCTGGCTAGTCTGCCTGTTACATCTGATAATTTTGGTTTAATTCACGGAGATATCAATGTAGGTAATTTCACGGTCAATGAATCTGGGCAAATAACGCTCTTCGACTTCGACGAGTGTCAGTACAGTTGGTATGTCGAGGACATTGCTATCCAGCTCTATTACTTACTGTATGTATTCGGGGAAGATTCGCAGTCTGAACGTAAGGCGCAATACGAACTTTTCATTAAATATTTCGAGCTAGGCTACACTGAGGATGGTCGACAAATGCCTGACGGCTGGAAAAATCAGATGAAGCTTTTTCTTAAACTACGCGAAATTATCGTAGTCGTCGGTATGTACAGGAGTTGGGATTTAACTCAACCCGACGATTGGACCCGCGATTTCTTGCAAGATAGTATAATGCGTATTACAAAAGGGATTTCGTTGATCGATGAGTTCTAGAACTCCTAAACTGATTTACTCATTAAGCTAACGAGACACGATAGTTGAACATAAAGGGTTTCACATATTAGTCA
>NZ_NFVA01000196.1 GCF_002264395.1 Paenibacillus sp. VTT E-133291
GATTTCGCGAGCTGCTTCGTTATCCGCGTAGGTGACTTCGTTAAGACCGAGTCCGAGTTCGAAGAAATCTCCGTCGAGTAAATGGATCGCGTTAACTCCGTTCAGCGTGATCGTCTGCTTTTTAACGTCGATGACGAGTTTATCGCCGGGATTAAAACCGCCGGTAAACGTGAGCTTATCAACGTGCATGTAACGGACTTTTGCGTTGAATTGCGTAGATGAACGGATGCCCGCCGTGTGCAGGCGTTCGCGGATCATTGACGTGAGTAACTCCGTAGCCGATTCGAATACTGCCGCGGACGGGATGTCGCGCGTAGGGGCTCCGTCGAACTTAGTAGCAGTGTCAAATACGATGCCGACCGCAAAGTCTGCGTTTAGGCGTGCAGACACGTCCGGTTCAGATGCGATCGTAACGTTGAAGAACGTTTGGATAACGTAAGGGCGATTAAAGGGCGCGCGATTGAATGCGCCGAGAAACGACATAGGCGTGCGTCTCCTTTCTGTAACGTAAAAAGACCCTCACGTGTGATGGCGAGGGCTTGCGTGAGTGCTGGCGCGTTAGTGCGCAGTATGGTCCTATAGGGAATCAATAGCCTCTGAATACTCCGGCAAAGTTTTTAAATATTGATAACCTTGTTTAATGAAATTTGGAGCTTCATCAGACACAGAGCACGGGAACGTGTAGTATTTTTCATCCACAGCGCTTTTTCCACTCATGCGTGAATCCTCGTTTACGTATATGCAGACAATGATGCTTTGTGTCTCAGCATTTCCGCTAGTATTCTCAATTTTAATATAAGCATCTTGTAGCGTGATCCCACTAGCTGTTTCTAATTCTTTTAAAAGGGCCATCCAATTAACACTCCTCTGTTGGCTTTTTATGAAATCCTATCCTTGTACAGTCGGCATTGCCTTTAACACCGTTGCTCTCATGGAACTAATCGTTTTAGCAGATGCACTGTCATTGGTAATAATTGCTTTTACGGTATTTCCTATCCGGTAGTAATTGTTAAGTGTAATTTTAACGTTATCGGAAAATATCTGAATGGAGATCATATCATCTGTGTACAGTGGTTCCAGAAAATCGAATGTGTATGTGATGGTCGCCCCGGCATTGATTGTTTGGTTAGTAAGAGTACTTGTTAAGCGAACCATGGAACCCCATACTGTTCGATATCCCCCTACACCTGCTATTGGAGTAAATGCGTCATTAGAATCCTTTACATAGTCGATATGATTACCAATATTGGTATCTGTTCCAAATATAGATTTATCAAATATAGATAAAATTCGACCGCTAACTACTTGGGTGGTATCGTGAATTCCGATATTTTGGCTCACGTTATTAAACGTAAAACATCCAGGGCATTGTCTTCCCCATTTTATCAGGCTAGTAGCATCAACCGATCCTCCGTGACGACAATTTGAAATTGTTACATGTCTCAAGTTTGAAGTCGTAGCGTCAAATACAATATGTCCTCCGAGGTTGTGTTCAAAATAACAACCGTCAATTAGCAAACTATCGCATGATTTGAATTTTATTGCGGGTTCTGACCCGGTAAGACCCTCAATTATACAGTCCCTTATTCTAAATCCGTAGATATTTGCGTTTGTTCCTAAGAATCTATGGTTAATGAAATTACCGCTGCTTCTCTCCATCAATACATTCGTTAGCACCGTATCATAAGCTCCAGCAAAATCAAGGGCCGCCCCAACGTTATGAACAATGGTATCGTTTGTCATACGGATTGACTGGAGATATCTCGTATCGTCCGTGTACATAATTGTAGTGATTCCTGTAAAATAACAGCCATTTGTGCTTAGCCTAATTAGCTTACTGCAATCAAAAACCTTTACATTTTGAGATTCATTTCCCTCAAAGTAGGTATTATCAAATTGAAGGTCTGATACATCCGCTGTCGGGGAAGTGAACATAAGTCCGCTATTCGTCTTTTTTACCCCGCCCCCGTTTACTCCCACTGCTATAGTAGGCTCTCTTAAATCACTAGCTTTGTTCAATACGATAGTATCCGGGGTTATGTCAAAAACACGGGTAAGCACTATCGAACGGTTCTGACCTATTGCATCATCAAAAGCGGCCTGAACTTTCTGAAAATCTGAACCGGGATAAGTTTCTGGGTCAATGCCATGCCTTGCAATTGCCTCCGTAGTATCCGCCAACTGCGCACTATGCCCCGCCACATTCTCCCGCAGCGCATCCGCATCGTACGCCGTAAAATAC
>NZ_NFVA01000111.1 GCF_002264395.1 Paenibacillus sp. VTT E-133291
TAAACTTTCCACAAATACGGTCACAGTTCAATCTTTGCGTAGAGGTCTCTTTTTCTATTGTTGGCATACTGGCATGGAAGATTGAATGGGGACAGTTGTTGCGGTGGATGGAGCATACCGATATAATTAATAGTAATGGTTTTTGGCAGGTACATTTTAAAAGGTGGTAGTTGTAGTTGGACAATACAGACGAAACGGTGTTCACTTACCGTTCTTACAGCCTCCAGGATACGGAGTTGCTTGCAGCTGCTCTAGCTACTGCTTCAACGCCAGGGATGATTATCGGTTTGGATGGCGATCTGGGCGCAGGAAAAACAGCATTCTCACAAGGGTATGCTCGGCATCTCGGCGTAAAGGGGATTGTAAACAGTCCTACTTTTACAATTATTAAAGAGTATGAGGGCCGTCTGCCCCTATATCATATGGATGTATATCGGATTTCGCTTCAGGAAGCGGACGAGCTTGGACTTGATGAGTATTTCTACGGGCAAGGGGTCTGCTTGGTGGAATGGAGCAGTATTATTACAGATTTAATGCCGCCGCGGCATATGCATATATACATGGAAACAGTGGGGCCAGATGAAAGAATGATTACGGTGACCGGAATCGGGGAGCCGTATGGTGAGCTTTGCCGGCAGCTGATCCAGAAGTGGGGTTAAGGAATATGACGAATCAGAATACAGAGCCGCGCAAGCGGCTTTTAGCGCTGGATACATCAACTGCAGTATTAGGCGTGGCAGTTACAGAGAATGGGGAACTACTGCATGAAATAAATGCTTCCGGAGAACGGAATCATTCGGTGCATTTACTGCCGATCATTGAGCAGGCGCTGCAAGCAACAGGAACTACTGCTGCAATGCTGGGCGGGATTTCTGTTGGTGTGGGTCCTGGATCGTATACAGGGACGCGTATCGCAGTTACCGCTGCCAAAACGCTGGCATGGGCATGGGATGTCCCCGTTGTCGGTATTTCGAGTCTACATGCAGTAGCATGGGGCGGATATCAAACAGCCCTCAAGAATAACGTGATGACCAAAGCGCCGGAACAAACTACCGAGAATAACAGCTACGGGCCTGATTGGATCATTCCACTAATGGATGCGCGCCGAGGACAGGTGTATACAGGATTATTCGCAGCTGAGGGAAATCATGCTCCTAGCCGTCTTGAGCCTGATGCCATCCGTCTGATGGCAGATTGGGTGGAGTACTTAGCTGAACGTTTAGGACAGGCGTCAGTCGAGGGAAACAAGCCTGCTGTTCTTTGGTTTGTTGGGGAGACTGAAGTTCATGGCAGTGCGGAATCGCTTCGTCCATTGAAGGATCTTGGCATTTCTATTGGGGTTCCTTATGAAATGGAAGGCCGCTGGACAGGATTTCTTGGGGAAGCGCGGCTTCAGGTAGGAAAAGATGATATCCATAGCTTGATCCCTAACTATACTCAGATCTCAGAAGCGGAGGCCAATCTGCGGTTAAGCAGAGAAGGGGGCTTAAAGAAACTATGACGGAAGCGGAATCAATGATAGCTCAAGAGGCTGAACTTGTTTTTCGTTTGATGAAGCTTACGGATATTCCTGACATTCTTATCATTGAACGGGAAGCCTTCACGATGCCTTGGACAGAGGAGGCTTTTCGCAACGAGCTAACGCATAATCATTTTGCAAAATATATGGTTATGGAGCTGGCAGGTCATATAATCGGTTATGCTGGTATGTGGGCCATCGTGGATGAGGCGCATGTGACGAATATAGCCTTGCTTGAAGCCTATCGTGGACGTAAATGGGGCGAGCGCCTGCTGGAAGAGCTGATGAAGACGGCGTCTTATGTAGGTATGAAGTCTATTACACTTGAGGTACGGGTATCGAACGAGGTAGCACAGAATTTATATCGTAAAAAAGGCTTTCGTTCTGCTGGCACACGCAAAGGATATTATTCCGATAATCGCGAGGATGCGCTCATTATGTGGGCGGATCTGCCAGAGTACGAGGAGCATGGCAATATGGAAGGAAGCGTGGACTTGAAATGAAGACAGAAACGGGCGCAGCTCAGCCTGTACTAATACTTGCTATTGAGACGAGTTGTGATGAAACGTCGGTCGCTGTAGTCAAAGATGGCTCTGAAGTGTTATCCAACATCATCTCGAGTCAGATTGAGACGCATCGCGCCTTCGGCGGCGTAGTACCAGAAGTAGCTTCCCGTAAGCATGTGGAAGTAATTACACTGGTGATAGAAGAAGCACTCGCTACAGCAGGGGTTACACCAGCTCAGTTATCGGCGGTGGCGGTTACACAAGGCCCAGGTTTGGTGGGGGCTTTACTTGTCGGGGTAGTGGCTGCCAAGAGTCTTGCCCTCGCATGGGGGAAGCCGCTAATTGGCACACATCATATTGCAGGACATATTTATGCTAACCGTTTAGTGGCAGAGTTGCAGTATCCATGCATGACACTAGTGGTGTCCGGCGGACATACTGAACTGGTTCATATGGAGCGGGAGGGTGAGTTTCGAATTATTGGACGCACCCGTGATGATGCAGTAGGCGAAGCTTATGATAAAGTGGCACGGGCACTAGGATTCCCTTATCCCGGCGGACCCCACGTGGATCGTCTAGCACGCGAGGCGACTGAGGTTGTGCCGTTGCCACGCGTATGGCTGGAGCCGGGTTCTTATGATTTCAGCTTCAGTGGCCTAAAGTCGGCTGTGCTGAATGTTGTGAATCAAAGTAAGATGAAAGGTCTTACACCAGATGTGGCAGGCATTGCCCGCGGGTTCCAAGAATCTGTGGTCGAGGTGCTGGTGGAAAAAGCCGTACGCGCTGTTAAAGCTACTAACTCCAAGCAGTTATTGTTGTGTGGAGGGGTTGCTGCTAATGCTGGATTGCGCGCAGCATTGATCTCACGCTGTGAAGCAGAGGGCATTGAGCTTATTATTCCACCTCCGGTATACTGCACGGATAATGCAGCTATGATTGGAGCTGCTGCTTATGTGAAGTGGCAGCATGATGGCGGTACTCCGCTGGATATGGTTGCAGACCCTGGATTCTCACTGGAACAATGGTCTGTATCCGCCTATTGACATCATTTGGAGCTAACGAGTATAATCAGTTCAATTATATAGGGAAACGCGATGAGCGGAAGTAGTAAGGATACTCTGGGATAATAAGAGATCTGCGGGTAGGTGCGACGCAGTCGAAGGGGACCTGAACTCGTCTGGGAGCGGAACGGTGGAAGCATTACCGGCAATTGTAGCCGGAACGTTCGTACACCGTCTACGGGTAACCTCCGTGATAGGGTGGTCGAGTACTAACATACTGGGCCGTTGAGTGGATGTTCAATTGGAATCGGTAGTAATTTAACCGGTACAGAGCATCAACAAGAGTGGTACCGCGAAGGTTAACAGCCTGTCGTCTCTTGAATGAGATGGCAGGCTTTTTTGTATGGATTTTGAGTAGTGAGTAATGTATATAATACACGCTAAGAACGGGAGTAGTAGGGAATGACGGTGAACAGAGAGCTGCGGGGTGGTGCGACGCAGTCACCGGATGTCTTGAATCTCGCCCGGGAGCGGAGCGGCGGAAAGAATAGTACGCTGCCTACGGTTGTCCCCGTTATCGGACCTTCCCGGTCCTTCCTGACACGATCAGGATGGACCGGGAAGAAGAGCTGGACGCAGCTTAACGGCTTGATTCTATGAATAGCCTATGCGTCAAAAAGAGTGGTACCGCGGAGGGGTGACCCGCCGTCTCTTTATTAGAGACAGCGGGTTTTTGCGTTCTTATTGAAGTGATTCGGGTTACGGACTCATCGCTACATAAGACGCCAAGAGTGAACGCTCTGCACTTCGCCAATTGTGCAGAGGATTCATTCGTATCAGCTGCCGGCAGCAGTGGGTGGGGAATTTAGCAGGATCACAAGTCGACGTGTGACTCTGCGCTGAAGCATAAGCTAAAGGTAAGATATCCAATAAGAGGAAAACAGGAGGAATTCAGATGATTATTCCAGTAAAGAAACGTATACAAATTTTCGATACGACTCTGCGAGATGGTGAACAGGCTCCGGGTGCAAGTCTAACCCCAGAGCAAAAAATACTGCTGGCCTATAAGCTTGCGGATCTGGGTGTTGATGTGATGGAGCCTGGATTTCCGATATCGAGCCCTGGTGATTTTGCAGCAGTACAGACGATTTCCCGTAAGGTGCGAAATGTGGAAATTTGCGGTTTTGCACGGGCGGTTAAAGGGGATATTGACGCGGCAGTCCGGGCAACCCAAGATGCTGAACGCCGGCGGATTCACCTGTTCATCTCCTCTTCTGATATTCATTTGCAGCATCAATTGCGTATGAGCAGAGCCGAAGTCGTAGCCAAAGCCCGCGAGATGACGGCTTATGCGCGTCAATTCTCTGATGTCGTTGAATTCACGGCGATGGATGCTGCGCGAACAGGAATCGATGATCTGATTGAAATGATTGAAGCTGTTATTGAGGAAGGTGCTTCTATTATCAATCTGCCCGATACGGTCGGATACGCATTGCCACATGAATATGGGGAAATGTTCCGACGTGTGCGGCTGGGAGCAAGAGGTGGAGAAACGGTAAGCTACAGTGCCCACTGTCATAATGATTTGGGGCTGGCTGTAGCCAACAGTCTGGCAGCTATTGATGGAGGTGCGACGCAGATCGAAGTCACTGTCAACGGAGTCGGCGAGCGTACCGGGAACTGTGCGCTGGAAGAGCTTGTGATGGCGCTCGAAACCCGCGGGGATGCAATTGGAGCAGAAACAGGAATTGTGCTTGATAAGCTGTATGATACTTCGCGGCTGATCAGCGGAGCGATGCATTTTCCAATCGCCTATAACAAACCAGTCGTCGGAAGAAATGCCTTCCAGCATGAGTCAGGGATTCATCAGGATGGTTTGCTGAAGGATCGTAGCACCTATGAGATTATGGACCCGGAGCGGCTGGGTATCCCGCGTAGCATGATCATTCTGGGCAAGCATTCTGGCAGACATGCGCTGAAGGACCGTGCGGCGAAGTATGGTATTACGCTGGAGCCTGCGGAGCTGGATGCACTTTATGAATCGTTTAAAGAGACCGCTGACCGACAAAAGGTTGTCAGTGATGATCAATTGCTGCAAATGGTGAGTAGTACTACCGGACAGCAAGCTCAGGTCTATGAACTGGGTGAGGTTCAAGTATTGGCAGGTAGTGCCCAGCGCCGGGTTGCCGCGGTTACGGTTCGCCATTTGAAGTCTGGACAGGAATCCTCCCATACTAGTATTGGGGATGGTCCGCTTGAGGCTATCATTGCTGCTATTGGGCAAGGAATTTCAGAGGACATAGAATTCTCTGGACTTGAGCTGCATTCCCTCGGAAGTGGGGAGAATGCCCAAGCGGAGGCGGCTGTGATGGTAGAGTGGGAAGGTCTTAAATTTAGAGGCACAGCTACTCATCAGGATATTATCATGGCAGCAGGGATTGCTTATATTGCAGCCTGCAACGCTGCGCTGCTCTCTACACAGATCGTTTAATATGTGTCGTACCCGCTGTCTGATTAAGAGATAGCGGGTTCTTTTTTAGCTTTTGATGACAGGTTTTAGGGGGAGTTATGTCTTTTGTCAAGTTGTGGACAACGTTATCCACATATTCTCTACGAATTGTGTAAAAAGTGCGTAAAATCAGCAATGTCAGCTCTTTTTAAAATGCCCGTATAACCATTTTTGTTAGCAATGAAACATTGTGGGAATTGTGGATAATGTGGATAATTCGGTGGATAATAATTCCTGTAATTCGAAAATACCGATTTAACGCATAAAAAAAGCCCCTTAGGGGCTTTTTTAGCAGGGAGTTATACACGAAACCTGTGTATAGAGCTGTGGATAACTGTTTATGAACAAAATAAGAAATATGAAAAAAAATTATGAAGTGGCTTTTACATTATTCGTCAGCAAGAATTTCCCATTCGTTAAATAAATCTGTAAGCTGAGTTTTTTTGTTCTTTAGATCCTCTTCATGACCTTGAAGTGCTAAATAATCCTGGTAAACTTCAGGTTTAGTCATTTCATTCTCTATAAAAGCGATCGTCTCTTCTAGCTCAGCAATGCCTTCCTCTAGCTCAGCAATTCGCCGCTTCCGGTTACGCTCTTCACGCTTGGCTTGCTTGTCCGCTTCGAAGGAGGAAACAGCGTTTTTTTCAGGAACTGGAGCATCCTTGTTGACATTTTTGGCGGCTAATTCGGCGGCATCTTTCGCAATCTCTTCTAATTCTCGTTTTTTCTCAATATAGTCATCGTAGTTGCCAAGGTATTGATCGATCCCCTCGGGATGAAGCTCAAGCACCCGTTCAGCCATTTTATTGAGGAAATAACGGTCATGAGAAATGAAGAGCAATGTGCCCTCGAAATCAATTAAAGCTGATTCTAGAACCTCACGACTGACCAAATCCAAATGGTTGGTTGGCTCATCTAGGATGAGCATGTTTGCGCCGCGCAACATGAGCTTTGATAATGCAACGCGTGCTTTTTCGCCGCCGCTCAGCGCAGATATCTTCTTAAGAACATCTTCACCGCTGAAGAGGAAGTTGCCAAGGATCGTACGGATTCTGGCTTCCTCAATCATTGGATATTCACTCCATAGCTCTTCCATTACTGTGTTCTTTGGATTGAGGCGGGTCTGTTCCTGGTCATAATAAGCGACCTTTACTTTAGTCCCCCAATTCACAGTTCCAGTTGAAGGCTCACGGGTTCCGGTCATACACTGCAGCAGTGTAGATTTGCCAATACCATTGGGACCGATGAGTGCAGCAGTTTCTCCCCGGCGCAGTTCGAAAGTAGCGTCTTTGAACAAAGGTGGACCATCCTTAAAGGTAACCGCAACATTACGGACTTGCAGCACTTCTTTACCAGACATGAAGTCCGGCTCGAAGGAGAAGCTGGCTTTCTTCAGATCGCCCATCGGCCGATCCATACGGTCCATCTTCTCAAGCGCTTTGCGTCTGCTCTGCGCACGTTTCGTGGTAGATGCTCGCACAATATTTTTCTGAACGAAATCTTCCATTCTTGAGATTTCATCTTGCTGTTTCTCATACTGCTTCATCCGTGCTTCATATTCGGCAGCCTTCAAATCTACATATCGGCTGTAATTGCCTGTATAACGCCGAGATTGATGACGTTCGATCTCTACAATAGTAGTTACAAGCCGATCAAGGAAATAACGGTCATGAGAGACAACCAGAATTCCGCCAGCATAACTGCGAAGATAATCCTCAAGCCATGTTAATGTTTCGATATCCAGATGGTTCGTCGGCTCATCCAGCATTAGAAGATCGGGAGCCTGAAGCAAAATACGGGCTAATGCGAGTCTAGTCTTCTGGCCACCACTAAGTGTGGAGATAGGTGTATCCGGTGGGAACTCACCGAAGCCCATGCCGTGCAGGATACTACGGATTCGTGTATTCATTTCATAACCGCCGTGATCCTTGAACCAATCTGATCGGCGGGCATATCTTTCGAGCAGTTCTTCGTACCGTTTTGGGTCCTCTGCCAGCTTAGGATCGGCAATGCTTACTTCCATCTCTCTTAGCTCAGCCTCGGCTTCGATCAGCGGTGCGAAAACGGCCATCATTTCTTCATGAATGGTTTTGTCAGATTGAAGTCCGCTATTTTGGGCTAAATACCCGATAGTAGTTTCTTTTGATTTATGAATTTGACCGCTGTCATAGGACATTTCACCAGCCAGAATTTGCAGAAAAGTTGATTTGCCGGCACCATTAACGCCCACGAGTCCGACACGTTCCTTTTCATTTACCTGAAGGCTTATGCCATCTAGTACGTTCTGTATACCATATGATTTTGTAATTCCTGTCGCTTGAAGAAGCATAACGATGAAACCTCCACCCTTGCATATTTCGCTTTGGCATTTACACCTCAGCCTTATGAATAACTTATTCTATAGTTTACATGAAAAGCGTTTCCCAAGCGAGAGCTCGATATATCGGAAGCAGAGAATAACGACCCGGCCCAGAAACACAGTCTATCCACCTTGGCGAACCGGGGAGAAGAGTGGTAAACTGGATTTACAAACAAGGATAAGCTTGGGATAAATATAGGGGGTTGCCGGGCGATGACAAGCAAGGAGTCGGTGATCTCCAAAGCAAAGCAACAACTAAGAACTGAGAAGACCATCGCCCGAAACGAGCTCTCCTCGGACCAGAGAAGGGAATTGTCTTTTCTGGTCTGCAAGCATGCATCAGAGTGGCTGAAGACGAAAGACATAGCCTCATTGATGGCCTATGTATCTTTTCGTTCTGAACTCGATACCAACGTGCTTCTTACACAGGCGTGGAAGGACCAGCGTAGGGTACTGCTGCCGCGTGTCATTCTGGCAAGTGGTGCAATGAGTGTCCATATGGTAAACGCGTGGAGTGAGCTTGAGCCGGGGGCGTATGGTATCCATGAACCTATTGTATCCGGCAAAGATTCACAAGAGATTGAAGTTGTTACACTACCGGATGTTGTGTTTGTTCCGGGGCTGGCTTTTGATCTTCAGGGAGGCAGGCTTGGTTACGGCCGAGGATACTATGATCGATTGCGTGCGTCATGGGAGACGGAAGAGTATGCCGCTGCGAAGCCCCCTGTCTGGATCGGGCTGGCCTTTGGTATGCAACTTGTTCCGAAAGTGCCCATGGATGAGCATGATGCCTTTATGGACATGCTGATTACTGAAAATGGCATAGTGAACTGCCGAAAAGGAGAGTGAGCCGTGGAATTGACCCATTTTAACGAGCAGGGAAGAGCTCGTATGGTGGATGTGAGCGAAAAGGAGATTACGAAGCGGACAGCTGTCGCGCGGAGTAAGATCAAGATGGCGACTGAGACGCTTAGTGCCATCAAGGAAGGCAAGATCAGTAAAGGAGACGTACTTGCCGTTGCGCAGATCGCTGGAATTATGGCGGCCAAGAAGACGTCTGACTGGATTCCGATGTGCCATCCGCTCCCGCTTACCGGTATTGACATCCGCTTCTCCGATAACAGCGAAGATGAACTTTATATAGAAGCAACAGTCCATACTACCGGAAAGACCGGAGTTGAAATGGAAGCATTGACAGCTGTTTCTGCTTCAGCACTAACGGTGTACGACATGTGCAAGGCTCTTCAGAAGGACATGATTATCGGGCCAACGCTCTTATTGTCTAAAAGTGGGGGTAAGAATGGAGATTACGCGCTTGAATCATGATCAGACCTGACGTTCGGTACGCTGAAGCAATTGGGCTGCACTGTACAGCCGATTATACATAGAGAGGGAGGACAAACCTATGGCGTGGAAAACAGCAATCCTAACGGCCAGCGATAAAGGGGCCAGGGGCGAACGGGAAGACACGAGCGCCCAGGTTATTCGGGAGCTGGTGGAAGAGGAACTTGGAGGCGAGATCGTTGAATATCGGATCGTGCCTGATGAACAAGATGAGATTATCGCAGCTTTGATAGAACTCACAGATTATTTTCAAGCAGATCTGGTATTGACTACCGGAGGTACGGATTTAGCGATACGCGATGTGACTCCAGAGGCAACCCGGCGTGTAATCGAACGGGAAGTGCCTGGACTTTCAGAAGCGATGCGAAGTACGGTGATGCAAAAAAACCGTGCGGTGATGCTTTTCCGCGGGATATGCGGCATTCGTGGACGCACGTTGATTGTCAACTTACCGGGCACACCGAAGGGTGTTCATGAGAATTTAGCAGCCATTATGGATCAACTGCCTGAAGCGTTACTCATGGTAACTGGCCAATACCGTCAATAACATTGTCATATTCTTGTCACGTCACAAGGATAAACTATTTATAGAAGATAGTGGATGTAACTGTGACATAAGTTATGGTATTATTAGATTATCGTAAACGATACCATGATCGGATAGACGGACAAGGAGGAATAATAATGTTTAGTGGAATTGGTACTCCGGGTATTATCTTGTTGGTTATACTGGCACTGCTCCTCTTTGGCCCGAATAAACTGCCAGAGTTAGGCCGCGCAGTTGGGCGAACCTTTCGTGAATTTAAGGAAGGCGCACGTGAAATCATTGGTGATAGTGATCCGGTGAAGAAGAGCGAAGCTCCTGTGCCGACGGCCCCGCAGACGGTCGCTGCAGATATTCCTCAGGACAAACGCCTGCCGGAATAATAAAAGGTTTAACAATGGGGCAATCTCTCAAGTCTAATAGACTTAGGAGATGCCCCTTTTTCAATTTGGTTGCTGCTTTCTGCAGAAACGGGCACAGCTATACATAAAGTCGGTGTGGCGTTTCTATTCTTGTCATGGGATGGTGTCAGGATGTCTCTCGAATCGGAAGAAATGTCGGTGGTGGATCATCTCACCGAGCTGCGTAAACGGATTATTTATGTGCTGATTGTATTTGTTTTGGGATTGGTAGGGGGGCTGTTCTGTGCCAAGCCAATCTACGATTATTTAATTAGTACAGATCTAGCGCAAGGTTTTGTTCTGCATGCTTTCTCATTCTGGGATGGTATCGGAATGTATATGAAGATCGCAATGGCGGTTTCATTAGTCATTTCAATTCCTTTTATTGCTTACCAGCTGTGGGCGTTTATTAGTCCGGGCTTACGGCCGGAAGAGCGTAGTGCAACACTACGTTATGTACCCTATGTTTTTGTTCTTTTTCTAATCGGTCTTTCGTTTGCTTATTATGTTGTATTTCCAATGGCGCTTTCGTTCACGATCTCTATCACCCGGAGTATGGGGCTGGAAGAGACCTACGGAATTGCGCAATATTTCAACTTTATGTTCAGTCTGGTGCTACCTTTAGCGCTGTTGTTTGAGCTTCCGCTGCTGGTGATGTTTCTGACCAAACTGAGGGTTCTTAACCCGATACGCTTGCGTAAAATGCGTCGATACGCTTATTTCACGCTTGTCTTTATTGCTGTAGTCATCACTCCTCCGGATTTTATCTCAGATTTTCTGGTGACGATTCCACTGCTAGTGTTATATGAGTTCAGCGTATTCCTGTCCGCCTTCGTCTATCGTAAACAGCTCGCTGCGGATGCGGCAAGGGAAGCTCAGTACACCAAGAGTGAGGAATGATAATGAAAGAGCTGTCACTAAGTAGATTTTTCTACGAAAGAGACAGCTCTTTTGTTTTAAACCCCCGTCTTTTTGAAATGTTCGGGCGTAGGTGGTACAGTTGAGACTACTGGAAATCATACGCATATTTTCACACCCTGTGGATAGAATGTATAGAGTGTGTGCCTAGGACAACCAGTGAAACGTTATTTTTTACGAAAACAAATGCGAATTTGTGTAAAAGGACTTGAAATCCGGGCTCAAGTTGAGTATCATAAAAATTGTTGTTAGCACTACAAGCTGTCGAGTGCTAATGCTTATGGAAAATATGAGATGGACCAGATATTCGTAGCGTCCAATTGATATTTTTCATAAACACCAGAGATTTTGAAGTAAGACAGGTAAGTTCTAAACTATGTTTTGAAGCAAAATAACATAATTTAAAAGGAGGCTATTTTTTCATGATCAAACCTTTAGGTGAACGCGTATTGGTGCTACCGAGCGAGCAGGAGGAAACCACTTCATTCGGGATTGTGCTTCCGGACTCCTCGAAAGAAAAGCCACAAGAAGGAACTATTATTGCAGTAGGTAGCGGAGCTTTAAAAGATGGAGTACGTGTAGCGCTGGAAGTTAAAGAAGGCGACCGTGTTCTTTTCTCTAAATATGCAGGAACAGAAATCAAATACGAAGGTAAAGAATATTTGATTATGAAAGAAAGCGACATTCACGCGATTCTTGACTAAGCGAGAGTCGATCATAAGCTAAATCTAAACTACTTAAAGTAACGTGATATACAAAAAATTCTAGGAGGTAATTACACAATGGCTAAAGAAATTAAATTTAGTGAAGAAGCACGCCGCTCTATGTTGCGCGGTGTAGATGCTTTGGCAAATGCGGTAAAAGTTACACTTGGACCAAAAGGTCGCAACGTGGTACTTGAAAAGAAATTCGGTAGCCCGCTTATCACTAACGATGGTGTAACTATCGCTAAAGAAATCGAACTTGAAGATGCATTCGAGAACATGGGTGCTCAACTGGTTAAAGAAGTTGCTACTAAGACTAACGATGTAGCCGGTGACGGTACTACAACTGCAACGGTTCTGGCTCAAGCTATGATCCGTGAAGGTCTGAAAAACGTAACGGCAGGCGCTAACCCAATGGTTATCCGCAAAGGGATCGACAAAGCAGTTAAAGCTGCTGTTATCGAATTGCAAAGAATTTCTAAACCAATCGAAGATTCCCAAGCTATCGCTCAAGTAGCTGCTATCTCTGCTGCTGACGAAGAAGTGGGTCAATTGATTGCTGAAGCTATGGAAAAAGTAGGTAAAGACGGTGTTATTACTGTTGAAGAATCCCGTGGATTCCTTACTGAGCTTGAAGTCGTAGAAGGTATGCAGTTCGACCGTGGTTACATTTCCCCGTACATGATTACTGATACGGATAAAATGGAAGCTGTTCTGGAGAACCCGTACATCTTGATCACTGATAAAAAAATCAGCAGCACTCAAGAAATTCTTCCTTTGCTAGAAAAAATCGTTCAACAAGCTAGACCGCTTGTTATTATCGCTGAAGATATCGAAGGCGAAGCTCAAGCTATGCTGATCGTGAACAAACTGCGTGGAACATTCAACGCTGTTGCTGTTAAAGCTCCTGGCTTTGGCGACCGCCGTGAAGCTATGCTGCAAGATATCGCTGCCCTGACTGGTGGCCAAGTGATTACTGAGAAGCTCGGTCTTGATCTGAAGACTACTTCCATCGAGCAATTGGGTAACGCACGTCAAGTACGCGTAACCAAAGAAAATACTACAATCGTAGACGGAAGCGGCGACAAAGCAGACATCAATGCTCGCGTAAGCCAAATTCGTGCTCAACTGGAAGAAACAACTTCCGAGTTCGACAAAGAAAAATTGCAAGAGCGTTTGGCTAAATTAGCTGGCGGCGTAGCCGTTGTCAAAGTAGGCGCTGCAACTGAAACAGAATTGAAAGAGCGTAAGCTTCGCATCGAAGACGCCCTGAACGCAACTCGCGCTGCGGTTGAAGAAGGTATCGTGTCCGGTGGTGGTACTGCTCTTGTGAACGTATATGCTGCTGTTGCTGCTGTTGTGGCAACTGGCGACGAAAGAACAGGCGTTAACATTGTATTGCGTGCTCTGGAAGAGCCAGTTCGCACAATCGCTGCTAATGCTGGTCAAGAAGGTTCCGTTATCGTGGACCGCTTGAAAAAAGAAGCTGTAGGGATCGGCTACAACGCTGCTACTGATGAGTGGGTAAACATGTTCGAAGCTGGAATCGTTGACCCTGCGAAAGTAACTCGTTATGCTCTTCAAAACGCTGCATCCGTAGCGGCTATGTTCTTGACTACTGAAGCAGTAATTGCTGACAAGCCAGAACCAGAAAAACCAGGTATGCCTGATATGGGCGGCATGGGTGGAATGGGCGGCATGATGTAATAAGGCTGTAAAGCTTTGAAATAGGATTGATTAGAAGCCTCTTATGGGTTCATTAAACTCATAAGAGGCTTCTTTTTGTGGCGTACCCAGATGCACGCACTTGCTGGTGATATTAAGATAGAGAACAGATTAATTTAAGGAAGTTAAATAAATACACTTGAACGTTCACTACAGTGAATATATAATGAATTCAAGAGGTCAGTAAGTGATGACCTATCTTTTTTGATTAGTTATTTAACTTTATTTATTAATTATATTAATAATATAATATGGAGGACATATGAAATCATTTTTACCCAATGATATTAAAGATGAGAATAGAAAAATAGTCTTCGACATTTTGCTTCAATATCCTGAACTGGCGAAAGTTGAGATTACAGAAAAAACGGCAATGAGCTTTGTTACTGTAAGCAAGATTGTTACCTTTTTTGAACAGATTGGTTTATTGACCGTCACTGGTGAAAGTCGAGAAGGCTCTGGCGGCTTGGGAAGAAAACGTACGGTTTACAGATTTAATGAAAACAGCTATACGACAATCGGAATACAGATTATTGGCAGTACAATTACAGCGGTACTTATTAATCTGCACGGCAAGATCATAGATTCGTATTCGATTGAAACAGATATTCCGTTCTATAGCCAGCACTTCACTTCGATATTTATAGAGATTGTGGAGTATTTGAAGAGTAAAGCGAAGGAAACGGATAGTGTTGTCTTGGGGATTGGTATTGGCGTTGATGCTGCGATCAATACAAGAAAGAAATCGATCCGGATGAGAACGCATCACAATAAAGAAAACGACTTTATGTATGAAACGATTATTGAAACTCTCAAGAGCGAAGTAAACTTACCCATTCTTCTGGAGAATGATGTGAACGCAGCGACTGTGGCGGAATTTCGGAATCTTGAAAACTCAGATCAAGCATTGACGAGTCTCATTCATGTTGCTGCAGGTGATGGGGTCGGAGGCGGCCTGATTATTAACAAAGAGCTTCACCGCGGCGTTAATGCAAGTGCAGGGGAGCTGGAGTATATGTGCTTTGATTCAGAATATAAACGTACGCCATCTTCAGTAGGTTGGCTGGAAAGCAAATTAGCCATTAAGTATTTGTTAAGCACATATGATTTGAATTCAACGAATGACGTAGAAGCTTGTATTGATTATGTTTCGAAGAATCTGGCATTAACGATTACCAATATGATCAGCATCTTGGATATCGACCAGGTCATTATTAGCGGTAAAACGGTAACGCTGTTCCCGGAACGCATATTGGACCGCACGAAAAGCTATGTCGAGCAATATACGGAGTGGACTCCTCAAATTTCGGTGAGTAAGTTACTTCAATCAACAGCCATCGGAGCAGCTACACTTATTCTCCAGCAAGAGATGATTAATGTTATTTCGGAGTAAACAAGAAGGAAGTGAACAACATGATCAAAATCTTTGAGAATGAAGAGGAAGTAGCACAAGAAATTGCCAGAGAGATGAAAGATCATTTATTTACCGATCAGCATCCTGTGTTCTGCCTGGCTTCAGGGAGTACTCCACAAAAAAGCTATCAGAAATTTTCCGATGATGCGGACCTCCAATTGAAAATCAAGAGGCTTAACATCGTTAGCTTGGATGAGTGGGTTGGCATTGACAAGAGCTCTGAAGGCAGCTGCTATCAGATGTTGAATCAAGATCTGTTCTCCCAGATTTCACTGGATAGCAGACAGATTGTGTTTTTTGATGGAACATCGCCGGATATGAAGCAGGAATGTTTACGAATTGATCACTTTATCGAGCAACACCCGATTTCATTCAGCTTGATGGGCGTAGGTATGAATGGACATATCGGATTAAATGAACCTGGTAGCCCAGTATTAAATTACAGCAGTGTTGTGGAGCTGTCGGAAACAACAAAGACTGTCGCTCAAAAATATTTTCATGAGCAGACTGAATTAAAGCAAGGCATTACATTAGGTTTGGAACAGATTGCAAGGAGTAAAAGAGTTGTTGTCGTCATAACTGGAGAGCGCAAAGCTGATATCGTGAAGGAAATCTTCATAAACTCTGACGCACAGCTGCCTGCTCAGCAATTGCTCGGCTATGATCATATAGATTTCTTTTTAGATGCTGCAGCCGCCAAGTATATTGATCAGTCATTATAGTTGAGGCGTAATATGAAAAGGAGCTTGAAGACCATGAAAAAGTTGAAGGTTGCGTTAATCGGAGCAGGAAGTGTTTCCTTTGGACTAGGAGCACTTCAAGATCTCGTGTTATCAGAACGTTTGAGAAATCAAGTAGAACTCGAAATCGCACTTATGGATATTGTAGAAGAGAATGTGAATAGAACGTACAAGTATGCAAGCGAAATGTTTACGGCATTTTCTCATCCTGCGAAGATTTGGCAAACGACGAATTTGGAAGATGCCTTAAGAGAGGCTGACTTCTCCATCGTTGCGATTGAGGTAGAAAGATATCATTACTGGTCACAAGACTTCCACATTCCGCGCCGTTACGGTAGCAAGCAGCTATATGGAGAAAACGGCGGACCAGGATCAATGTTCCACACCTTGAGAAATTTAGGTCCGATGCTGGAAATTGCAAAGACAATGGAGAAGGTATGTCCAGATGCCTGGCTAATTAACTATACGAATCCGGAAGCGAAGCTAGTGGAAGCCATCTCCAAATTAACTTCAATCAAAGTGGTAGGCTTGTGCCATGGTTTAGACATGGGGATTCATCAGCTAGCTGAATTCATGGAGATGGATAGTAAAGATATTGCAGTTGAAGGCGGCGGATTGAACCACTTTGGCTTCTTTACGAAGATCTGGAACAAGAGTACGGGAGAGGATTTATACCCTCTATTCCATGACAAAGAAAAGCAAGCTAACCGTTTGGCACATTTCGATCATATTGGATTATCTAGAACCTTGTACCATACTTATGGCTACTACCCTTACCCCGGGACTAACCATTGTGGAGAGTATATTTCTTGGGCAGAGGATTTCTATGCTGGACTACCTTTGCAGTTCCGTTACAATCCAATGAGCGAGCAGCTGTGGAAGAAGGACTCCAGAACACCTGAATTTGTATACTGTGCAAGTGGCAGTACTTTGGATAAAGGCTTATTCGAGAATACGCTGAATCAATTGCAGTGGTCTGAGCAGGCTTATCTATTTGATAAAGATAAGGTTCAAATTAGTAATGAATACGCAATACCAATTATTGAAGCGATTTTCTTCGACGATGAAATCGAGTTGAATGCTGTTAATATGCCAAACCACGGCGCTATTAAAGGACTTCCAGAGGATATGGTTGTTGAAACACAAGCGATCGTTAATAAAAAGGGTATCGTATTTAAGCCAATGACGGTTGAGCTGCCAACTGCCATTATCGGAATGATCCATATTCAAGGTACAATCCATAAGCTGTTACTGGAGGCGTTTCTTGAAGAGTCGAGAACAAAATTGCTACAAGCGATCCTGCTTGATCCGCAAGCACCAACCTACTATCAAGCTTGTGCGATGATCGATGAAATGTGTGAGCTGCAAAAAGAAATACTGCCAAAGCTGGAGTGGAAGTAAGACATCTTTAATAAAAACGGCCTCAGTCTGATGAAATTCAGAACTGAGGCCATTTATTTTGCATTACATATTATTCCGAATCTGCATCCAGAAAAGGTTGTACTAAACGACGTACCTCATCGGTTGCATTCGTCTCCATCAATTGGTTTCTTAGTTCGTCGGCTCCGTCAAATCCACGAATATAGATTTTGAAGAAGCTTCGAAGTGGATTAAACAGACGTGGTTCAACCTCTTTTGAATATTTATCGTGAAGATCTAGATGAAAAAGTAGAAGGTTAAGAAGCTCCTCCACACTATGTTCTTTAGGTTCTAGTTCGAAAGCATATGGATTTTTGAAAATACCGCGGCCAATCATGACTCCATCAACCCCGTATTGCTCTACTAATTTTAAGCCTGTTGCACGGTCAGGAATATCCCCATTAATGGTTAGCAACGTATTTGGGGCGATCTCATCGCGTAATTTTTTGATTTCGGGGATGAGCTCCCAGTGTGCATCTACTTTGCTCATCTCTTTTTTTGTACGGAGGTGTATGGACAGATTCACAATATCTTGTCTCAATACATTTCCTAACCAATCGCGCCACTCATCAATTTCGCTATATCCTAATCTTGTTTTAACACTAACCGGCAATCCACCAGCTTTAGTCGATTTAATAATTTCTGCTGCCACTTCAGGATGTCGAATTAATCCAGCACCTTTTCCATTGGTTGCGACGTTTTTTACTGGGCATCCCATGTTTATATCGATACCACGAAAACCAAGTTTTTTCATATCCATGCTCATTCGTTCAAAATACTCCGGGTTATTGCCCCAAATATGAGCGACCATCGGTTGTTCATCTTCCGTGAACCTTAATCGAGTAAGCACACTTTCCTTTACCTTTAATTTAGGGTGACAGTAGTATTCTGTATTTGCGAATTCCGTGAAGAACACATCGGGTTTTGCAGCTGCACTAACCACATGACGAAATACAACATCTGTGACATCTTCC
>NZ_NFVA01000188.1 GCF_002264395.1 Paenibacillus sp. VTT E-133291
CGTTGTTCAGTTTTCAAAGATCAATGTCTCTCATTTCGTCGTCGTTGTTTGTCAGCGGCGACCTTTATAATATATCACAGTGTTTCATTGTTTGGCAAGTCTTTTTTTTGAAAAAGTTTTTTTCAATTTTTCTTGCCTTTCGCTTCCCTTTTACACAAGCAAAAGGAGCGCGAGATATAATTTATCACGAGCACTCCTTTTTAGTCAAGCTATTTTATTAAAAAATCTTAAATTCATATAAGACTCTTGCATTTACCGCCTATCCTTAGTGTTTATACTGAGAAGAACGTCCACCCCACGCATACTTGGAAAGTTCTTTCTGAGGAGCAAAACGAGCATACATACGAAATACAGTCTTATATCTATTGGCGATGGCATGCCTGATATTTTGGTCCAAGCGCTGATCGCTCAAATCTAACAGCATCTCATCAAGTTCTTTCCGCAAAACATAATCCAGTTCCTTGCATTCTTTTTCGTTGAACAACATTCCCAACATATGCTTGGCCTCCTTCATGAAGTTGCAAGTAACACATTCACTAAAACCCAAAACCCCTTGTACATAATTAGTTAGTCCATCTCATGGAGAAAGCTGCCTTAAGATCCTACTACACTAGATTAACCGGAGTACTCTTTTTATAACCATAATTATTAAAAATTCCCTTTATGGTTTCTCCACGATTATATACTTCTGACCTTTAGGCAATCCTTGGATGAATGGTTTTAATGGTATGCTCCATTCCCGGAGGTTTTATGATAAAAGCGAAAAAGTAATTGTACTTTCAATGATGGCAGCTACAAATAACAGGATTACTGTCCAAATAGATGCTGTAAGTGTTTGACGCATGAATGAAGTCCAGTCTACACCTCTGTTCTCTTTTTTAGTGGATGAGCTAAATATACTTGAAAGTACTTTCCCACCGAACTGAAGTCCAAATGCACAAGCAATAATGATCGCTGGAATCTCTATAATCCCATGTGGCAGCAGTCCTTTTACTATTAGTTCGAACAAATCCTGTCCTTGCAGTGCTGATAAATGAATCAGATAGCCGATAACCGCTCCGTTAATAAATAAGAATATGGCTGGCAGTATACCGAACAACGCTCCTAAAAATATGATAAGAACACCCTTGATGCTGTTATTCAAAAATATAAATACAAAGAAGCTCCATTGCGGATTAGAAGAATCTCTAAGGCTGCCACTGATTTCACTGAGCCCCTCTAATTGCTGAACCAATAGCTTCTCCAGACTGCTAGTAGCTACCCACCCTACAACCGCTCCTACTGCGAAGAGCAGACAGGATAGCAATAAAGCCTTCCGGATTGTTTTTAGATCTTTAATAAACGTGAAGAACGACAACATAAATACCCTCCTGAAATAGTGATCTCTGTTTCTTAGGTCATAACCTTGCGGTACGAGCATACATTTAGAACAAACAAGCATTTCGCATGGGAGAGGAGCGCTGTCATTATGAATTCTTTTTATGTATTCAGCGGCAAAAAGATTAAACGATTCATCTATATCTTCGCCGCTGTGCTTCTTGCTGCTGGAGTTGTCTATGTCGAGAGGGGAAACATAACCGTTTTTTCTGAATCCGGACCTTCCGCGATCTACAGTGTACCCACAGAGAAGAAGCTGATTGCCCTGACCTTCGATATTAGCTGGGGGGAGAAAAGACCCGAACCAATTTTGAAGGTACTTGAAGACAAGAAAGTGGACAAAGCCACCTTCTTCCTGTCTTCACCATGGAGTAAAACTCACCCAGACATTGTAACTAACATCAAAAATGCAGGTTTTGAAATTGGAAGTCATGGTCATAAACACGTCAATTACAGCACACTAAGCAACGAAGAAATTCGTACACAGATCTCAACGGCTCACACCGTACTTACCGAATTAACCGGTACTGAACCCAATTTGATTCGTATGCCTAATGGTGATTTTGACAAAAGAGTCCTTCAGGTTGCCAGCGATCTCGGTTACAAGGTCATTCAATGGGATACAGACTCCCTGGACTGGAAGAACATCGGCGTAGACAATATCGTGAAGCGTGTAACGACAAAAGCGCATCCAGGTGATATTGTCCTTCTACATGCCAGTGATTCCTGTAAACAAACACATGAAGCACTTCCACTCATTATCGATGAGCTCCGCAGACAAGGTTATGAATTCGTTACCGTCTCTGAGCTGATCAGTCAAAGCAACGCCGAAGGTAAAGAAGTTCGCGACTCAGCTTCACTCAGTAATGCCGTTGAGGACGCAGCTGGGCTGTAAAAACACATTTCAATCTCTGGTGCCGTAATGGATGTTGATCTGACCAAAGGATTAATGACGTGGAGAGATGAGTTCCGATATGTCTGGTGTGGGGGTATTCAGCTTCGGATAGCTCAGATCCAGACTCTCCAGTGTCTTTACAACGATGGATAAGGTCAAATAGTTGCGGTACCATTGATGATTGGCGGGTATCCAGTACCAGGGTGCTTTATCTATGCTAGATTCCTTGAAAACATCTTCATATGCTTCTTGGTAATCATCCCAATACTCCCGCTCCTGGAGATCACTTGCATCGAATTTCCAATGTTTTTTGGGATCTTCAAGCCGTTCTTTAATCTTCTTTAGCTGCTTCTCTTTAGAAATATGCAGAAAAAGCTTGATAATAGTCGTCCCCTCTTCCACCAGCATTTCCTCGAACTGCCGTATGTAACGAAAGCGACGCTTCAAGTCATCCTTTTTTAACCCTCCGTGTACCCGCGGTACCAATACATCTTCATAATGCGAGCGGTTAAATGCAGAGATATATCCCTTAGGGGGTGTCTTCTGATGAACTCTCCATAGAAAATCATGAGCCTCTTCCTCTAGAGATGGTTTCTTAAAGCTGGTAACTATAAATCCTTGCGGATTAATGCCTGAAAAAATATGCTTAACTGTGCCATCCTTACCGCTGGAGTCCATTCCTTGCAGAATAACAAGCAGCGAATGCTTTTTCTGAGCAAACAAAATATCTTGGAGCTCTGCCAAACGTGCTTTAAGCTCTTCTGTTTTAGCTTCCACTTCTTTTTTGGATTTAAAAACACCTGTGTCATCCGGATCCAGCTTGTTAAGCCGGATTTCTTTTGTGTCTTTTATCATATAGCGCTTGATGTCCATATATTCCCCTCCTAAAAGTTTTGTGAGCGTTACTACACTTGTGTTA
>NZ_NFVA01000141.1 GCF_002264395.1 Paenibacillus sp. VTT E-133291
CTATACGAAATTTGGCGGGATACGCGCGGGGAGCCTCTTCGTACCTGTTCTCTGGTCATGACTGATGCCAATCCACTGATTAGCGAATTTGAGAGCCGGATGCCGGCGATTTTGTCCCCACAGGATATCACTCGATGGCTTGATGAGGAGACAAATGATCTGGAAGCACTGAATCCGATTCTGCGGCCTTATTCAGCAGATGAAATGCAGGTGTACCCAGTTACCCCAATGATTAACGACAACAGGAATGACTCGGCCGATTGTATCCGGGAAATGGATCTGAAGGGCTCCTGGGTAAAACCTTGAGATACTAGTAGAATTGGATTAGAATACCTTAATAATGGAGCAGCGGTGCTAGGGCGGGAAACTAAAGCCTTAACATACCGCTGCTTTTATTGTTACCGCTGAATATTGAAAGCAAGTTGCTGCTCGGATCTCTATTCTTCTACTGTCTACTTGACGGAGAGTTCGGCTTCATATTGTTCAAGCTTTTCAAAAACACCATCCACCCATTCTTGGTCATCCCATATTTGTGGATTGTCAAAGTTTCTTTCCGCAGGGTGACCCGTTGTGAAAGTATCTACACCATCTTTGTAGCCAAAGTACAAATCAACAATTTCCAATGACTTATTTGAAGATTGAACTAACAGTGTGCAAGTCAATCCAGAACCTTCGTTTGAAAAAGGTAAGCTCAGATAGTAAAGATTCTTATCAATTTTATTAATCACTTCTTCATTAAACTCATTATCGAGACCGAAATTCACACTACTGGCACCGTTCAATGCCTGCTTTTGTGTTAATTCCAACATTTTATCTGTGAATTTAAGAAGATTTGCACTCGAGATGTAATTCTCAAAGGATACAGTTTCTTGTTTTGCAACAGCTCCGGTATAAAGATTAACGAAGGCTTTTCCAAAGGTCACAATAGAATCATAATCTTCTTCATTGTTCTGATCTTCTTTTATAGAAAATTTACGATTAACCAATTCACTTAAGCTTTCTGCCACTAATTTCTCTGACGGTTCAACAGATGCTTCTATCTTCGATATAGCTGTATTTGGATTGTCTTTTATTACGGTAGGGTTTAAAACAAATAACATCAATACTACAATTCCTAACGTGAATATTCTCATAAAACCACCTTTTTCAACCCGTTCTTTGTTTCTTTTTGAAATATTACTGGTGCTCTGTCGTTGTCCATTAACGCCCCTCCTTTATTTAGTATTGCATAAGTTCTTTTCCGCTTTTCTAATTCCATAATATACTAGATCAAGTTTCTATATGGGGTAAAATCGAAGTGTGAACAGTAAAAAGCCCATTAGCGCAATATGTGCTAATGGGCCATGCCGCTTTTATATCATCCAAGCATAGCAGCTTGTCGTTTGTATTGATCCTCCAGTACTAAACAAGCCATAGCCTCTACCACAGGTACGATTCTCGGACAAATACAAGGATCATGTCTGCCTTCGGTGCGTATCTCTTGCTCTTCCCCTTTAATGTTAGTCGTTTGCTGTGGCACAGAGATGGACGACGTCGGTTTTACACTGATCCGAAATACGATTTCTTGTCCGGTGCTAATCCCCCCGATGATTCCTCCGGAATGATTAGTAAGAAAGCCATCGCTATTCCTCGCGTCATTATGCTCACTACCCAGCATCGTTGCCGCTTCAAAGCCAGCTCCAAATTCTATCCCTTTAACAGCACCAATGGACAGCATAGCTTTCGCCAGTTCTGCATCCAATTTATCAAAGACCGGCTCTCCAAGACCCGGAATCACGCCACGAATACGGCATTCCACAATACCTCCACAGCTATCTCCAATCTCGGCTAACCCCTCAATCTTTTTAATCATCTTCTCAGCTGCAATAGGATCACAAGCGCGGACAGCATTTTGTTCAATCATTCCCTCATCGAAGGATTCACACTTTATGCCTCCGATTTCTTGCGTGTATGCTACTACCTGTACACCTCTTCTCTCTAACAACTTACGAGCTATCGCACCTCCAGCCACTCTTGCCGCAGTTTCTCTACCAGAAGCACGTCCGCTTCCACGATGATCCCGAATCCCGTATTTCTCTAAATAAGTAAAGTCGGCATGGCCCGGACGAAAAGCGTCCTGAATCTCGCTGTACGCTTCTGGTCTCATATCGTGGTTTTGAAGAACTACAAAAAGCGGCGTACCTGTTGTTTTTCCCTCAAATACTCCTGATTGTATGTGGACAACATCATATTCTTTACGAGGAGTAGTTACTGAAGATTGGCCCGGTTTTCTCCGATCCATCTGTTTCTGTATATACGCTTCGTTAATCTCGACACCAGGTGTTACACCATCCACTATGACACCTACCGACACACCATGTGACTCACCGAAGGTTGTAATTTTGAACACTTCACCGAATGTATTTCCTGCCATTATATATGCACTCCTTAGTTAGTATTGGACCTGTACGCCTAACGCTGACAAACGGTCAAAATAATCTGGACAGGTCTTGGAGACACAACCAGGGTCGATAATCTGAATATTCTCAATCTTCAAGCCAATTAAAGAAAGCGCCATAGCCATCCGATGATCGTCATGAGAATTTAGTAAAGCTGGGATTGGCTGACCCGGATATACCGTTAGACCATCCTCAAACTCTTCCACACGTATTCCGAGCTTACTTATTTCCTCGCATATCGCGGCTATCCGATCACATTCATGATGTCTGATATGTGCGGCATCCTTTAGCGTGATTGGACCATCTGCAAAAATAGCCATAGCAGCCATGGTTAGTGTTTGATCCGACCACTTCTTCATACTCACTGTGAATCCACCCTTAAGCCGTGGGACACCTTGTACTTCAACAAAATTCTCCCCACGAAGAACGGTACAGCCCATTAACTCCAGAACGTCTAAAAACTCGATATCAGGTTGACTTGTATGGCTTGCATTGATTCCTTCAATTCGAACACGGCCTGCCGTAAGCGCCGCAACAGCCCAAAAGTAACAGCATGTGGATACATCAGGCTCTAAAGTGATCGTATGACCGTGATACTTTCCTGTAGGAACCGTTATCGATTGACCATCCTGAGATGCTTCTGGTGTTACACCAAAGGAGGCCATCATGGCAAGGGTCATCTCGACATAATCTCTTTGCACAACTTCTCCATCTATATACACGGTCACCTGGTCCTTGGCATACGGCGCCGCGAGCAGCAATCCACTAATAAATTGACTTGAAGTGGAGCCGGGCAGCGTAGCCCTTCCTCCTTGCAGACCTTTTGCCTCTAATGTAAAAGGTAAACAGCGCTCTACTTGTTTATACTCAAATTGTGCACCAAGGGTCGTTAATGCGTCGAGTAATGGAGCGAGTGGACGCTCACAGAGTCGTTTACTTCCATTCATTGTCCAAGTACCCGTCCCTGCCGCGAGTGCAGCGGGTAAGAATCTTGCAACCGTACCTGCCGCTCCTACATATAGCTCACCAGTCGGATTCGGCCAGTTGCCGCCACATCCCTCCACAACAGCTGTCTCTCCTTCTATCATAACGGGAATCCCCAGTTTCATTAACGAATCAATACACCAGTAAGAATCATCACTTTTTAATATACCCTTTATTTCTGAACGTCCTTCAGCCAAAGCAGCGATTACCAAGGCCCGATTCGTCAGACTTTTGCTTCCTGATATGGTTATCGTCCCATTGATTTCCGCTTTCGCTGGGCTAATCTTCACTATGTGTTTATCGCTATTCGTTGACCATGGAGAACGTGCTTCTAAGTCCGGTTGATTGGATTCCATTTCATCCCCCCCTTTGAATTATTCCTCTAGCCTGATTATAATGAATGAAATGTAATAAATGAAATTGGATTTTTACCATAATGATATAGAGGTGATCTATACCACATGTTCAACTTGGAATGGTATCGTATTTTCTGGCAAACGGCACGTCATCGTAATTTAACAAAAGCTGCAACGGAACTGCATATTACACAGCCTTCTGTGAGTTATGCCATTAAACAATTGGAAGAAGCCTTAGGACTGAAGCTGTTTCACAGGCTGTCCAAAGGTGTAGAGCTTACCGAAGAAGGGCGAGCGCTATTCGAATATGTGGAGCAATCCTTTTCCATGCTGGATTCAGCACAGAAGCATCTGGAGAGCTTGAAGCAGTTAAATGAGGGAGAAATACGAATCGGAGCCAGTGATTATCTGATCAAGCATCTTTTGTTGCCGCAGTTGAACATCTTCCATAGCACATACCCAGGTATACGAATCCGTCTCTCTCACGGCAAGACGCCAGACATCACTAAGCGTTTAAAAGATGGCGAGATCGACTGCGCCTTTGTCCATATGCCTCTTCACGATCCACTGCTAAATATACAGACGCTGGCTGTGCTGGAGGATTGTTTTGTAGTAGGAGAAGCCTATCAAGAATTAGCGAGTCGTTCACTAACCATGAGAGAAGTGTCAGAGCTGCCTTTAATCCTATTTTCTCAAGGGAGCAGCACTAGAGTATTTGTTGAGCAATGGTTTGCGACTAAGGGATTATCGGTAATCCCAGATATCGAATTGGGGAGTATAGAACTGCTAGCAGAGTTCGCTAGATTAGGGTATGGGGCAGCTTTTATTAGCCGTTCTTTCGTGCAAGAGGATCTTCATAGTGGAATACTTTATGAACTGAAGCTAGACGATCCGTTGTTACCTCGCAGTATAGGCTTTGCAGTACGACGGGATCGAAAGCTGTCTGTTGCGGCTGAGCATTTCGTTCGGATGATTGGTGCGAAGTTATCAGAGGATGTTAAATTCTTTGACTAAAAAAGCAAAAAACACCGGGAATCCCGATGTTTAATTCATTCCTAAAGCTTCTTTCATTTGTGGGATCGATAAACCGTCTGCTTTCAACTCTTTGATCCAAAGAATACGTGCGACGGTTTCCTCTCTTTTATATCTGCGTGTTAAATTCTCCTCGGCCTGTTCAAAGGGAAGCATGCCTTCTTCTGTATAATGTTTAAGTGTACTATAACGAGCATTTGTGATTCTTACCAATTCACCTATAGAGACATACTCTGAAGCCAAAATATTCTCCATAGAACGTTGTCTAGACATGGATAACCAACTCCTTTACAGCGGGCGCTTCGGAACAAGACGCACACCTTGAATTGGCACTTTCATCATAACAAAATGCGGGATCGCATCGTATAACAAATTATCAATTTTAAGGGTCGCAATTGATCCTCTCTCTATTGCCTTAATTTCATGTCCACACGACATTAATCTTGTAATCACTGCGTCTAGTCTTTGACTAGAATTATCAAACCAAGACTCTGTTTCTATAAAGACAGCTTGTGATCGCTCAAGGGCTGGGAAAATAAAATTAATACTACCACCGACATCCGTCTTCACAAACTTTGTCTTCAATTCTAGAAACCGTTTGATCCCTAACTCAATTCCATGATGAATTTGAATTGGAAATAATGTTTTTGCCCATAAGTTACTTTGATATAGATCATGAAATCTGATATTTACCTTTTCAAGTTCGTTCTTCGAGAAGTAATCATGCATACATCCACATTCACGAAGTAGCCACAGCATACAAATAACTTCATCTGTTACTGATCCCTCTTCCAAAATCTCTGCCCGTATATTCTCTGTAATGCTTGTGTACGCCTCCATTTTACTGCGATATGCTTTAATTTCAACTTCAGCAGAATCAAAATACATGTCGCTCCCTAACAGGCTTGGGATTTCTTCAAGTAAATTCATTGACTTAAGATAATCTGTAATCGCCGTTTCGAATTTTTTTAACTGATGGTTAGACTTTGTCGAAGCCTTTTTTAACCACCAATTTAAGTCACCCTCCGTAACAGCGCTATTGTGAAGTAAGGGTTGTAGAACCGTTTCTCTATAAAGTGTTGAATGAGATGGATCAAGTTTTGCTTTAGGCAAAGTGATCTTGTTCTCAGATTGTGATAAACATCCCTCTAAGTAAAGCTCCAATACAACCGCCGCGGCCATGCAGCGTAAAGATACTTTCTTAACAGTAGTCATATGAAGACTTCTCTGTCCATTAAGCGCGAGCAATGCAAAACTTGGTGCTAATTTTAAATCCATCATAACCATCCACCCCTATCCATAAATTCGTATTTACTGGATGATATTTATTCCGTATGGTGAGCGTTTTGATTTACTTACTACTTACTACTTATCACTTACAATATCCTACATTTACATTATTTTCAAGTGTTCTTGAATAAATTAAATAAAACCCAAACTTGTTGTCGAAGACTACTTAAAGAACGACGTACAAATATATCCTTTCAAGCAAAAAAAACAGATCTTCTAGCAATATCGTATATTACTTAACGATCTGAATCTGAATTAAAATAACCGAAAGTTTTTATGTATGTCCTTAAGTCAGTAATATTGAGCACTGCGGTACAAAGTTTATTTTTTTTCATAATATAAAATAAGAACTGCAGTGAAAGGAATTTACACTCATGGAATATTTGAATATGCTTGCTAAATTAGGTGTTGGAAATGCTCACCCTGGAGGGTTTAGTGCAACTTTAAAGCAGTTTGAACAATATCCGCTACCACCTGCTTCCCGAATCCTTGAGGTTGGTTGTGGTACTGGCAGAACATCTTGTTATTTAGCTGCACAAGGTCATGATGTAATAGGTATAGATATTCACCCAGAAATGATCTCAAAAGCTAAAATACGGGCTGATAAAGAGAATTCTTCAATTCAATTCTTAGTAGGTGACGCAAGTTCACTTCCTTTTCCTAAGGAGTCATTTGATGTGATTCTTGTTGAATCTGTATCCATTTTCACTGATACAGAAAAGGCATTTTCGGAATATTATAGGGTTTTGCATACTGGAGGCAAGCTTTTTGATAGAGAAATGATTCAATATAAACCTATGTCTACAGAAATCAATCAAGTGATTAGTACTTTTTATCATATTGAGAATCTATGGGACTTTAATGATTGGTCAGCATTAGTAAACACAATGGGATTTTATCATTCAAAGATAGACGGTCCCTTCTTGTTCCCTAAATCAAGTGAGGATCTTACAGAGCATCCAGACCATTATCAACAAATGGATGCGGAATCCTTTCTTGACCACACGATTTGGGAAGTGATCAGTAAGTACAACAGTATAATGGACCGTTACCATGAATACATCGGATTTATTCTCATTATTGGAACGAAATAAAGGATTGGCTTGTCCATCAACATTTGCAAAAAAAGAACAATAACCTTGCAACAGTGGCTATTGTTCTTTCTGATAGCCTGCTATTATACAAAGAAACAAGCAGATAACACAATTACTAATAAGATATAAAGAACCAAAATTTCTCCAGTAGAAGTAAATCTGCCTCCAACTCCATAGCTCATTGCATATCCCCTCCTTTTACTTCTTAAACATAATATGCGCTGCTATTCTAAATGAATGGATTATGACCTAATTCAGGATACATTGGGCTTAAAAAGACTTGCTCGATTTCAAAATGCCCAGAAAGTTGAGGCTGGATGAATCTGGACGATGTTAATCTCTCTAACCTCATTCGTCTCTGACATAGGAAGACACCTGATATCTCAACGCATTGATAAGTGTATGTGTCTAACGTAACAGATATTAACGCTCCCATCCATTTGGATACCAATTGTCCCAGAAGGCATGAGCAGCTTTCTTGTAGTCTTCGACATTCTTGCTTATTGAATAGTCTCCGCTATATATCTGATACTTGAAAATAACCTTGGGCTTCTCATCTTCATCCAAAGCATCTATATAAGGTTCGTAACTGTCAAGCATAACACCAATCAACCCCTCACAAGTACCAAAATTCCCTCTATTCTTTTGATCAGCTATATAGCTATCCATATCAAAACTTCACTTTTCATAAAGCATGTAGTTCACTGATAACTCTAGTTCTTTATGAGCACTATCCGTGTGAGTTTCAAAGTACCTAATAAGCGCTGAGATAATTTCCTCCTCTGCTAACCAGTTTTTCTCTAGTTGCTTGTCGATGTCGATGCGATCATACATCACACCTAAGTGCAAGTCGGTAGAACTATCCCTAATAAGTACTGAGGAGGCCGCTAAAAAAGGCGAATTTCCATTCAATAATGAATGGGAATTCGCCTTCTTTGCTTCAATTTTACTTTTTCCAATGCTAATTCCCACTAATATTAACCATGATTGATTAGATGGGCAATTTCCTTTACTCTCTCTATAGAAATTCCTTCTCGTTGTTCAATTGCAAGTGGATGATCCGTTTGTTCTAATTCCATTAATGGAACAGCACCAACTTCCTGTGTATGTACCCTTGTCTTTAAAGACAAGGTTGTTAATGGATATATTGAAAGCTCGGTCGATAACCAACCAAAATAAGGCTCTTCCTCTTCTCTTCCTTCAACAAGTAATAATTCATTAGATTTCAAGAAGTTCTCTGCGCTCAGGGATGCCCAAACACTCCAAATAAACTTCTCATGACTATCAATGATCGGTATTTCGATATGTCCTCTAATAAAGAAATGTTGTTCATCAATGACACAAAAATCATCTGTTAGTTCTGTTCTTTTCTCTTCTGGCACCGTGTAAAAGTATTGTGGTGCTTCTACTCCATAACATAGTGGGAGTTCATTCAATTCGTTGTTGCAGTGAGGACATTTCATGCTTCTGACTCCTTTTTATAAACTGTTCCTATCACTTATATTCTTATTATACTATTAATTAGAGGGACATGAATAAGCATCAGGCCGCTTGACAAGTGAACCGATCTAATTCTGTAATTTTCAATCGGCCCGGTAGACATCCACGTTCTTACCGCTCCATTAAACACAAGATTGTTCTTAGCGGCCGCGTCAATTATAAGAACTTATCCATTATACAGAATCTTGCATATTCATAATACTAATAGGGATTTTCAGACTGCTATGCGTTCATAGTCTTCGAAAAAAAGAGATTGCCTAATCTCACCCATATGAGATATAGTATTTTGATTATTGCAAAATGTAAGGATGGTAACGATGATAAAAAAATTAGCTAACGATTTATTTTACTTAGTACTTGGAGCATTTCTGTTTGCCTTAGCAGTCAACGTATTCGTCATTCCCAATGAACTCGGTGAGGGTGGAGTTACTGGGGTCTCCATTATTTTTTATTATTTATTTCAATGGTCTCCCAGTCTAGTCAACTTAATAGTGAATGCTTTATTGCTGATTTTCGGCTATCGATTCCTGGATAAAAAGATGATTATATATACAATTATCGCTGTGTTGCTCAATTCCGTATTTCTGCACCTTACCCACGATTGGAATATTCATTCCAATGAATTAATTGTGAATGCGGTATTTGGAGGCATACTAGTCGGAACAGGCATTGGGCTGATTATTCGGGTTGGCGGCAGTACTGCAGGTACAACCATTCTCGCAAAAATAGCCAACAAATATCTCCATTGGAATATTAGTTACGCCCTCTTATTTTTTGATTTGATCGTTGTGTTTTCCTCTTTCTTCATTATTGGGGCAGAGAAGCTTATGGTAACCATCATTATGCTCTATGTCGGTACAAAAGTGATGGACTTTATCATTGAAGGACTGAATCCTAAAAAAGCAGTCACTATTATCTCCATGCAGCAGGACAAAATCGCCGAACAGGTCAACTTGATCATGGACAGAGGCGTGACCGTTCTGCAAGGAAAAGGTTATTATAGCCAAGAGCCCAAAGAAGTGCTATACATTGTTATTAGCAAACAGGAAGTGCCCACACTCAAGAAAATCGTTGAAAATGCGGATAGAGATGCCTTCCTCACCATTCATGATGTAAGAGATGTGTTTGGAGAAGGTTTTGTAGAGTTATCAAAGTAAGCATAGCGGATGGTATTACAGGAATTGTCAATTCAAAAAAGCCGGCAGTTCCCCACATAAGGGAATTGCCGGCAGCTTTTTTTGGGTGTTAATCCATCGTCCTAACCGCTTCCAAATAGAATAGACTTTTAGAACAGACCCCTGCCTCATCAGATTTGAAGCTGGCAAGCATAAGCGCATCGGTATTCATCACCCTGTCGCTACCCTCCCTAAGTTCTAAACCCGCAAGAAGAAACATCATACGCTCTACCGATACCTTATTTACCTCTATCGCAATCATTACATTTTTCAAATGCCAAGACTTATTACGATCACTACAGGGAATCCAAAAAAGCCCTACGACCCAAAGGAGAGGCCACTGAAAAAGACTAGCTTTTAACTTTGTGAAACACCCAAAAATAGATAAAAGCGAATTTCCTTTCACCTAGGAATGAGAATTCACCTTTGTTTTTTTGGTTACTTCATGTTTTCTACTTTAGTAGTGTCAGTATTCTTTTGAAGTTAACAGTGAATATGGCCATAAATGGACTGAGGTTAAGGGAT
>NZ_NFVA01000106.1 GCF_002264395.1 Paenibacillus sp. VTT E-133291
TCCATGCTTAATAATCACCACATCATCAACAGTCGCTGCAAGCTCTCCCATTAGATGACTGGATAGTAAGACCGTGTTTCCTGACTCAGCACGTTCACGTAAAAATGTCCGAATCCAGCGAATTCCTTCGGGGTCAAGCCCGTTTACGGGTTCATCTAAAACCAATATTTTGGGGTCACCAAGCAGTGCAGCCGCCATTCCAAGTCTTCTCCCCATGCCAAGAGAATAATTGCCAACTCTTTTCCCAGCTGCATTAGTAAGGCCTACGATTTCCAGAACCTCCTCGACACGTGAGCTAGGCAATCCTGCGGCACGAGCAATCCAACGCAAGTGTGCCCGTCCGGTCCGCATACGATGAGCTCCAAAGCCATCAAGTGCAGCACCTACGGTTGCTAGAGGATTATGTAATTCTGCGAATGGCTTTCCATTAATGAATGCACTCCCTGAGGTGGCACGATCTAATCCAAGCAGGATGCGGAGTGTAGAACTTTTACCTGCCCCATTGGGACCTAGAAACCCAGTTACCCTACCGGGTCTAGCATTAAAACTGATACCAGATAAGATTACTTGTTTTCCGCGATGTTTGACTAAGTTATTAATGGTAAGCAACCATAACACTTCCTTTCTGTTATGGTTCTTATTATAAAGAAGCAAAGTTACATCCCGGCTATCAGCCCGTTTAATTCTGGGTTAACTTTAGGTTAAGCTCGGCCAATAGCTACTTTTGTACCATTTTCATTTGATGTAAAGTCAGCTTTCAGCTTCATTTTTTGCAGCATATAATTTGAAGCCGATAAGCCAATCCCCGCCCCACGCTCAGAGGAAGAGTTATCCATGCCTGGACCTCTGTCTGCAACAATGATCTGTTCTTTTTCTACATCAACCACAATGTTTGCATATTTCCCTTCTGCTGCATGGCGAAGAATATTCTGAAATAGATTGTCCAGAACCCGTGTCATCCATTGTGGATCGGCCTCCCAATAAAAAGTCTCCTCTGCCGGTAAATCCACATCGATCTGAATTTCTTTTTCTTCAAATACAGGATACCATGCTGCAACAGATGCTCTTACTAAACGTCCAATATCTGTTGAAATGGGTACAAAAGGATGTTTCCCTGATGTAAGCAAAGTGTAGGAAAGTAAATCATCCATCAGATCTCCGACTCTGGTAATCGTATGATTCATCTCTGTTAAGGAGTTTTGTCCTTCTAAACTTACTGCTTCTTTATTTAATCTGGTGACATGTCCTCTCAATATGGTAAGTGGTGTTCGTAAATCGTGAGATAAATTCGCAATGAGCCGATGCCGTAATAATTCTTCTTCATATTCCCGCTTGCGACTGTCTTCAAGCTGCTGAATCATCCAATTAAAAGAACTTCCCAACTGGTCTATTTCATCCATACGATCACTTTGAACAGAAATCGGTTTAGGAAAGGAGTTATGATTAGCTGAAAATGACATGACTTCCTGTAAGCAGGTAAGACGTTTACGAAGTCTCAAGAAGAACAGCCAAGAGGAGACAATAAATGCGACAATAATAAAACCAAACAAAAATAGTGTAATGTAAAATGGATTTAACGTCAGAGGTTCTTCATTGACAGAAAACCCAAAAAAGGTAAAGAAGAAAATAAGCACAATTGGAGGAAGGAAGATAAATAGAAAATGCACTTTTAGAAAACGGCGAAATAATGATCTGCTGTGTTTCATAGCTTCACCCGATAACCTATTCCTTTTAACGTTTCAATAATCTCTTGTGAATCTGGATGACGTTCCAACTTCTGACGTAGTCGATGGATATGTACCATTAATGTTTTATCACCGGTTATGTATGTTTCTTCCCAAATGGCTTCATAAATCTGTTCTTTTGGTAAAACTTGATTAGGGTGGCGTAAGAAGTACATTAGAATCTGATGTTGTTTCCCTGTCAGTATAATTTCTTCTCCTGTGCGCTTGTCATATACCATTTGGAGTCCTGGATCAACTTCAATATGATTACCTAATGAAATGCGTCCGGAATGTGTTCTGCCACTTCGGCGGATTAATACTTCTAATCTCGCAACTAATTCATCCGTATGGAATGGTTTCGTAACATAATCATCAGCAAACTGTAACCCATCTACCTTATCATTTATCGATGTTCGAGCAGATAACAACAAAATAGGAACAGCAGGAGCTGCCTTTTTTAATCGTTTTCCTACAGTAAATCCGTCTAAACCGGGTAACATGATATCCAAAATAACGATTTCATGCTGATTCACTTCTTTTTCGGCTCCTTCACCAGAAAGCAGCCACTGAACTGAAAACCCCCGCTGCTCCAATTCTTCTTTTACCCATTGGCCTATTTTCTCATTATCTTCAATATATAATATGTTTCTTTTCAAGTAACAACCCTCTCTCTAATGGAGTTCACTATTAGACAGATTAACACAATCTTAAGAATCGTTTCCAGTTAAGACCATTTTATCGTTTGTTAATATAGTTTCATAAAAAAGCCGAATGGATCGGTCTCATCCACTCAGCTCATAGGATTATTTTACGATATCACTTATCACTTACCGTTGTTCCGCTTCCATTCAGAAACTCACTGCTATTATTCGAAAGTTTCGGTTTCCCTGGCAGACCAAACAATACCGGACTAACGGAATGCCGTTCGAACTTGACTGCATCAGCCCTCGTATAGATCATATCAGCAGGCAGAGTTGGGGGATCTACCGTTGTCGGAGTAACCCTGGTTAAACGAACATACTCGCTGCCGTCTCCTGTAAAGTCGAACGTTCCTAGATTAACCCAACCCGACGAGCCGACGGTTGCATCGATATACGTGACCTCGGTAACCGACTGATGCTTCACTTCCACTTTGACATAATTATCGTTTGCTGTCGTATGGACGAGCTTGTAGATGGAGACCGTATATTTCCCCTCTGGAAACTGGCCTTTCCACGTCGCTGATGATCCTTGAACGGTAGAGTAACGGGACTTAACCCCAATTTTGTATCCGGCTAAATTGCTTTGGCTCCAAGACCCTTCTGTCGTGTACAACCCAGTCGTATTCGTGCTGTCGACAATAACCGTTAAGTCCCTGATCGTAATTGTCAAAGGCGGTGTTGTTAAGGTCAACCCGTCAATCGTTACAGTAGCCCATACCTCAATGTGATCCTTTTCCCCGTCGAGACTTAGAAGGGTCAACAAACCGCTACTGTCCACTTCAGCCAGATCGGTTCGATCAACGAAATACTGCACATTTGCCTGTGATAGATCACCAATCAGACCATTATCCAAATAGCCGGTTACGCTTAGTTGTGCGGTTTGAGTCATCTGCAGTTCGTTCCGATCCGACAGGATCACCGCAGACTCCAATTGCGGTATCTTGTTCGGGTCCACCCACATCATCGCATCGGCAACTACCCGTGACTTATTGGCCTTATTGGTTAATTCCACGTACCCACTATCGCCTGCTGCAAAAGGATAAGCACCCAGGTACACCCAAGTCCCATTGGCTGCTGTCTCATCTACGGTAACCGTCTCGGAGCCTCCGCTATAATAAACGGTAAATGAGGCATTCGTTGCCCAATTTTCACTGGCAGCGGTTATTTGCGGAAGCTTATAGTACACACTGTAAGTAACACTTTCCGGTAGCTCAGGTCGCCAAACCATTCTGCTTGTCGCTGTGCCGGCAGTCGATTTGGCATACACATAGTTATCATAGTAATAGTCGTTAGCCGTTGTATCCCGTATCCAGACGCCTTCTGTCTCTGCCTCTGTATTATCCACAATGATAGATGAACCCTCCTGCCAATCCGGTTGAACTGGAGTTTCGGTTACCTGATCAGGCAGATAGAGAGTCCGCTTGCGAGTCTGTTTTCCGTCCGATTCCACATAATAAGTGAAGGTTTGGGATAAATCGTTTACCCGTATCGACCATTCCATCGGATAGATCGTATCTGGAATGGTTGTATACGTAGCCCCGCCATCCAAGGAATAATGGATTGTCGCTGGTTTCGTAGTTTTTGCCTGCACATAAGCATCGTAGGCCGTTATGTCGGGCTTAACGATCAGCATGCCTTTAACCGCATCTATTGGACTGTGGATATCGAAGAAATAGCTTGCATCCGATGTATCAGCAGTTCTGACCTGGTGCAGCGGCACATCAATGTTTAGTCCTTCTACAATGATAGCGGTTATTCCCTTGCTTGAAACCGTGGCTTGAATGATTCCATCACTCATCACCGCTTGCTCTGGTGTGCCATTGTCGCGGATGATCGTTACGGTATAATCTTGTGCCGGGTTGAACCCAATGATTTGTTCATTCAATTCGATCGGAGTCTGAACTTCGGCTGACGATGCGTTGCTTAGCCCGATGTAGAATTTATCCCCACTCTCACCCGTTATCCAGTTCAATTGAGGATGGTTGGTCTGAATAATCCCCTTGGGCATCCATAGCCAAACGTCCGAATTACCATAAAAATGACCCGGTTTATTCCCATAAAGATGATATTTAAACCATAAAAAATTCGTTTCAAATACCGAAGGAAATGAAATACTCCCATTCGATTTCAATGATTGTTCGCTGATCAAATAATCCATCGTTTGTCCGAGCTGTCCCGGTATATGGTGATAATAGATGGATGTAGCCCCGCTTGGGCCTTTCAGAGGAAAATCTGGTTCAAGTTGACTAACGGCGAAGCCCTTATAGTAATAACCTGGATAGCTGGAATATCGTCCGATGACCGCATTATGAGCGATATCCTGGAGCAGTTTATCACCTGTATAGAGCGACAATCTCAGCATGAATGGAGCTTCCTGCGCATTCATCCGATAATAGCCAGTTGTACTTCCCGCTTCAAACGTCAATCCATTGGGAGAAACAAGCCAACTATCCGCTTGTTGGCCTCCGGCTACATCTTCTGGGAGCTTGATCCGAGGATATTGATATTTACCACTTTCCGGCCAATGGAACGACTCCGCGTAATTATACGTCTCAGGCTGCGGAATCGTAACGCTACCTTCAGGAACCGGACGAGCAACAAACATCGTTGCATACCGTTTGGCTTCCTTATAAGCGGCATTCAAGTATTTGGGATCCTGAGTTTCCTCGTAAAGCTCCAAGATCTCCATCCACAGCTTGCTATAATAATAAATGAACTCATTTTTACTCACATTAACGGATGCAGGCGTATCAATATGCTGCATAATATAGCTGTCGGCTGCATCCTTGGCAGCCTGTAAATACTGCGCATCTCCCGTCATACGATACATCATTAGGGGCTGAATGACAGGACCCCGGTCTTTCTGGTCAGGGTCACGCACGAGGTACTCTTCCTGTGCCAGCGCCCCAATTCCAGCCGAAGTACCCATCATTTGATTGACAGCGGCTACGCTAGAAAAATCAAACGGCAAGGTTGCCATTTTCCATAACGACGGCACACCGTATACTGGCTTCTGCGTCGGCGACCAACCTATACCATTTCGCGATAAGCCATACTGGACGGACGGCAACGCTCTCGTATCGTAAAGCTGGTCATCCCCAGTCAAATAGTAAGCCCCCAAAAGAACCGCATTCGAGCTTGTTCGAACGCTATCCTCGTTTTCGATGTCAATAAAGCCCTTGGCACGGCTCCACCATCCGCTGGGTGACGGGACATAATCAACAGAGTCATCCCCTTGCGGCTCTATCTTAAGTAAATCGATCATATTGAACATCGCGTCAGTAAGCGACTGATCTGATACATTTTCCCGGTATGCGGAATAACCATACTCATTGCGAAGAATATCCGCGTAGGACTCATACAAATTGCTTTTTTGAGCGATTAGTCCCATATGAAATTGATAAGTGCTTTCTGCGGTCATTTGCGAATAAGTCCCAAATTGAGGAGCATACAAGATTGGCTGCACGCTGCCTTCGTTGTTGACAAGGCTCATGCCAAGCCTTTGTTTCGTAACACCTCCCGTCGGTTCAAATTCAACCGGAAGCTCATCCGAAGGTACAAATACCCCATACGTCAATGGATTGCCCGAACCGTCATTCTTTTCCACCAGACTCATCGGAGCGCTTAGCTCCCTTAAGCTTGTTGATTCCACCGAACCTACCATTTTGGCGTGTGATCTGAAACCATTTAATACTTCATTGACGCCTGAGATTTGCTCTGTTGTGAAAGACTGATAGCCGATCACATAATTGCCATCCCGGCGGGGTGTGAAGGTGAAGGAAACATCAGGTTTGTCCCCTGACATGGACCAGTTCACTTGTAAATCGTAATCACTACCATGTGAAGTATCGGTTAATATCGCCGTGTGGCTGTCAGGGAAATCGATCTCGTCGAATGTAATCCAGCGTTTGTTCATCGTATCGTAGTAATTGGTTAAACTCCCGGCATTCCCATCTAATATGACCCACTGCTCTTCAAGTCTTTCCGCCACATTATTGACAGGCACCCAGTTCCCCGTATCCGTGTCCTTGTAGAACAAATCACGAACGATGGATTTGCCACCATCCCAAGCTGCTTCATAGAAGGTTACTTTGTAGCTGGAATTCTCGATACTGCCTTTTTCCGTGTAACTGAGATTCGCCAATCTACGGCTGCGCAGAGGAGGCAATGGCGGAGCTTGCTGCCGGATATTCCCTTCAAACTTGACCGCATCGGCCCGCGTAACGATCTTTCCGGTCGTAGGTTGCGTTCGAGTCAGTCTGACAAATTCGCTATCATCACCACTGAAATAATAGGACCCCAAATCAACCCATCCGGCCGATGGGCCCGACGAGGGCCTCAGATCCATGAACATGACATCCGTAATCCCATTGTGAACAATTTCAATTTTAACATTACTGTCTGCTTTATCCGCCCAATCAAGCTTGTTGAATGATATTTTCGCCGTCCCTGCTTCCAATCGCGGATTCCATGTGATACTTCTTCCTACTGCATCGGTAAATTTGGAACTGGAATTATGATAACCCTTCACTCCTGTACTTGTAGTCCAATAAGGAGCGGAGAACCCGTTATTTGCGTTATCTGCATCAGTGGTGACGACATCATCAATCGTGATGCTTCCATCATCAATGATGATCGTCTTATGCGGCTCTTTTTGCTGAATATTCCCTTCGAACTTGACCGCATCTGCACGAGTAATTATCGTGCTGGTTGTACTGGTAGACCGAGTTAATCTAACGAATTCTTTACCAACTCCGGAAAAATAGTACTCTCCCAAATCCACCCATCCCGCAGGGGCACCAAATGAAGGTCGCAAATCCACAAAGAAAACATCCGTCGTTCCATTATGAACGATTTCGATTTTTACATTGCTATCTGCTTTATCTTCCCAGTTAAGCTTGTATAATGAAATTTTCGCCGTTCCCGCTTCCAATCGAGGATTCCAGGATATCGTTCTGCCTGCTGTACTCGTATATTTAGAACTGGAGTTATCATATCCCTTCACCCCTGTACTTGTGGTCCAATTTGGAGCCGAATAGCCGTTGTTCTCGTTATCCACATCAGGTGTCACAACATCATTGATCGTGATGCTCCCGTCATCGATGATAATCGTCTTATACGGTAAAGGCTCTGCGTAAGCGGTCCTTATCCCGACTAGGCTGAAAGGAACTACTATCGTCACAATGAAAACGATTAAGAAAAACAGCTTCCTTTTTATCATACAACTCACAGCCTCCCTTATGTTGATAACGCTTTCAAAATAATGGTGCCCTCCTTTGTTCGAAGATCGTAAAGAAGCAATTAGCCTTATCCTTCTGGCTAATCCTCTCGTTTTTATCATAGCATGTCACATCACTGTGAAATTTCTTTGATTTCAAGAATTTCTTATAAGATTTTAAGCAAAAAGAAACCTATATCATAACTGACCGCTCAACTGCAGTCAGTTATGATATAGGTTTACCAATTGTAAAATGCCTAATGATTAATTATAATGGCGGCTGCACCAATAACAACTTCCCAAGCTGAATCACCGTTTGATCATACCAATCTGGATGCTTTCTAACGTGCTCTCTACTTCGTTCATTGCCGCATGCCTCAAACACGGCCGCTTTGTCTGTCTTCTCGGTATCGATTTCAAAGCGAACTGTATGTTTTCCATTCGGGAGCTCCGGTAAGAATACATACTGATTTCGATTATGATCGTTGTGTAATGTGAATCGATCAACAAGAAAGGGTTCCCCACCATCCACTGACACCTTCAATCTGCCAGAATCAGGCCCCCCGATATCGAATAACCCGATATGGGTTCCCTCGAACTGCACTGTGATAGCCTCTCCAGGATCGACTGCTCGCCATAGACCGGGGAACAACCAATTGTACTCACGCACCAAAGCAAAATCATCGGGAGTCATGTATGACCATCCTGCGGAAAAAGTAGTAAGACTATCCAGTGACAGCATGGTTGCATACTCCCAAGGATTAGCTGGAACCAACGGATTCTGAGGGAAGTGATGTACTAACCTTCCCAAATGATCTTGAAGTTCTCTAATTTTCTCAAATGAACGGGTGATCGTATCCGTATAGATCTGGTGTCCTTCGGGAATAGTCGGATGGATCGAATCATGCGTAAAAATAACTGCTCCGGAAATGGACACGTCTTCCCTTGAGGTAAAAACGAGTTTTCCCTCCGACACCAAGTGACTGACCGCTACACCCAGATGAATTGAAGGAATACCATAATAGTCGGCCACTTCCTCTTGCATCAGAGCCCCCTTCTGGTATTCCCCAGACTGAAATAAGGCCACATCCCGCTCCTTCAGCGTATAAACGAATAAGATATCGGTAAACCGGCTCCGTTTGCGGATCTGGCGGACAATCCCTTCGATCCGCGCCTTGGATTCGGGATCTCCGCCATCGTTACCGACAAATTCAACAAATACTAGATCAGGCCGATGACGCAGTACATCTGTCTCCAAACGGGCACAGCCCAAATCCGATCCTGTCCCATTAATGCCTGCATTCACAGAGCGGATCTCCGCCTTAGGATATTTCTCACGAAGCCAATCCGCCGTCATGACCCTGTAGCCTTCAGAACGGGTATTACTACCGCCGAAATAGACGATTGTTACGGTATCCCCATTTTCCAATTTCTGAATTATATTGGGGAGTCCTTTACGAGGGAATAATTCCTTCATCGCGACCTCACCTGACCTCATTTATCAAATTTAGGAGCAAACCATTTTACAGCAAACACTTCAAAATAAGACGAACCATAAGTTGCACAAAAATCGAAGCGGATTCGGGTTACATCTTTCGCTTTCACCTTATGTTTATTCAGCGTGAGATAATTTCCACGAGTTATGATTGTCCTATCGGTTCCGTCTTCTAAGGTCAAGGTCATATCATAGTCTTGAATAAGGGACTCGATCGGGTCGTTGAAATGCTCCAAATCCAACTGTGAATTGAAGACGAGATGGATTTCGTCTACGTTTTTGGGGCTTGCAAAACAGAATTCCAACCATTCCTGTTCTTCCGTACGTTCAGAAATCCAGCCGTTCGGTAGACCATAAGGTCTGGAGAAGCCGTTGACGACATTCTCGGGATTATACATATTCTGGGTTGGCAATAGCTCCTTAAAGCAAATGCTCTTATTGAATTTCTTCAGCCTGGAAGGTTCTTCCGGTCTATAATAGAAGCTAACCGCTCCTGTCAATTTCTCTTCATTGACGTAGACGGCAAGGCTTGCCGTACCTTCCAATACGATGTAGATTTTATCGTCAGCCGGTCTCTTGCAGCCCAAGTTAAGCGTAATCCAGTCGTCATGACCGGCTGCAATAACCAAGCGGTAATCTTTTAACTCGCTGGTCGGAATATAATTTTCTTTCCGTTCCCCGCCAAACAGCTTCACCTGCAAAGTTTCCGAATGCTCGGACCTGTTTTTAATTTTGATGCGTACACTTTTCGCCATGGATGTCTGAATCGGCAAGACTAAACATAACCCTTTCTCCAAGGAAATCTCTTCGGTTGGATGAACATTGTCATAGCTGCGCTGAGACGAGGCATGAATAGTTAATCCATCAGCAAAATAAGGATTCAATTCCTCTTGAAGCCCTACAATCGTTTGCCCGTCTCGAAGCAACAGCTCTTGCAGTTCTCCCATATGAGCTTCGACTATCGTTGCGGGGTCCACCTCATATTTCAAACATAACGAAGCAGCTGTTCCAACCGCCTGACCCATACAACCACAGGTTGCCATTACCCTCGTAGATCCGAATGCCACATGGGTAGCACTTATATTGCGGCCAGCGAACATTAGATTAGGAATATTTTGTGAATATAAACTGCGGAAAGGGATATTGTACAAGCCAGGCACGAAATTCCAAGCTGTAGCCGGCCCCTCATCATAGATGCCTTTAGCAGCATGTATATCCATATACCATCCCCCGACGGATACGGCATCTTCGAAATGCGGCTTCGCGGCGAGATCGTTCTGAGACAACATGTGATCCCCAATGAACCGCCTCGACTCCCGTTTTCCCGGGATTGGGCATACATAATCCAAGATGAGATTGTCCACATCATCAAATTCGCCGCTATTTTTGATATAATCCCAAATTCCGTACACCAATTTCCGCAGTTCCAATGCGATGTCTTCATTATTCTTGATAATATCCATATGTCCGCCGTATTCCAGCCACCACAATCCGCCAAGCCCGTTGATTTTTCTAGGTAAAGACCGATGGTTTAAGCCTTTTCTGATACTATCAAAAAAGGCCAACTTCGTAATATCATATGCAAAGCCTGGTCTTTTGTATGGAACGGAATATTCTACGTCACGGGCTTGAAACAGGATCGTATCGCCCATGGTGAAATGGTCCGCCACTTCAGGAGCCAATTCTTCCTTATATTCATGCTTCGCTTCTCTCCCCCAGCGGAAGAGAGCACCTGCTTGATATCCGACAACTCCATCCCCGGAGCAATCGATGTAGGTTCGGCTTTCGAAACGGAATTTTCTTTCGGAAGCCAATTGAAGGCCCTCCACCCATTTAATTCTGCCGTTCGCCATGCCCGTTTCATGCACGCATGTATTCAGAAATAGAGAAATGTTAGGTTCAGCATAAACCATATCCAACAAGACCGTATCCGAAAGCGAAAGCATCAGCTTCTTGTTGTATAACGGATTATAGTGAAAAATCTTCAACTTGAGTTCTTCCACCAATCCGCCCTCGCGTGCATAATAGGATGGACTGTTTCCAAGATATGCTGACCCGTTGATATGAACTCTGACCTCGCTGCTCGCATTTCCCCCAAGAACCGGCCGATCATTAATAAGTGAAACCTGCAGCCCTTGGCGTGCGGCAGCAATGGCAGCGCATATCCCAGCAATACCTCCGCCTACGACAGTTACATCTGCTTTAATAAGCTCCATTTTGATAACCTCCATGATTAGATCCTTCTATCATGGTAAGCTTTTTGATGACTTTTTTTTTACATGATTTCGCGAGAAATTCATACATTTTTTGCAACCTTATTAGGATTCATACCGTGTCATTTTTATCCGGTATTGCTTAGGCGTATCACCCGTATATTCTTTAAATAATTTGCAAAAATAACCTTCATTCACAATTCCTACTTCCTCGCACAATTCCAATATAGAATAATCCTGAACATTTAACAGCTCGAGAGCTAAGTGGATTTTTTTGCGGTTGATGTAGCTGATAACGCCCTCGTTCATTGTTTTTTTGAATAAGCTGCTAAAATAAGATGGAGCTAAATTAACTTCCTCGGCAATCGCCTCCAGCGTTAATCTCTGTTTCAGGTTTTTCTCTATAAATCGCATAGCACTCATGATTTCTATACGATGTAAAAGTTGGCCAGCGTGTACATATTCGAATGTGAAGTCGCCAATATAGGCAAGCTGCTCCCGAAATGTCATGAATTTTATAGGAAACTCTGATACATCCGTGGTCAACGATTTCCCCGATTTAAATTTCGCAGTAATGTCTCTGTACAAGTCTTGAAGCATAGGTGCCATGATAGACTTATGAATTTTATAATTCGTCACAAATTGATTTAAATCAGAGAGTTCTTCCTCCAGCTCTTCCTTGGAAACTTTCCTTTGTACCCATGTGAGAAAATCAGCCAATTTCAGCTGAAAGGCCTCCTTTTTGTCATTACGGTATTGGAACCGATGCATGGGGGTTTTGACTACTTTCTCTTCATGATAATAGAAATCCTCACTCACGTTATTAGCTTCCATGTAAGCTTGTTTGATGGATTCCCAGCCTCGGTGCGGACCTCCAAAAGCGACGGATACCCTTTGATTCAGATATTGATGTAAATGGGAGACGATCTGACTGCCCAATGAATGGCAAGCATATTCCGTGTCCATATCACTGCGATTATTTTCCCAGGAAAGAAAGCCAATAAAACGATTATCGGATAGATCTACAGCTACACCCCTGCCACCATTCACCACAGTTTCTTCGATTATATTCGTAATCGCATATTTCAAAATGTGTTGATCTGACGCTGAATAATCGTTCCGGAAACTTTCATACAGATTCATTTCAACAATGAAGCAGCAATAGTTGGCTTGAAAGAAATGGAATTGCATGCGATTGGCAAAATCCGATGCCCGATGAGAAGGGATTTCGCCTCTGATAAGCTCGTTAAAAAATTGCTTGCGGACTCTATATTTATTTTCAAGCACGGATACGTTTAACGATTGAATTTCCGCTTCTTTTTTCTTAACCTCATTTAAAATCCCGGCTGCCTTATCTAAAGCGCGAACTAAATCCGCTTCCCTGAGCGGAACCTTAACAATGTACTCCAATACGTTGGCTTGAATAGCTCTCTGGGCGTATTCAAAAGATGAATAAGCGGTCAAAAGAATGTATTGGGTATGGGGAAGCTTTGGTTTTAGCTGCTCAATCATGGAAATTCCATCCATCCGCGGCATAACAATATCAGATATCACGATATCCGGTTTAAGCTTTACGATCTCCTCTATCCCTTTCAGCCCATTATTCGCTTTTCCCACTAAATGAAATCGCTTATCTCTATGGGAGAGCTCGTTAAAAAACAATTCCAATCTCTGAATGATTAGATCTTCATCGTCAACAATGAAGCAGGTGTAGTCTCTCACCATCATGCATCTCCTTTAAACGAGCCTGCTGGGAATAAGGCTTGAACACGGGTTGTTTCCTTAGGTATGCTTATGATTTGGAGCCCGAACTGTTCACCATAGTGAAGTCTTATTCGGTCATGAATATTATTTAACCCGATTCTTTTCCTTTTCACTTCCACATCACTCGGTTCTGAAATCAAAACATGCTTTATTTTATCAGTTGGAATTCCCTCGCCTTGATCCACTACTTCTATGATGACGTTGCTGCCCTCCCTGTACGCATGAATAGTAATAGGGCCTTCGATCCCCCCTCCGTTATAACCATGGAAGATACTATTCTCCACAAGGGGCTGCAGCAGCATTCTAAAAACTGGGAAATCTATTAAATCTGCTTCGATATTTTCAATCAAGTGAAAGTTCCTGTTATAGCGGATGTTCTGGATCGCGATATAGTCCGATACATTTTGCAATTCCTGACGCAGTGATACCTTCTCCGAAGCATCAGCTATCCCATATTCCAATATTGAAATGAGAGACTCGATCACCACATCTACTTTCTCTATTTGTCCGAGTCGTATGACATTGCTTATAGAACCAAGCGTGTTATACAGAAAATGAGGGTTTATTTGAGACTGAAGCACTTGGATTTCCAGCTTCCGCTCAAGTTCATTATGTAGCTCTGCTCCCCGTATCAGTTCCACAATTTGCTGCAGCATACGATCGAATGCTCGGGAGAGATCTCCAAACTCATCGTTTCGGTTAATCGATATTGTAGTTGTGAGGAGGCCTTGCTCCACCCGCTTCATTTTTGTTTTGAGCGCATAGAGAGGGGTCCTTATATATTTGGCAATAAAAAAGGAAATGAACAGACTTAAGAGAAGACCAGCAGCTAGAAGCCCGATATAATAGGTTTCTAATCTGGACAAAGCAGCTTTCAAGCGGGATTCATCGTTGATCGAGATGAGGGTCCAGTTGAATTTCTCAGTCGGTTTTTTCAGAAGGGAGACCGCAATGCCATCCTTGGTATGCAGTTGAAGGCTTGTTTCTGTAGTCTCCAGAATTTGTTTCGCTGACGTTTCACCGATTGAAAAAGTATGATCTTGAATATTTAAGGGTCCTTTATTTTCCGGAAATCCGGCAATGATTTTTCCTGATGCGGTGATTAGAGCCAAATCCATTTGTTCTTTTTTATTAATCTTGAACAAGGTCTCTTCAATGGCATTTAGATCCAAATCTACCGCAATGGCCATAGGAAACGGAGCACTGTTCAGATATCGAACCATCGTAACGGTCCAGCCGGAATATTTAGATTTGTAAGGATCACTGACAAATGTAGTCCTTCTGTTCTTGTCAGCCGCATCAAACAAAGGTTCTCTTTCAGCTAAAGGTTCATCGAATATTCGGGTAGGTGTACTCCCGCCTAGAATGGATAAATCGCTTTTGATCAAATAAATATTACTGACGTAATTACTGTTGAGTTCATACAGCTCTCTTAATTGCTTTTTAATCACTTCTGAATTCTCAATGTTGGCTTTCACCGATGTTTCGACCGAGAACAGGATCGTCTGGAAGGAGGAAAAATTAACTGTGAAATACTGATCTACCTTGTCAAGGATTTGGTTGGTGTAATAAATGTCAGTGGTTCTTATTTCCTTTTGGACATAGTGATAAGACAATTGGCTTATCAAGATTATGCAGCTTAATACAAATGCAAACACGATAAAAAATAACTTTAAAGGCAAGCTGATTCTTCTTCGCATCGATCATCTTCCTTTTAAATCTGTTTTAAACAAATAATAGCATATGATAAGAAGAAACGCCTTCGGCGTCCTTTTTAAGGACGATAAGCGTTTCTTCGAAAAATAGAAGGATAAAGTATAAAGTAAAACTTATACTTTCTTATATTTCAATAAAGAGAGGGGCTATTTATAGCCACTCTCTTTGTTTAAAAGATAAGAATTTATATGCTTCGCGCATAAATGTTCCTTATCTTTCTCGCTGAAACGGTACCGTCCTTTAAAAGGACGGCGAAGCCGTTTCTACTTGATTTACTTGATTAAGCCTGCTTCTTTAAATTGCTTGATTACTGTGTCCTTATATTTCTGCATATCAAACTTGGTCTCCAACGTATTGAGGAAATTGTCCCAGTTAGAAAGAGGATCTTTGCCGGTCATAAATTTAACCAGACTTTCATTAATGAAACGTTGGCGGTCAGCTGCCAATGTATCGTTCGGGTCTTCGGTCAATAAATTCCCGGGTAAAGTAGGCGCTACGTATTTCTGATTGTTCTTAAAAGCTTCTGCCGTCTTAGGATTCTGGAAGCTGAAGTATTCAGCATCATCACCGCGACGCGGCATTCTATAATGATCAACCCATAGGTACTTTTCTTTCATTTCCTTTGATAATTCGGAGGTTTTATTCTTAATCTTGCCCTTCACTACATCCCAATGAATACCTTTGATTCCGTATGCAAAATTCGGATATGCTTCTTCGTCTGTAAAGAGATAATTCAGCATGGACAAGATCCGAATGATTTTATCCTTATCCGCTTTCTTGGATATGGCCCATGAATTGCCTTGGAACGATTTTCTCTCTACAATTTGATCACCATAAGGACCTGTCATAGGAGGAATGACGATCCATTCCGGCACCTCTCCACTGATTTCTTTCATTTTCTGCTGATAATCTGGTTCCAGCCTGCGGGCATCTCTTATCATGAAGCCAACTTTACCCTTAAATAACTTTTGGTCCAACAAATCGGGAGTATTCATCGTCACCCAGTCTGGATCTACAACTTTAGCTTCCATCATTTTATTGATATAAGCGAGTGCTTCTTTCATTTTTGGGTCGGTAAACAGGAACACCGGTTTATTGTCTTTCACATCAATGGCTGAGGGAGGATTGACGCCAAACATCCACATCAAACTATCAAAGCCGTAGGTTTGCAGATTGCCTTCTTTATTCATGCCGCCTATGAATCCGTAAGTATCGTTTTTGCCATTACCGTCCGGGTCTTTCTCTGTAAAGGCTTTCATAACTTCGAATAACTCGTCAGGTGTCGTGGGCACTTCCATATTCAGTTTTTTCAGCCAATCATTGCGAATGAAGAAGCTTCGACTGATTCCGTTTACATTATCATAACCTGGAACTCCAATGGTTTTTCCTTGATAGGACATCGCCTCCCAGGAGTCGTTGCTAAAACGTTTCTGCAATTCAGGAAATTGATCCAAATACGGTGTCAAATCCGCAAGAACACCTTGGTCATAATATTGCGCGAGATCAGCCCGGCTCTTCAAGAAGATCAAATCTGGAATATCTCCTCCAGCAATGAGCGTATTTAATTTAGTCGTTGCTTGCCCGGATTGAGGAATCATCATTTCCAAGTTGATATTCACTGCTTTTTCTAACATTTGACGTTGGATATCTTCTTCACGAGGAGGAATCGGAGCAGCAGCGTTGAAAGTGCCTTGGTTAAACATCGAGATTTTCAATTTGGTTTCAGACTTATTTGGCTCGCCTTGCGAATTACTCGAAGCTGTCGATTTAACCTCTTTTTTGTCCCCGCATCCTGACAATACCGTTCCCACACCGACCATTGCTGTCAGAATAGCCAATGTAATCGCTTTACGTTGCATAATGACCTCTCCTTTGCTTCTATATTATCACGGTTTCCCCGTAACAACTCAGGTTGGAATAGCTTTTTAACCTTTAACCGATCCCAAGAGTACACCTTTGGTAAAATGCTTTTGCATAAATGGGTAAACGATCAAAATCGGAACTGTAGTCACGACAACTGCTGCCATTTGTATAGCGAACGTACTAACAGCTCCGGTATTGGCAAGCGAATCAGCACTTTGTGTTGCGACGTTAAGCAGGATGTTGCGCAAGATCACTTGAAGCGGCATTAAGTTGGAATCATTGATATAAACAATAGCATCAAAATAACTGTTCCAATGCCCGACTGCGTAAAATAAGGAAATTGTGGAAAGGACGGGCAAGGACAGGGGTAAAATGATCCGCCATAACGACTGAAGCTCACTTGCACCGTCTACCCTCGCTGATTCCTCGATTTCAGCAGGCAATTGCTCAAAAAAGCCTTTAATGATCACCAGATTAAATGCACTAATGAGCTGTGGAATAATCAATACCCACGGACTGTTTAGCAATCCCAGAGAGCGGACTAGTAAATAAGTCGGAATTAATCCTCCCCCAAACATCATGGTAAAGACAATGAATAGTAAAAATGGGCTTCGACCCGGCAAATATTTTTTGGATAACGGATATGCCGCTATTACCGTAAAGAACACATTGAGAGCAGTGCCTACTATCGTTCGAAACAATGTAATTTTATACGCCTGACCGATACCATGAGAAATGAATACTTCTTTGTAGGCTAGAAAGGTAAAGGTTTCTGGTATAATAACAATTCCTCTTCTTAACACTTCCGATTCTGGCGTCACTGAAACAGCAACCACATATAGAAAGGGTAGTAAGCAAAGTAGCGCTAGCAAAATAAGAATAAAATAAACGACTGCTTGCCAGACTTTCTCTCCGATTGTCAAATTGATCATATTGATAACCACCTCACCAAATTTGCCCATCGAATTTTTTGGCGAGCTTATTCGCTGCCAACACTAAAACAAATCCGATGACCGCTTTAAACAATCCCACAGCAGTAGCCAAGCCAATCCTAAGTCGCTCGAGCCCTTCACGGTATACCCATGTGTCGATAATGTCGATCTTCTCTTGATTAAAGCTGTTGGCAAACATAAATATTTGGTCAAAACCAGCATCCAGAATATGGCTTAATTTAAGGATCAGCATCAGAATCATCACGCCTCGAATGCCGGGAAGTGTTACATGCCAAAGCTGTCTCCACTTGGAAGCGCCATCAATTCTTGCCGCTTCATATAAGCTTGGATCGATTCCTGCTAATGCTGCAAGGTACAATATAGCTCCCCAACCAATATCCTTCCATATTTCAGATAAGATGATCAGCAGTCTGCCCCAGGCAGGTTCCGTTAGAAATGAGATGGGCTCAACACCAATTTCCTTAAAAATCATATTAAAAAGACCATCCCCTGGGGCTAATAATGCCACCATCATTCCATAAACAATGACCCATGATAGAAAGTGGGGTAAATAAGTGATCGTTTGTACGATTTTCTTAAACCATTGGGTATAAACCTCATTGAGCAGCAAAGCAAGTATGATAGGAGCTGAGAAACCGAACAATAGCTTATAAAGGGATATGATAATCGTATTTCTCATGATGTCCCAGAAATAAACGCCGTTCATAAAATCTGTGAAATTTCTAAATCCCACCCATGGACTATCCCATAGTCCCAATGCTAGGTTATAGTTTTTAAAAGCAATAATGATTCCCGCCATAGGAATGTATTTGAATACGGCAAAGTAAACTAATGCCGGGAACAAGAGAGCGTACATCACTTTATACTTTTTTATCGTTCTTATCCATGAATTCCGCTTTTTGGTGAGGGGAATGGCGTCCGCTGCCAATTTTGCTTGCATATCATCACCTCGTCTTTATTTATATTTGTATAATAGCATCCCACTACCCGGATAAATTTCTGTGATTTCAAGAATTTCTTATAAGATATTAAGTAAGTACAACCTTGGAAAATCCCCATCCAATAGGCATGATTGTCTTGCATTAAAGTTCGTACAATAAAACTGACCCGAAAGTTTAAGTATAGACCAAACACAATCCTGAGGTCCCAAACAAAAAAAGCCCTAGAAAAAATTGGGCTTAATTGAGTCATGTTTTTTATATAATGCATCCACGTATTTTATTTTCCATTACTAAAAACTACAATATGAGCAAAAAGGCGTCCTCCAGCGTGAGAGGGTTACCTTTTGCTTCTCCAATGTTCCATCTGCAACGATTGTTCCA
>NZ_NFVA01000093.1 GCF_002264395.1 Paenibacillus sp. VTT E-133291
GGACAACAGCGGCCGGAAGTCCAAACATTCCCCGCAGTCACGTGTACCTTAAAGAAATACCTTAAGTTTTTAACTAATTTTCATTCTCAAATCATTGGAGGCAGTATTCATGCACCGTATATTATTAATTGAAGATGACGAAGCAATTAGTGAAATGGTTAGGTCCTATTTAGTAAAAGAGGGCTATGAAGTGGAAACGGCGTTTGATGGTGAAGTAGCGGAAAGAACATTCCGTACTAGTAATCCTTTTGATCTTGTATTATTAGACCTCATGCTGCCCAAGCGCAGTGGGACGGATATTCTCCAGACGATCCGTGCGAAAAGTCTAGTTCCTGTGTTGATCATGTCGGCCAAGGACAGTGATGTGGATAAAGCACTTGGACTTGGCTTTGGGGCAGACGATTATATTACCAAGCCATTTTCAATGATCGAATTAGCTGCAAGAGTGAAGGCTGCGATTCGAAGAGCGGGTTATGTTACTCCCACCATCCAACCGGAAGCTCCAATTCCTGCGAAGCAAAAGATTTCCATTGGTGGCCTGACTGTGGATTTGGATAATTTCTCTGCGCTAAAAAACGGGGAAGAAGTGAAGTTAACGTCTAAGGAATTTCATATTCTTAAGCTGTTCGTTACGCATCCGGGCAGAGTCTTCACCAAAGCGCAGATTTATGCTAGCGTATGGGCAGATGATTATTTCGGAGATGAGAACGTTATTAATGTACATATGAGAAGATTACGTGAAAAAATAGAAGATGATCCCTCCCATCCAGAGTTCATCAAGACATTATGGGGGATCGGGTATAAGCTGGGAGAACAGCTATAATGAGTATGGCGCTTAGTGTGATCATTGTACTCCTGCTCGTGGTCATTGGATGGCAATATCAGCATTCGCGTAAAGCTTCAAAAGACCTGAAATATATTCATGACAAACTAAGTAGCATCATGGCCGAAGGTTCACACGAAAGACTGCTGTTATTTAGTAGTAATTTAGAGCTGCAAAGTGTGCTAATTGATCTAAACCGGCTGCTCGACGTTAACCATAAAGGAAGCATTGAGCGCGTGAAGCTGGAGAAATCCATGCGTAATATGCTGTCGAATATTTCCCACGATCTAAAGACTCCGCTAACGGTAGTACTCGGTTATATTGAAACAATTCTGCAGGATGAGCATATGCCAGCCGAGGAACGGGAACGTATGATGAACACAATTCACCAAAAAGCGAATGAAGTGATCCATCTGATGAACAAGTTTTTTGATTTGGCCAAGCTGGAATCGGGGGATCGGGAAATCAATCTTTCACGTGTGGAGGCAGGCGAGGTGTGCAGACGTAATATTCTCTCTTTCTATGATATCCTTAGCGCCAAGGGCAGTGAGGTAGAAATAGAGATCCCTGATGACTCGCTTTATTTCATGGGAAACGAAGAGGCGCTTGACCGGATACTGACCAATTTGTTATCGAATGCGATTACTTACGGGGATGCCGGAGGCGTATTAGGTTTGAAACTCTATAGTGATAAGAACAAAGTATACATAGATGTTTGGGACAAGGGAAAAGGCATTAGTGAAGTTCACCAGGATAAAGTATTCGAACGGCTCTATACACTGGAGGACTCGAGAAATCGATCATATCAAGGGAGTGGTCTGGGTCTGACGATTACCAAAAGATTAACAGAGCAGATGAATGGAACCATTACACTGGTTAGTCAACCGTTTGTGAGAACGGTATTTACCCTTTCTTTTCGCAGACTAAGCTTCTAAGGAGTGAAATTGTGTACAGCTTAAGATTTTCGTAAGAATCGAGTAATAAAAAAGAAAATTCTGCTGTGTACAATAAGAACTAAGGAAGACGAGACGAAAACAAAGGGGAGCACGGAAATGACTACGATACTTCGAACAAGAAATTTAACAAAAACCTACCAAGGCAAAGAAGCTGTCAGCAATGTGAATATGAATATTAAACAAGGTGAAATTTATGGTTTTCTTGGACCGAACGGTGCCGGTAAAACAACGGTCATGAAAATGATCACGAACCTCGTTAAACCGACGAGTGGCGAGATTGAGTTTTTTAATGAAAAAATGACAAATCATTCGTATGAAATGCTCAAACGGATGGGCTGCATCATTGAATATCCAGTGTTCTATGATAAGCTGACAGCCAAAGAAAACTTGATCCTGCATGGAGAATACATGGGCTATTATGATCCGCAAGCGATTGGCGAAGCACTGGAGCTGGTAAAGCTTACAGGTATCGATAAAAAGCCGGTGAAGCAATTTTCGCTTGGGATGAAGCAGCGCCTTGGTATTGCCAGAGCCTTTATGACGAAACCGGAGCTACTCATTCTGGATGAGCCGATTAATGGACTAGACCCTGTGGGAATCAAAGAGATGCGTGAAGTGTTCAGGATGCTCAGCCGTGAATATGGAATGACGTTACTTGTATCTAGTCATATTCTGGGGGAAATCGAGCAGATTGCTGATACGATCGGTGTGATCCGGCAGGGTGCTCTGGTAGAAGAGGTGGCGATGGATTCCATTCGCGGTCAAAATACAGAGTATATCGAAGTGGTTACGAATGAGATTAATAAAGCAGTGTACGTGCTCAAGCAAAAGCTTGGCCTCAATAATTTCAAAGTGCTGGACCATATTACAATAAGAATATATGACGGCGGAATCTCACAACGTGATCTGAATAAGGCGTTAGTGCTAGCAGACGTGGAGATTGAAAGCATCAGCAAGAAACAACATACACTGGAAGATTATTTTTTACAATTGATTGGGGGTGAGGGCGTTGCTTAAATTAATATCTTTGGAGATTCGGAAGAATAAGCTAAAGACGCTTCTTACAGGAGCAGCAATTGTCAATCTCGCTATCCTTGCATTTATGATTATGGTTTTATTCGTGGATCGAAATGAGAATGAACCGTCATTCGCTTCTTATGCAGATATGTTTGAGGGTGTGTTCGTTTTTGTTAAGGCTGCTTACATTATTTTCGCTTCCGTTATTATTAGCAGGCTGGTGATTGATGAGTATAAGAACAACACGATTACTCTTCTCTTCATGTATCCTATCTCACGTAAAAAGCTAATGACGGCGAAAATATTGATAGTGTTCGCCTTCACATTTGTTGCTATCATTGTGTCAGACATTGTAGTTGGCGCTATGCTAATAGGATTTAATTCGTTTGTAGGACTTATTCCTGGTGAGTTAAACCTTCCTATGATTACTTCAGAACTGTTTAAGTTGGGTGCAAACGCATTTTATGCAGCGGGTATCGCTCTGATCCCATTGTACTTTGGAATGAAGAAAAAATCAGTTCCAGCCACCATCGTCTCGGCTGTGTTAGTTACGTCCCTAATTTCTGGTGGATTTGATCAAGCGCGCTTAGGTAATTTAGCGGCGGTGTCGATCTCGCTTGGATTGCTAGGAGCAGGTATTGCCTATATGGCCATTCGCAATATTGACCATAAAGATATAGCCTAAAATATTTACAGAAATCCCTCTTAAGAATCTCAGTACGATGTGTAAGTCATCGTGGTTGGGTTCTAAAGGGGGATTTAGTGTTTATTTGCGACCGATTAAAGTATATTTGCTATAATGATCAAAATAGAAGAATTTAAAATTTAAGATGATTTCCGTTCATTTTAGGGTAATGATAATGGATGAGAGAGCCTGAGGTGAAATGAATTGTGGATAAAGACTGGACGTCCATTCTAACACGATTGCTTTCGGAAGAGAGCGCTTATAAATCGTTATATGACCATCATCCTAATTTGATATTTGTGTTGGATCGGCAAGGTCGCTGCGTAGGAACGAATCGTACGTTCTATCTAGAATCCAGTGCAGAAGCATCGTTCCGAGATATAGGTCTGACAGCACATAAAAGATTATACCTTGTTGATGTAGCTAGCTTTGAGGCTGCCCTGCAAGGAAATCCCTCTAGCTTTGAATTGCAAGATTTGAACAATCCCAAAGCAGACGCCGTGAGGGGGGATTTTATTCCTATAACGATAGATGAGGGAATTGTCGGGGTATTCGCGATCATACAAGTGGATAATAGCAACTATCATCATTATTCGGAAGGGCTGCATGACTGGCTAAATGCATTGGCAGATTCTTTTCATGCTAAATTATCGGATAAGGTAGAACTTGAGTCTAACTTCAAACCTACTTTTGCTGCTGAAGTCGAGAATAAGAGAGCGAATCTTATTCTGAACTCCGTCTCAGCTGGAATATTTGTACTAGATCATTTGGGACGAACGCTCTTTATTAACCGTGAGGGAGCGGATATGTTAGGTTACCAGCCTACAGAATTGGTTGGCCTGAAGCTGATGGAATATATTCATCAAATCCAAGGCGATGGCTCACGTTATTCAACCCCTGATTGTCAGATCAGTCTTACGATTGCAGATGGAATTATCCGCAGGAAAGACGATGAGATCTTCTGGCGTAAGGATGGAACGAGCCTCTTCGTTAATTATCGGGTGGCGCCGCTTATGGATGGAGGGATGATCTCAGGAGCAGTTATTGCTTTTAGTGATATCACGAATGCAAAAGAAATCATTCGCGCTAAAGAATCTGCAGAGCAGGCGGCGCAAGCCAAATCGGATTTCTTAGCAATGATGAGTCATGAAATTCGGACACCGATGAATGGAATGATAGGGATGTCAGACCTTTTACTTGAAACCGATCTTGGAGAAGAACAGCGGGGGTATGTCGAGATTTTACGAAGCAGTAGTTACACGCTTTTACAGATCTTGAATGACATTCTTGATTTCAGCAAGATGGAAGCGGGTAAAATGCCGCTGCAAACCGAATCGTTTGAACTTCGAGAGATGATATCGGACATCATTGATTTATTTACGCCTAAAGCCGAAGAGAAGAAGCTGGCCTTGCGGTGGTGGGCGGATACGAGTGTTCCAACAACGTTACTGGCTGATCCGATCCGTTTGCGGCAGATTATTGTTAATCTGGTAGGGAATGCTCTGAAATTCACAGAGCATGGGAGCGTTACACTATCGGTTAAGAACATTCCACTTTCGGATTCAAAAGAATATTTGCTAGAATTCTCTGTACGTGATACAGGTGTTGGGATTGCCGATAATAAACTCAATTTATTATTTCAATCCTTCTCACAGCTGCACCCGACCATCAACCGTAAATATGGCGGTACAGGGCTGGGACTCGCGATTTGTAAGCAGCTGGTTGAGCTGATGGGTGGGACAATTTTTGTAGAAAGCGAAGAGAATAAAGGTTCAACGTTCCGGTTTATGTTACCCTTCATAAAAAAAGAGGTTGAGTAAAATTCAGCTTCAAATCAGAAGGGGTAAACGCACAAATCCCCGGTCCATTGACTTACGAAGCAATGGCCGGAGATTTGCATGAGATGATTAATCTTGAAGCATATACATGAGACCTACAGTATGTGGACCACAATGGCTACCAATAACACAACCTGCGTTGAGGATAGCGATTTCATTCACTTGAGTTTTCTCTCGTATCGCTGTCTCTAGATAGCGAGCATCTTCTTCCGCTAAGGTATGAACAACGATGAGCAGCTCTCTATCCATCCGATCGACGTTAACCAAGGCGTTCTGGAGCATTTGTTCCACGGCTTTTTCTTTTTTGCCACGAATTTTACTAGTAGGTACGATGCTGCCGTCTACAAGTCTAAGAACAGGACGAATTTTTAGCAGACTACCGATGAAATTCTGCATACCTGAACAGCGTCCACCCATATATAAGTAATCTAGCGTATCTACCACGAATTCTGTTTCTACAAGATTGCGACTCTGCTTCAGCATAGCTGCAATCTCAATGACACTGTGACCTTTTTCAGCGGCTCTGACAGCTTTCATAACGAGAAGAGCAATGCCTCCACATAAGGTCTGTGAATCAATAACCTGTACACGACCCTCAGGGAATTCCCCAGCAGCCAAAAGTGCATTCTGATATGTAGAGGATAGTGACGAGGAGAGACTGATATATACAATATCATCTCCACGGTTAATTACCGGATGAAAAGCGGCGATAAAGTCAGCTGGCGAAGGTGCGGCAGTCTTTGGCAATACTCCGCTTGCGGCTACACGGCGATACACTTCCTCTGGTGTGATATCTTCACCATCTTTGTAGGTTCCTTCTTCAAACACTACGTAAAGGGGAACGATGCCGATATTAAAAGTATCCTTCCAGCCTTGAGGCAAATCGGAAGTGCTGTCTGAAAATATTTTTACAGTAGACATGAATTTCTCCTTCACCGATAATCGGACGACAATAGTCATTATTGAATCACATAATCTATTTATTATACCAAGATTAAGCCGATTCTCAAAATGAAATCGTAGAAATTCTGAAAGAAAGAAAGACTATCCGGAATTCCGAATAGTCTTAGTAAGCTTTAATTTTTTTTCATAACCGGTATCCAGATCTCGCAGCGATAATCCTCTGCATCAGGTCTTCCCGGAAGGTATAACTCAAACTCGGGTCCTCCTGTATGCTCATAGCCTGTTGCAGGGAACCATTCCTGAAAGATCCGTGACCATGCTTGCTGAATAGCATTCGGCATTGGCCCAACTGAGGTGAACACAGCCCAGCTCGCAGCTGGTATCGTCGTAGAAGCAAAGCCCTGAGCATCTGTCTCTGGAGAGGCTTCGACAGCAATCCAATAGGAGAAGGTTTCTTTTTCGTGATTGAAATCTTTACAAATCCCAAGGATGTCCTTATCAACACCGATCTCAATTAGCTTATCCGACGTACCATTTTCGTTAGCTTCAATCCACAGCTGGGGGATACGGCGTAAATTCTCCCCATCTTTCGTTGTCATTTCCTCAACTAGTCCGATAACATTAAAAGCTTCTCTTGTCTCAATTCTGTAGTCCATTTCTTTATCTCCCTTCAGTGATAGATGGAAGGAGAGTCTAGGGAAGGCTTTGAGCTGTACCCCTGACTCCCGCGCAGCAGAAGGAGTAATTCCATGTGCTTTGCGGAATGCTTTGGCAAACGACTCGGGAGAGTCATATCCGTATTTTAATGAGACATCTAGCACCTTAACTTTAGAAATAGCGAGTTCCTGTGCCGCCAGAGTTAGTTTCCGTTTACGGATATAGTCTTTGACTGATACTCCGGTAAGCATGTAGAACATACGCTGGAAGTGAAAAGGGGAGGAATAAGCCACCTTTGCTATATCTTCTATATTAAAGGTTTCCTCCATTTTACTCTCCATATAATCTAAAGCTTCTTTCATGCGGATAAGCCATTCCAAGCCTGCCATCTCCCTTGAGTTCATACTATCATGCCACCATTTGCAAATCCTGTTATTCCTTGCTCTCTAATGACAGGTTGCTGATGGAAGAATGATCTTAACAAAATCATCCTATATAGTATAACTCAGGAAGACGGAGAGAGTCAGCTTTGTAATCTGTACACTCTTGCTTCGTAAGGACGCAGAATTTCTCGTGTGGGTGAATCATCCGGATAATTTCCAATGATTAAATCAGTCACGGTGCTCAGCTCTGCGGAGAGATCAACGGTTTGAGGAGCTTCGCTGAAGTTCAGCAGGATCAGCCATTGTTCATCATCTAAAGTTCTGGTATAGGCATAGATGTTCTCATGTTCAGGCAGTAGCAGCTTATATTCTCCATATACCATAATCGGATTTTTTTTGCGCAAAGCAATTAATTCCTGGTAGTAGTAGAAGATTGAATCAGAATCCGCCAATGCTTGCTCTACATTAATTTCCTTATAAATCGGATTTACTTTAAGCCATGGTTCTCCCTCTGAAAATCCAGCATTAGCTGATGCATCCCATTGCATTGGGGTACGGGCGTTGTCTCGGCCTTTGACATGGATAGCGTTCAGAATCGTCTCATGATCTGCGCCACCCTCAGTTACTTTTTCACGGTACATATTCAAAATTTCGATGTCTTTATAATCTTCCAGCGTTGTGAATTTTACATTCGTCATCCCAATTTCTTCACCTTGGTAAATATAGGGGGTACCTTTAAGTGTATGTAGTAAGGTAGCGAGCATTTTGGCAGATATTATGCGATACTTCCCATCATCACCAAATCGTGAAACCATACGCGGCTGGTCATGATTGTTCAAGTACAGACTGTTCCAACCCTTGTCAGCCAGACCGACCTGCCATTTATGAAGTATGTCGCGCAGTTTAGTTAATGTCCATGGGGCTACATCCCATTTGCCTCCTGGACCGGAATCTACGTCCATATGCTCGAATTGGAATACCATCTGAAGCTCTTCACGATCTTCGTCTGTGTAAAGAACGGCATCCTCTACCGAAGCCCCTGGCGTTTCCCCGACGGTCATAATGTCATAGCCCGAAAGAACCTTTTGGTTCATTTCATGTAAAAACTCATGGACCCGGGGGCCATTCATAAAGTAATCGCCACCCCAAGCAAGTTCCTCTGGCACCTCGCCCTCGATTTGAAAGGAAGGCAGTCCTTCCGCTTTAGAAATCAAATTAATGACGTCCATCCGTAATCCATCCACACCCTTGTCAAGCCAGAAGGTAATCATCTTGTACAATTCCTCGCGCAGCTTTGGATTGTCCCAGTTGAGATCCGGTTGCTTGCGTGAGAACAGGTGTAGATAGTATTCGCCAGTAGTCTCATCTAGCTCCCAAGCCGGACCGCTGAATATGGAGCTCCAATTGTTAGGGCGTTCGCCATTCGGTCCACCTGGACGCCATATGTAGTAATCACGGTAGGGATTATCTTTTGACGAACGGGACTCTACGAACCAATGATGTTCATCAGAAGAGTGGTTGATTACAAGATCCATCATTAGTTTTATACCACGATCATGCAGTCCGGTCAGTAGTTCCTCCCAGTCTTTTAGCGTGCCGAACTCATCCATAATATCTTCGTAATCGCTGATGTCATAACCATTATCATCATTTGGCGATTTATATACTGGTGACAACCAAACTACATCGACACCGAGCTTCTGCAAATAATCCAGACGTGAAATGATACCTTGCAGATCTCCAATACCGTCACCATTACTATCTTGAAAGCTGCGTGGATAGATTTGATAAACGACAGCTTCCTTCCAAAAGGTTCTTTTCATTAATAATCACTCCTTATATAAGTTATCCATTTAGGAAAAAATTAAAGAGACCCTAAAAAGCTATTGGCTTCAAGGGTCTCTTGTGGTGTCGGTTTATACAGTGACGGATTTGCTGTCAGCAGTGATGCTGCTTAGGCCGTTCACGGTATATTCTTTGTCATAGATAGTAATAGAAGCTGGGATATCCGTTTCATTCGTAACCGTAACTTGTGCATCCGACACGCTTACTTTTAGTCGGGAGCCACGGAACATGATTTTGAATGAGTATGCACTCCAGTGACCTGGGTTCGATGGGTTCAGAGTCAGTCGGCCATCATGCACACGTAATCCGCCGAAGCCATGTACGATTGACATCCAAGTACCGGCCATACTAGTGCTGTGTAAGCCGTCTTCGGTATCATTGTTATAGTTATCAAGATCCAGTCTTGAAGTACGCAAGTACATTTCATAAGCCTTATCCTTATATCCTAGTTCGCTGGCTAGAATAGAGTGGATACAAGGGGATAGGGAGGACTCATGAACAGTAATCGGCTCGTAAAAGTCGAAATTCCGTTTTTTGGTATCCAGATCGTAACGGTCCCCTAGGAAATACAATCCCTGCAGAACGTCCGCTTGTTTAATGAAGCAAGAACGAAGGATACGATCCCAAGACCATTTTTGGTTTAGTGGCAGGTTCTCAGCTGCCAGATCCTTAACTTGAATAATCTCTTTGTCTAGGAAGCCATCTTGCTGCAAGAAGATACCCAGTTCTTCATCCGCAGGATAATACATCTTAGCGATGATATCATTCCATTTAGCGGTTTCGCTCTCTTGGAGCCCTAATTTATCAACTAGTTCTGCATAGCGCGTGGATTCATTCTTTTTCAGATAATCCAGTGCTTCTAAGGTATATTCCATAGTCCAGGAAGCCATCCGGTTGGTGTACCAGTTATTATTTACGTTATTTTCATATTCATTAGGGCCTGTTACGCCAAGCATCACGTATTTGTCTTTACGATTTGCATAGTGAACTCGTTCTTCCCAGAAGCGGGAGATTTCCACAAGGACTTCAAGACCATATTGACCCAGATAAGCTTTGTCTCCAGTGTAGTTCACATAGTTGTAAATCGCATAAGCAATGGCTCCATTACGGTGAATTTCTTCAAAAGTAATTTCCCACTCGTTGTGGCACTCTTCACCGTTCATTGTAACCATTGGGTACAACGCACCTTTTGCAAAACCAAGCTTACGAGCATTTTCTTTAGCCTTCTCCAAGTGCTTGTAACGGTAGATTAACAGGTTGCGGGCAATAGAGGAGTCCGCTGTACTGAGATAGAAGGGAACGCAATACGCCTCTGTATCCCAGTAAGTGCTGCCGCCGTATTTTTCACCTGTAAAGCCTTTAGGTCCAATGTTCAGACGGTCATCTTCACCATTGTAGGTTTGGTTTAGCTGGAAAATATTGAAACGAATCGCTTGCTGAGCCGAAACGTCACCTTCAATAATGATGTCGCTTTCTTTCCATTTCTCTCTCCAAGCTTCTATTTGTTCGTTCAGAAGGGTTATAAAACCAGCTTCCTTAGCAGCTTGTAAAGCCGTTTGAGCGGCATCGACCAGTTGTCCAAGACCATGATTACGCGAGGTTACGTTAGCAACATATTTATAAATGACGATGTGATCGCCAGTTTGTACGGAGACATTGATTTTGCTAGCTACATATTTCTCTTGTTCAATCGCTTCAGCCTCAGTGTTGACCTTCTCACCATTGACTTGGATATCAAAAGCCATTGCAGAGGTTACATGAAAATCGAGCTTTTTAGTCTTAAGAGTAAGATGCCCGCCTTCAGTGCCTGCTTGTTTCTCAACTTCATTCCAGAATTTCTCGTCATAGTTGGAATCTTTGTTCTTTACATCGCCGTCGAGATAAGGAGTAATTGTAATCTTGCCTGAGAAATTAACAGGAGTGATGGAGTAACGAATAGCCCCAATTTCTTGACGAGTCATGCTGACAAAACGGATACTCTCAACTTTTACTTCCTTACCATCTTCAAGCGTGGCAGTAAAGCAGCGGGAAAGCGTACCTTCCTTCATGTTAAGAACACGACGGAAATCGGAAACCGTACATTTTGCCAAGTCTAAAGGAGTGCCCTCAATGTCGATGTTAATACCGATCCAGTTCGTGCTGTTCAGTACTTTAGCGAAATATTCGGGATAGCCGTTCTTCCACCAGCCGACCCGTGTTTTGTCAGGATAGTATACGCCAGCCATGTAGCTGCCTTGCAGGCTGCTTCCACTATATTGCTCTTCAAAATTAGCTCGACCACCCATAAATCCGTTGCCAAGGCTAAATACACTTTCAGAGATTTCTTGTGTCTGTGGATCAAAGGATTCTTCAATAATGGACCATTCATCAATTGTTAAATATTGTTTCACGATAACCGGCTCCTTTAAATATGTTGTGGGGATATATAATGAACAAATCATTCTTCCATTAAAATTCCGGTGGTATAAGTGCGACTGCGAGGAATCTTTGGACTTTCGATCGCTGTTATAATCAGATTTCTATATTTTAGCCGCGTTTTGCGGATGAAATCTGATTATAAAGGCGAACGCTACGCTTCTACAGTTCCAAAATTCCTCTCCGTCCCCTCATCACCAGAAATCTAATGATTAATACTTAGTTCATTTGATTGTAGGTTAGATGTAGCAGGGCGAATCACATTAACACTTTCAGTTGATTAATGTTCGTTAGACTTTAAGCAAAAGATTTTTTGAGTTGTGACACACTCATATGAGCGAGCGATGGAACGACGATGTTCGCCGCATTGAGCGTTTCCGGTGAACCAATACCAACGCTGAACATTCCAGCACGAGTTGCAGCTTCAATTCCTGCTTCTGCATCTTCGAAGACAACACAGTGTTTAGGATCAGCGCCAAGTGCTTTAGCACCTAAAAGAAAAACTTCCGGATCAGGTTTAGCAGCACTAGTGTGTGTGCCATCAATGATCGCATCAAAGTAAGGGGTCAATCCGGTATTATTTAAAATCGTCATTGCGTTCTTACTAGCAGAACCGAGGGCAACTTTGATGCCATTCTCACGGCACTCTTTCAGAAAATCAAGCGCACCTGGCAAAATCTCTGAGCTGTCCATTTTCGCAATATATTCGACATATCGATTATTCTTCTGTTCCGCAAGCTTAGCTTTCTCTTCTTCATCGATAGTTAGTCCGCCGATTTCCAGCAAAATGTTTAGCGAGGCCGTTCTGCTGACTCCTTTAAGGCGTTCGTTATCTTGTTCTGTGAAGAGAAACCCTAATCCATCTGCAAGCTCTTTCCATGCGATATAATGGTATTTGGCAGTATCAACGATAACACCATCCAAATCGAACAAGCAGGCTTTAATTTCCGTCATTGTGGTACCTCCTAAAATTTGTGACAGTATCGTGATCCATTGGGGAATTGTATCTGAATTGCTTTTAATTTGTATAAGCTGTTCTTAAGAGTTATCTTAACCTCAGATTCGAATATTCACCCTGAAAAGAACTGGATCAAGAAGTTTTAGTAATTTAGCGCAAACGTTTGTACAGATTTTCAAAAAATAAATGAAGCGTTGATCGCTTCACTTATTCATTCGGTTTTGTTCTTAGCATGAGCGTACATGGATGACTCTCTCACGATCAAGCGATGTGGAATAACAAATCGGTTTGTATAACCAGCATCGTGGTTCGGACTCTTGATATTCTGGATAAGTACCTGAGATGCAGTGTAGCCAAGATGATAAATTCCAATATCAATACTACTGATCGGAGGGCTGGATAATTCAGATAATGGAATATTGTTAAAGCTTACAATAGCGAGATCGTCAGGCACTTTGTATTTCAGTTCATTCAATCCGCGTAAAATTCCGAACGATACCATATCATCCACTGCAACTAAAGCAGTAGGCCGATTAGGCAAATTCATGAAAAAAGACATCGCTCTATATCCGCTATCCTGTAGAAATTCACCTTCTACAATCCATTCATCACGCATTTCAAGACCGCTATTCAGCAATGCTTTACGGTATCCTGCGAGACGATCGCGAGAAACAATTAGATTCGGTGGTCCGCTTACGAAGCCAATACGTTCATGACCCATTGCAATGAGGTGGTTTGTAGCATCATATGCTGCCATCACATTATCGTTATCGACAGATAAAATATTCTCATACCGATCACTTCGGCCTACCAGTACGAATGGATAATCGTTACTCTCTAGAAAATCAATAACAGCATCATCTGTACGAGAGTAAAGCAGTATAACACCATCAACTCGACGACCCTTTAGAAGTCTTGAAACGGCTTCCAATTCTTCCTTCTCGTTTGCTCCAGAACTAATTAACACGTCGTAGCCGGAACGGCTAGCTTGTGTAACGATCCCCCGGATTAATTCCATAAAAAATAGATTTGAGAACAGCTCTTCAGCTGGTTTAGGAAGACTGAAGCATATACTGTTTGTAGTTTTCGACACTAGACTCTTAGCCATCATGTTAGGTGTATAGCCCATATCTTCCATAATAGCTTTGACCTTGCGGGAAGTTTCCAGGCTGATTCTGGGGTGATTGGACAATACCCGGGATACCGTGGAGGGAGATACTCCCGCTTTCTTGGCCACATCCTTAATGGTAACTGTCATAGAAACCTCCTTATGGAACCGTTTGCTTTACACAGTAATATTAATCTAAGAGTTCTAAATTGTAAATAGATAAAGTCATTTGGAAGGGCAATATTGCTACTTTTGGAAAGAGTATTAGAAATTCATGTGTAAAATTGTTTGTTTTCACCAAGAAAGTATGAATGATTTAGCAAGATTGATCTTAATATGTATAAAAGATATCCAATTTCTTTGAGAGGAGTATTTCGTAAATGCAAACGTGTGGCTTAAATTTTTTGGAACCATTCGATTCGAGGAATGCAATTAGAGAGATATTCAAAAAAACGGATAAATCCTAAATGGGATTATCAGGTTTACTTTTCTTTATTTTTACTTTTATGATAATTCGAGTTCGTTCAACACATAAAAATACTGGTTGACAATACCATAAATACAGCATTAGTATGTAAATCAAAATATAGCAAGCGTTTACATTGGCTGAAATTGGGTTTAGAATTCGTTGTACTAAAGAATGAGTTTTATTTACTTAGTTTTGTGCACGAGCTTTTGCAAACGTTTGCACTAGATTGTTTTCTGTTGATCTTTTACTTTGAAAAGGATGGTGATGCTGTTAATCCGGTTTGACGAGCCGCACACATAGACTTTCTCCAACTACAGAAGGAAGACACATGATTTCATAACCTCAGAATAATTGGCGGGGTTCGAGAAATTATGTATCCGCTTGCACAAAAGCAATTCATAATTATGGGAGGTTTTACAAAAATGAAAATAAATTTATGGGGTAAGAGGACGTTCGCGATCTTCATGATCGTTGCTCTTGTGTTCTCCAGTCTTGGCTTACACCCTGTTAAGGTTTCTGCAGAAACGACAAAGGTAGTTTTGGTCGGTGATTTGCAATCACAGTTTATTTCTACTGGGGCGGAAAATCCCGGTAAGGATTGGGATGAGACATCAGTAGTCACCCAAATGACTTACTCAGACAATGGTCTGTATTCTTTTACTGGGACTCTACCAGCGGGGGAATATAATTACAAGGTTGCTCTGAATGATAGTTGGGATGAGAACTATGGCTTTGCAAAGTATACAAACCCTCAAGGGAAAAATGATGGAGAGAATATCCACATAAAGTTTGAAGAAGAAACGACTGTAACCTTTTATTACAATGACATCACTCATAAAATAGCTGATTCTACGTACTACACGCCAATTGCTGCGGATAAGCTGCCAAGATTAACAGGAAACCTGCCAGCAGAAGTATTGTCTACTTTATCAGATCCTGATTTTGATGGTGTCTACAGTACAGTTGTTACTGTGCCGCAGGGAGATTACACATACAAGGTTTTTGTTCCAGGAGCTACAGAATCAGAAGATATGTCTTATCCGGAGACCGATCTGACATTGAGTTTACCGTTAGATCTTAAGGTAACCTTTAAGTACAACACGGGAGAACATAGTGTAACTGCAGAATATAAAATTCCTTCGGAACCTGTAGAGGTTACACCTGTTCCAGCAGGGCATATTCGTGTCCACTATCAATCTAGTGATTACACCGATAAGGGATTATGGTTATGGGGTGATGTTGTAAGCCCTTCTGATGGTTGGGCGATGGGTGCAACTCCCTTTCCTGAAGGACAATTGGATACCTATGGAGCATATGTAGATGTGCCGGTGAAGGACGGGGCCAAGACAATTTCATTCATCACACTAAAGCGTGCTAGTGGTGACAAGGATGGAGGAGATAAGAACTTCGCGATTAATACTCCACAAACCAATGAAGTGTGGATCAAAGAAGGTTCCGATGTAGTTACGCCTTATGAACCAGTTAAGCTTCCGGCAAATACCGTTCGGATCCACTATATGAGATCAGATTCCAATCAAAGTCAATATGGATTATGGTTGTGGGATGATGTGGCAGTTTCACTTAAGGATTGGCCTAAAGATGCAGTTCCATTCCAAGCAGATCAAGTAGGACGCTTTGGAGCCTATATTGATATTCCATTGAAAGAAGCTGCAAAAAAAATAGGTTTTCTCGTAGTGAACCCGTTGAATGGTGATAATAAGGACGGCGGTGACAAAGGCTTTACTCTGCTGGATCGTTACAATCAGCTGTGGATAAAAGAAGGAGACAACAATGTATATGTTTCTCCATTTGGTGAAACACCTATCGGTTTAGTTTCCGCAGAGGTGTTATCAACTAGCAAAATCCTCCTTGGATTTACGTTAACTGACGGCTTGGATGCAGCAGCATTGAAGAATGAGATTACCGTTAAAGATAAAGACGGTGTTTCTATTCCTGTATCGGCTGTAACCATTACCAGCAAAACTTCAATTGAAGTGGATACAGCAGCCTTTGATCTGGATAAAGTTCCGCTTAGCGTTACTTATTCAGGTAAAACGGTCTCAGCGGCTAGTGGTTGGAGAATGCTTGATGAAATGTACAATTATACGGGAGACGATCTAGGGGCTACGTACAACGCTGACAAAACAGCCACGTTAAAATTGTGGGCACCTAAAGCTAGTTCGGTTGTCGTCAATGTATACGATAAGAACGACTCCAATGTACTAGTGGGTAGTGTGGACTTAACGAGTGGAGAGCAAGGAGTTTGGTCGGTCAAGTTAAAACCAAATGACCTGACAGGCACTACCACAAATGATGTAAGAGGATTCTTTTATCAATACGAAGTAACAAATGACGGTGTAACTAATAAGGTTCTAGATCCTTATGCTAAATCAATGGCGGTATTTACTGTGGATACTACAGGTGCTGCTGGTGTCGGCGGTGATACTGTCGGTAAAGCGGCTATCGTTGATTTAAGCCAAACGAACCCGGATTCCTTTGGTTATGCTGACATTACAGGTTATGAAAAACGAGAGGACGCTATCATTTATGAAGTCCACGTCAGAGACTTTACATCCGATGTATCCATTCAAGATAGCCTGAGCGGCGAAAGATGGGGCTCTTATAGCGCTTTTAAAAAGAAGCTCGGTTATATTAAATCTCTTGGTGTGACTCATATTCAATTACTTCCTGTAATGGCTTGGTATTACGGGGATGAAACAAAGATGGGGACTAGAGAGACAGATTATTCCGCCAAAAACAATGAATATAACTGGGGTTATGATCCTCACAGCTACTTCTCTCCAGACGGTGCTTATTCTCAGAAACCTGCCGATCCTGAAGAGCGAATTAAAGAGTTAAAGGGTTTAATTGACGCCGTGCATGAAGCTGGAATGGGTGTCGTTCTGGATGTAGTATACACACATATGGCTAAAAAAGAATTCTTAAACGACATCGTACCTAATTACTATGCGTTCCAAGATGCAACGGGCAACTTTATCGGAGGTTTCGGAAACAATCTGGCCACCAACCACAAAATGGCTGAGAAACTAATGGTAGATTCCGTGAAATACTGGTTTGAAGAGTACAAGATTGATGGGATGCGCTGGGATATGATGGGCGATGCGACAGCAGAGTCTGTGCAGCATGCTTATGATGCCGCGGCAGCAATTAATCCGAAGGCTCTTTTTATTGGTGAAGGTTGGAGAACATTCGGCGGTGCTGCAGCTGATCCTTCCCTTGCTGGGAAAGGTGCAGATCAGGACTGGATGGATAAAACGGATAGCGTCGGTGTTTTCTCTGATGAGTTCCGTAATGAATTGAAATCTGGTTATGGCTCTGAAGGTCAGCCTAGATTTATTACGGGCGGTGCGCGTCCAATCACGACAATCTTTAACAATATTAAAGCACAACCATCAAATACGCCCGCTGATGATCCGGGGGATATCGTTCCGTACATCGAAGCACATGATAACTTGACGCTGCATGATGTGATTGCACAAACGATCAAGAAGGATCCTACAATTGCAGAGAATGAGCTTGAAATCCAGAAGCGGATTAGACTTGGCAACATGCTTGTTCTAACCTCTCAAGGAACAGCTTTCATTCATGCGGGCCAGGAATATGGACGTACTAAGCAGTGGAAGGATACTACGGTTCCTCAGGATAAATACACTGAAATGTTTGATAGCGAAGGAAAATCCTTCGGTTATTTCATTCATGATTCGTATGATTCTTCGGATGCGGTCAACATGTTTGACTGGACGAAAGCAACGGATGAATCACAATTCCCTGTCCAGAACACGACAAGAAAATATACTTCGGGTCTAATGGAACTGAGAAAGTCCACGGACGCATTCCGATTGGGAGACAAGGATCTGGTTAATTCCAATGTTAACCTAATTCCTGCTCCAGAAATGAAGACAGATGATCTTGTTATTGGTTATTCAAACAAAGCTACAGATGGCACAGGTATCTATTATGTCTTCATGAATGGCGATAGCACAGCTAGAACTCTGACTTTATCGGAGGATTTGACGAGTGGTCAAGTGCTTGTTGATAACGATGAAGCAGGTGTTGCTGCGATTCCGGTTGAGAATCAGTCAGGTTTTAATTTAACAGCTAATACTATTACGCTAGACCCATTAACTGCAGTAATTCTTAAAAAGGAAGCTAATGCCGCTGGATTTACAGCCTTGGAGCTTGACAGCACGAGCTACAGCCTGCCAATAGGTCAAACGCACAAATCTTCTGCTTTCGCAAAATATGATGATAACAGCAGAAGAAACATTACCGAATTGGCTAAGTACACATCCAACAACCCTGAAGTGGCTACTGTAACTAGTAAAGGCCATGTGAAAGGGATCTCTGAAGGAACAGCCAGAATCACCATAACTTATGGTGGTATTTCTAAAACGGCTACTGTTCATGTTACCGACAAGCGATATGTTCAATTCACTTATACTCGTAGCGATAAGGATTATAAGGGATGGAATATCTGGGCTTGGGATACAGGAGCTAAAAATGACCAGATTAATTTTACAACCTTTGAAAATGGTACTGCGAGTGTTCTAATTGAGGTTGCTGAGGACGCGAAAAAGGTAGGGTTCGTCATTCGTAATGGTGATGATTGGTCAAATAAGGATCCTTATGGTGATGATCGGTTTATTCCTTTGACACCTGGTGATGGGTTCATTAAAGTGAACGTCACCAGCGGTGTAAAGGATTTTGAAATTAAGCCTAGCATTGGAAAACCGATCTTAAAGGATGGAACAGCTACTTTTAGGTATCGAGATCCTGCCTTGTTCCGTATTGGAAATGTTGATGCAATCACTTCTGCAATCGTAAAAGTAAATGGTAAAGAGTACCCAATGGTTTATGATTCCGTTAATGAATTCTTCAGTTACACGCTGAAAGACTTGAAAGTAGGTACGTATAAGTATACCTACCTAATCACGAAGAACGGTGTCACAACTGAATACACAGATCCAAAGAATACCGTAAATGATGAATCATCTTTTGAATATCGTACCCCTGAAATTGCAATTACGACATCCGTAAGTCCGGAGGTCATAACCTCTAATCAGAATACTGTCGTGACCGTTAAAGCTTCTGCTTTAGAAGAAATTATCTATACGGATGGGTTTATGGATTTGACCAGTCTTGGCGGACCAAGTAAAGTTCAACTGGATACGGAGCTGCTGAAACAGACGATTGCTGTGAAGGATACAGTGACAGCAGGAATTAAGACTATTCCAGTAACGCTTGTAGACCAGTATGGTAATGCGCATACGCAAAACGCTACGATGGAGATCAAAGCTAGAACCTATTCAGGTGACAAGCTCGATTTCGACTGGGATGAAGCACGTATATACTTTGCTCTGACCGATCGTTTTAAAGATGGGGATGTTTCGAATAACGTGAATGTTGATAAAAATCATTTGGAAGCCTACCACGGTGGTGATTTCCGAGGGATGATTGACAGTCTCGATTATTTGCAAGCGCTAGGTATTAATACGTTATGGATTTCTCCAATCGTAGATAATATTGATTTTGATCAAGGTAGTGGCTTTAAACAATACGGTTACCATGGCTATTGGGCTAAGGACTTTACAAAGCTTGATGAGCATCTTGGTGATATGAATACTTTTAAAGAGCTAATCGAGAAAGCACATGACAGAGGCATCAAGATTATGGTTGACGTTGTACTCAATCATACAGGTTACGGCCTTAAACCAGGGGATAACAAACCGACGATTACAGCTGAGGATAAGGCTCGTTTTGAAGGAATGCTTCGTACAGATGGCGTTTCAACAGGTACGGATGCAATAAAAGGTGAGCTTGATGGGTTGCCGGATTTCAAAACAGAAGATCCAGCTGTTCGTGAGAAGATTATTGCTTGGCAAACAGGCTGGTTAGACAACGCTCGCACAGAACGTGGAGATACGATTGACTACTTTCGTGTGGATACTGTCAAGCATGTCGAAAATACGACTTGGAAAGCCTTTAAAAATGCATTGACTGCCATCGATCCGAATTTCAAAATGACGGGTGAATATTTCAGCGGAACCATTGATAACAATGGTGGAATGCTCGAGACAGGTCAAATGGATGGTCTGCTTGATTTTGGATTTAAGTCTGCTGCAAAAGACTTTACTGACGGCAAAATAAATAGTGTGAATTCCTATTTACAGCAACGTGAGTCGATGATTGATAATACAAAGATAATGGCTCAATTCCTTAGTAGTCATGATGAGGATGGCTTCTTGTCAGAAAAATTAGGGGGAGACAAAGGTAAGCTGAAAATCGCAGCTGCACTGCAAATCACCGCCAAAGGACAGCCGGTCATTTACTATGGAGAAGAGCTTGGTAAATCAGGCAAAAATGCAGGAAAAATGTCTGAAGGCAAATTCAGCGAGAACCGTAAGGATATGCCTTGGGATCAACTGGAAGCAGAGAAGCCACTTCATGATCATTATCAGAAGCTGCTGAATATCCGTGCAAAATACTCCAAAGTGTATTCCAAAGGTACGCGCACGAAGCTGGCAGGTTCAGATGATTTAGGTTATTTAGCCTTCAATAAGTCTTACGATAATGAGAACGTCGTGACGGTTATTAACACTAAGACAAGTGAGGAATCCGCAACGATTCCAGTACCGTTTACTGCCAATTCGACTGCAAAAGATGAATATAGTGGTAAAACCTTCACGGTATCCACTGATCAAAAAGTAACCATTGATCTACCAGGCAGAGATGATGGGGGTACGGTTATTCTATCTGGGGTATCTAAAGTGACAGCAACACCATCACCTGGTGGTAACGTTGTTAGCCCAACAACCCCTGCTGACACTCAAGTTGTCAGTGAGGACAGCTTGAAAAATGGTAAAGATGGAAAGGTGCAAATCGATATTGCTGCAGGTAAGACAGCAGTGTTGTTACCGTTGCAAGCTGCAAAAACGTTAGGATCGAATAATCTAGTATTTAGAATGGGGGATTTATTAGTTACTATCCCTAACAAACTGTTAAGTACAATACCAAGTTTAGCTTCAGTTGTGGATGCAGAAGGTGCTCAAATCCTGTTGGAGCTGAATCCAATGGTCCAGTCTGCTGCGAAAGCAGTAGTAGATGGTTTAAACAAAGAGGCAGGAACCGTAACTTCGCTATCCGATGTGTTTGAATTGAGACTTAGCATTCTGAAGAAAGACGGTACCCGGATTGTAGTTAAGAAGTTCGATGAACCGATTACGATTTCGTTTAAAATTAAAGGCCAATTCAATAAAGATTTATTGGGTATCTACTATTTGGGCGATAATGGTGAGCTTGAGTACGTAGGAGGACAGCTGAATGATGGCGTGATATCTGCACAAGTCACGCACTTTAGCAAATATGGTGTACTTGAGATTGTGAAGTCGTTTAAGGATGTTCCAAATACCTATTGGGCATTTAACGTAATTCAGTCTCTTGCAGCAAAACAAATTGTTTCAGGGGTTACAACAACCGAGTTTAATCCGAAGAGCAACGTTAGCCGTGCAGAATTCACCGCATTACTAGTTCGTGCGCTCGGTTTAAATGCTGAGGGACAGGTTCAATTTACTGATATTAAGTCAGATGCATGGTATTCATCATACGTAGCAACAGCGTCTAAGCTCGGCATTGTTAGTGGTCGAAGCAAGGATACCTTTGCACCGAATGCTTCCATTACCCGTGAGGAAATGGCTATCATGGTAATCCGTGCGCTTGAAGTGAAGTCTGGTAAGAAGATCGACCCAGCAGTGGGTGTCACGACATTTGCAGATGCATCTAGTATCAGCAAATGGGCAGATAGCTACGTGAAGACTGCGGCAGGTCTAGGGCTTCTGCAAGGCAGAGAGAACAATCAATTTGCTCCAAAAGGGTGGATGACCCGCGCCGAAAGCGCACAGATTATTTATACGCTACTGAGCAAGTAAACTGGACTTCGGTGTGCTGATTGTAGTGCACCGAAGTATTAGTAGTTGGCTAGTAATGTGTAAGTCATGCTTAGTAATCTCTAATTGAAAACAGGGTATCCCACAGCTATCCTAGCTAGTGAGATACCCTGTTTTATTATGTTATGTTTTTTACGGTCAAAGGCTTAAATCTAGTTGATTGCTTTAAGTATAGCGAAACCATAAGCAGGCATCTTCACGTTCAGCTTGCCACGCTCAGCACGCACTGTATCGGCCGTGATTAAGTTTTCCCAATTTCGCTCGTCTACGTCAACACGGAACGTTTGAGCGGTCTCTTCGCTATTGATCAGTACAACTATAGTCTCAAGATCCAATCGGCGCTCATAGGCTATCTTACTGCCTTGTCGACCTGCCTCCAAGAAAGTAAATGTCCCCGTACGAAGTGCAGGTTGCTCATTGCGTATTTGAATGAGCTGACGGTAGAATTCGAACAGATCATGATCCTGCTTCTCAGGGTTCCACTCCATGCATTTACGACAACCTGGGTCACCCTCACCGTCCATTCCGAACTCGTCGCCATAATAGATACAAGGAGTACCCATAAAGGTGAACTGGAATAGTGCAGCTAATCGCATTTTATTTTTGTCGCCCGCAGCCAGCGTAAGTAAGCGTGGCGTGTCATGACTATCTAACAGATTGAAGGCAACTTCACTTGCCTGCAGTGGGTAACGCGATAACTGTCTGCCGATAGAGTTGGCAAATCCCTCTGCATCAAGGTTACCGTGAACAAAAAAGTCTAAGACGGCATCAGTGAAGGGATAGTTCATGACAGCATCGAATTTATCACCCTCCAGCCACGGAGCAGATTCATGCCAGATTTCTCCAAGGATGTAGGCCTCAGGATTAGCGCGCTTTACCACCTTGCGGAATTCACGCCAGAAATCATGGTCTACTTCATTGGCTACATCAAGGCGCCAACCATCGATTCCAACTTCTGTAATCCAGAATTCAGCGACCTTCAGTAAGTACTCTTTAACTTCAGGATGTTCAGTATTAAGCTTTGGCATATGTGGTTCAAAGGCAAAAGTATCATAAGTAGGAATGCCGTTTACAACCTTAAGCGGAAACTCACGAATATGGAACCAGTCTTTGTAAATGGAGTCTTCTCCCTTTTCCTGAACATCTAAAAATGGAGCGAAGGTTCCACCGGAGTGGTTGAATACAGCGTCTAACAGCACACGAATTCCACGTTTATGGCAGAGGTCGACGAGTTTTTTTAACGTTGCAATATCCCCGAAATGCGGATCAACTTTCATGTAATCTTCTGTATCGTATTTATGATTAGTAGTTGCAGTGAAGAGTGGTGTGAAATAAATAGCATTGATGCCAAGCTCGTTAAGATGATCCAGATGATCAATAACCCCTTGCAGGTCGCCGCCAAAAAAATTGGTTGGTGTTGGCTCTGCTCCCCATGGCTGAACATCTTTTGGATCAAGGCTAGGGTCACCATTTGCAAATCGTTCAGGGAAGATCTGATAGAAAACAGCGTCCTTTACCCAGGCAGGTGGAGTGAACACATCAACGGGGTTAATAAATGGGAACTCGAAAAGCTTGTTTGGATTTTCTGGGCGATTCGTTTGAAAATCATTTTCGGTCATCCAAACTTTCTCGTTATCCTTTTGCAGTAAGAATCCGTATTTCAATCGGCGATAGATGGGAACTGAAGCACATTCCCAATAATCGAACATAGCATCAGAAGTGAAGAGGGTCATGGGAATTAGCTCTTTCGTGGTATCCCAAGTGTACTTATCCCCTGCAAAAGCAAATACTTCTGTTAAATCCCCTTTTTTAGCGCGGAGACGCAAGTGAATCGTACTCTCATTATAGGCATAAGACCAATTTAACCGCGGGCGATGGTACACAGCTTCCAGTAACATGAATAAGTCCTCCTAAAGTTTTGTAAGCGATACTTCCCTGACCAGC
>NZ_NFVA01000011.1 GCF_002264395.1 Paenibacillus sp. VTT E-133291
CTTTTCCACAATCAGTCCGTTCTCTCCGCTATTTAAGCGGGTAAAGTTTCTACAAATCTTCTAAAATCATAAAAAAAGAAACCTTGGGACACCCTCTTTTTTTCAAAATAAGAAGGTTTAGTCATAAATCAATTTCATTAAAGCCTCCGAGTCAAAACGATCTCCTTGCACTAACCATTGACCATCCACATCAAACATAGTCAGTATTCCCTCTAAAGGGACACGTTTACTTTCTTTGTCATCCTTATCCAACAAAACCAGATCACAAGTATATTTTAACTCAACAATATCTTTCTTTTGTTCGGAAAGGGTGAACTTTAGGTGATCTGGTTTTAAAGAAAGCTTTTGTTTATTAGCGATATTGTAAGGGATAGTTGTGATTCGGCTCCCAATCGCTTTTTCAGTATAGTATTCCGTAAAATAGGGTTTCATTTCTTCATTTCGCGCTAGAATGGATTCTTCGGAAAATAAATCCTCTGTAACCTTAACGGTATATTCCACATTTTTGTACTTCTCAGCGGCTTTAGTGGCATCATCCACTTCTGAGCTACAGCCCATAATTAACGTTAGGGATAATAAAATTATACTCAATATCAACGGTGATTTACGCATTCGAGCACCCCCATGTATTTAATCCTGTATTATTATACTTATATTACCATACATTGGTTTCGTCAATATAAGAAGGAAATGATTCAACTACCTAAATATGGTATTGTGTAAGTGTTACTATCAAATACCTAAAGGGATGGGATATACTTGAATTTTTTTCCTATTACATACTCACTGTTAGCAACAGATGCATTATTATTACATATTAAAGAACATTATGAAATTCCAGAACCAGTACAGCTGCAGTATTTTCTTAGAGGCATGAACGATACATACATCTTAGAGACGCTATTGGAAAAATACATCTTTCGTGTTTATCGAGCGGATAGACGGAGTAAATCGGAGATTGATTTTGAATTAGAGTTATTGAACGATTTGCAAGAAAAAGGTGTAAACGTCTCCATTCCTATTCCTCGAAAAGATGGGATCATGATTAATGAAATTCTGGTGCCTGAGGGTGTGAAGTATGGCGTTATGTTTAGTTATGCTGAAGGAAATGAAAAGCCTATTCATGCTGTAGAAGACAGTTATTTATTTGGTCAGGCAGTTGCACAAATCCACAAAGCTACAGATAATTTTAAGAGTGAACATGTGAGGGGCACACTTGATTTGGAACATTTAATTGAGAAACCTCTTCATACGATCAAACAATATATGAAACATCGACAAGAGGATTATCAATTCTTGTATGACTTAGTAATGCGATTAAAAGCGGAGTTGGAAAAGAATCTGGAAGCGGGTTTAGACTGGGGTATCTGCCATGGTGATTTGCATGGGAATACGAATGTGGCTTTCACTGACGAGAGTAAGCTAACACATTATGATTTCGATATTTGTGGTTACGGATGGAGAGCCTATGATATCGCAGAGTTTAGATTGGCAAGAGAGATTCATAGTGGCCATGATAAAGATGAAGTAGAACGGTTATGGGCAGCATTTTTAAATGGATATAAAAGTTTAAGAGACCTCAGTGACAATGATATTAGTGCTGTTCCTATGTTCGTTGCACTTAGACAGCTTTGGTTATTTGCTTTATGTTTCAGTGAAGGTGAGCTTATCGGTGCAGCAGACTTTGACAATGGATTTATCGATAGTAAAATGGATTATTTCAGAAATTTAGAGGTGATCAAATGAAAAGTGAACTGAGCAGTACAGATGCTATAAAAAGATGGGATAAATACGCAGAACTGATCTCATCTTCGTATGGTGAAACTGGGGATATCCATCGAGAAATTTTCTTGAATCCAACCTTATTCAGGCTCATGGGTTCAGTTGAAAATAAGAAGGTGTTAGATGCAGGTTGCGGTGAAGGGTATTTAAGCAGAATGATTGCTAAAGCAGGGGCTTCAGTAACTGGCGTTGATTATTCGCAGAATATGATTCAGCTAGCCACGAAAAAATCACCAGAGTCGTTAAAGATAAGCTTTCTTCATGGGAATTGTGAAGAGCTTAGCTTTCTCCAAAATAAGAGCTTTGATCTCATCGTTTCCAATATGGTGATTCATGATTTATCCGATTATGATATGGCGATTCATGAAATGAATCGATTGTTAGTGGATGGTGGGACATTTATATTCTCAATTCCACACCCTTGCTTTGTAACCCCGGGTAGCGGATGGGTGAAGTCGGATACCGGAGAAAAGCTGTATTGGAAAGTGGAAAATTATTTCTACGAGGGCACTTATAATCAAAACTTCCCTATAGATCAAGAGGAAAAGTTTCTGATTTTTCATAGGACGTTGTCCAGTTATGTAAATACGATTGTGCGGGCTGGTTTTCACATCGAAGAAATGATTGAGCCGAAGCCATCTGCTGAAATGATTGAGAAGTATCCGTCATTTGAGGAGGATTTTCGTTGCAGCGATTTTTTGGTTTTTAAACTGCGAAAGTAGGAGGGAGAAAGATGCACCATAATATTTTCAAAGAAGTTATAGACTCTGAAGAAGAATTAAGATCAATGTATGGATATCCCAGTGAATTGGTAAATAACAAGAGTATAACCTTCATCGATCACCATTGCCGAGATTATATTTCCAAATCACCAATACTCTTTATAGCAACAAGTGATTCTTCTGGCTATTGTGATGTATCTCCACGTGGGGATGCTGCAGGTTTTGTATATGTGTTAAATGACAAACATTTAGTAATTCCTGAGCGCCCTGGTAATCGGCGTTTTGATTCTTTGCGTAACATCATCTCCAACCCTAAAGTAGGCTTGATTTTTATTATTCCCGGACTGGAAGAGACCTTAAGAATAAATGGGCATGCAAGGATTATTAAAGATCCTGAAATATTGGTTCATATGGAGGCTCAAGGGAAACTACCAAGATTGGGCATTGCTGTTGAAGTGAAAGAATGTTATATGCATTGTGCTAAAGCTTTTAAGAGATCACATCTATGGGACAATACGTATTGGCCATTGAAAGAAATGCTGCCTAAACCCTCGGTAATCATAGCAGAGCATGCAAAAAAACTGGGGCTCTCTCAAGAGGATGTATCCAAGTCATTAAAGGATAGCTATGAGAACCGGTTATATTAGAAATGAGAGGAAGAACTGAGATGAGTATAGCTTTAAAGCTCACTCGAGGGAATAAAGTGGGACTTATCGCTTGTTCTGATGGTGTGAGAGTAGAGAACCTGCCTAAAGTAGAAAAATTAATTAGAATTATGAATTCGTTTGGGCTAGAGGTTGTAATGTCCAACACCTTGTTTAGAAGAGATAGTTATTTCAGTGGGAGCCCTAAGGAAAGAGCATGGGAGCTGAATCGTCTATTTAAAAATGAGGAAATCAATGCAATTTTTGATATTTCAGGTGGGGATTCTGCGAACCAGATCTTGGAGTATATAGACTACAATATTATTCGATTACATCCAAAGCCTTTTTTCGGAATGAGTGATTTGTCAGTCATTTTAAACGCATTATATACGCAAAGTAATTCAAGATCCTATCATTATCAGTTGATGAATCTCGTATCTTCTGATGGGGTGGAGCAGCAAGCTGCTTTTTATCGCACATTTTTCGAAGGACATAACGATCTTTACGATTTCGACTTTCATTGGGTCCGTGGGAACCAGATGAGTGGGATTGTAATTGGCGGGAATATTCGATGTTTCTTGAAGCTGGCAGGAACAAGTTATTTTCCAGACCCTTCGAACAGGATTTTATTCTTAGAGAGTTTAAGTGGTAGAGCTAACAAAATCGTCTCCTTATTTGCTCAGCTTCAGCAAGTTAGAACTTTTGAAAAATGTGCTGGAGTGATTCTTGGGTTGTTTACTGAGCTTGAGAGCTATAATGAATTTTCAATCGTTGAAACGTATTTGAAGGAGATCAGCGGGATTCCTATCGTGAAGACGAACGAGATCGGGCATGGTAGTGACAGTAAGTGTATTGTTGTGGGTGAGAATATAACTTTATAAGGAAACCTTTGATAATCCATTAGATGTAAAAATAGGGAGCGTTGTCGTGGAAACAAATATAATCGAAGAGAAAAAAATTACAAACCTTTAGGAGTGTCAGGACTTGGGGGATGGCTAATCCTTGTTCAGATTGGTCTTTATGGGACGATTGTCATTCAGATCATGCAGTTTTTCCAGAATACTTCTATGATGTTTGATACTGAAGTCTGGACTGCTTTAACATCAAACGAATCAGAATTTTATCATCCTTTATGGGGAGCTACCGTTGTTTTTGAAATAGTATTTACTCTAGCTATATTGCTTTTCAGTGTATACATACTAATTAATTTCTATGGGAAGAAATCGATATTACCTCGATTATTAATTATTTTTTATGTGCTGGTACCCTTAGTCGGAATCATTGATTACGTACTTCTTATACAAATTCCTCTTGTAAGAGAACTTGAAACTGGAAAGTCACTCCGGAATATTATAAGACCTGTGATGACGAGTGCAATTTGGATTGCGTATTTTATTAAATCAGAGCGTGTAAAAAATACCTTTATAAAGTGATTTAGTGATGGTTCATAAAGGAGAGTTATGATGTCTACACACGACTACCCATCTAAAGAGGCATTGAAAAATGCTATACATACTGCCTATCTATCTCTCGATCTTGAATTTGAAGGCATTGAGAATGCTCAAAAAGACACTCGTATGGAAGGCGTCGATCGTACTCCTGCAGAAATTCTTGCCTATCAATTGGGATGGCTAAACCTAGTGATGAAATGGGATAGGGATGAAAAAGCAGGGTTAACTGTCATTATGCCTTCACCGGATTATAAATGGAATCAACTTGGCGGATTATATCAATCGTTTTATCATACCTATGCCATTAACTCATTAGCCGAATTAAGATCTTTATTGAAAGAGACAGAACAACAATGGCAGAACTGGATTGATTCTTTAAGTGATGAAGAGCTCTTTACGCAAGGTGTGCGGAAATGGACAGGAAACAATCCAAGATGGCCGATGGTCAAATGGATTCATATTAATTCAGTAGCACCGTTTAAGACTTTTCGTTCGAAGATTCGTAAATGGAAAAAGATTATTTCACACTCTAACACCAATAAGAATGAAGATTAAACTCAAGCCTCCGTCTAAAATGAGAAAATTTGAAGGGGGCTTTTTGGCATTATCGTAGAACTCCATGTTTTGATGAGATCGCCTATTTAGAAGTTGCTAGATGGTTTGGGTCGTAGGAAAATCAGGCATAGCGGAACTTATTGAAGGATTAAATAAAGGTGGAGCATTAATGAACTCTATAAAGCAATTGAATCAATTGAATCTCGTAGATAGAGGAGGTTGTAATGAAGAAGTTCGTTATTGTAATTTTAACCATTGTTGCTTTAATGCCAATGCGCTCTATGAACGCGGACTGGGCTTATTCTTTTGTTGTTTACGCAGGTGATATTTATGAAATATCAGACGACGAACTCATCCCATCGAATGAAATTGACAAGAAGATAGGGCAAGTAAAACGATATTCAGACCACGAAGGAACGTATAGCGGCAACTTTTCAAATACTTACCCTAAGGGCACACCATATTATTCAATTAAGAATATTGATCCAAAAGAAATCATTGCCATTAAGACCCACGAAGCTGAATTTGTCAAAGCCATTAATAAAGGTCAATATGCCAATGGTCAATTGGAAAGTAAAACGATCTGGATTTCTATACTAGGGTCTTTAATTATTGTGTTATTAATAATATGGATAATGAAACGAAAGAAATCAAAGGTGTAGAGTTATCCGTATGCCTTTGGGTGACAGGGTCTTTTGCCTTTTATTAACCGGTTAAAGATTTATTTATGGTGGGGGATTTGAACCAGATGGGAAATGCTGCGCTACCAAATAGGTTATCCATGAAGCTTGCAGTGATGACGAAATGATGACGAGAAGGTGGATGTAATGGAAAATGTATCTAATGTAATCAAAAAGTTATCCTGGGGCACGCCCGAAGATGAAAAGGAAGAAGCAATGAAGAAGTTACAATACATAAGGGATGAAGATCTTCATTTATTATTACAGCCTATTTCAAAAGAATATTGGGATGGAGCGGCTGAAACAGTCATACGTTTAGGATATCCACGTGTGAAAAGCATATTGCCGGGTTTACTTGAATGGATACAAGATAGGAATTGGCCAGGCGCGGGGGAAATAGCTGATTTTTTACTTGAAATAGGGGATCCGATGATTCCATATGTTAAAGATGTACTAAATCAACACAGCGAAGATCAAGAATGGGTGTACTGGATTTTTGAAGTATTAATTAATCATTGGAATACGATCCAAGTCGTACAGATACAAGCAGAATTAATTAAGATTTCACAGGAAAAAGCCAATGACCTTTCAGCATTAAGAATCTTATTAACTCACGGTATATACGCAAAAGATGTGGTCTGTGAAATAATCCAGCGCAAAAAAGCCGCCCTTGTATTTGAACTCAAGGAACTTCATGATACTCATCCTGAAATTGATTGTGAAGCTCTTCATAAAGAATTCTTCGATCAGCAGCCTAATGAAATTAAACAGTTTCATGAGCACAATAAAGACCGTTTTTATATATGTAATGCGATATCTAACCGCCAAGAAGTTTTAAGCGAAATAGAGATTTTCACAGCAGAGTTTCTCACTTAGTCAGTCTATATTCAATCTACATAAAGGAGACAGGTCAGTGAACAATGTCAAAGTCCTTCATTATGATGCTTTTTCTCCTTATCCGAACAAAGGGAATCCTGCGGGAGTAGTGTTAGAAGCTGATCATTTAAGCGACAGTGAAATGCAATCAATAGCTCATAAAGTCGGTTTTAACGAAACAGTTTTTGTAATCTCATCAGATGTAGCTGATTTAAGGCTTAAATATTATACTCCTGGCCATGAGATCAATCTTTGTGGACATGCTACAATGGCATCTTTATTTGCTTTGAAAACAAAGGGTATCCTTGGAGAGGTTAGCTCGGTAAAGATCGAAACAAATGTGGGTGTGCTACCCATCCAATTCAGTATGGACAACAATAATCACTTACTAATAAAAATGAAGCAAGATCAACCGGAGTTTATTGAATTTGACGGTGATAGGGTTAAGCTTGCGCACGCCTTAGGATTACATGTGGATGAATTAGAAGAAGGTAAACCTATTGTTTATGGCAGTACTGGCGCATGGACTCTATTAGTCCCAATTAAGAGTATAGATAGCTTTAATAAAATGAAGCCGATAAATTCATTGTTTCCAGACATTTTAACGCAGCTTCCAAAAGCATCTGTACACCCATTTTCACTCCAAACGCTTGATCCGCACGCTTTAATGCACGCTAGACATTTCTCATCGCCTTTTTCGGGAACCGTCGAGGATCCAGTAACAGGTACAGCATCGGGAGTTATGGGGGCTTATTATTTGAAATATATTGATCCGCATATGGACTCGATCCAATTTGATGTAGAACAAGGACAAGAAATCGGTAGAGATGGGAAAGTAAATGTAGAAGTGTATCGATTAGATTCTGATAGAATGGATGTTTTTATTTCTGGAACTGCGGTGTTTGTGGGGGAGGTGGATTTATGGAAATGATAAAATATACTCAGCTTGGAGTGTATGGAGTCTTAGTGAAGAACGATAAAGTATTACTAATTAAGAAAGCAAGAGGCCCTCATACGGGAAAGTGGGACTTTCCAGGTGGATCTATAGAGTTTGGAGAGGAACCTTATGAGACCCTTAAGAGGGAGTTTTGGGAAGAGACCGGAATTACAAGTTTAAAAGGATTGCTTCATGATTCCATTTCCTATACGTTAGTTTATCCATACAATGATACCCAGTTAGAAGAGTTACACCATATAGGCATCATTTATAATGTTTCCTTGCTAGATGTGAGCTTTGAGCTTAAGACCGATGGGGACGGACTAGACTCTGATGGGGCAGAGTGGATAGAAATTAAACAATTAAACTGCCTTGCATTAACCCCTTTTGTGAAGAAGATTATGCTGGGTCATTACTAGAGTTTTAATGATCTATGGAATGGAGGCAGCATCATGATAGAAATTGATTGTCTGGGAGAAATCTGTCCAGTACCTGTACTCATGTTAAAAAAACATCAAAAAGCTATTCAGAAGGGTGAAAAGGTAATGCTAGTCACTGATCATAGCTGCGCGAAAGTTTCTATCACGGATTACTGTCGTGGTTCAAATTTAAACTGTTCCATTCAAGAAGTGTTTAATGGAGTATGGGAAATTACGATTGAGGCTTAAGCTCAACACAAAGTATCTATTAAAGTCTTTTCAATATATCGAACTAATTGTTTCGTATCGTTGTCACAGCGCTGATTTTGTTTCTTTATCATGTAGACATCGTTATTGACCTGGAACTGATCAATAGGAATGATCTTGAGTTGTTTACTATACAACTCTTTTTTTATGGACATATAAGGGAGAAAGGCGAGACCATGCCCTCTAATGGCAGCAAGCTTTACCGCCTCAAGAGAGTCTAGATTAAATAGTATATTTAATTTAAGCTCGCCCTCTGACACGGTATTCAAAGCCCTTTGCACACAGTGAAGCTGTGAGGACCAGATTAAAGGATAATTGGGGAGCTCATTCAGTGTGATTTTATCAGGACAAACGGTCGTATGGCTTGCCACCAACATAACTTGATCAGAAAATACCATATGTGAGCTTAATTCTGATTTTGGAGAGGGACCGGAAATAAACCCGATATCACCTTCTTCAAGAAGCAAACGTTCTTCTACTAGTGACGATGCCCCTTCGTTTAGAGTAATATGGCAATTGGGAAAATGTTTTTTTACCTCATATAAGGTACATGGCAGGGCATAATTACAGACTTCTGGAATCGCATAAATAGACAGCTCATGTTGTGTTGGCTGTAAATGATTGATCTCTGTGACCATATCATCATACAATTTGATGATTTGCCCCGCATATTTCTCTACAATAATTCCTGCTTCTGTTAGGCTGGCCCCTTTGTTGCTTCGCACAAAAAGCTCAGACCCTAAGGTACTCTCCCAGGATTTCAACTGCTGACTAAGTGCGGATTGGGTGATATGAGATTTCTGAGCGGCTTTAGAAATGCTCTTTAACGTTGCAATATCTAAAAAGAATTTAAGCGTTTCCATATTCATACTTATTCCTCCTGTTGTCCGCTGTTAGTGCACACTATAGCATACTTGATTGCGCTTCATCTGTGCCATTAGTAACACTTATACAGCATAAAGAAAGCCGATAACTACAGCTCAAATAAGTGTGTTACTATTTTCACATAGTCAATTACATAAAAACGATGGAGGTGTTAGACTATGGGGCAAACCGTAAGTCCCGAAACGAGATCAACCCGAACCAGAGCTCCAAGAAAACCTAAAAAGAGTCAGTTGCCCATCGCGTTGCTGGTCACAGCTCTCATTATTGGGTTTGGTTTTTTCCTAGACCATTCCCACGATAAAATGGTTGTCTACCTGCTTTTCGGTATTTCGTTTGGCGTTATTTTGCAAAGATCACGTTTCTGCTTTACTGCATCACTAAGAGATCCCTGTATTACAGGCAGCACATCAGTTACAAGAGCGGTTCTGATTGCTTTTTCCCTTGCAACCATCGGATTTACAGCGATTAAGTACCCAGCGTTTCTGGAAGGTAAGCCGATTCCTGGGATGGATAATGTGGGTCAGATCAGCTTGGCTTTGATCATTGGCGCTGTATTATTCGGAATTGGCATGGTTATTGCAGGTGGTTGCGCTTCGGGTACATTGATGCGTGTAGGTGAAGGGTTCACGATGCAGATGCTGTCGCTTGTATTCTTTGTCATTGGTTCACTTTGGGGATCACATGATATGGGGTGGTGGAGAGCTAACGTTATAAAGGATGCACCAACTGTATTTTTGCCTGATGTATTTGGTTGGCTTGGAGCACTGGTTGTTCAGTTCCTGATAATTCTTCTGTTGTACATCGCTGCAGTTAAATGGCAAGAGAAAAAGATGGGAAGCGTAGATTAGTTTAAGTTATTACGTGAATATTTTCACTAATAGTAATTCAAAAAAATATAAAGGTGGTTTTTAAAATGTCTGAATTTACACTTGATTGCATGGGAGAAGCTTGTCCGGTTCCGTTAATGAGAACAGAAAAGAAGATGACTGAACTAAATGTTGGAGACGTTCTTGTTGTTGCTATTGATCATAGCTGCGCAATGAAAAACGTACCAGAATGGGCGAGAAAACAGGGACATCATGTGGAAATCGAAGAGGTCGATGATGGCGAGTGGGAAGTTGTTATTGAGAAGGTAAAATAGGATCGCTGAGTAGGAAAGGACGGTGAATGAAACGGTGAATGAATTCTGGTTGAAGATATCGTCTAACCGCTTTTACAAGCAATTGCTCAAAGAACCGTTTACTTATGTAACTGGAGCTGTACTTCTCGCTGTGTTCGCTACAGCACATCTGGCTGTTTTCTCTAAAGGATGGGGAGTAACAAGTGCTTTTGCAGACTGGGGAGCTTGGGCGTATCGCCTGGTAGGAGGAAATGTAGATAACTGGGCGTACTTTAGTACTGAGAAAGCTCAAAAAACATTATCTTCCGGATTTTTGAATGATGGTGGTTCCATTCGAAATGTAGGGATTATATTAGGTGCTTTAGCAGCAACTTTGTTTGCTTCCGAATTCAAGCTGAAGAAAATTAAGTCCAAAAAGCAGGTTGTAGCAGCGGTTCTTGGTGGTTTGCTTATGGGGTACGGAGCTAGACTGGCTAATGGATGTAATATTGGTGCATTGTTTACGGCTATAGCTTCATTATCGCTTTCAGGTTGGATTTTTGGATTGTTCTTGCTGGTAGGTGCATTTATAGGCAGTAAATTATTAGCCAAATTCTTTATGTGAAAAGTGAAATAGGCTGAGCTTATAGTGCTGACGAGAGTCAGCCTATTTTATTAAGGAACAGACTCACAGGAGGGACAAAAGAAATGGAAAAGAAGACTGAAAAGTATGATGTCGTTATTATCGGTGGCGGGGCTGCTGGATTAACAGCGGGAATCTATTGTGGACGAGCAAAATTAAAGACTCTTCTCTTGGAAAAATCACTGGTAGGTGGTCTTGCCACTTATACTAATGAAATAGAAAATTATCCTGGTTTTCCTGAAGGTACGACCGGTACAGACCTTATGGGATTATTTCATAAACAAGCTAAGAAATTTGGTGTGGATTTTAAAATGACAGATGTAAAATCTGTTTCGGTAGCGGAAGATATTAAGGTAGTGGAGACCTTTCGGGTTCGTTATGAGTGCAAGGTCATAATCATTGCTAGTGGTGGCAAGCCAAGAATTACTGGAGCTGCTAATGAAGATAAGTTCTTATATGATAAAGGGATTTCTTTCTGTGCAACCTGTGACGCTGCGGCAAATACAGGGAAGACAGTTATGGTCGTTGGCAGTGGTGATGCAGCTATTGAGGAAGGGATGTTTCTGACTAAGTTTGCAGATAAAGTGATCGTTTCTGTCATTCATGATCTTGGCAAAATGGATTGTAATGAAATTGCCAAAACGCAGGCACTAGAAAACCCTAAAATGGAATTCATGTGGAATACGGTAGTAAGTTCTTTCGAGGGCGAAGAGCGCTTGAGTTCCGTTGTCTTAAAAAATCTAAAATCGAATGATTTGCAAAATATAAAGGTCGATTCATGTTTCTTATTTATTGGCTATACACCGAACACAGAAATTTTTTCAGGTGTAGTCGAGTTGAATCGAAATGGATATTTACTTGTCAATGAAAAAATGGAAACGAATATACCTGGTGTATTCGCAGCAGGGGATGTGTGTGATAAGTTCCTTAAGCAAGTGGCTACAGCTGTCGGTGATGGTGCCATTGCAGGGTATGGTGCAGAGAAGTACATCTCTGAATGTGAGACTTACGAGCATCAAATTCTAAATCAAGGAAAACCATCCGTTGTCTATTTATGGAATGCAACTGATCCTTCATGTCGGGAGCTATTACCGCGCATTGAAGCGTTTGAACAATCCCATACTGAGACCAGGGTCACAAAGGTTGACGTATATAAATCACCCGGACTTGCTGCCAAGCTGGGAATAGATTCAGTACCTTCTATAGTTTATCTGGATGATGGAAAGATCCAAAGGGTACTTACAGACAAAATAAGTGATAACATATTGAATGCTCTAACGAATTGATGGAAGAGCCCTATGCAGAGATATCTGCATAGGGCTTTTATTAATTATGCTTTTATTAAATTGGACGAGCTATTTCAAGAAAGTGTCAAAGTATCAATAATAGTTGTTTTGTCATATACCTTTGAAAGCGCTTAGATATTAAGATTAATTCATAAGATAGCAAATCAACGGAGGGAGAGTAGAGGAGAGCCAAGGCTGCAAAAAGAGAGAAAGCCATGAAAGATGCTTTATTTATATGAATCTAGGTTTAGGAGGACTTACATATGGCGAACGCAAGCGTCGCACCAGACAAGACATCAAGACCGGATCTCGGCAAGCATAAGACCAGCGGGATAAGACGCTTTTTTAAGCAAATAGATCTACAGCTTATGGTATTGCCAGCACTCGTATTAGTTTTTATTTTTGCTTATATCCCCATGTACGGTATTCTAATTGCTTTCCAGGATTACAAGTTAGGGAATAGCTTTATTAGCAGTGATTGGGTTGGATTAAAGCACTTTACTTACTTCTTTAATGCACCTGAATTTGAAGTGGTTATGAAAAATACAATCATCATTAGTTTACTGAAGTTTTGTTTTGGATTTCCCGCACCAATCATTCTGGCGTTAATGCTGAATGAAGTTCGTAAGATGTTTTTTAAACGAGTAATTCAGACCGTTACATACTTGCCTCACTTCTTATCTTGGGTGGTTATCGGCTCGATGGTTACTTCGATGCTATCCGTAGATAATGGCAGTATAAATATGCTGCTTGAGAAATTGAGATTTATTGATGAACCGATTAATTTCCTTTCTATGACCGAATATTTCTGGGGAATTTTAGTTACAACCAATGTATGGAAGGAAATTGGATTTGCCTCAATCGTTTACTTAGCTGCCATTGCTGGTATTGATCCGCACTTATACGAAGCTGCTTCGATGGATGGTGCGAGCCGTTTTAAACAGATATATTTGATAACGTTGCCTTCCATTATGCCAGTTGTGATCATCTTTATGATTCTGGCTATCGGTAATCTGGTGAATGCAGGATTTGAAGATATTTTGATCCTGGCTTCCAATCCGGCTCTACGAGAGGTATCAGATTCAGTTGATGTATATGTTGTACGTGTCGGTATAGATAACTTCAGGTACTCCTATGCGACTGCTATCGGATTATTCAAGGCCGTTATCAGTGTGACATTACTTACCTTTGCAAATTTCATTGCCAGAAGAGCAGGAAACAGCTTGTGGTAATGAATTACTCAATATAGGGGGACTGAATTATGAAACGTACTAACATAGGAGACCGATTGTTTATTGGATTCATATATGTATTCTTGACCTTACTGGCTTTCTCCGCGTTTTATCCATTTTGGAATTCACTTGTGATTTCTTTTAATGAGGGGATGGATACTTCCAAAGGCGGAATTACTTTCTGGGTCCGTGAGTTCACGCTTGAGAATTATAAGATCGTATTTGAAGATTCTCGTTTAATGGGTGGATTCGTCATTGCAACATTGCGGACGGTAATTGGTACAGTAACAGCGATATTGGCTACTTCGATATTTGCTTATGGGATGTCGAAGCGCGAACTAATGGGTCGCAAATACTACATGATTATGTGTATCATTACAATGTATTTCGGTGGGGGACTCATTCCGTCATACATGCTTATCAGAAGTTTAGGCCTCTTCAACTCATTTTGGGTGTTTATTATTCCTGCACTTGTCAGCGTATGGAATATGATCATATTCCGGACCTTCTTCCAAGGTCTTCCGCAAGGTTTAGAGGAGTCAGCAAAGATTGATGGCTGCGGATACTGGGGAACTTTTCTCCGAATCGTACTTCCCTTGTCAGGGCCTGTCATCGCAACATTATCATTGTTCACAGCAGTCAATCACTGGAATGAGTGGTTCGTAGCGAGTATTTACATTACGAAAGAAGAGTTAATGCCGATTCAGACCATCTTGAGACAGATATTGTTCTCTAATATTGCTTCTGAACAGCTGTCTAATGTAGATGCAAGTTCCATTGCTCATATTAACTCAGCCAAGAAAATAACGTCGAAGTCATTAACGATGGCTACGATCATGGTTGCAACCATTCCGATTGTATGTGTATACCCATTCCTGCAAAGATTCTTCGTTAAAGGGGTCTTAGTCGGATCATTGAAAGAGTAGGATGATAGAATGAGATGGGGTTTAGAGCGTATTGCTTTGAACATAGATTACAAATTGAAAGGGGAAAATACATTGAAGACTAAGAGAAAGATGCTTCTCGGAACGTTGTCTACCTTGCTATTGTCGACAGTGGTGGCGGGGTGTAGTGGCAACAATTCAAGTGCTCCAGCTGCAACTGCTGAACCAGCGAAAGAAGGAGGAACAGCGGTTAACACAGCGACTGAAGCTCCAGCGGCTGATTTGTATGAGTTAGGGAAAGAACCGCTTGAAGTATCATTCTACGGAAACTACGGCTGGTATCAAATGCCGAAATGGGGCAAAGATGCTGCTTCTAAATGGATTTTAGATAATTTGAAAATCAATGTCACTGGAATTAGTTCTGGTGGTAATAATGCTCAAAAGCTGCAAACCATGATCGTTGGTAACGAGCTACCGGATATTGTGTGGACGGAGAAAGGTGCTGACGTAGAGCGTCTTCGTCAAGCAGATATGCTAGTTCCTTTGGATGAATACATTGATAAATATCCAAACTTTAAAAAGTACTTAACAGCTGGACATTTGGAATTGCTTCGTTCTCCTGATGGGAAAATCTATCAGCTGCCGAATTACTATACAACACAGCCAAACGGCAATGCCGGTTATGCAATCAATAAGAAAATATACAAAGAACTTGGTTCTCCAAAGCTAGAGACTACGGATGATTTGTATGCTTACTTAAATGCTGTTAAAGCGAAGTTCCCAGATGTTATTCCGTTTGAGACTGGCTTAGCTAAAGATGGTAACGGTATTGATCAGTTGTTCTCCTCTTTTAAAGAGAATAACCTTTCGTATACTAGAATATACGCTGTACCTGATGGCGACAAAATGGCTTCCATTTACAAAGATGAAGGGTTCCGTGAGTCCGTTGTCTTTGGTGCTAAATTAATGCGTGAGAAGCTTATGACACAGGATGCGAACACCCAAACAGAAGACCAAATTAGAGAGAAAGCGATGAATGGCAAGTTCGCTGTGATTGCGACATTCGATCCGATGAAATTGCTCGCTACTGCTGATGAAGAGATGAAGAAGAAAAATCCGGAAGAGGGTTATATGTTTATTAAACCAATCTACAAACCGGGCTTGGATCAAAGTAAAATCACTCCGGGAACGTACAATCAGTTAGGCTGGAACGTTGCTACAATCACTAAAAACGCTAAAAATCCAGAAGCTGTATTCGCAATGCTTGATTGGATGACAGGTGCAGAAGGTTCTATGGTGCTTAACTGGGGCCCTCCCGGACCAGACGCATACTGGGATGGATTTGAAGCAGATGGACTTACTCCTAAATTCAATAAAGAAAAATATCTGAATGAGCCAGAAGCATTATCTGAAATCAGTGGCAAGGCTGGTGACTTGGTTTGGGTAGGAAACACGGTTTTCTTGGATAATACGAAGAAAATGATGTTGCAAACCCTTCCAGCTGACAAGATCGACTTTAGTAACCGCTGGCAGATGGAAGTAACGTGGGCTTCACAAGGCGACTTTACAGAGTTCCTAAACTGGGATCCGGCTCCAGACAGTGAAGAAGGCATTATCAGACAAAGCGTAAGAGATATCTGGCTAACTGCTAGAGCGAAATCAATGTATGCGAAGACCGATGCAGAAGCATTAGCCATTCTTGACAAAGCTCATGATGATTCCATGAAGGTTGGCTATGAGAAATTCCTTGATTATGTTACAAAAGTATGGACAGAAAACAAGAAAGCTTTAGGAAAATAATAATTAGTAATGCGAAGGTTTGCTAATAGGCAAGCCTTCGTTTTTACGTTGTATTCTGATGACTCATTGTTTATAGACTGTTAGACAAATTTATGAATGGTATACTGGGAAAGAGTAATGGTAGAATTTACAGGATTGATTAATGCATTTCAAAGGGGGACTTGTTGATGTACAACGTATTATTAGTAGACGATGAGATGTTGGATCTAGAAGGTATGAGACAATTTATTCCTTGGAATGAGCTTGGTATGGAAGTTGTGGAGGCTGCAAATAACGCGTTTACCGCGTGCGATATTTTAGACCAGCATGTGATTGATATTATCGTAAGTGATGTGAATATGCCGAATATGTCGGGTCTTGAGCTGGCCCGAATTGCCATAGAGAAAAAAAAGGATATACGCGTGATATTTGTAAGCGGTTACCAAGATTTCAGTTATGTTAAGCAAGCTTTGTCACTAAAGGCGTATAGTTACGTCCTTAAGCCCATGGATGATAGTGAACTCATTGCTGCACTTCAGAAAGTAAGGCAGGATTTAGACGATGAACGTAAGCGCCGTGATGTTGAAGAAGCCTATCAGCATATGATTCCAATGGCCAAAAATGATTTGTTAATCCGCTTATTCGAAGGAGAATGGGAAGAGGGTAGCCAGGCCGGAATGTTGTCGCTTGTGAAGTCATACGGTTTGGATAAGCTGAATTGGCCTGTTCGTGTAGCTGTCTTGGAGCTTGACTACTTCAACTGGCTTCAAGGACAGGATAATCTATCTAAACATCAAATGGCCAAGGACTTCCTTTATGAAGTGAATAGAATAGGTCAGAAGCACGGAATGCCACATTGTTACAAGGTATCGGCCTATCGGATTGCATTATTGATTAACGAGCAGGAAATGGAAAAGTTTACTGCGGATATTTACGCCTCGATTCGAGCGAAGTTTCCAGTCACAATGACTGTAGGTGTAGGCAAACCAACATTTTCTATGGAACAGATTCATATCTCCTATCGACAAGCTATGGAAGCTGTGGACGGGAAAATGTTTATTGGCAAGGGCAATCTTATTATGTATGAAACCGTTAGCAGCGAACCGGGGATGATCGATGCCCGTATGTTAGATACCCGTATGGATACGCTGTTTAAAGCGGTGAAAGAGTATGAGTTAGTTCTTATTTATGATGAGATAGACAAGTTATTCCGCTCTGTAAGTAGTTTAAGATCCAAATTCACGATTCATAATCTGGCCATGTATATCATTTGGAAGCTGGATCAGCAGTTAAAGGATGTTAGTGAGGATTTATTTGAAATTTTAAGTATGGAGATACATAGTTTAGATGTTTTACACCAATTCGATACGATCAGCGATATTCGCTCATGGCTCGTACTCAAAACGTTTGAGATCTCAGAGTACCTGCGTAGTAAATCAGATTCAGTGAACCATAAATTGATTAGAGAAATCATCCAAACGATGCAGGACAGAATGAGTGATAACTTTACGCTTAAAGATATTGCGCAGCAGTTCTCTTTCTCCCCTAACTATTTGGGTTACCTATTCAAAGAGGAAACTGGGAAAACGTTCAGCGAAGTACTTACACAGCTTCGAATGGATCAAGCAGGCAAGCTTTTAAAAGATCCGACATGCAAAATCTATGAAATCGCTAGCAAGGTAGGCTATCGGTATCTCCCTTATTTCAGCAGACAGTTCAAAGAGGCTTATGGTATGACACCTATGGAGTATCGTAAGCGCGACAAGTGATGGGGGATGATTATGAAAATGCGAAGAAGACATAAATATGTGCCGATTGGGTATAAGTTAATGCTGACGTATATGTTTTTTATTATTATTCCTATATCCTTGATAGGGTTTGTCTCTCATTCCATGTATAATGATTCATTGCGCGAACATATCAATACGAATATTAAAGGAACGTTATTGCAGATACGTGACAATATTGATTATAAAATGGACGAAGTTACTCGAATATCAACGCAATTATACAGTGATTTTGATTTTTATCGAAATCTTCGGAGTTATGAGGAAGGCTGGGAAAATTACGATCGGATGTCTAAGAAGGTGCTGCCGAAGCTTGACGTAGCTATTCAATCTACAGGTGTGAAGATAGGAATGTCGCTATTCTTAAAGAATGAATCGATCCCTGAGATCTATTCGAATTCACTTGAGGGCTATTTGGATAATAGTAGCTTTTATCATCTCTACCACATGAAACGAATTGAAGGTAAATCCTGGTACTATGATTTTCCAACTGAAAAGTACGCTGAAACTATGAAATGGTGGCAGATCGAGAGCGATGTAGAGAATAACCGCATCTCGTTGCTCCGTAGACTAATTGATACATACGAACCTCTTAAGCCTAAAGAGATAGGATTCCTGCGGATTAATGTAAGAATTCCAGATCTATTTGACAGTGTCAGTTATACGAAGATAGGAAAAGGAAGTAATTTAATTATAAAAAATGAGTTTGGAAGAACGATGTATCAATCGGGTGAACTACCGGAGAACTATACTAATGAAGCCGAACTAAATAAGGATTACCTTACGATTAAAGAAACAATTATGGTTGCTAACCAAGCATGGCAATTAATCGCGCTTGTTCCAATTGCAATCCTTGAAAAGGATGCAATGAAGGTACGTTTGTTTATTATTTTAATGTGTCTCATATGCTGTGTGGTTTTTAGCTTTGTAGGCATATTTATATCCCGTTATTTTTCGATTCGGATTAATAAGTTCGTATATGTGCTTAATGCTTATCGGGAAGGTGATCTTCACAAGCGTATAAAATATCGGGGGAAGGATGAATTCTCTCAGATAGCAACTGCGCTGAATGATATGGGTGAGAATATTGATATGTTGATTAAAGAGGTATATCTGACGCAGCTCCAGAAGAAAGAAGCGGAGCTTGAAATCCTACAATCGCAAATCAACCCACATTTCCTGTACAATACTTTGTCGTCTATTATTCAATTAGCCAAGTTTGGTCAAAATGAGAAGCTGCAGAAGATGGTACTGGAGTTAGCGAAGTTTTATCGTTTAACACTAAATGAAGGCCGTACGATGATTCCGGTTCCAACCGAAATTGAGCAAGCCAACGCCTATTTAGAAATCCAGAAAATTAAATATGGTGACCGCTTGGAGGTTATGTTTGATTTTGATACAGAGATCTGGCCTTACGAGACTATTAAACTGATTCTACAACCTTTTATCGAGAACGTGCTAAAACATGCTTGGTGCGGCGATCACATTCATTTGCGGATAGTAGGACGTAAGGAAGGCGATAGTATTCTCTTCCGAATCATTGACGACGGTATAGGCATCAGACAGGAACGGATTGATCAAATATTCGATTCGAAGGGTCATACGAACACCGGTTATGGCGTCCGTAATGTGGATCAACGGATTAAACTGCAATATGGGCCTGAGTATGGCGTAACTATTTTTAGTCGTGTCGGAATTGGCACTTCAGTTCAGATCTTGATTCCTGCTAAAAAAAGAAAGTAAGGCGCATTGTTGTTGTGTTATAGAGAAAGGGGTCTAAAGCTAGCTAGTGCTAGCTTTTAGACCCCTTGATTGTTCATGTGATAAATTTAGAAGCCTTTGTATTGAGGTTCTTCAGACTCTAATTCGGTTACCCGATTCTCTACCTGTGTTACGATTTGCTGCGTTTGCTCAGCTGCATTTGTAAATAACGTTTTTGCACTTTCGTTTTGTGTTTCAAGTGCAAATTGCTCAAGGCTCGCTTGTGCACCTTTTAAAGAAGATAAACATGTTTTTACTTGTGAGGCTACTGTCATTAGGTTTCTCTCCTCTGTTTAAAGTTTTTAGCATGACGTTTCCTATTGTCCTCAACCCCCACTTTAGTTATGCAGGAAAAAAATACAAACTTTTCAAGTAACCCGATTTCCATAAAAAAGTAGTCTAATTTAGGATTGAATAAACCGTATTTAACAAATAATGAGTGTTAATAAACAAGGGTTGATTTAAAAGGAGGGTATTTGTAATGCCGGAGTGGTTGGAGGTTGTAGTTCGAACACTCTTTGCTGTGGTAGTCCTTTTCTTATTAACGAAATTGTTGGGAAAGAGACAAGTTTCACAGCTTTCGTTCTTTGAGTACATTACGGGAATAACCATCGGTAGCTTGGCCGCCTACATTTCTATGGACACGGATAAGTATTGGCATTTGGGCCTGATTGCACTTGTGGTTTGGGTGGCCTGTTCGCTTGGTATTGAATTTGTTCAGACCAAGAGTAAGAAAGCAAGAGATTTTATTGATTTTAAGGCTACTGTACTTATTAAGGACGGTAAAATACTCGAAGATAATATGAAAAAGGAACTCTTGACTACAGATGAATTATTAGCGAAACTTCGTGCTAAAGATGTATTCAACATATCTGAAGTTGAGTTTGCGATTATGGAGTCTGACGGAGCGATAAATATTCTGCTTAAGAAGGAGTATCTCCCGCTATCGGCAAAGGATCTGGGCGTGAGGGTAGCCCCACAGAAAGAATCACAAGCTGTCATCATGGATGGGAAAGTATTAGATAAACCGCTAGACACCTTAAATCTGACACGCAGCTGGCTTGATGGAGCGCTTGAGAAAATGGGGCTAACCGTCGAGAATGTATTTCTCGGGCAAGTTGATTCTTACGGTGAGCTGACGGTCGATTTGTATGCTGATAACTTTAAAGTTCCACAGCCACAAGATAAACCACAATTATATGCTTTGCTCAAAAAATGTGAAGCGGATCTGGAAATGTTCAGTTTGTCGACAGATAATGAAAAAGCAAAAAAAATGTATGAACAGTGCTCAGAGCAATTGCAAGCATCTTTGAAAGTGCTAAAGCCTTTAATCCAAAGTTGATGGGCTAACAAACCTCATACAAAAACACGAAAGAACCGGTTATTCATTCCGGTTCTTTCTTTGTCTGCAGCTAAATGGAGTAGAAAGTATAAACCTGGTAAACCATTGGCAAACTAAGCCAGATTGATACAACGCAAAAAAAGGAGGTATACAGCCAATGTCAGGAATTTTAGAGACCATTAAAGATCAACTGGTGGGAAGCAGTGATACGGTGTATCAGAACATTTCTGTTCATGGGCATACTTGTCAGTTGATCTATTTACCCTCCATCATCGATTCTAAGACACTTCATGAAAGTATTGCATTACCGCTAATTACAGAAGCCAATGCAAAGTTAGAATGGCCTGACTTCTTAGAACGGTTAGATCAAGGCGTTGTTTTTCCAATCTCGTATTTTAAGATGTATGACCTACAAAAGATTGTAGATTTGATCGTTGCAGGGAAAGTAGTGCTTTATATAGAGGATCTTCCTTATGTTTATTATTTTGAAATTACCCAATATCAAAAAAGATCAGTGACCGAATCACAAAACGAACTTGTAGTGATTGGTCCCCAAGAGGCTTTCATTGAAGATATTGAAACGAATCTCTCTTTGATTCGACATAAAATTAAACATCCGGATCTAAAAACCATGCATTATTCAATTGGGAAATATACAAAAACTGATGTGTATGTGGTCTATATTGAAGGACTTTACAAAAAAGAAGTTCTAGCTGAGATTAAACAGAAACTCGATGAAATAGATATTGACGGGATACTGGGTATTAGTTACCTATCGGAACATTTGAGAAAGGGAAACTTCACCCCTTTTCCGGTATTTCAATATACAGAACGCCCTGACTCAGTAGCGGCTTCGCTGATGGAAGGTCGGGTCGGAATCTTACAAGACGGAACACCAACCGCGATGATTGCACCGACATCCCTTTTTACAATGCTGCAATCCTCTGAGGATTATTACCAAAACTTTTATGCGGCAAGCTGGATTCGTATTGTTCGATTTATGTTCTCAATCATATCCATGATTCTTCCATCACTTTATGTAGCGATTACAACCTTTCATCCTCAAATCATTCCACCGAATCTGTTAATTACCATTGCTTCAGCGAGAGAGAACATTCCATTCTCAGCGCTTACCGAGGCTTTAATTATGGAGCTAACCTTTGAAGCGCTTAGAGAGGCTGGGACTAGAATTCCAAAGCCTGTTGGGCAGACGGTTTCAATTATTGGGGGTATCGTTATTGGTCAGGCTGCGGTCCAAGCAGGAATTGTATCTGCACCAATGGTTATTGTTGTTTCTATTACTGGAATTGCCACTTATATCATCCCCCATTATGAGCTTGGTCTGACTTTCCGGCTACTTCGTTTCCCGTTACTGATTATGGGTGGAACCATGGGGCTGCTCGGGGTATATATTACAGCTTTTTTGATTTATGGACATTTAGCTAATTTAAGGCCGTTAGGTGCTCCATATTTGCAACCCGTTGCCCCATTTGTGTTACAGGACTGGAAGGATACATTAGCCCGCTTTCCCTCGAACTTTATGACGAAACGCAGCAACCTCTATACAGATAGGAATAAAAGGAGACAGAAAGAGAAATGAGAATCCTGAAGATAGGAGTGATTCTAATCTTGCTCCTAAATATAACAGGCTGCTGGTCGTCAAAGGTAGAATTGGATGAACTAACATTTGTATACGGAATGTTTATTGATGAAGGCAAAGAACAAGGTACTATTGAAATTACGATTAACTCACCCTTGCCCAATCGGCTTAACGCAGCTGGACAACCTTCAAGTGGCGGAGGAGGAGACGGGAAAACTTATTCTACAGTTTCTAAGACCTCAGGAACGATTGCAGACGCTATGTTGTTAATTCAAAAAGATTTAACACGTAAACTTAGTCTTGCTCAATTAAAAGTAATTGTCTTAGGGAAAACCTTTGCTGAACAAGGCATAAGTGAACTATTGCTATGGATTGAAAGAGAACCTAGTCTTCCTCTGGGTGCGTATGTTATGGCTAGCCCCGGAAGTGCCAAAGAAATGAGTACACTAGCACCTATTTACGAGCAATTGCCTTCGGATGTACTAAAGAACTTTGGATCAGAGAGATATTTGTTTTCTACTACGGTTAAGGATTGCTTGTTTGCAGAAGCATCAGGTGTTGGTTTTGCTATAAACAATCTTTCCTTTGGTAAAAAAGAAGAAGCAGCATCTAAGGATGGAAAACCGGAGTATTGGGCAGGAATCCAAGGGGCAATGCTTTTTCAAAAAGATAAGATGAAAGGAGTTCTTAAGCTTAAAGAGGGAAGGGCCTTAGCTTGGGCGGCAGGCAGTCTTAAGCTGGCAGTTTACTCCGTCGATTGGGATGAGGGCAATGGTGGCGCAAGTGTTATATTTGTAAGCACGAAATCATCAAAGAAGGTAAATCAAACGGATAATGGTCCTGTGTTTACAGTGAATTTAAAGGGGAAAGCTAGTGTTATTTATTTAAGGGACCCTAAGAATAGGGATGCAGAGGAACTCGGCCAAATTATCATTGCAAAGCTTAAAGAGAAAGTCTCTGATCATCTTACCGAAGCTATTCGTAATACCCAAAAAGCAGGTGCCGATATTCTACAGCTCGGATTGTTACTGGAATGGAACGATCCAAAGCAATGGAAGCAAGTTAGAGAGCGCTGGGATAATTATTACGCTCAAGAGGCTGATATTAAGGTGAAGACAGATTTTAGCATTGTGGATTTTGGAACAGCAAAATAAGACGTTTAGAGGGAGAAGTTATGCGAACATCGAAATGGCAGCTGTTCCGTTTTTTCATTATTTTCTTCAGCTCTCAAACCACTATTTTTTTGATTCCGACTCTAATTGCTACTTCATCCTATCAAGGCTGGATTGCATTAATAGTGGGGTCATTATTAGGGTTGATCTTATTGTGGTTTACTTTTTACGTCGGTATGTTGCGCCCTAATCAAGCGTGGGTTAGCTTTGGAAAAGAGATCATAGGTAAATGGCCACACAAGTTCATGCTTCTATTGCTCTTAAGCTGGTGTGTTTATTATGCATCTTATGATATTGAGAACTTTGTGTTATTCTTTGGTTCTAATTATTTGAGAGGAACTCCGCCTCTGTTTATTCAATGTGTAATTGGGCTAGTGATTATGTATACGGCAAGTTTAGGCTTTACAACGATAGCGTATATGGCGGATGGTCTTTTTCTTGTTTTTTTCATCACGATGATCATTTTATTTAATTTATTTCTACCGAATGCGGACTTCAATATGCTGCCAGCCTTCATTCATTATCATGATCCCGGGATTGCCCTGAAAGACTCTATTGTAGTCATGTCATGGTTTGGAGAATGGATTGTCCTCTTGTTTGTTGTGCCCGATCTGAAGCTTGAAGCGAAGATGCTTAAAAGATTAGTATTAACGGGGGTATTTGTCCTAGTCACTGTCTTAATTGGTTGGTCACTGACGATGATGAGTTTTGGTCCACATTTGGGTCAGCAACTGCAATATCCTTTCCTTGAATTGGTGCGTAGCTCCAAACAAGATAATTTGCTAGGTAATTCGGATCCGCTCTTAATTGGAATATGGTCATCTTCTATGTTCATTCACAGCTCTTTTCTTATTTACGTAGCCTCTAGATGTGTATCGGGCTTGTTTAATACAAAAGCTAGAAAAATGTACATTCCCTTCTTAACAATAGCTTCAATATCGATAGCTTTTTTATATTCACGACACATAGGCAGTTATTATAAACACTATAATAGTTATGCTATTGTTGTCATTTGGCTAATTGTTGAAAGCATCCCGATCTATTATGCCATCACGGCTTACTTTCGATATCGGAATAAACCTGCGAGGTAAATGAAAACAGAGAGGGAAATCTAGGTGCTGCCTTTTTAATTGGCAGGGCCTTTTCTTGTGAATTATATATTGGATACACTTTCTGTTATGATGAAAGGAATTATTACAATAATTTCCTCAGATTGGATGGTGCATTTACATGAATCTTCAAGAAGTTACCGAACTCATCAAATCTATTAGAACCAATCTAGCTAGAGTCATTGTTGGAAAAGAGGATGGAGTAGATCTGCTACTAACCGCATTACTTGCGAATGGCCATGTTCTGCTGGAAGATGTTCCGGGTACTGGTAAAACCTTGCTAGCCAAAGTCCTTGCAAAATCTTTAGATTGTACATTTAAGCGTATACAATTTACACCAGATTTGCTGCCTTCAGATTTAAGCGGGATTAATTTTTATAATCAAAAGACAGGTGAATTTCAGTTTAGACCAGGTCCAGTATTTGCGAATATTTTATTGGCTGATGAAATTAACCGTGCAACACCAAGAACACAATCCAGTCTGCTGGAATGTATGGAGGAGCGGCAAATCACGATCGATGGTGTGACTCATGGTCTTGATGCACCTTTTCTCGTTATTGCTACTCAGAATCCGATTGATAACCAGGGCACTTTTCCGTTGCCCGAAGCTCAATTAGATAGATTTCTGATGCGGATTACTACGGGTTATCCTTCATTTGACGAAGGGATTCATATTTTACAGCGTTTCCGTGAGAATAATCCGCTTGAAGAGACTTTTGCTGTGGCTAGCGCTCAAGATATTCAAGCTGCACAGCATTTGGCCGCTTCTGTGAGTATTAGTGATGATTTGCTAGCCTATATCGTTCGGATTACGGAAGCTACTCGTAAATCTACGGCAGTAAAACTAGGGGCGAGCCCACGTGCAAGCGGAGCATTGCTCAGATCATCTCAAGGATATGCTCTAATTCAAGGTAGATCTTACGTTACACCAGATGATATTAAAGCCGTAGCTGTTCCGGTGCTTGCACATCGTCTACTGCTTCATCGTGGATTAGGTTCAAAAGAGGGTCAGGCCGCAGAAATTGTGATACAAGTGCTTCGTGAGGTAGAAGTGCCAACAGAACTTGTTGCGTCCTTAAGAGGCGGAAAGGTGGAATGAGCTATGGCGTTGCCTTGGTTCATTTTTATTACAATAGCGCTCCTGTTCCTACTTGCCGTGATCTATGAACGGAATGGTCTGAAAGCGCTTAGTTACACTCGGTATTTCTCGACGAAAGTCGCTTATGAAGGGGATAACCTTGAGATGATTGAGGAGATCGTGAATGCAAAGCTCCTGCCCTTACCTTGGCTTCGACTGGAATCTAGTATTGCCAGAGGCTTGGCATTTGGAAGTCAGGATAATCTCGGCATTAGCACGGGTGAAATCTACCAGAATCATATCAGCTTGTTCTTTCTTAAATCTTACCGTCATATTAAACGGCGGCATCAAGTAACTTGCGAGCGGCGCGGGATATACCGTTTGGAATCGGTCACCATGACCACTGGAGATCCCTTTGGATTGATCCGGAAAAATAAAACGTATCCTCTCCAATTAGAGTTATTAGTTTATCCTAATTTGTTGAATTTAGACGATCTTCCGCTTCCGATACATAGCTGGCTGGGTGAACTTCCAGTGAAAAGATGGATCGTAGAAGATCCTTTCCTGACTGCAGGTATTCGCGAGTATAGCTCAGGAGATTCTATGGGGCTTATAAACTGGAAGGCAACAGCGCGCACAGGGACTATGCAGGTGCATAAGAAAGATTACACTGCGGATTCCAGGCTCGTCATTTGTTTGAATATAGAGGACAGTGATTCCATGTGGAGAGCGGTAACAGATGTTGAACGTATCGAGCAAGGGATACGGTATGCAGCCACTATTGCCGAATACGCCATGCGCCATGGAATTGAGACGGGATTTATCTGTAACGGCAGATTGGATAACGGGGGCGAAAGAGATCCTGTTGAAGCAGAATCTATGGCTGAGCTGGAAGACTTGCTAGAGCTGTTAGCGAAACTGGAGCTAGATAGAACGCTTCCTATGAGTCGATTGCTAGCCATGCAGGCCGAGAGTGGAATAAATGATACAGACTTTCTGATCATTAGCTGTCATAGAGGAGCACAATTACAAGAGGCTGCTGACCTCTTATTGGTGTTGGGCAATGGTGTAGAATGGCTGGATATTCCGGAACAGGGAGGAGAGAGCGCATGAAACTTCCGTTATCTGGTTACGTATGGAATACGGTCAAACTCTGGATATTCTCCATCCTAGAACTATTATTAGTTTTACCTGTATGGATTCTGTTTCAGGTTTATGTACTACCCAAGCAAGTTGAACCTATGTGGCTGACCGCCATACCACTAATATCATTAGTAGGTATTCTGCTACGAAAACAATGTAGTGTTAGATGGAAGCAGCTGCTGTCAGCTCTAATTCTTGGGACGGTGGTTGGGGCTTTGTCAGCAGGAAGTCTGTCTATCGAGAGTCTGCCTTTAGGTGTCGCAGGTTTTATATGCGCTTTTCTCGGTATGACTGCTGACTCTAGAGAACAATCCAGTAAGAAGTATTGGATAGGTATGGTAATCTATTTTGTTGCGACCATTGTCTTTGGGAGAATTACCGATTTGGAGGAGAGTGTTACACTCCTGACCTGGTGCGGTAGTTTGTGTCTATTGCTCACATTATTTATTTATAATAGTAGTTATTTACAATATAGTACGCTTTCTCAAGAGGGCAAAGCTTTGCCAAAAGGATTACAAAGGTATAATCGTATTTATGTCATTGGAATAGGAATTGTTGCGGCAGTGTTAGCGGCGGGAGTCGGAAAAGCTATAGGGACACTGCTATGGAATATGGTACGTTCGTTCTTCGGATGGATTAGTAATTTATTCTCAGGGTCAAGTGAGCCGCTACCTCCGCCCGTAGAACAGCCTCAAGCGAGTCCGGAACTACCTTTTGTTGGAGATGAAAAGCCTGGTCTACTAGCTGCTATATTAGATGTTGCTTTATATGTTGCTGGAGCAGTGTTATTGGTCGTTGCAGCTTATTATGGACTTCGGTGGTTGTATAGAAATGCCGGCGGGAAATTAAAGAGATCCATGGATGCCTTGTTATCCATGCTGCGCAGAGAGCATACTCCAAAGGACAATACAACTTATCTTGATGAGGAAAAAAGTGTATTTACATGGGAACAAACGCTTCAAGGTCTTAAGGATTTCTGGAGTACTCGCCTTACACCAAGACATCGAAAAGACCGCTGGGAGCAGATGAATAGTGAAACGGAACGTGTTCGTTGGTTATATCGGCGTTGGCTTCATTTGAAGCACGATCATGGTTATGAAGTTAAGAGTTATCTTACGCCGAAGGAAACAGAAGACGATATTATAAAATGGATTGCTCTTAACAAGGTTAAACATAAGGCCGAAGAACGTACGGTTAATACGTCGAATTCATTAATTGAATTATATGAAAAAGTTAGATATGGAGAAGAAAAACCTTCTGCGGATGATGTGGCTGCATTGAAAGATGAATTGAAATTATAGAATAGAATATTCTTCAAATTCGTGTAAATAGGAACAAATAGGTTACAAACGCTTCAAAAGTGTTACAACATGGATACAATTGGATTTGCAGTTACTACTATAATAATTCTAGCAAAATACTCGTGGAGGGAAGTAAATGAGAAAGCATAGCAGTACATATGTTGTTTTACTAATAAGTACCTTTGTCATCAGTCAACTGACTGGCCATACAGCTTCAGCGGCATCCGCTAATGCTGTTCGTACCAATCCAGCTGTAGCTGCGGCGACAGTAACACCCCCTAGCAATCTGGGTTCCATTTCTTTAGGTGCAAATATCAAAGCTACATTAGAAGATGTCAATGTTTGGTCACAACCTGGTGGGAATATTTTAACCTATACCCTGAATTATTCGAATGGGAGCAGTAAAAACGCAAACCTAATGTACTATTTTTCGAGAGTGACGACGCCAGGGGGTTCTGTTATTCCAGGTAACCCTCTGAGCGCTGACGCGGCTAAGAAGAAGATTGGTGCTAAAGAAAGCTTGCGGGTTACATATTACGTCAACATAGGCAAGACCAATTCTTTAAAAGGGATTAAGATTCCCATGTATGTATGGGATTCCAAAACCAAAGGTTATTTAAAGCATGCAGGAAGTTTTACTGTGCCAGCTAATTATTCCCCAACTGCCGTAAATGGAAAAAATGTTAGCACCACAATGAATGACATTCCTGTCATCGCCAAAAGTGAGTCCTTGGAGCTCTATAAATATAATGGGAAAGTTTATGCCAAGGTGGGAATAAGCCTGACTAATAAGGGCAGCAAGGTACTCAGTGATCCGGGTTATGCGGCTTATTTACTCTCTGCAGGTGGCAGCTCGTATGAATTAGCACTTGATCGTTCTCAGATTAGTTACAAGATTCAGCCGCAGGAGAAGAAGATTATCTATTATCTTGCCGAGATTCCTCCTTATATGAAGACGGACAATATGAAGCTGCAATTTACGCAAAAAGATGAAGCACTGAAGCTAGAGATCGCTAAATCTTCGTACAAGCTGCCAGCAGCTACAACACCTAACTTGGTGGTAGGTAAAGGTGTGACCAAGAAAATCACCATTAATAATAATCCGATAGAAACTCAGTTAAACAACGCAAACGTATACGCTGAGAATAATAAAGGGATTTGGACCTTCCAGCTTCGAGTGAAAAATGTAGGGAAGACGACAGTTACGCTGCCAACTTATGAGCTTGCCGTTAAATCTTCAACAGGGACAGCCTTTCCGATCAATGCGAAGGGATTAAGCGGCTTAACTATAAAGCCTTTGGAGGAAAAAATCATTCCGCTTACCGCACAAATTCCGCTTGAGGTTGAGCAGAGTTCGCTGCAATTGCAAATGATAGAGGCTGTTTCAGCTCCAGCTAATCCAGATTCGGGCAGTGCAGGTGAGGGAACTGGATCTGAAGGGAATAATGTAAGTACGGGCAATACAGCCAAGCTGACAGTACCCGTTGCTTACTACACAATTTCCTATACGCTACGACCCGAGATTCAACAAGGCGTGGAGTATAGCGCATCGAATGAATACGGCTCTTTCACTTATAACTTGCTGTCATTACAGCGTTTTCCTTGGAAAGATGATGATATCGTTGTTGCAAGAATAAATATTAAGAATTCCCAATCGGTGGCATTAACGCTTCCAGAATTAAAAGGATCTGTCCAGGTAGACAATGATGATGTATCTTCTTCAACAGAACTGTTTATGGACAAGGAAACCTCGATCATTGCGCCAGGAAAAAATGCGGAGATCTATGTATTTGCCAAAATCCCTTATACGCAAGAGTTCGATAAATTAAAAGTGAACCTCTTTACAACGGTAAAAGAAGAGAAGAGCTCGTTCCTATCGCTTAGCACGAACAGTACGATGAATGCTGTAGCGACTATTGAACGTGGGGGAAGTTATGCAATTACCGGTAAAGGCAAGAACGCTAGTGTTCAAGAGAACAAAACCATTATTTATGAAGGTCTCAATTCTAATATCGTATATACAGAACTACTGCTTAGCAGTGAGGAAAAAAGACAAAGCAAAATGGCTCGCCTTCAGGGTTACTTTAAAACGGGAGATGGCCAGCTATTCGAAGCAACAGTGAATCAGCCAGATACTTCAGCTACACCGGGTGGTAAGCAATTAATTACGTACTGGGCAAAATTGCCAAAATCCGTTATTCCATCAGACGTTAGTATGTATCTAGGTCCAGGGATTACTGGAAATAAGCTGTCTGAACCTGGGCAGGAACCAACTGGGTTCATTAACATTGCTTCATTGAGTCTAAATCCAGTTTCTACTCCACCGGAGAATAACTTGACGAAGGTTGCGCTATATCCGTACACGATGTCTGTTCTAAGTTCGGAAGGGCGATCGATGCAAGGTAGTAACACAATAGATATCGTTATGAATTATAACCTTCTTCGTGACAGTACCTATGACATGGGAACCTTCACCCATAAGCTGGTGCTCAAAATGACAGATCCATATGGTCTATCACAGGAACGAAGCTTGAACATCGGGACTGAACTTCTCGAAGGAAATAACAACTCGTATACTGCAACCTTTACCAATAATATGTATAAAAACTTGTCAGGTGGCGCCTACAGAATCACGCTGTATGATGAGTTCCAAGGAGAACGGATCGAGCTGGCCAGCCAGGCATATAGCATAAAGATCGATAGATCAGTAACTGAGAAGTAAGAATTCATATCTATTAATGTACGAGAAGGAGCAGCTCCAATGTTGCGAGTGGAAAATGTAACGCATTCTTTTAAGAATGGTAATGAAACGACGGCAGTCCTTCATCAAATAGATTTTTCTGTGAAAAAGGGGGAGATGGTTGCATTACTGGGGAGCTCGGGTTCCGGTAAGTCAACCATGCTCAACCTGATGGCAGGTCTGATGAAGCCTACGGAAGGCCACATTTACATTGCTGACCAAGATATTGTGAAGATGAGCGAAAACAAGCTATCTGAATTTCGTAGGAAGCATATCGGGTTTATCTTTCAAGCTTATGAGCTGATTACTAGCTTGACTGTCCGGGAAAATGTTGAGTTGCCGCTTGTATTCCAATCCGTTTCACCATCAATACGTAAGCAAAAAGCTCTGGCCTTGCTGGAAGGGGTCGGCATTCCGGATAAAGCCGACCTGTTCCCTTCACAGTTGTCTGGCGGACAGCAGCAGCGGGTCAGTATTGCACGTTCCTTGATCACAGAACCGTCCGTTATTTTCGCAGATGAACCGACCGGAAATCTGGACTCAAAGACAGAAGAGGAAATTATCAATATCCTGCTTAACCTGAACAAGAAGATGAAGACCACCTTCATCGTAGTAACACATGAGCTCAAAGTTGCTGAACAAATGCAACGGATTTTCACGCTTCAGGACGGATATATGATTACTGAGAAACCAACTTCTTCGGATACAGAACTCGAAGGGGGGGAACGCATTGAGGATTAGTGATATTTCACGTTTGGCTTGGGAACAAGTCAAACGACGGAAAGTTGTCACAGGTCTTTGTATGGCAGGTATATCGATTGGCTGTGCTGCTATTATTGTTGCTTTAAGTATAGGAGATTCCGCACAAAGCTATACGGAGCGGGAAATTAACCGGAATTTCAAAATGGATGAAATAACGGTGACTCCGAACAGCGGCATCCCTTCACAAGGGGGAGGGGGTGGAGCTTCTGCTTCTGATGCAAAGCTCGATCCCGGCAGGCTGACGGCTCAGAAACTTGAAATTGTCCAAAGCCTGCGGCATGTTACCGCAGCAGCACCTTTTCAAGAGCTTGGCTACATACAAATGACTACTATCGATAATAAAATTACAGATGTACAGCTTATCGGAACGGACCTTCGGTTGCTAACGAAATACGACAAGAAGTTCAAGCAAGGTGGTCCATCTGATTTGATTGGAATGGCAGTGCTAAACTATGGAGCAACTGTAGGGTTGATAGATATCGAGACTCGGCAACGTCTTTTTGAACAGCTGAATTCAGATCCGTATAATAATAAAATTATGGAACAATACAACAGTTTAAGCATGCTTCCGTCGGATATGTACAAACAACAGGTTCAATTACAATCATATGACCCTGCTTCTCAAAGTGGACAGTCCTTAGTCAGCTCACCCATTCAAATTGTTGGGATATTGGATACTGGGGGGAACCCTGATATGGCGATGTACGACAAGAAGATGTACGTGTCGTTAGAGACGGGTGAGCGGCTAGTAGAACAACTGAAACTAATGAATGGAACCGTTGGGCAGAAGGGTGTTTATAACTCAGCCATTGTAAAGGTCGACAATACTGACAATATTGTGCAAGTGGAGAAGCTTATCCAGAAACTCACACTAAATACAAGTACGAATTTGTATCAAAAAGAGGCGATGGCGTCTACTTTCAGTATGTTCAAAAAAGCAGCGCTTGGTATTGGTATATTCATTTTAATTATTGCTTCGATCTCGATCATTGTTGCGATGACCATGTCCACCCATCAGCGTCGTCGCCAGATCGGTATTATGAAGGTGCTAGGCGCCAATATGGGGCAAATCAGAAATATGTTCATTACAGAGGCGGCATTGCTCGGTATGCTTGGTGGGCTGCTCGGTATAGGCTTTTCGTACTTGATTGTGTTTGGCATAAATAAGCTGATTGGTTCCACAGGAGGAATGGGGATGGGTGAGCCCTTAGTAATCACTATTCCTCTGATGACCCTTCCAATAGGGATCGCATTTGCGGTAATGACAGGCGTACTATCGGGAATCTATCCGGCGATCAGCGCATCCAGAACAAATGCGCTCACGGCGATAAAACGGGATTAGCTATTTTTTTAGTTGAAAGGAAGCAGAAGTGATGAAGAGGAGAATCAAGTGGATTGTATTGGTATTGATCATTATTGCAGCAGGTTATTTTGTATACACCAAGATGTATAAACCCGAGGCACAGCTAGAACCTGTTGAACCCCCACAGGCGATAACTTTTGAAGTGACACAGGAAACCATCACCAACTCTGTTCAGGTCAAAGGGAATTCACAATATGAGCAGGAAACGCTTGTATATGCACCATATGCTTCAAAGGTAACCAAATGGAAGGTTGAGAATGGTGTTCAAGTTAAGAAGGGGGATTTACTGTTTACCCTCGATCAGGAAGCCCTAAAGAATGAAATTGCTACTCAAGAGGCGACCATTCGTAAGGCTCAGCTAGAAGCGGAACTAAATGAATTTGTTAGTCAGCAGGACGAGGAGAATGCAGCCCTTGGTGCAACAGAAGCTGAACGTATAAAGGCACTTGCAGCCCAAGAATCAGCAAGACTAGGGAATGAGCTTAACCAAGTAAATGCTGAAATTCAGGCTCGTGAATTAAAAGAAAAGAAGGCTAAGCTAAATACAGCCCTCTACCATGCTCCTGCAACAGGTGTTTTTCTATTTGACAGTGCGAGTGAAATTCCGCAAACGGTAACAGATAATCAATACATCGGCAAAATTGTAGATATGAACAAGCTTGAATTCATAGCGCTTGTAGGTGAACAAGATGTCTTCCGTATTAAGACGGGAATGAAGGTCGATGTTAAAATGACAGCTTTAAAAGATTTAAAGCTGTCTGGAGAAGTGACTAAGGTATCTAAATTTGCTAAGACTGCTTCGGGTCAAAATACTACTGCTACTTCGGTTCCGCAATTTGAAGTGGTAATCTCACTGCAACCTAACGAGCGTTTAATTGGTGGACTAAGTTTGAGCGGAGAAATCGAGACGGTTCGCAAGGAAAATGCCATCGTTGTATCCAGCATCGCAGTCATGCATGAAGGGGATCTCTCCTACGTGATGGTGGATAAAGGCAATGGGGAATATGAACGAAGAGATATCAAAGTGGGCATGGAGACGGCTGACAAAACAGAGGCCGTCTCAGGGTTAAAGGTTGGAGATGTTGTTGTGCTTCAATAGATTGGAATAGACCTAAGCCTATTTCTCAATCGTGAGTCGCCAAGATTTAATATTTTTATTTAGCTCGGTAAGGTCAGGAACCGGAACTGGCTCATCGGATAGATTATATTTAGCTTTCAAGGCTAAAATCCGATAGACGCTCTCATCAATCCGTGATTCCTGTACCTTGCCTTTTTTTACATGGTCCAGAAGCGATTCTAATACCCGCTTCTCATTATCATAGCCGTGAGCGATAAGTAAGATATCACTGCCTGCATTTATAGTATCTACCGCAGCTGTGGTAAGGTCATAATTCTTCATGATCGCTCCCATAGTTAGGTCATCTGTGATTACGAGTCCTTGATATTTCATATCATCACGAAGTAGCTCACCAATGATTTTACTTGATAAAGATGCGGGTTTATCGGGATCAAGTTTCGGAAACAAAATATGAGCGACCATAACGGCATCTGTTTCCTCTTTTATCGCAGCTTGAAAAGGGAGCCATTCTAACTTAGCGAGTTCTTCAGCGCTCTTATTCACAATCGGCAGCTCAAGGTGGGAGTCGACGGAAGTATCTCCGTGACCAGGGAAATGTTTGACAACAGGCACTACACCTTCACTCTCCATACCTTTCATTTCGGCAATCCCTAGCGTACTGACTAGTTCAGCGGAGCTACCGAAGGAACGATCACCAATTACAGGATTATTTGGATTGCTATTGATATCAAGGACGGGAGCGAAGTTCATATTAAATCCTGCTGACAATACTTCTCTAGCGAGCAGCTTGCCCATCATTTCGGCAGCATTAGCATCCTTACGGGTACCGACCTTTCCATTAGAGGGGAAAGAAGCATACTCCTTAGGCATCCGGCTGACTTTTCCGCCCTCCTGATCGATACTCATAAATAAAGGGGCAGGGTTGCCTCTGTTACTCTCTTTCATGGAATTAATGAGGCTGACCATACTCTTCAGGTCTTGAATATTGTTCTTATAAAGGATGATTCCACCGACTTTGTCTTCGGCAATCATCCTTTTTGCTTGATCATCTAGAACGGTTCCATCGATACCAACAAGGAGCATTTGTCCAATTTTCTCTTCAAGGCTCATACTGGAAACCTGAACAGCCATTGGATCACTCTCTGAGGAGGGAGCTGCTGTGGAACTGGTAACTGGCGTAGGTGTAGATTCAGCAGTCGGCGCATTTGTAGCGACAGCTTGAGAACTGTTACTGCTATTGGAGCAGCTAGTTAACAGAACCATAGATAACATAGCTGAAGTCAATAAGAGGGTGCCAGAGAATTTCAGTTTTAGGGTATTGCGAGTGAATCTGTTCATTAAAAAAGACGTCCCTTCATTGCTTATTTAGATGTCAGAAGGATGAATCCTTGCTGACTTAGATACTCGGTGATAAGATGAACTTAAATCTTTACATATAAAAAATTGAATTATGAGGTGACAGAAAGATGAAAGATGGATTAGTGAACGCACTTAATGAACAGATGAATTTCGAGTTTTATTCCGCTCATGTTTATCTAGCTATGGCTGCTTATTGTTCCGGTGAAAGTCTGGATGGATTCGCAAACTTTTTCCTGATTCAAGCTGAAGAAGAAAGATTCCATGCCATGAAAATCTATAAGTTTCTTAATGATCGCGATAATCGGGCAACACTTGAAGCTCTACCTGAACCGAAGAACGAGTACAGTTCGATGCTGGATGCTTTTGAACATGCTTTTGCGCATGAACAACAAAACACAAAACGGTTCTATCATTTGGCTGACTTGGCGCTGGATGAGCGTGAGCATGCAACGATCTATTTCTTGAAATGGTTCATTGACGAGCAAGTAGAAGAGGAAGCACTCTTTAGCAACATCATTAGTAAACTGAAACGAATTGATAAAGATAGCAACGCCTTCTACATGCTAGATGCTGAGTTTGCTGCACGTACTTTTACAGCACCTGCTGAGTAAGTGAAGGTATTGAAGATCTGAAAGCCTGAGAAATCAGGCTTTTTTATTTTATGGCTGAAGGTAGTTTAATGGCAAGCAGCTTATTATCCGTTCGAATCATCAGCATGCCTCCGGTTTTAAGCGAAGGAGTAAAGTTACGAGATCCTGTATTCACGGTAAAAATAGGCTTCAAAGTCAACAGATCATAAGCGTGAAATAGGCCATCTGATTGTCCACTATACACCACGTTTCCAAAAAGATCCGTCTGAACGACAGGATTCTCCCCATTATTGAGCACTACAGCCTGCCCATTTCCAAGTTTAAGTGCGGATAGCGTACCCGTATCATAATTGGAATATAACATTCTTTGTTGATGAACTTGGTGAAGTGGATAATCCTTCTCTTTAGCCATAGAGGTCCAGGTTTGAACAGGTTTACCTTCCGCTGAGTAATTCCAAAAATTATATTTCACAAGCTTGCTGCCCTGAAAAATATAGAAGTCATTTCCGTCCAAGAACGCAGTCCCGTTTACACCACCAAATGCGAACACTCCATCTTTATTGTCGGTATCTGTCCATTTATATAAACGTTCTCCTTTAAGTTCACCCGTTTTTACGTTGAAGACAGAAACTTTTACATTACGATTTACAGGGTTATCATCAAGCATTAACGTATTGGTCATGGAGTAGAGAAGGCCATCCTTTACTGCTAGTGGCCACCATTGTCGGGTCTGGTCCCATAGTTTTTTGCCTGTCAGACTGTCATAAGCGGCAAGAGCGGCAGTTGTTAAGGCTCCCTGAGAGAGATAACTTCGAATAACAACCCCATCGGTTTCCATAAGTTCTGATAAGCCTGTAAAGTTATTGCTCTCCTCGACAGCCTTCCATTTGATCTTCCCACTGACAGTATCGACCGCTGCAAGTTGACTCTCTTGTGTTACATAAATGGTGGAGCCTAACCGTTGGATACTTGTGGCTTTAGGTAGTGATAATGAAGCCGACCATGCTTTTTTACCAGCTTCATTAACAGCATACAGAGAGCCACTTTGGGTCAGTCCGTAGATATATCCATTACTGTAAGTGAACAATGGAGCTAATGCACTTCCGAATTCCCACATTTTTTTACCTGTTATAGCATTCAATGCGACTAGTTTTTCATTCCGCTGCAAGGCAAAAACTTTCCCATTCTCGGCAAGGGCTGTAACGTTCTGCTCAGTAATCCGATCTTCTTTTAAGATAGCGGTCGAAAACGACCATACAGGAGTAAGAGTGGGTGCTTTGACTTCATTGTAATAAGGATAGCTTGTACTTATGACGGCTTGTTCTGCGGAAATGACGGATAATGATCCGTTGTAAGCTATTGGGGATGCAATGCATGTAACAGCTAAAGCTTTAATCATAGTCTTGTGCAAAGACTGAATCATCGTTTCACGCTCCTCAAAATAGTGATTACTATAATTAGACATTATAAATGGCAAAAAGTTACTATTCATAAGAATGGAATTAAAGTTGAACTAAGGCAAACTATGTTACACTCCGCAAAACAGTTATGACCTAGCAACTCTATTTGACGGAGGGAACTATTACGCCTCTTAGCAACACTGTTTCTCTAGACCCACCCGAATCTCGGAGTGTAGTATAGAACAATACTATTCTTTGGGGGTTCTTTTTTTTGGAAAATTACAACGACATCAAACAAGGTGAAAAAGGAGCATGGCTAAGCATAGTTACCTACATATTCCTATCCGCCATAAAACTGTTTATTGGTACAGTCGCGGGATCTCAAGCGCTACTTGCAGATGGACTGAACAACAGTACGGATATTATCGCTTCTATCGCCATACTAATCGGCCTTAAGATCTCCAGGAGACCGCCGGATTCCAATCATAGCTATGGGCATTTCAGAGCGGAGACCGTAGCATCCTTAATTGCTTCATTTATTATGATTGTCGTAGGACTTCAGGTACTGTACCAGGGCGTGAACAAATTTATACAACCCGAACTGGAAAGTCCAGATCTTATAGCAGCCTGGACCGCAGTTTTTTGTGCTGTGATAATGATGGGCGTATATAGGTATAACATTAGACTGGCCCGTTCAATTAATAGTAACGCTATGCGAGCTGTAGCACTAGATAATCGATCAGATGCTTTAGTTAGCATAGGTGCTTTTGTCGGGATTGTAGCTTCTGGATTTGGAATTCCATGGCTTGATCCGCTTACAGCGATTATTGTCGGCCTGATTATCTGTAAGACGGCATGGGATATCTTTAGTAAAGCTACACATGACTTAACGGATGGTTTTGATGCCGAAGAGCTTGAACTCATGAAAGAAACCGTCGCTGAAATTGAAGGTGTGCAATCTATAAAAGATATCAAAGCTCGCATCCACGGGAATAACGTGCTAGTAGATACAACTGTATTAGTAGATTCCGAGCTTAGTGTGGTGCAGAGTCATGATATTACGGAAGAAATTGAAGAACAATTGAAAGATAGGCACCAAGTGTCAACTGTGCTTGTACACATAGAACCGGGACTGAAGTAGAGGCAAACACGTAGTGTGATTTTTCTCTGGATGGATATGGGATTTTCTCTGTGATTTTATTAATAGATCTTTTGAGTGGAAAGGTGGAGAATTAATTGTATTTATCGATATGTTAATTTCAGGAAATGGAATGGTGATTTTGTGATTGAATGGAAGGATTCTTATGATATCGGTGTTGAGAAAATAGACTGTCAGCACAGACTGTTGCTTTCGAAATTGAATGAATTTTTTGATGCTTGCAGTAAGCAGCAGGGGAAAGAGAAGATCGAAGAAACGCTGAAATTCTTGAAGGAATATACCATCGAGCATTTTAGCAATGAAGAGCAATTGATGGAAGAGATCGATTTTCCTGAATTGGCCGAACATCGTAAGACGCATGCCGATTTTGTAAAAGCCGTTCTTGAATTAGAAGAAACGATCAAAACTAAGGGAGTCTCCGTTCTCTCAACGATTAAGCTTAACCGTACGTTAACCGACTGGCTTCTGAATCACATTAATAAATGCGATAAGCTAATTGGTGAGTGTATGGCCACCCGTGATCGAGCTGTATAACTGATTACCTCCAACGAAGATGCCGACGGGCATTTTCTTTTTTTTGACGGGGAATGTGATAAAGAATTGTGGTATGTTATTTGATACGTTTTCCGAAGACAGCACCGTAATTTATACTGGGTTAACGGTTTGTGTTATGATTTGAGATAAGATGTATAGAGTTAGTATGGTAAAGGGGAGTGGAACGATGAAAACAATACGAATGTTAGCTTCAGGGTTTGCTATGCTGCTTATTCTGGGCCTTGTAAATTTTTACATTGGGTATCACGGTTGGCTGCTTGTCCATGAATGGTTCTCAGGTGCTTCCGCTGTTCTGTTCTGGACATTGTTCCTGCTTGTTGCCTTTGCGTATGTCATTGGAATGATACCGTGGCCTACAATAGTGAAGCCGTTAGCCAGATTCTTCAAAGTGATTGGGTCGTATTATCTAGCTTGCATGGAATTTGCTATTATCATGTTGCCATTAGCTGATCTGTTATATGTGCTGCTGGGCTGGATGGGTGTCGATCGAACGCGCTACATCTCAGAAGCGGGTGGTACATTGCTAATATTATTGGTTGTTTTTCTAGTCTGGGGTTCGATCAACGCTTGGAGTACAGTAGTTCGTACACATCCTATTCCCATTGATAAATCCATCGGAACTAGTACACCACTTACCATCGCGGTTGCATCCGATTTACATTTAGGGAATATCGTCGGCAATCGGCATCTCAAAAAAATGGTTGCCCAGATGAATGCTATGAAGCCTGATGTGATATTGCTGGCTGGGGATGTACTTGACGATAGTATTGAGCCTTTTATTCGCAATCGTATGAGTGAACAGCTGAAACAACTAAAAGCACGTCATGGTGTCTACGCGGTACTGGGCAATCACGAATATTACGGTGGTTCGATTAAGGAATATACAGATTTAATGAGAAGCATAGGTATTAAAGTTCTACAGGATGAAGTTGAAGAAGTGGCGGGAACGTATATTGTAGGTCGAAAAGATAAGACTGCCGAGACGATGGAAGCCGGTGGCAGATTGAGCGTTAACTCCTTATTGAATGGCCTTGATCTGACACGTCCTGTGATCATGATGGATCATCAGCCTACCGGATTTGATGTCGCTGCCCAGGAAGGAGTAGATATTCTGCTCTCAGGGCATACGCACCGTGGACAGATTGCTCCTAATCACTGGATCACCAAGCGGTTGTTCGAACTGGACTGGGGTTACCTCCGCAAGGATAAGTTGCATGTCGTTGTTTCCTCTGGTTATGGGACCTGGGGACCTCCAATCCGTCTAGCCAGCCGTTCGGAGATCATCAAGCTTGAAGTGGTATTAGAAGGAACTAAACAATACAGTGAAGAAGCCGTGTCTACAAAAACGGTGTTAATCTAACAGAAAACATAATTGATCTGAGACTGCCTTATCCGTAGAAATTTTCTGCGAGATGTGGCAGTTTCTTTTTTTGATGGATCATTTACAACCGTTCGTATTGAATCAGCCGCTGCATACTCAGGCATTTTTCAATTTAGTGAAACTACTGCAAGCTTAGTTTCTGTCTCAGATAAATATTGGCAATCAAAAGGATTAAATGCTGAAAGAATTCGTATCCTAGTAGAAATATCCAAACAGGGCGGAACGATTTCACCTTCTACATTGGCTCACAATATTGGGGTTACCAAAGGTAATATTAGTCTGTTGCTGATACCCCTAGAGAAAGAGGGTTGGATTACCCGCTGGACTCATACCCAGGATGGTAGAAAAAGCGTGATTTCGATCACGGGCGAAGGACAGCGATTACTTTTAGAGCATCTTCCCGGAAATCGTCAAGTGGTCGCTGAACGTATGCAGGGTCTGGATGAACAAGAGCTTCGGCAACTCATCATTTTATTAGAAAAGCTTAGCAATGGCTAGATATAAATAATAATGTTGTGGTCTCGAAAACATGCAACAGAAAGGTTGGAGTGTTATGTCAATGATGGTTACTGGGGCTACAGGTCAATTAGGAAGTTTGATTATAGACCTTCTTCTTCAGTTTGTTCCAGCAGGTCAGATTATCGCATGTGTTCGTGATCGGGAGAAAGCAAATGATCTTTTGGAAAAAGGAGTTGAGATTCGCTTTGGCGATTGGCTGCACTACACGCTTGGGACTTCAGCGAACTTGCGGAGGTATTATCCGAGCTGACAGGAAAAAGAATCGTTCATCGGCAGGATTCAAGCATTCAGCACTGGATTTATTCATTCCTCGGGAAAATAGATACAGCTTCTACTTCAAAAGATATGGAGAGACTAATGGGACGGCCTGTTACCCCTTTGAAGGAAAGTCTTTTCACTTTTCTTCAGGTTTAAATAATGATCCTGACTAATTCTACTATATAGTGGTTCGATCTAAAGTAAGTAAATAATTATATTTACTGGCATGTTTTAATTCATCTAATATAATCCCATATACAGTATCGCGATATATTCCAACAGGCAGACCAAACCATATTTTGCGATACTTTTCGACTGCAGCCAGTTCACCTTGGAGTGCTTTTTCTAATCCTTCTTCATAGGAACTGATCCGTTGATATTGTTCACTACTAATCCCTGTGATATCTTGCCCGGTAATTTCTTTGAACATCCCCCGGAACATGAAGTTGTGCCCCCGTTCGTCATCTCGTATGGAGGTGATAATGGAGGCTTGCTCGGCGTTCGGGGCTAGTTGGATAATTTCATCATAGAAAAGCTCATCATTTCGTTCACCTTGCACAGCTTCTTGAATTAAATTTAATGCTTGTGGAAGAGAGGTTGACCATATAGGTTTGAATTCAGATCTGTTCTGAGAAAAGGGTGTCCAATACATTTCTTAATAACCTCCTGTTAAGTTAGTGTTAGAGTAGTATATGTACAATGGCCCAAAATGGTCTCTTTCGGTTCTTTAGTTGTTCTAACCCTTTAAAGTTGATACTATGGGTTCATCCGTTATTCAGGGAGTGTAAACGATGAAAAAGATTTTAGTAGCAGATGATGATAGTAATATTCGTACATTATTAAAGCATGTATTGACCAGAGAAGGTTATCAAGTAATGGAGGCCAGCGATGGCCGGGACGCGATACATAAACTGAAAGAAAGCATTGCGGATTTAGCCATTGTGGATGTGATGATGCCATACGTAGATGGGCTAGAGCTATGCCAGCATATAAGAGAAACGTATGATATACCGATCATTTTGTTAACAGCCCGTCAACAGCTAAGTGATAAAGAACAAGGCTATTTGCGGGGGACAGATGATTATGTAACGAAACCTTTTGAGCCGGAAGAATTGTTGTTTCGGATCAAAGCTTTATTTCGGCGTTATTCCATCGCTTCAGATGATCGGATTCGCTTGAATTCACTTGTTATCGATCGTAAAAATTATGAGATCACTGATGGTGATGAAGTACTATTGTTACCGGTAAAGGAATTTGAATTGCTCGCACAACTGGCCCAATATCCTGGAAGATTGTATTCACGCAGTGAGTTGATTGAGCTAGTATGGGGAATGGATTATGAAGGTGATGAACGCACGGTGGATGTACATATCAAGCGATTGCGTCAACGATTTGTGGATTATCAGAATGACTTTGTGATTCGGACGGTACGGGGAATTGGATATAAATTGGAGATGGTGAGCTCGTGAAGTCTTTGTATGTGAGAATGTGCATTCTCTTTTGCTCGGCCATTGTGGTGAGCAGCCTTCTTGGCTTCTTGGTGTCTAATATTTATTACCAAGCTCAGATTAAATCGCAGAACGATGCGAAGCTTACGGGGATGGCCATTGAAATCCAGCAGTTTGCAGAATCTCACCCGGAATCTATGGAGGATTACCTGCGAAGTGTAGCTGTACTGGGATATAAGATCTATTTAACTGATGCAGAAGGTCAATCCCGGTTTTACGGCAAGCCATTTCGGAAAGAGGATTTAGATCCGCAACAATTAGAGAAGGTCCTGAATGGACAAGTTTATCACGGTGTTGCTGAGTTTCCTGACAGCGCATTTATTACAGGTTTTTTTGATAATCAATTACGCAATACGATAGGCGTTCCTATTGAAGTCAATCATGAGACATTTGCGTTATTCATGCGGCCGGATGCAGAGGTTCAGTTCGGTGAACTACGCGTGTTTTTTGCTGTGATTATCGGTTTTACCGTGTTATTCAGTCTAGGATTCGTCATGATCAGCGTACTGCATGTAGTCAGACCCATCACTCGTTTGACAACGGCGACTAAACGGATTTCAAAAGGCAGATATGATATTAAATTAAATACGTGGCGCCGGGATGAGATTGGCCAGTTAGCCTCACACTTTATGATTATGAGTCGTGAGCTGGAACGGACCAATCGTGCCCGTCAAGAGTTTGTTGCGAATGTATCGCATGAAATCGAATCGCCATTAACTTCTATTCAAGGATTTGCCCAAACCCTTAAAGATCCTACATTACCAGAGGATGAACGGATAGAGTACCTCAATATCATTGATCAAGAAAGCCATCGTCTATCGATGCTTAGTAAACAGCTGCTAACGTTATCTTCCCTCGATTATGATCCGGATTCCCTGCAGAAGAAACCGATAGATTTGCGTGCACAGCTGCGGCAGGTTGTACAAATCATGGAGTGGAGATTAACAGAGAAGCAATTAGCGGTTCGTTTAATTCTTACGGACATTAGCGTACATGGTGATTCTAATCTATTGTATCAGGTGTGGATGAACCTCATTACTAATGCTATCAAATATACACCTGCTGAGGGGTCCATTATGATTTCCGCAAAGCTAGACGAAGGGAATTGTGTAGTAGCCTTTTCGGATACTGGGGAAGGCATTCCTGCAGAAGATTTACCGCTCATCTTTGACCGTTTTTATAAAGTCGACCGGGCACGTACACGAGAAACGCATAGTAGCGGTCTTGGACTAGCGATTACGCAAAAAATTGTAGAGACACATAACGGAACCATAGAGGTATCCAGTACAATTGGCAAAGGCACGACCTTTACTGTAACTCTTCCGCTTTTGTAACTCGTTATTCATACTCCGTTCATTTTCATCTTCTAAACTGTGACTATACAGATTAGAAGGAGTGGTAATATGTTTCTAGCCTTAAGGGAAATGCGACATTCTAAAGCCAGATACCTGTTAATAATGGTAATCATGTTATTGGTTTCCTTTCTTGTGCTTTTCGTAACGGGCCTGGCCAGAGGATTAGCGTATGCTAATATCTCAGCAATAGAGAATATGCCGGCGAACTATTATGTGGTGCAGAAGGATGCGGATCAGACGTTTAGACGTTCTCAGTTAACGGATACGGAGCTGGGTAGTGTTCGAGCAGTAGTAGGAGATAATAACGCTTCTTCACTCGCTCTACAGATGAGTACAGTGACTACGAACGATGCGGATGCTAAAGCAGATGTGACTTTTTTCGCAGTCGATATGAACGGTTTACTGGCTCCAAAAGTGATTGAAGGTGATAAGATTACGAATGATATGCAGGGAAGTGTCATCGTTGATCGTGACTTGGAACAGTCGGGTATTAAGATTGGCAGTACGATCCAAGATCAGGCAACTGGGAAGGAATTTAAAGTTACAGGATATGTTGAGAATAGCTCATACAGCCATACCCCAGTAGTCTATATTAACAATAAAGATTGGCAGGAAATGAGACAAGGCGTTAATCAAGGTAGTGAGGCTACATCAGGAGTGCCTTTTAATGTCATTGCGCTCAATGCAAACGCAACGCAAGTGGATAAGATCTCTGCTAGTTCAAAAAATGTGGAAGTTATTACACAAAAAGTAGCGATCTCTAATATTCCGGGTTATTCATCAGAACAAGGTTCACTGCTTATGATGATTGCCTTTCTGTTCGTAATCGCTGGGTTTGTTCTGGCTGTGTTCTTCTATGTCATTACAATTCAGAAAACAAGCCAGTTTGGCATTCTGAAAGCCATGGGTACAAAAATGTCTTACTTGGCTTGGAGCGTAGTCGGGCAAGTTATGATTTTGGCCATTGCAAGTCTTAGTATTAGCTTGCTGCTAACCTTTGGAATGAATCAGGTACTACCAGACACTATGCCGTTCCAACTGGAACCTTCTACGATTCTATTAACCAGCGGCTTGTTCGTGGGGATGTCTCTTTTAGGATCACTTATTTCTGTCGCTAAAGTGGCAAAAGTAGATGCATTAGAAGCAATTGGGAGGGCTGGAGCATGAGTGCAAAATTATTGATGAAGCAAGTAACCAAGACCTACGGAGACGGCGATACAACAGTATCTGTTTTGAACAATTTGAATCTTATAGTCAATGAAGGAGAATTCGTTGCTGTCCTTGGACCATCTGGAACAGGGAAGAGTACGTTCCTATCAGCGGCGGGTGCGCTTCTTACACCAACCAGTGGTGAAATTTTCATAGACGGAGAATCACTTACAGATAAAAGTAAAAGTGAGCTGACTGAGCTACGATTAGAAAAAATAGGCTTTATGTTCCAAAGCGCACAGCTATTGCCTTACTTGAAGGTAGAAGAGCAGCTTCTCTTTGTAGCTAAACAGGGGAAGATGAGTTCTAAAGAAGCTAAGGAACGGGCAGCTGATTTGATGAAGCGTCTGGATATCTGGAAACGTCGAAACCATTATCCTGAGCAACTATCAGGCGGAGAGAAGCAACGTGTAGCTATCGCAAGAGCTTGGATGAATAAACCTGCAATCTTGTTTGCAGATGAACCAACAGCAAGCTTAGATTTCAAACGAGGTAGAGAAGTTGTGCAAATGATTGCTGACGAAGTAAAGAATGAGGGTAAAGCTGCCGTAATGGTCACTCATGATGAACGGATGCTCGAATGGTGTGATCGAGTGCTACATCTGGAAGATGGACATTTGGTTGAACATGAGTTAAGCAAAAATTAGTGAAAAAACGATTCATGCTATTTATGGCATGAATCGTTTTTTTTGTGTGTGAACAAGGGTTTGTTCTTATTTGTCAGCTATGGTGACTTGACCTGAGCCATAGGTGTCAAACCAGCCTTTAATCGTGTTGAAATCACTGCTGAATGACAGTGCCAGTTCTAATAGAATTCGGGCATGAGCTGCGTTCAGATTATCTCCGGCAATGATTAGAGAGGTAATGAATCGAATAAATTACAAAATGCCGGACAATCCTTAGGAGATTGACCGGCATAGTTATAAGATTTACTTGATTACTTATCTTTCCTAGAGACAAGTAGTTTTTGAATAAAGACATGGGTAGCCATGGAGGAGGAGCTTTCTTTATGGCGAATAATCGAGAATTGTCTTTCAAGATGATGATGTCTGATGGGGAGCTCACAGATTTCACCACTTGCTAATTCTTTGCGCACAATCCATCTGGAGAGCATCGCAATTCCCAAACCAGAGGCAACGGCTTCCTTAACCCCTTGACTACTGTTGAAGACATAGGATCTTTTGACAGAAATCTCTTCTTTTTGAATGAAATGATCACTGAATGCACGCGTTCCAGAGCCGAGCTCACGCAGAACCCAAACCTGATTTTGTAGCACTCCATGTTCCACAGAGACTATTTTTGACAAAGGATGGTTGGCAGGGGAGACGATAATCATCTCGTCCTTCATGTAAGGCGTGACGATCAGATCATTTTCATGGGCTTCTCCTTCGATAAACCCAATATCCAATTCATTGGCTCTAACCCCACCAATAATTTCTTCAGTATTACCTATCGTCACCTGAAGCTTGACTTGTGGGTATTGATTTGCGAATTCCGCAAGTCTTGAGGGTAATATATACTCTCCAATCGTAAAGCTGGCACCAATATGTATACTGCCAGTAACCTCATCCTGAAGCATTTGTATTTCCTGATGAGCTTCTTCGAAGTGGGCCAATATTTGTTTGGCGTGATTATAAAGTATTGTACCTGCTTCGGTTAATTTTACTTGTTTCGGAGATCGGTGTAGAAGCTTTGCGCCTAGTTCATTCTCAAGATTCCGGATATGTAGACTGACACCGGGTTGAGATAGATTCAGTAATTCTCCTGCTTTAGAAAAATGACTTTGCTCAGCAACTGTAACGAAAACCCGTAATGTATCCACAATCATAGAATTCCCTCACTAAAAGTCCCGAATGTATTTAAAATTCCTTATCAAGCACGAACTGAGCTTTCTTCTGCGAAAATCCAATACGTGTATAGAAACGTACCGCATCTTCTCTAGTCTGGTTGGTACGCACTCTTAATTTGTTCACTCCAATTTGTGCTGCCCAGCGTTCACAGGTTTCAACAAGTTGTCTGCCGATCCCTTCTCCACGATACTGCCCATCGACCACCAAACCACAAATTTCAACAAAGGGTGGAGATTCAATTAACATTCGCTCATTGGCGTGAATCCATCCGATTAATTGGCTATCCGACTCAGCTACATAAATAGCATGATCTTTACGATTTCTGATATCTTGAAGTCTATCTGCTAGCTGTTCGATATTTAAAGGATATCCGAGCTCACTGGATAGTTTTGCAATATCTTGTGTGTCGCTAAATGAAGCTGTCCTAATATGTATGATCATCCGCCACCTTAATATAATGTTGTTTCATGCTGTTTTTTTATTATAGTTCATCTCATTCAGAGGAACATCTCTATGTAAATTACTTCGTACTATTTCGATAAGCGGATGGGGAGAGACCCATCGCCTTTTTGAAATATTTAGAGAAATGAGCCAATTCCATGCCGACTTGTTCCGCAATATCTGAAATGCTGTAATCTGTGTAAGAAAGCTGTCTTTTAGCGTGCTCCATACGTTTCAATTGAACATAGGCCATGGGAGTTACCCCCATGAATCTTTTGAAATAAGGTATAAAATAGTTCGGGTGCAGGTGGACAAGCTCTGCTAGTTCATCAATCTCTATGGGCTTATTTAGACAATTATCGATGTAATGGAGCACATGAGCCAGCTTCCCATGGTCTCCGGTGTGTATGAATTGCGTCATAAAGTCTGTATGACTACTGTCGCTTGATTCAAGACAAGTGGCAATGAGATTAAGCAAACAAGCCTGAGTGCGAAGGATAGATAAGATATCGTCCTTTTGAAATTGTTCGATCATCTCCACGAAAATTGCCCTTATTGAATCTGGATTAGGCGAATCACAGATGTATAATTTTTTCTCCGCATGGAATAAAGGCCATTCTCCAATGTCAGCATCAAAGTGGCAGTAATAACGGATATATGGATCATCGATAGAAGTTTCGGTAGTTTGTGTGCTCCCCGCAGGCATGATCATTAGCTGACCTGGCTTCGGATAGTAGGTAATCCCGTTTATAATTACTTTCCCCTCACCCCCATCAATAAAATATAGCCGATTAAAAGCGGGGGTTTCCAGCATGCGGTTCCATCCGGGATATCTATTACTAAGTTGGGCATGGGTCACAGTAACCTTGAGATTCTGCAGGAGACGTCCTGATAAGTTCCCTGAATTGTTCATCATTTAACTCCTTTAAAGCTTTTATATCCTCATTATAACGGTTTCATTTAACTAAAACATCTTACTTAAATACAAATAGTTCTTAATTTCGATCATGTTCATGTCCTTAAATAAAGTATATCCTCTAACCATAACCATTAATAAGGAAGTGATCAGAGATGGGTACAGTTCGTTATGGGATTATTGGTATTGGAAATATGGGAACCGCACATGCGCAAAGTCTTCTGAGTGAGATTAAGGGGGCTGAGCTTACAGGCGTATGTGATATAAGAGAAGAACGTTTGAAATGGGCTGAAGAGCAATTACCTGAGAATGTTAGGAAATATTCTACGCCGAAGGAATTATTCGAGTCACGTATCATGGATGCGGTATTAATCTGTACTCCGCATTATGATCACCCTACACTTGCAATCGAAGCTTTTCAGTATGGTTATCATGTACTAGTGGAGAAGCCTGCAGGTGTTTATACGAAAGCTGTTCAACAGATGAACGATGCTGCAGCACAGTCTGACCGCAAATTTGGAATCATGTACAATCAGCGTACGAATCCTTTGTATCAGAAGCTGAGAGATCTTATTCAGTCTGGTGAGTTAGGTGAGATTCGCCGGACGAATTGGATTATTACCGACTGGTATAGATCGCAGAACTACTATAACTCTGGTGGCTGGCGGGCGACATGGGCGGGTGAAGGTGGCGGGGTATTGCTTAATCAAGATCCTCATCAGCTAGATTTATGGCAATGGACGACAGGCATGATGCCGAAGCGGATAAGAGCATTTTGCCACTTTGGAAAATATCGCAACATTGAGGTTGAAGATGATGTAACCGCTTATGTGGAATACGAGAATGGCGCTACAGGTCTGTTTATTACTACAACTGGAGATGCACCCGGAACTAATCGTTTTGAAATCAATGGCGATAATGGGAAAATCGTAGTGGAGGACGGGAAGCTAACCTTTTGGCGTTTACGTACACCGGAGCCGCAGTTCAACGCAGAGTTTACGGGAGGTTTCGGTAGTCCGGAATGTTGGAAATGTGAGATACCTGTACAAGATGGCGGAGGGGAGCAGCATAAAGGGATTCTACGGAACTTTACGAATGCCATTTTGCATGATGAGGTTTTACTTGCTCCCGGGGAGGAAGGGATTAAGGGGCTTACCCTTTCAAATGCCATGTATTTATCGGCTTGGACGGACAATTGGGTGGAGCTTCCGATGGATTCGGATTTATTCTACGAAAAGCTGATGGACAAAGTAAAAAATTCGACTTTCCAAAAGGAAGCCTCAGAAACTAAAACATTGAATGTTAAAGGAACTCATTAAATCGAAGGAGAGAGGTTAAATCCTATGAAACGTTCGACGATTGCGGCTCAAATGTACACGTTACGTGACTATACTCAAACTGCGGAGGATTTAAGATCAACTTTTCAAAAGGTATCGGCAATGGGTTATGAGAGCATTCAGATTTCAGCAATTGGACCAATCGATCCGAAGCTTGTTAAACAATATGCGGATGAATCAGGGCTGACGATATGTGCGACCCATGTGTCCTGGGATCGGTTATTGAATGATCTGGATGCGCTAGCCGCAGAGCATAAGCTGTGGAATTGCAAATATATTGGACTTGGAAGTTTACCGGAAGAATTTCGTACGGGGCTTGAAAGCTACCGGGAATTCGCGAAATTGATATCTGAAATTGCAATAACTCTAAAAGAACAACATGATCTGCAATTTGTTTATCATAACCATGATTTTGAATTTGAATGCTTTGAAGGTTTTACTGGAATGGAAGTACTGCTCAATGAGACTGATCCTGCAGTTGGTTTCATACTTGATCTATATTGGTTGCAGGCTGGTGGTGCGAGCCCGGTAGAATGGATACGTAAAGTTAAAGGCAGAATGCAAGTCGTGCATTTAAAGGATATGGCGATAGTTGATAGGAAACAGGTTTTTGCTGAAATAGGCGAAGGAAACATGAACTATGCGGAGATCATTACTACTTGTCGTGAGACGGGTGTTGAATGGTACGTTGTGGAGCAGGATGTTTGTAGACGTGATCCTTTTGAGAGCTTAGAGGTGAGTCTGCGCTATCTTATTAGCCTATTATAGAATCGATAAAACGCCATTAGGAGGATTCTGATGAATAGAATAGATGGGATGACCTATGCACCCACATATGAAGCTAAACCCGTAGTGAAGCCGGGTGAATTCATCATCGCAGCTATTGCCCTAGATCACGGTCATATTTATGGGATGTGTAATGGTCTCGTTGAGGCGGGTGCTGAGCTGAAATGGGTATATGATCCGGATGAAGAGAAAGTTAGAGCATTCATAGCCAAATATCCTGGAGTTAAGGCTGCTGAGACTATGGATGATATATTGGAAGATCCAGAGGTTCGCTTAGTTGTAGCGGCAGCTATTCCTTCAGAACGAGGCCCTTTAGGAAATAAGGTTATGGTTCATGGAAAGGATTATTTTACGGATAAAACCCCTTTTACAACACTAGAACAGCTGGATGCTGCTAGAGCTATGGTCGCAGCAACCAATCGGAAGTACATGGTTTACTATAGTGAGCGTCTTCATGTTGAAAGCGCAATCTATGCAGGCCGGTTGATCCGTCAAGGGGCTATTGGTCGTGTTCTTCAAGTCATTGGATTAGGTCCGCATCGATTAAATGCTTCTAGTCGGCCGGAATGGTTCTTTGAGCGGGAGAAATATGGCGGCATCCTGTGTGATATCGGCAGTCATCAAATAGAACAATTTTTGTATTATACAGAGTGTCAGGATGCTACAGTTGTTCACAGTAAGGTAGCAAATTATAATCATCCATCCTACCCTGAATTGGAGGATTTTGGTGATGTTACGCTTGTTGGGGACAATGGTTCAACCCAATACTTCCGTGTAGATTGGTTTACGCCTGACGGGCTCGGAACCTGGGGAGATGGGCGCACCATGATTATGGGAACGGAAGGCTACATTGAACTGCGCAAATATACTGATATTGGTCGTTCAAATACACTGGATCATGTGTACTGGGTGAACGGGGAAGGGGAGCATTATGAGCATGTAGCTGGAAAGGTTGGATTTCCGTTCTTTGGTGAGCTTATCCTCGATTGTCTGAACCGGACGGAGCTGGCCATGACTCAAGCACATGTCTTCAAAGCTGCTGAACTATGTTTGAAGGCTCAAGCCCAGGCGATGAATCTAACCCCTAATCAACTTAAATAGCGAATGGAATAATGAATGGAGGTGGTAAAGGTGAACAAACTTGGAGTAGCGATTATTGGCTGCGGGGCGATATCTCCTCTCCATGCTAAAGTAATATCAGCTATAAAAGAGGTGAACCTACTTACAGTTGTAGATATTGATGCTGATAAAGCTACACGAGCAGGAAAAGAATATGCCTGCGATGCCACAGATGATTATAGAGAAATACTAAATGATAATCGTATTGATGTTGTACATCTCTGTACACCTCATTATCTGCATGCAGAAATGGCTGTAGAGCTATTACGTGCAGGGAAGCATGTGTTAACAGAAAAGCCAATCGCCGTCGATCTTCCTTCAGCCAAGCGTATGCTGGAAGCAGCGGAAGAGAGCTCCGGCCAGCTTGGTGTGGTGTTCCAGAACCGTTATAATGATGCTTCCATTTATATGAAGAAGACGATTGATTCTGGTACATTAGGGAAACTGCTTTGTATGAAAGGTGTCGTAACCTGGCATCGAAATGAAAGTTACTACAAAGATAGCAATTGGAGGGGACGATGGTCCACGGAAGGCGGAGGTGTTCTAATTAATCAGACCATTCATACCTTGGATTTACTTCAGTGGTATGGGGGTGAAATTAAATCCGTGAAAGGCAGTATTACCACAGATGTGCTGGATGGCGTCATTGAAGTAGAAGATACTGCCCATGCTTGTATTGACTTCGCCAATAATGTTCGCGGGCTATTTTATGGCACAAATACCTATCTCGAGAACACTCCCGTGGAGTTGGAGCTAGTTTTTGAAGAGGGGACTCTTAACCTCCGTCGAGAGCATTTGTATCTTTGGAAAGATGGGAAGGAAACCTTGGTTTGTGAGCCTATATTCAGTCCTACGGAAGGCAAATCGTATTGGGGGACTGGGCATAAGAGACTAATCGAGGACTTCTATGACCACATTTTCAGTGGATCAAAGTTTTGGCTGGATGGTCCTGAGGGGGTAAAAGCGCTGGAACTGGTGAAGCATATTTATAGCTCATCGCAGAGGAACAAATAAGTCATAAATATAGCGAAGGCTGTTCATATGTAGATTTATCTACAAATGAAGCAGCTTTTTCGTGTTTAGGGACTTCCCGCATTGGGTTAAACACTAAGAAGACTACGACTTGCCGAGGATAGATTTGATTAATTCTCCTTAGTGGAATAATCTAAAGTAAGTATAGGTTATATACAGCAAGATATCTGGAGGGCGCATACAATATGGAGAAAATATTACAGAACATTAGAACGAACACCAAGCTAATTTCCATTGTGCAGACTATTGTTTTTACCTTTGTCATATTATACGTACTGATGTTTCTTTCTGGCGGATTATTCACCACCTTTTTTATTATGCTCATTGCTTGTTTCGTTAGCTTAATTGCGGCTTTACTCATGTTAATTCGAAAAAGCTTCTTATGGGCAATCGTTGATCTTGCTGCGGTGGGCAGCATGTTTATTTATTTTATTAATAATGCTTAGGTGTTATTAATCCTTGCATGAAGCGGGTTTATGGCTGTAGCTTAAGTTCCTTACCGTAGAGGACTTATTTCTCTCTTTTTTGCAAGCTTTTAAATAATTTATTTTTTTCATATAATAGTAGATATTAAATTTATAAATAATTGTAATACACTCGGATAAGGGTATAATTGAGACAGAAAAGGTGTGACGCCTAAGAAGGAGCGCCCACATCCTTTCTGCAAAATTCAGGGGATAAGGATGGTAATAATGGGCAAAAGTGCAACTGAAACAGACGTCATTTTAATTGGTGCTGGAATCATGAGTGCGACTTTAGGAACACTTTTAAAAGAATTAGTGCCGGATTGGAAGATTAAAGTGTTTGAAAAGCTCGAAAATGCAGGTGAGGAAAGCTCTAATGAATGGAATAATGCAGGAACTGGACATGCGGCGCTCTGCGAGCTTAACTACACTGTCGAAAAATCCGACGGAACTGTGGATATAAGTAAAGCCATCCAAATTAATGAACAGTTTCAACTTTCAATGCAATTTTGGTCTTATTTGGTAAATCGTAAGCTGATACATAATCCGCAGGACTTTATCATGCCCTTGCCCCATATGAGTTTAGTACTAGGGGAGAAGAATGTAGCTTTTTTGAAGAGAAGATTTGAAGCGCTCTCAAAAAATCCATTGTTTCAAGGTATGGAATTTTCCGATGATTCTAGCAAATTAATGGAATGGATACCGCTTATTATACAAAATCGTCCATCGAATGAACCTATAGCAGCAACAAAAATAGACTCTGGCACAGATGTTAACTTTGGTGCTTTAACGCGTATATTATTTGATCACTTAAAGAGTAAAAATGTAGATCTCCATTATAAACATAGTGTGGATGGAATCAAACGTACAAGCGATGGGTCATGGGACTTGAGAGTGAAGAACGACAGCGGTACTATTGAACATCATACTGCAAAATTTGTCTTTGTTGGTGGCGGGGGAGGAAGCTTGCATATCCTGCAAAAATCAGGTATTCCTGAAGGGAAGCATATTGGTGGATTCCCGGTAAGTGGAATATTTATGGTGTGTAATAAACCAGAAGTTATAGCTCAGCATCATGCAAAAGTATACGGTAAAGCTAAGGTTGGAGCACCTCCAATGTCTGTTCCGCATCTGGACACTAGATTTATTGACAACAAAAAATCGTTGCTATTTGGACCGTTTGCTGGTTTCTCACCAAAATTTTTAAAAACCGGTTCAATGTTTGATTTGATCACTTCCGTAAAACCGGATAATCTCCTAACGATGTTGTCTGCAGGTGCAAAAAACATGTCTTTGACCAAATACCTAATCGAGCAAGTGTTGTTATCGAAGGAAAAACGCATGGAGGAATTACGAGAGTTTATCCCGAATGCCAAAATAGAGGATTGGGATCTAGTCGTAGCAGGCCAACGCGTGCAGGTAATCAAAGATACAGAGGACGGCAAAGGTATTCTTCAATTCGGTACAGAGGTTATTAGCGCCGCAGATGGTTCGATTGCAGCATTGCTTGGGGCTTCCCCAGGTGCTTCTACGGCTGTTCACGTGATGCTTGAAGTACTTAATAAATGTTTCCCTCAGCATATAAAAGAGTGGGAACCGAAAATAAAAGAAATGATTCCTTCTTATGGCCTGTCACTACTGGACAATCCAGAGCTTTTGCATGAAGTGCACACATTAACGGCAACTACTTTGGGTCTAGGTGGAAAAGAGCGAGTGAATAGTTAAAAAATGATCAATCGCTCGAAAGTCTGAAAATTGACAGAGATTTTCTTCGAGAAAGCCTATGGATTTAATTCATAGGTTTTTTGTTGAGTTCTGAAAGAACTTTTGGAAATAACGAATACTATATCATCTTTGCGAACTTCAAGGCTTTTCCGCAAGAGAAGGACGTAACTGATGTTCAGACCTATGAGGAGTTCTTAAATAGTGATTGCCAGCTTGTACTTTTAGTCGTTGATTGTGAATATGCTACAGTTTATTGTAAAGATCAAGGAAAGCTTGAAGCGCTGTACCATAATGCGATTGCAAATGGATATGAAGATGTTCAGTACATTACGAATGAAAATGACTTCAGAACAAGATTGTCAGTATGGTAGAAAAATAAAAGTTCTGTTAGATCGTAGGGGATTTGACGAACAAATCATTCGTTTGTTACAATGGCCCCATCAATTAGGAAAAGGATGAGGACGATGGTTCGTCGTTTGAAACGGTTTAAGAATGTCGCTACTGTATCAAGCTTCTAAGTATAAATGCTATAAATTACTTAGAAGCGAGGGGAAAGAATGAAACAGCAATTGTTTAACCACTGGTCAGAAACGAAGTATTTGAAGGATATTGTCACCAACCCAATGATTGAGGTAGGGGATTACTCATATTACTCTGGTTATTACGATAGTCATCCTTTTGAAGACGGGTGCGTCAGATATCTTTGGGGAGATGAACCGTCAAGAAAGTTATTTAACCCGATCGAAGATTTTGGGTGGCATTTAGATAAATTGATTATAGGAAATTATGTTTGTATTGCAAGTGGTGTAATTATTTTAATGGGTGGAAATCACAATCATCATCCTGAATGGATTACCGTGTATCCCTTTTTAGACCAGATTGAAACCTCTTATGAACCCAAAGGGGATACGATCATAGAAAGTGATGCTTGGATTGGGATGAATGCAATGATTATGCCAGGTGTGAAAATAGGTGAAGGTGCTATTGTTGCGGCAGGTTCGGTTGTTGTAAAAGATGTTGCACCATATACAATAGTTGGTGGCAACCCTGCTAAAGAGATTAGGAAACGATTTGCAGATCGTGAAATCGAAAAGTTAAAGGAAATGCGTTGGTTCGATTGGAAACGTGAGAAAATCGAACAAGCTACATCTATCTTTTCAAGTTCATCGATTGATCAATTATATGAGTTTTATCTAAGGGAAATAACATCATAACACAATCACAACAGGCTGCCACAATTATTCGGCAGCCTGTTCTTTTATCAGATAAGGTAGTTTGATAATATTGTTATTTACCATATTAATCCTAATTAGTATGATAATATGAATGGGCGTAAGGCCTACTCTTTCATGGGGGGAGATAGATTCTGAAATATATTGAATTTGGTCTCGGCAATACATGGTTTATTAGAACTGAAACGGAGTTAGAGGATGGAAGTGAATTTGAAGAAAAAGGAATTGTGAAACCGGTAAGGTTCCGTTCGTTATATCTCAGGATTTGGATTGGCAAAACTGTAGTTATCCTAGACTTAAAGGAAGGTTTTAAAAAAAGTAAGAAAAGTTATAACGCGTTTAAGATTATTTTTGGTATAACAAGCCTCTAGAATAGAGGAGCGTACATATAACGACAAGATGGAGGGAACTATGGATAAAATATTAAATGAAATAGCCAATTTGATAAGCAGTGAGGAAAAAAGAGTTACTATTGGGATTTCGGGTCATGGTGCATCTGGAAAGACAACATTTGCCCATAATCTTTTAAAGCTCCTGGGTCATGAGAATGTGAATTATATGAATACTGATCCCTATATTATCGGCTCTCATCTTAGAAAGTACACTATAATCGATTATGAATATAACAATGAACGTCATAGTAATAAAATGACAGCTTGTCATCCTTCTGCTCATAATATATCTGCTCTAGAGAGAGACATCCGAATGATGCGTGATGGTTTAGATTTTTATACAATAGACACGAATTATGTAAAGAGTACAATGATAGCTTCACAAAACAGAGTGAATATTGTAGAGGGCATGAGCGTTGCTTTTGCAGACCCAAATTTATTTGATCTGAAGGTTTACTTATATACGGATGGAGACACTGAATTGATGAGAAGGAGTATACGTGATGTCTCTGAAAGAGGAACAGACATCAAATATTTAAGAAAATCTCATGAAGACCGTAGAATTCAATATGAGTTATTCATGCATCCATTTCATCGAAACTTTGATATCGTTATAAAAAATTCCAAAGAAGGCTATATTCTTGAAAATGAATTCAGGAGGGAAAAGCCACTGACAAACTAGATGGGTATATTGCTAGAAAGTATAATCAGGTTACGAACCTTGGAAAGTTACTTGATCCATTAGCGGATAAGTTGCTCATATCTGCTGCGTTGGTCTTGCTAGTCAGTCAGCATAGATTATACGCATGGGTAGCATTAATTATAGTAGCAAGGGAAGTGATCATTACAGGGATTAGGCTTGTCGCTGTCTCTCAGAAAATAGTGTTGCAAGCTGATCGATACGGAAAAATTAAAATGGTGTCTCAAGTGATTGCAATTACTGCTGTTATGTTAGACAATCATCCATTCGCTTTTATTACGAATATACCTATCGATCAAATCCTAATCTATTTTTCACTAGTCATAACTATCTATTCAGGATTTAACTACATAAGAAATAACTATCGTTTTTTAAAATTAGAGAGATGGGGATAAAAGTCCGCCATCACCCGCATGTTTAATTATAATTGTTTATTACCCTCGATATCTTTTCTGAGATGCTATACTTTTTAAGCAAAAAGCTGCCACACGGCAGCTTTTTTTGCGGTTTATGGAATTATCAATACTTAAACTAGTGGATACAACTCAACTTTACGTTCCCATTGCAGATTGTACAATAGAAATCACTATTCTCGCTCATTAACTACCATATACTGTACTTTGTGCAATCAAACTACGGGAAATGTGCTATAATGGGCAATTTTCATTGGATCGATTGTACAAAATACAACAGAAGTATCATTCAGCTCGATTTAAATAAGTTCTGTTGCACAAAATACAATGGCTAAGAACGATAATCTTAGAAGCCTATGCTCAAATCTGAACGATTGACAGAAAAGTGTATTACACGTATAGTACATAAATAAGATGTATGAACCACTTAGTACACACACTTAGTATATGGAGTTGGTTGTATGACAAAAGAACAAAAATCAGGTGTCAGCTTTAATATTCGAGAGCCGGTATATATTCAAGTTGTCCGTTACTTTAAAGAACAGATTGCTACAGGGCAAATCGGAGCAGGAGATAAGATTCCTTCACGGCGTGAACTGGCATCCGTAATGAAGATTAATGCGAACACGGCGCAGAAGGCGTATAAGGAAATGGAGGAACAGGGTTTGATCGTAACAGAAGGAAATTCCCCGAGCCGAATTACACAGGATCAGCAGATCCTAAGCTCGATTCGTGCTGAATTAATCGAAAGTGCAGTGGATATATTCATCGGTTCCATTCAGAATATTCAAATTCCAGTTGAAGAACTGGTAGAGATCATAAAGACAAAATATACATCGGAGCGAAAGTTATCTCCAGAGGGTGGTGACACAAGATGATCCAAGTGAATCAGATGGTGAAGAATTATGGATTCAAGAAGGTCCTAAATGGCGTTAGCTTCACAGCTGCCAAGGGAGAGATTACCTGCCTGATCGGAATCAATGGTGCCGGGAAGTCGACGGTGCTGAAGTCCATCATGGGACTGACACCATACAAAGGTGAAGTTTTAATCGATAATGCGTCACTAACACCTGCGATGTATGAGAAAATCACCTTCATTCCAGATTCGTTAACGATGCCCTCCAATATGCGAATTGCTGATTGCTTGAGCTTTATGGCTGACTTTTATAGGAATTGGAACGCTGAACGTGCAGAGGAAATGCTTAAGTTCTTCCAACTGAGCTCTTCAGATCGCGTATCCTCATTGTCTAAGGGGATGGCTGCGAAGTTAAATTTGTTGCTCGGACTTGCCTTGGAATGTGATTACATCCTAATGGACGAACCGTTCTCGGGGATTGATATGTTCAGCCGCGAGCAAATAACTGATGTATTCACGAGCGAATTGATAGAGAATCGTGGTGTGATTATCACAACTCATGAAATTAACGATATTGAGCATTTAATTGATAAAGTAGTCTTACTGCAGTATGGGAAGGTAGAACGTGAATTCTACTGTGAAGAAGTTCGCGAGCAGGAAGGTAAGTCCATTACGGACGTAATGAGAGAGGTGTACATGAAATGAGAGCTTTTGTGAAGCTATTGAATTTTGAAATGAACCGATTTGCCAAAATATATATTGGACTCATGGTGCTGACAGTCGCCTTGCAACTTGTAGCCGTCACCATTGGTGCTAATCATTGGCTTGATTCTGCCAATGAAACAATAAGAGTGAATCAATGGACGCTTGAGCAATATCACAATGTGAAAGGATATATTCAGCTAAACAGTATGATGTATGCTCGCTATAATGGATTGTTATATTTCGGACCCATATTTTTGAGCATAACAGTGTTGCTAATATATAGCTGCTTCATCTGGTACCGTGACTGGAGAGGTAAAAATACGGTAGTATATCGTCTGCTCACGTTGCCATCCAATCGGGCGAATTTATATTTTGCCAAACTGGTTACGATCTTGCTATTCGCATTTGGACTTGTCGCCCTGCAAATTATCCTTGTTCCACTGGAGCGTTTGATAGCACAGTCGATCCTTCCTGCTGAATTATATCGGAACATCTCGATATTTGATTATTTGAAGTATCCTACTGTACTTAAAGTTCTGGTTCCGCCCTACTTTTCTGAGTTTTTACTATACTATGGACTGGGCATTACGGGCTTGATCGTCTTGTTCACAGCGATTCTAATGGAGCGAAGCTACAGACTGAAAGGGATGGGCTTTATCGTACTATACTTAGCGATTCTGGCTGGATTGGCCTCAATACCCTATCGCATGGGTTATAGCAGATACGATAGCTACTTCTATCCAAGAGAAATTATAGGCGTTTGTCTCGGACTAATAGTGATCATTGTTGGAGGTTCGCTTTGGTACAGCTTGTATCTATTGCGTAAGAAAATATCGGTATAATAGAAGGGGTATGGAGGTTAAGGAATGAGAAAATATATGCTTACCGCTGTTCTTGTAGTGTTCACGGTTGTTACAATCGGGACGTATTATGTACAGGCTTCACAAGAGACACCACCTATTTATAAGCTGACGACGGTTCAAGGGGATGCTTCCCTCGTTGAAGGTATAGCAGTATACGGAAATTACATGAGTAAGGATAATGTTTTTGGTATCAAACGAGCTTATATCACTACAAAAGGTACAGATTATCCAGATGAAAAGTCTGCGACAAGCCAAAGCTTAAATCAAAGACCAATGAAAACGCAAATGGATCAGTGGATTGAAGTGCATCGTCAGTTCATGCGCGGTAAGACAAACACATCTGGTTTCTATGAGAATGAGGAAATGCTTGCTTATGTTAATGCGACAGTAGATACGAAGCGATCAAATGATTCATCAGCGAAGAGAAATGCAAAGCTTAGTATTTCTGTACTCAACAAGCAGAAGAACAATACGTTTGAAATCACATCCGATATCAATGTAGATTATGATGTTTCAGATATTTATGTTCAAAATGTACAGCTTGTTGATCAGCAGCTTGTTGCTATGGTGTTTATGAATCACAGTGCCAAAGGCTATGTATCTGAACCGCAGATCCTCCGTGTCAATCTAACAACAAAAGAGATTAAGAATGAGCCGCTCGCGTTACCAGGTGGTAAATCTGTAGCAGCAGACGGGGATACTCAATACGCATGGTTAGCCAATCAAAATCTGGAGCACACTGAGCAATGGATTTTAAGGATTAGTAGAGATAATCATAGAAAGGTATATCAAGTGGATGTTAAGACAGGACAAATCTCGCCGCTCGCATTCCAAGGGCATGAAATGTTATTGAATAATATTATGAATGCCTATGGACAGAAAATTTATTTCCTGCAAAAAGCTGTATCGAGTAAGGAAAATATAGGATTCACAGTTATTTCTTACGATCTTGTGAGTAAAGAATATGAGACTACTCTGAAGAATACAAATATAGATTTAAGTGAAAACATTACCTATGCTTTTAAACAAGACCATCTCTATATTATGGGTTATAAGAATTTCAAAGGTAATCGTCTATATGTATTTAATTTGACAAGCGGTAACCTTGAGTACGAAGGAAAAGCAATATCAACAGAGGCCGCAAATCAGGCTGAAGATGAAGCTAACATGGATTTGAATTTTATCGATCTCGGTCAGTTCTAGCATAATTTTTAGAATAGAAAATTAGATATAAAGAGACATAAAGAAACAAAAAGAGATATAAAAAGGACAAAGGCCGAGCTAATGACTTCTAATAGTCAATTTCCTCGGCCTTTTAGTCGAGAAATATAAAACAGTCATTAAACACTATATTTCGATTAAAATATATTGTAAAACGATAAACTATATGTTAGATTCAATTTTGAAAATAACTTTGTGAGGTGTGTTTTATGAAACTTGGATCAACGCTTTTTTTAAGGATCGCTGTTGTTCTTATTGGGCTTCCAGTTCTTGCCTTGTGTATAATTTTTGTGCCTGCGATTTCGAATTATGCGGCAGAATTATATCCCGATCAAACCTATATTAAATATCTCTTGTACATTGTTTTGTATGCATCGGCGATACCTTTTTATTTTGCATTATATCAAGCATTTAAACTGTTAGGGTATATTGACAACAACAATGCGTTCTCAGAATTATCTGTAAAGATATTAAAAAACATCAGGAACTGTGCAATCTTAATCAGTGGAATTTATGTAGTAGGATTGCCGCTTTTCTATCTCGTCGCGGAGAGAGATGATACCCCGGGGTTCTTTGTCATTGGGATGGTTGTGATTTTTGCTTCCATGGTGATTGCAGTGTTTGCTGCATTGCTCCAAAAGCTTTTGAAGGAAGCTATTGATATAAAATCAGAAAATGACTTAACAGTCTGAGGAGAAAACAATGGCGATTATTATTAATATTGACGTGATGCTGGCTAAAAGAAAAATGAGCGTGACCGAGCTTTCGGAGCGGGTTGGAATAACAATGGCTAACCTGTCTATATTGAAAAATGGAAAGGCGAAAGCGGTTCGATTATCAACATTAGAGGCGATCTGCAAGGCTTTGGATTGTCAGCCTGGCGATATTTTAGAATACAAAAGTGACGAGGAGACTTAAGAAATAAATGAACGGTAGAGGCAGGGCTCTTTTCTCAATCTTTATGAGGAGGGGGCCTTTTTGATGTGCAATGATTGGAGGTGGGAAATAAAAGGGGGTGATATATTAAAGATAAAAAATAATTGTAATACAATCAAAATATATTGTAAAACGATATATTATGTGCTAAATTGAATCCAGATTATTAACTTTGTGAGGTGCAGTTTATGAAACGAGAAACACTCTTTTTGAAGATAGTTGTAATTCTTATCGGACTCCCGGTTCTTGCTTTGTGTATTTTTTGGTTACCTACGATTCCTAACAAGGCAGCTGGAGAATATCCCGTATATTTAGTTTATCCCCTTCTTATAGGAGTTTATGTAACGGTGATAGCCTATTTCGTAGCTTTATATCAGGCATTAAGACTTCTAAGCTACATTGACAAGAACAAAGCGTTCTCTGAACTATCTATTAAGGCTTTAAAAAATATAATTTACTGTGCAATCATCATCAGTATCTTATATGCGGCGGGTATGCCACTTATTTACGAAATGGCACAGGAAGCTGATGCACCAGGTCTAATTGTACTCGGACTTGTCATGACTTGTGCTCCAATTGTGATTGCGGTCTTTGCTGCTGTTCTTCAAAAGCTCTTGAAAAATGCCATAGAAATAAAATCAGAAAATGACTTAACAGTCTGAGGTGAAGATAATGGCGATTATTGTGAATATTGACGTGATGTTAGCTAAAAGAAAAATGAGCGTTACAGAGCTTACAGAAAGGGTTGGAATAACAATGGCCAATCTTTCTATATTGAAAAATGGAAAAGCAAAAGCGATTCGATTATCAACGTTTGATGCGATTTGTAAAGCTTTAGAATGTCAGCCTGGAGATATTTTAGAATACCTAATGGACGAAGATGCTTAAATCGTAATGAGTAATTGACTCCGCAGATTAAAAAGATCAGCATTGCCTGGAAAGGAGAGAGAATCATTTGAAATCAATAACGCAGCTTCTGCATTTTGGCTATCATCAGGCGATGAGTTGCATATTTCCTATTTCGATCTTTGGGACTTTAGCTCTTTCTAACTTAATAGATCTGCCTTACATATACCGATATGATGCCATTCTTATTATATTGCTTACCGTTCAATATCTTATGTACCGTACTGGATTAGAGACGCTAGATGAAATTAAAGTCATCTGTGTATTTCACATTATAGGTTTGCTTCTGGAAATTTATAAGATAAGAATGGGGTCATGGTCGTACCCTGAACCCGGGCTAACCAAGGTGTTTGGAGTGCCACTGTATAGCGGGTTTATGTATGCGAGCGTCGCGAGCTATATGTGTCAAATTTGGCGTAGGCTGAAAATGGATATGACGGGTTGGCCGGGACTTGCTGCTGCGGGATCGCTCGGAGCAGCTATCTATCTTAACTTTTTCACGCATCACTTCATTCCTGATTTTCGCTGGTGGCTAAAGGGGCTTGTACTCATTGTTTTTTGGAAAACTTGGATCATTTATCGGGTACGAAACACTACTTATCGGATGCCCTTGACACTGGCTTTTTTCTTAGTAGGTTTCTTTATCTGGTTAGCTGAGAATATCGCTACATTCTTTAATGCTTGGAAATATCCTGATCAGAATCAGGTATGGCATGTGGTTAGTGTTAGTAAGATCAGTTCATGGTTCCTTCTGGTCATTATTAGTGTCATTATAGTTGCTCAGCTTAAACATGTTAAAGCTAACCGTAAAGCGAAAGAGTAGAGTATTGGCTTCAAAGGAAATAGTAGTACATGGAGTAAGAACAAATTAGTGTTGAGGAGGAGATGAGATGGAATATACAGATTTAAAAGAATTGCAGGATGTATTTTTCTTTGGTCTAATAGAGCCAGAGGTAAATCAACTAAGGTTATCTTTTTGTAAAAGCAAAGTTAGTGATATAGCTGAGCCACTTATGGATGGTGAGAAAAACTCTCCCATAATACAAGTTGATTTTCACTCCTATATTGCATATTCGATTAAAAATGAATTCTTTACTTCTTGGGATGATTACGAGGAATTTGACGGAAATACATTTAGGATTTATAAAAAATCAAGGTATCTTGATTTTATTTCTAATAGAATATTCGCATCAAAGGATTTTCCAAAACCATATAAGCACTATGGGATCTGTTGTATTGACCATGTCGTTGATATTATTTCAACATCGGAACCAGTTGTAAAGGAAATGAAATAGATTTGAATATCTTTCAAATGCAACTTAAAAAGCCGATGGTGCACATTGATATGCTTGTCTTTTTTAACGATTAGAGTTATTATGGATTTTCAAAGTCGTTAATGGAGGTGCTGAATGAAATATTCCCAAGCGACAGACTATGCGCTTCATGCAATGCTTTATCTGGTGACGGCGGCGTCCGATAAGCCTGTAGGCGTTCAATTACTTGCTGAGAAGCTGGGTGTTTCGCAAACCTATCTGTCCAAAATGATGACCAAGCTAGTCAAGGCTGGATTGATTCAATCTGCACCCGGTGCAAACGGTGGGTATCGTCTCCGACGGAAGTCCGAAGAGATCTCTTTTCTGGATATTATCCATGCGATCGAAGGGACTGCATCTTTGTTCGAATGTAGCCTGGATCACGGTAGCGAGTGCTTGATTCAACAGGTTGTGATTGACGCTGAAAGACAGATGGAGCAGTACTTGGAGAACAAGAAAATTGCAGATTTGGCGAAAACAATGAAGACGGAGTAAAGATCCGTTCTTTTTTGGAAACAATTAAAGATAATATAAATCTGTAATGACTTTAATATAAAGGGGATTGAAATATGACGGAATTCTGGGAATCAAGCTTTATAGAAAAACAAACAATGTGGGGATTTGAACCTACAGACTCTGCGATCGCCACTAAGGACTTTTTCCTTGAGAGGAATGTTAAAGACATATTGGTACCAGGGATTGGATATGGCAGAAATGCAAAGGTTTTTATTGAGAGTGGGATAAATGTAACGGGTATTGAGATTTCTCAAACAGCGATTGATTTGGCGAGAGAAAATGGACTTGATATTAGCATTTTTCATGGTTCAGTGAATGACATGCCTTATGATAATAACCTCTATGAAGGAATATTTTGCCATGGTCTTATTCATTTGTTGAATAAAAATGAAAGAGAAAAGTTCATTAAGGATTGCTACAACCAGTTAAAGCCAGGTGGTTATATGATTTTTACAACAGTTTCGAAAAAAGCGCCTATGTTTGGAAAAGGTACTCTATTGGATAAAAATTATTACGAGACAGATTATGGCGTAAAAATATTTTTTTATGAGGCTGAATCCATTACACAAGAGTTTGAAACCTATGGACTAGTTGAGTTCTCTGAAATTGACGAGCCCCACAAGGACATGATCAATAAACCGTCGATAAACTTTTTAATGATAAAATGTAAGAAAGAACTATAGAAAAATTTGGACGTATCGAAGATTATATATCTCAAAAGAAAGCAGGTGTTATGTAGATGAGCAATATTATTGATTATTACTCTAGCTTTGACGAGTGGGGCAGGCTGGATAGAGAACCCTTAGAGTTCATAATTAATCTCCATTATATCAAGAAATATATGCCATCAGCTGGGAAGGTGCTGGATAATGGCGCAGGACCCGGTAAATACGCAATGGAACTGGCTAAGCTCGGATATACAGTAACCCTTTCAGATATCACACCTAAATTAGTTGAAGTAGCAACGAAAAAGGCAGCTGAACTAGAATTAACTGAGCAATTTGACGGGTTTTATAACTTAAATGCTATAGATTTAGAAGGAATACCTAATGAGAATTATGATGTTTCATTGATGCTTGGTCCTTTGTATCATTTGCAGAAGGAAGAGGAACGAATTTTAGCAGTAAAAGAGTTGCATCGCGTGACCAAGCAAGATGGCTTAGTATTTGTGGCTTTTCAAAGTCGAATGAGAATGACCATTAATTCGTTACAATCCCCGCAGCAATGGAAACCGAACGATAATATGAACACCATCAATGAATTCTATGAGAGTGGAATCTTTAATCATAGTGACAAGGGCCGGTTTACAGGTGCTTATTATTTTAACATTGATGAGATTCAGCCTTTCATGGAAAGGAATGGATTTGAGTCGATAGATTTAATTGGTTCATCAAGCATTGCAGCCATGTTATCTGCAGAGCAGCAACAGTATTGGACTCACCAAGAGGGGGAAGAGAGCTTGATTAACTTTCTCATATCCAAAGCAAATGATCCTTCAATCTTGGGCATCTCATCACACTTGTTATACATCGGTAAAAGAAAATAAAAAAGAGCGTCAGTTTCTTAACTGGCGCTCTAAATTTTATAAATGACTGATTACCTTACAGATGTAGTGTGTAGCGGTTCGCTTTACTCAACCCGCGGATCATTTCGATTTCCTCTGAAGACAGTGGGGCTGACTTAGCAGCCGTTACATTATTCTTCAATTGCTCCATACTACTCGCTCCAGGGATAATAACCGCCACAGACGGATGACCAAGCGGATAATGAAGCGCCGTTTGTGCTAGGGGGCGTGAGTGACTCGTTTCCTGCACAAGCTGATTATGCAACTTCAGAAGCTCCTCACTACTGTAATCTAAGTACTTCTTCTCTGCCTTGCTGCGGCCATTCTCCGAAAGGATGCCACCCGCCAAAGGACCCCGGGCAATAAGACTGATCCCATGCTCGGCCAGCAGAGGGAGAATTTCTTCCTCAGGACGTCGATCTAAAATGCTGTATTGACTCATTACACTGACTATATTTGATTTTTTTACATATTCTCTAATCACATTAGGTCGAATAGAAGAGATCCCATAATATCGGATTAGCCCCTCTTGCTTAAGTTCTTCAAAGGCTTCAATAGTCTCATCCATCGGATCATCAATTGTTCCGCCATGCAGCTGATACAGATCGATATAATCCGTTTGGAGGCGTCTTAGGCTGTCTTTGACTGCGGATTTAATATAGGATTTTGATGGATCCCAGCTCCAGCCTTCTTGACCTGGAATTCTGCGGTTACCCACTTTTGTGCTCAATATCACCTCACCGCGGCGGTGGCGAATCGCCTTACCAATGATCTCTTCATTACGACCCTCATCATACAGATCGGCTGTATCTAAAAAGTTAATGCCTTGATCGAGCGCTTCATGGACGATGGAAATGGCTTTTGCCTCATCCGTACCTAAGGACATGCATCCGAGTCCTACTTCACTTACATATAAATCAGACTGGCCCAAGCGATTTTTATTCATAGGGTGTTCCTTTCTAATTCCGTTGTTTGTTATATTATAACGCCTTAAAGCATCGAATTCGAATGTAAAAGAATGATTTCCTTTGACATTATAACCTAGAAGCATTATCGTCATAGCATATGTTATTTACTAGATGATGATGGATAGGGAGAGACTTGAACATATGGAACAAGCAATGTTTGCAGGTGGTTGCTTTTGGTGCATGGTTACACCGTTCGAGGAGTTACCAGGTATCCAAGGGATTGTATCGGGATATGCTGGAGGACTAACCGAGAACCCAACGTACGAAGAAGTCAAAACAGGAACAACAGGACATTACGAGGTGGTACAAATTACGTTTGATCCAGCGCTTTTTTCATACGAGAAGCTGCTTGAATTATATTGGCCTCAGATTGATCCCACGGATGACGATGGACAATTTCAGGATAGAGGGACACAATACCGGACAGCCATCTTTTACTATAATGAAGAACAACGTTTAGCAGCCCTTGCCACGAAGGAGCAGGTTGCTGTGAGTGGCAGATTCTCAGGTCCTGTCGTGACGGAAATCCTTCCAGCGCCAACCTTTTATCGGGCGGAAGAATATCATCAGGACTATCATCACAAGAATCCCAAGCATTATAAAGAGGATCGTGAGCAATCCGGACGGGATACCTTTATCGCGAAACACTGGTAATCGTAGAAACGGAATTTCTAAAGAAAAAGAGCATGGAGCATCCTAAGTCTTTCGTGGCTTACAGGTGCTCTTTTTGCATCATATACAAATTTTATATATTTTAAATTCTACATACTTTCTACACATTTATAGACTAAACTACTCTAAATCAAGCGAGAAATTCAAAATGGAGGGTTTAGGATGAAAAAAATCATACCCATAGTTGCTGTTACATTGCTTTTAAGTGCAGTGTTAGCTGGCTGTCAATCGAGCAATAACGCCCCATCTGGATCAGATAAGAAAGCTTCTATATCGTCAGTGGATCAACCGTGGATCGCAACAAAAAACACGACTCGTATAAATACATCTGACCCTACTGAGGCAGCAATTATTGTTTCACAAACCCTTTGGACTGCACAGACGAAGAACAACAGACCTTCAAGTGTAGTATTAACGGATGTAAGCCATTGGCAGATTGCCGCAGTTAGTGCGGATTTGATCCATCATCCGAATAATGGCCCTATTCTTTTTACAACTAAAGAGGGTGTTCCTGAGGCAACGATAGCAGAGCTTAAGCGATTGAATCCTTTAGGCGCAGAAGGTAATAATGGTGTACAAGTAGTGCTCGTCGGACCCATGGCTTCCAATGTCGAAGAACAATTAAAGACACTGGATCTGAAAGTAGACCGAATTGAAGGGGACGAGCCGGCAGCTATAGCACAAGCCATTGATACTTATTATGCAAAAGCTTCCGGTGAACTTCCAAAGGCAGTCATTGTAGGTTCTATGGAAAGTCCTGAGTACACACTGCCTGCAGTGAATTGGATCGCCCATATGCCAGAGCCGCTTCTATATGTAACAAAAGATGAAATTCCAGACCCTACGGTTAATGCTTTGAAAGAGCGTGGAGGTTCGGCTACGATTTATATCTTAGGACCTGAAAAAGTTGTATCTGCAGCAGTAGAAAAGCAATTACAGGAATTCGGCACAGTAACCCGTATAGCTGGAAAAGACATTTATGAGAATGCCATTGCTTTTGCTACTTTTAAGGACGCCAGCAACGGTTTCGGCTGGGGCATAACGACGCCTGGCCATAATTTGTCTTTGTTGACTACCGACTCAACGATGCTGGCGATCGCCGCTGCACCTTTTTCTCATTTAGGGAAACATGCACCGCTTATCTTTACTGAAAAAGACGGGTTGCCAGATTCCGTGATGGAATATATGATGACCCTTCAACCTAAATTTCAAGATTCGCCAGCAGAAGGTCCTTATAACCATGCTTGGTTAACAGGGGACATCAATACCATCAAAGAGAGTGCCCAAAGCGAAATCGATGATATGCTGGAAATCTCTCCGGCTGCAGGCGGCAATTCCCATTCCGGTCACTAGGCAATGAAGAGGGTGAATGACTTGAATAAGCTCCAGGTACTGATCGTTGATGATGAATGGAATATGCGAAATTTAATTCGGATTTATTTAACAAAAGAAGGAATAACGACTAGAGAAGCGTCAACGGGGCATGAGGCACTCACTTTGCTGAAACAACATAACTTTGATCTAATCCTGCTGGATGTGATGATGCCAGATATGGATGGCTGGCAAGTCTGTAAAACCGTTAGAGAGGTAAGCTCTGTCCCCGTTCTAATGCTGACAGCTCGCTCGGAAACTAAGGATAAGGTTCGTGGTCTCGGCATAGGAGCGGATGATTATCTCACCAAACCGTTCGAGCCAGAGGAATTAGTGGCAAGAATTTATTCTTTGGTACGGCGTTCAATGCTTACATCGACCCAACAACCTCAGAAAAAGGTTCTGAGCTACCCTGAGCTAGCGATTTACCCGGATGCTCGTGAGGTGTATATTCTGGATACAGCGGTTGAATTTACACTCAAGGAATTTGATCTGCTAACGGCCTTGGCGCAAAATGCGCACCGTGTCTTTACGAGAGAAGAACTAGTGGAGCGTTTATGGGGCAACGATTATGAGGGTGAGAACCGTGTCATCGACACGCATATTAAGAATATCCGCGAGAAATTACATAAGGCGGGTCTCTCTTATAATCCTGTTCAAACGGTATGGGGGTTAGGTTATAAATTTGAGATCCCAGGTAATCATCTATGAAGAATAATATGATCGGACTGAAGCTCGGGTCAGTTATTATGTCTGTTTTTTTAGTTGTTTTGCTAATTCTTGGGATAACGATAGACCGAATGTTTACCAGCTTTTATTATAACGAGATGCAAAAAGAAACTGAGGAGTTAACCTCGCATTTTATCGGAATGGCTGAATCACCGGATAGTTCAAACGAGCAGATGATGAGTGCTTTTGCAGAATTTTCGGACGTGAGTATATTTAATATTTCAAAAGACGGTAGTGTCATTCTCCATTCGGGTGTTCATGACCGCGCAGATCGTTCATTCATCAATGCTTCGGATATTAGTCGGATATTTGCCGGAAAAAGTGTGAATTTTGAGTATACAGATCCTACTGGACACAGATATTTCATCACTGGAAAACCAATTTCAAATGGTCAAACCATCCAGTCTGCACTATATGTAATGTCCTCTACAGAGAACATGAAGCAATCCTTGGCTTCTATCCGTAATCTGCTGTTGCTCGCAGGAATTGGGGCCTTTATATTGGCACTAGGGATCACGGGAATCATTAGTTTATTGTTATCCAGGCCGCTGATCAAGATGCAGAAGGCGACTAGAAAAATTGCTGCCGGTGAATTGGAAACGAGACTTTCCATACGGAGTAACGATGAAATCGGGTTTTTGGCAGGAGCTATTAACGACCTTGCTGTAGATCTGCAAAGATACAGGGATACGCGTCAGGAATTCTTAGCCAACATTTCTCATGAACTACGAACACCCATCACTTATTTGAAGGGGTATACCAAGGTTGTAAAGGATGGACTTTATGAGACCGAAGGGGAACGAGATCTGTATTTGGATATTATCCACGAGGAAGCGCATCGGCTTGAGCATCTGGTAGAAGATTTATTTGAACTGGCAAAGATGGAAGAAGGTAAAATCACACTTACGCTGGACTGGATAGATCTTAAGTACATGACAGAACAAGCGGTACGAAGAGTGGAATTGAAGGCTAAAGAAAAGGGACTTCTGCTGAATATTACGTATCATGGAGATTCGTGTAGGGTTCGTGGAGATGAAAAGCGTATGGAACAGATTATGATGAATCTTCTGGAGAATGCGATCCGCTATACGGATGCAGGTGAGATTACTGTCCATGTAGATGAGGATGTCGATGGGGACTCCGTTTTATTTATTGTGGAAGATACCGGTATAGGTATTCCTGAGGTAGAACTACCCTATGTCTTTGAACGATTCTACAGAGTTGAGAAATCACGATCCAGGCAATATGGTGGAACAGGACTTGGACTATCCATTGTTAAAAAGCTTGTGGAATTACACGGCGGTAAGATTCGAATTACAAGTCAGCCTGGCATTGGAACTCGTTGCGAGGTGCAGCTGCCCAGATTACCATTCGTCGAAAAGTAAGAGCCGAAAAAGACTTCGCGTATTTACGCGAAGTCTCTTTTTATGTGCAATCTACTAAACTATTTTGCTGGCTCAAGCTCTTCAAGTGCCCACTCACAAAATTGTATAGAACTCTCCATATCAAGCACTCGTTTACGGATGAGTAAATAACGTCCAAAAGTCGAAGCTTTTAACTCACGAGTCTCCCTTCGTTCATCACGTAAGACATCGTTGGCTTTCAGCAAGATCTTGTAACGTTCTAGCTCGCTTTTACAAAACTCCGCACGTTGCTGCAGAAGGGCCTTTGCTTCCTCTGGTTTGGAGAGCCATAAACTATACAGCTTAAAATGTAGCTCGTCCCGTAGAACTGGAGGTTCAGCTGGGGTTTCCACCCAATTACGTAATTGCTCTAGTCCTGCCTCTGTAATGGAGTACTCCTTCTTGTCCGGCTTATCGGATTGCTCAATAAGCTGATATGAAATGTATCCTTGCTGCTCCATGCTCATTAGAAGAGGGTAGATTTGACTATGTCCGGCCCGCCATAACGGTTTGATATTCTGAGTTAATTCATATCCAGACAACGGGTTAGCAGTAAGTAAAGCTAGAAGTCCGTAAGACAGTGTATTCATTACTCTGATACCCTCCAGTTATTATAAATCCGTTTATATTGTGAATTTTGGGGATATGTCAAGATTGACATATTATCCATACAATTATAACATTATTTAAGTTAATTGATATATGTAAAAGTAGACATATGAAAAGATATAGGAGGGTTAGCGTGGACGTTAAACAAGAAAGTAAAATTCTCTTTTGGCCTATAATGATTGCCATATTCTTCGGAAATTTCGTCTCTGTTTTAAGTACAACAACTATCAACATTGCTGTTCCTCTTTTAATGAATCATTTCCATTCGAGCCTGAACACTATGCAATGGATGGTCACAGGTTTTATGCTAGCTACGGGTGTAACTGCACCGCTTGCCGGTTATCTTGGAGGCAGATTCAGCTATAAGCGACTTTATTTATTCGCCTTGACGGGATTCACCATATTCTCCTTAGTCTGTGCAATAGCCTGGAATCCTACAACTTTGATTGTATTTCGGATGCTTCAAGGCTCTTGCAGCGGGCTGATTATGGCCTGTACGATGACGATTATATTCCAAGTGATTCCAGCTGAACGCAGACCTTTTGCCGTGAGCTTGTGGTCACTGTCCGCGATGGTTGCCCCAGCCATAGGTCCGACATTTAGCGGATGGTTACTTCAGTATGCAAGCTGGCACTGGTTATTTTTAATTAACATTCCCATTGGGATCATTGCTATTATTCTGACCGTAACGTTAATTCCTTACTATCGAATGAATGTTCCGAAGTCATTTGATATTCCCGGATTCCTTACCGTTGTACTGGGGAGTTTATCATTGCTAACCGCATTTAGCCAAGGTAACAGCTGGGGATGGGGTTCGTGGAAGACTATTTTATTAATACTTGTGGGGATAGCTCTTCTAGTTTACTTTGTCTTGCACGAGCTCAAGACGGAAGTGCCGTTGCTGAATTTACGTGTCTTCCGGAATCGCCGCTTTACTGCCATGCTAAGTATCTATAGTCTGGTGACGATAGCAATGTATGCTGGAACCTATTTAACACCATTGTTCTTACAGACGGTAGAAGGAGCAACAACACTAAAGACCGGGCTTATCTTATTACCATCTTCGATCCTCCTTGCATTGTTAAGCCCAATTGTGGGTAAGTTGTATCCGAAGTTCGGACCTGTGAAGTTAATTTCTGCTGGTATTTTATTTATTTTCATCGGTTTATTCATGATGAGCCGGCTGCATACGAACGTTTCTTACAGCTTTGTGATGTGGGCGATGGTCGTTCGCAATTTAGGGATTGGATTAGCTAACGTCCCGAGCAGCACTGCGTCTATGGAGGAAATTCCAGTCGAATGGTCAGGTCATGCCACATCGATCAACAACTGGGTTCGGAATGTGTTAAGCTCACTTGGGATTGCGGTGTTCACTTCTATTTTGTCCACAAGATCCATACTGCACTCTAAAGAATTGATCAATTCAGGTGCAGATAATGCAGATACGATAAGATTATTATCGTTTACCATGGGTGTGAATGATGTATTCGTAGTCGGCTCAATCATCGTGTTGCTTGGATTACCACTTATGTTTTTATTGCGCAAGAAGCGTAGTGTGATTTCTGTTCAGAGTGCGGGATAACCTTCGCTTCACATTAGAAAAGCAGACCAAGGGCTAAACCTTGATCTGCTTTTTTATGTTTTATACCCTTAGTTAGTGCGTCATGTCGCCCATTCCACCCATGCTGCCTACAATTTCCGGATTGATCATCCCGAAGATCATCGCGATATGCGCTACAATCAAGAATCCACTGATGAATATAAAATGAAGCTTCATTTTCTGTTCATCTGTTCGTTTACGAGCGATCAGACCAAGATCTAACAAAGCTAGCGGTAATAAGAAAAGCACTCCGCTCAAATAGAAGCCTACGGCTACTACGTCAACCCATGTGTGCCACTCACCATTCACTGTCAAAGGGATGAATGCGGTAGGAAACAAGTAGAGGAATACGCCTGTGAAGTACAACCCAGCCAGAATGCTACAGATTTTGTTAAAGGTTCGTAAAGAGCTCTTTAGATTTTTGGTGAACAAGATAATAAACTCTGTAACGGTGATCGTCTCAGCAAAAATCACAGGGATCGCCATGAATAAAATCAAGTTCCAAGGCTGATTATCTGCTAGCAAAGACATATAATGGGTCATATTCATAAAATACTCCTCCGATATATAAAAATAACTTTCGCACTGATCGTATTAAAGAAGTATGTGGAAAGTATGTAGAAACGAATGTATTATAAATACATCCATTAATTACAATCGAGGGGAGCAAGACAGCGTGGGAAGAGGACTACGAAGTATTTTATTTGATTTGGATGGGACATTAACGGACCCTAAAGAAGGGATTACAAAAAGCGTCGAATACGCATTAAACAAATTTGATATTCAAATCGAGCATTTAGATATGCTTCTTCCTTATATAGGCCCACCTCTTTACGATTCTTTTATTGAGCTACATCAGTTCTCAGAGGAACAAGCGCGTCAAGCGGTTATCTTCTACCGTGAGCGTTACAGCGTCGTTGGACTGTATGAGAATAGGGTGATTGATGGTATACCGCAATTGCTGGAAGGTCTTAAGAATAACGGATATTCGTTGTATGTAGCTACCTCTAAGCCTACTGTTTTTGCAGAACAAATTCTTGAGCGTTACAAACTAGATCATTATTTTGATCATATTGGTGGTAGTAATCTAGACGGCACCCGTTCTAAAAAGAAAGATGTGATACAGTACGTCCTCGATCAGAATGCCATTCTTCCAGAAGAAGCTGTGATGATTGGAGACCGCGAACATGATATCATCGGAGCTATTGGTTGTGGAGTAGAATCTATCGGTGTGACGTTTGGCTACGGTCCTAAAGGAGAACTAGAGCATGCTGGAGCAGATCATATCGCTTATCGAGTAGAAGAAATTGCGGCTATCATCCAACATATATCATTAAGAGAGCGGTGTGCGAAATGATCCAACCTCGTAATTCAATTTTGGAGGGCAACACAGTCAAGCTGGTTCCAATGGATGACAGCCATGTAGAAGGGCTAGCGAGAGTATTAAGAAATCCAAACATCTGGGAATTTACCTGGCGAAAAATAACGTCGGACGAGCAGGTGCAGGATTTAATCACAACCGCATTTGCAAATCAAAACAATGAATCGCAAATTCCATTCGTCATCATTGATAAAGCTACTGGACAAATCGTCGGTACCACTCGAATCATGCATCCGGATTTGGTTCATCGTAATGCTGAAATTGGATGTACTTGGATCTCGCCTGAATATTGGAGAACTAGTGTGAACACCGAGGCTAAGTCATTACTGCTTCACTATTGCTTTGAAGACCTAAGGCTCATACGTGTAGAATTTACAGTGGTGAAGACTAACTTGAGGTCGCAAAGAGCAGTAGAACGATTAGGGGCTGTAAGAGAAGGGGTTCTGCGCCAACATAGAATCAGATCTGACGGTTCGATTCATGATAATGTTGTCTTTAGTATTTTGGATAAAGAATGGCCATCGGTCAAAGAGAATCTGCACTATTTATTAAATGAGAAGTACGCGTGATTTGATAAAATAAGCAAAGAGTCCCTCTCATATTGAGAAGGACTCTTCTTCTATAGATCAGCCACTTGGCTGCTTATGGTTATTGTTTAGGGCTTACAAGAATCTTCACTTGATTTTTTTCTTTTAAAAGCGCCTCGAACCCATGTTCAATCACTTCGTTCAATTTGATTCTTTTAGTCACTAATTTGTCCGCAGGGAAGTAACCTTGTTCCATCAGGCTAATTACTGCTGGGAATACATCACGGTATCCGATAATACCCGTTAAATTACGTTCTTTAAGTACGATGTTGTTAGGTGTAATCGTAGCATCTTTCTCGAAAATACTAACGATCATAATTTGACCACTTAATTTAGTGGAATTGATAGCTTGTGTTAGAACGGGAGGGACACCTGTGACTTCAAAAGCAACATCCACGCCACCATCTGTACGTTTTTGAATTTCCTCAACCACATCATATTGCTTAGGATCGATTACGATACCCCCAAGCTCCTCAGCCTTACTCTTACGTTCCTCAGAAAGCTCTACAACATAGATCTCAGCCGCGCCAGATGCTTTCAAAGCTTCAATGACAAGCAAACCGATTGGACCCGCACCGAATACTACAGCTTTATCTCCAACCTTCAATTGACTGGAACGAACAGCATGCAGAGCCACTGCAGAAGGTTCTACCAGAGCGCCTTGCTCATAGGATAAGCTGTCAGGAATTTTGTGGACCATATGTTGATCTGCTGCAACGTATTCTGAGAATCCACCGCCACCACCGGCGAGACCTAGGAAGCCCATTTTCTCGCAAAGATTGTATTTGCCTTGTCTGCACGCCACACATTCTCCACATGCATATACAGGTTCGACGACGACTCGATCACCAACATTAAACTTGCTAACCCCTTGGCCTACTTCAACGATTTGTCCGGAAAATTCATGGCCCATCACGATTGGAGCTTTTTCGCCTGTGAGGGGATGAGGAGTGCCTTCAGGAATGAAAATTGGACCGGCAACATATTCGTGAAGATCACTGCCACAAATTCCGCACCATTCCACTTTAATTTTCACTTTTCCTTCAAGCGCAGCGGGTTCATCAATCGTTTCTAAACGTAGATCTTTGACGTTATGCCATCTTAATGCTTGCATATCATTCATCTCCTAGATTCATAAATTGATAATAAATAGTGTGTTTATTCCGGAAAAGAGGAAACGTTTCCGAATCAAATATGTCACATAATTTTCATATTGTCAAATTTAAATACTAAAATATTAATATCGAAAATTAGTGAAAGTTTTCACCTAAACTCAGCGATATCAGGCATATATAGACTGTATTGTACTTGCTACAAGTGCTTTTATAAGCACATGTATGTTATAATAAATATATTGGAAAAACGGCTTAAAGGAGACGGGCAGATTTAATAATAGCAATGATAACGGAAACGATTCCGAAAATGAGGGGACTATCAACTTGGCTAATAAAAACAAAGTAACCATAGAGGATGTAGCAAAAAAAGCGGGAGTAGGGATTGCTACTGTCTCCAGAGCAATAAATAATTCCGAGGGAATCAGTTCCAAGACAAAGGCATTGGTTCTTCAAGTGATTGAGGAGATGGGATTTACCCCAAACACCTCTGCACAAAGCCTAAAGATTCGCCAAACGAAGCAAATTGCCTTGGCTGTTCCTGATATTCGAAATGCTATCATTCCAGATATCGCCTGGTCCGTGGAGCAAGCCGCTAAACAGGACGGTTATCGAGTCATTCAGATTAATACTTCCGGAAATCCGCGGACAGAGCTCGAAACGATTCGTGAGATCAAGAAATTACATGTCGATGGACTCATTATCATGCCTCTTGCATATCCAAAGACGATGGTAGAGCTAATTAATAAATCTAGTGTTCCGGTCTCCATCATTAACTACGGTAAGCGTATTACGGAGAATGTGAAAGCAGATATCGTTAGCCTGTCACGTTTTGAAGGTCAGCTAATCATGGAGCATCTAAATAGTATTGGTCGAACTAGAATTGCTTATGCGGGTGCTCAGAAAGATCTCATTGAGGATCGATATCATGCTTATCAGCAGGCTTTGAATCAGGTGGATGTTTCTTTGGTTTATTTTGGAGAGGATTTCTCCCTTCAAACGGGGGTACAAGCCGCAGATTATTTCTACAGCCTGACCCATATGCCAGATGCAATATATGCTGTAAATGATATGGTCGCTATAGGGATTGTAAACCGTTTTAAAGAACTGGGTGTGTGTGTTCCAGAAGATGTAGCTGTGGTTGGGGTAGATAATAACTCTTGGACAACCATCACAACGCCTCAAATTAGTTCCGTTTCTATCATGGGGAATGAAGTGGCTCGATTAGCTACGCAGCTTCTTTTACAACGGATACAGGATAATATTACTGGAGAGTATCAGAGGGTGCAGCTTGATCCGCGTTTAATCGTGCGAGAGTCCAGCGTTTCTGTTAGACGGAATACAACAAGTTGATAATATACTCTAAACCCTGTTAGACTTAATACAAGTAAGCTGATGGGGTAATAAGAAATGAGGAGAATATTATGGCTAATATATACAAAAGCATAACTGATTTGATTGGCAACACACCGTTATTGGAAATTTCGAAATATAGTAAATCTCAGAATGTTGAAGCGAAAATTCTTGCCAAGCTAGAGTCTTTTAATCCTGGAGGTAGCGTTAAGGATCGTATAGGTTATGCGATGATCAAAGATGGTGAAGATAAAGGTTTAATTCATAAAGATTCTGTAATTATTGAGCCAACAAGTGGCAATACCGGCATCGGCCTTGCCATGGCAGCGACCAGTCTTGGCTACTCGCTGATTATCGTTCTTCCGGATACGTTTAGTATTGAACGCCGTAAGGTAATGGCTGCACTTGGTGCTAAGCTTGTATTAACACCTGGAGCTGAAGGGATGAGCGGTGCTTTGAGAAAGGCGGAGGAATTGGCTGCTGAAACCCCACATGCATACATTCCACAACAATTCAGCAATCCAGCTAACCCTGAAATTCATAGAACAACAACTGCAGAGGAAATATGGCGGGATACGGATGGGAATGTTGATATTTTTATTGCGGGTGTTGGTTCTGGCGGCACCGTATCAGGGGTTGGGGAAGCTTTGAAGGCTAAGAATCCTTCGGTGCATATTGTCGCAATCGAGCCATTTGATTCACCAGTCCTATCTGGGGGCAAGCCTAGTGCGCATGGGATTCAGGGGATTGGGGCTAACTTCATTCCGGAGATTTACAATAAAGAGGTTGTTGATGAGATTTTTCAGGTGAAGAATAAAGACGCATTTAATGTAGCGCGTGAAATTGCCAAAACCGAGGGATTGCTTGTAGGGATCTCTTCTGGTGCCGCGGTATACACAGCCACAGAAATTGCTAAACGTCCAGAAAATAAAGGGAAGACGATTGTGGTGATTTTGCCGGATACGGGTGAACGTTACTTAACAACTACTCTGTTTGATTTTAATGAATAGCTTGAACCAACCTATGACTTGAAGTTGATACAAATTTGGAGGCTCAGCGGAATGCTGAGTCTTTTTGTGTATTTAGTGATTGAAGAGTGATCAATTCAGCCCCTTATTTTCCCAATGGCTATGGTACAATATAGCATAAATCGTAGAAGTTCTAAAAAAGGAGTATGAAACGTGTGAATGTGTTCAAAAAAGTTAGAAATAATTATGTGATTTGGCATGCCAATCGTATTCAGTTACTGGATTTTCCTTCAAGCCCTGTCGTTAGAAAACAAGTGATTTTCTCAGGTAGAGTTCAAAATGTGGGATTTCGGTTAGAAATATATACGATTGCAGTAAGAATGAGATTAACGGGTAGGGTAAAAAATTTAAACGACGGAAGTGTAGAGGTAGAGGTACAAGGAGAAGAGCAGCAAATCTCTTTTTTAGTTGATTGCATGCAATCATTGAAACGGGCATCAGTAAAAAAAGTGACGATGAGCGATCTGCCTATTCATGAGGGAGAGAAAGATTTCATGATAGTGAAATAAGTACATATCGTTTAGCTGAATTGAGAAGTAAATTATATATGGTACTGAAGTATTTGATCAATTCGATGGAAAGTTATTGAGCCACGCGGCTGTACCCGTAGGGTCCTCTTTGAGTTTTATTTGTTTGTTGATTAGTGTTGAAATAATGCTTGGGTTTTTAATTGAAGGGACATCCGTGTTCAGTACAATCATTTTAATGTGGCCGTTGATACATATTGGTCTTGTAATTCTCTCATTTATTGTTGGAGCGCTGCTTTGGGAATTACTCTATGTAATAGCCCTTTTTCCTTTAATATTGTTGCCTATTAATTTAATTGGTGAGGGAATATCATGAGGGTTTCAGTTAAATCGATTAGTTTTTCGTAGAGATCAAAATAAATTATCAGAGTTTTCATAAGCATATTGATTAACCTGATGATTATTATTTTTATTATTATAGCTATATCTAAATCTGAAAGCGCTAATTTTTTTATGTGAATCAGGCGGCCGGGGCTTAATATAACATATTACTGTGTGGTTTATTGAATAGAATAAAATGGAACTATTGCTTAAGCCATGCGTAACCGATAAATAAAAGAGATTATGATAGAGCAGGAGGTACATATGAACTACAGAATTTTCAGAAAAATGCTTCTTACCACACTTGCCACCCTGATGTTAAGTGTTTTGCTTCTTCCGGTTTTAACTTCAGCCAAGACAGCTGTACCTAAGCATACCGGGTCATTTTATGTGAATGATTTTGCAAATGTGATCGACGAGAAAGCTGAGAATTACATGGTGAACTATGGGATTCGATTACATCAGGATACGGGCGCTCAAGTCGTAGTTGTGACAGTCGATTCTACAAATGGAGTTTCGATGGAAGAGTATGCAACTTCGCTATTCAATAGCTGGGGCGTAGGCTCTGCGGATAAGAATAACGGGCTTTTGCTACTGCTTTCTATAAAAGATGATGACTACTGGGCGGTACAAGGTAAGGGTATTGAGGACACGTTGCCTAACAGTAAGATTAAAGATATTCTCTCTCAATATCTTGAACCGGATTTTGCAGCTAAAACTTATAGTAACGGTGCACGTAAAACTTATGGCGCTTTTATCCAAGCCATGGGTGGGACCTGGGTGGAGAATGTCGGCACCAAAAACTATGTATCCGATAATGCCGGTGTACTCAAAAAAGTAACAAAGGATTATTTGAACGAATCTAGCAACAGATATAAAACTACAACTGGCAGCGGAATTTATGTGGTTACTGTAAAGAACGCAGGAGATAAAACACTTCAGGATTATACCTACATGAAGTTTGCCTCCGTTGCTGCTGGCCCTAAGGATGTTATGCTCGTGCTAGACATAGGTGGAGACAACTATCATGTTCTGCAAGGGAAGGACATCGACAAGGTTCTAACTAATGATGCAATCAGCAATATTTTGGATACTGTACTTGAGCCCCAATTTGTGAAAAAAGATTACGGAACGGGAGCTACGGCAACTTCTAATGCTTTGTACAGCTTCTTATTGGCTAGAGCGGATCAATCCGTTGGAGCGACGGGAAATAGTGGAGGTACTACAGCCGCCAATTCTTCCTCAACAACCACTTCATCAAAGGAGACTAGTGTTAGTGTAGGCAAAGGTCTTCTAATTTACTTATTGATATTTGCTCCGCTCATACTGTTCGGATATGGTTTTTCACGACGCAATAAATATATTGAAATGTACGGTTTGCCATTTAATCCGTATAGCCCAAGAAATATTCGTCGGTATGGGAATTGGTACGGTCAAGCGGATTACGGTTATGGTAGACGTTGGCACAGACGTTATAATAATCACCATCATAATCATAGAAACACACCATCCAATAACTCACAGTCAAGCTTCTGGGGAAACAGTGGCGGAGGCGGATCTACTAGAGGTGGGGGAGCAGGACGTTATTCCTCAAGCAACGAGAACCGTGGTGGAGGAGGTTCCAGCAGTGGCGGAGGCGCAGGGAGACATTCTTCAAGTTCTTCCAGCAGCAGTTACTCTAATGATGATAGAGGCTCATCAGGTGGAGGAGGCTCTTCCGGCGGCGGTGGCTCATCAGGTGGCGGAGGTAGCGCCAGCAGTGGTGGCGGAGCGGGAAGACACTAAAAAGGTTGAGAATGAGCGGGTTTCCAAGTTATTGGAAATCTGCTTGTTTTGTTTTTTAAAGGAAAATTATTCCTATAACAGAAACTTTTCATGGAAATTATCGTCTATGATAAAGTTAGACATTTATTTTCAAATTCCGAAATAGTCAGGGAGGAAAAAGAAGTGAGCACTTCATCATTACCTCAACGTTCCACCGTACGCAAAAAGAAGCCAACAAAAAAACGTAAGAAACGGAGCTTCTTCCGAACACTATCAAAAGTGTTTTTATTCTGCTTAATTTTGTTGATTGCTGGAGGCGGTTGGTTTTACTTTGCACCTTCGGCTAAAAATCTGCGCTATTCAATCGCTGATACACTGATTACAACGCAGCACCGCTACATGGCTAAATATATTATTGGTGAGGACGGATTAAAGAACAGAGTGACTGAATATAGCGCCCAATTTGAAGAGATGGGGGTCGAAAAGGATACACATACCATTACTTCTGAACCTGAAGTAAAAGAGAAACCACTGGTCGAGATAGAAAATGTCTCAGGTACTGGATATTCAGGATATGTCATGATCGTTAATGATCCTACTAAAGTCCGTTTGGGAATTCCGGATAAAGTAGGGTCAGGTGAGAAAGTAACCAGTATGGTGAAGCGCACAGGTGCTATCGCTGGAGTTAACGGTGGTGGATTCGCTGACCCCAACTGGAAAGGTAACGGCTTTAAACCTATCGGTATTGTGATTTCACAAGGTAAGTTATATTACAACGGTCTCGGTGGCAAGAAATCCACGCAAATCGTAGGTCTTGATAAACAAGGGAAGATGGTTGCTGGAAATTATACTTTAGATGAGATTAACAATATGGGTGTTCAGGAGGCGGTTACTTTTAGCCCTCGTCTGATCGTCAATGGAAAAGGATTAATTAAGAACGCGGCAGAAGGCTGGGGTATTGCTCCTCGAACAGCGATGGGTCAGCGTGCTGACGGAGCGATTATATTTGTTGTTATTGATGGAAGACAACCTACTTATAGTATTGGGGCAAATCTATACGATGTGCAACAAATCCTTCTTAAGCATGGGGCTGTGATTGCGGCAAACTTGGATGGAGGTTCTTCTACCGTTCTGGTAAAAGACAACGAGATTATGAACAAGCCATCTTCTCAATATGGGGAACGATATTTACCTACGGCTTTTCTTGTATTTGAGCACCCTGAGCAAGTCGATATGCCGAATATTTGGAAGGGACTTGACCCCTCCAAAATTGATGCTGCTAAGAAGCGTACACGCTAAAGCACTCTTAATACGTAAATAAGATAAGGATTATCTTGGATTGCCATATGAAAATATGCTACGATATCACCTAGCAAGAACAGAATACAGAACTAACAGGTCTGGAACAGGGGGAATAGGAGTGACGTTGCAACAACTCCGCTACGCTATCGAAATTGCAAATAGTGGCTCCATGAATGAGGCGGCAAAGAAGCTCTTTGTTTCTCAACCGAGCCTGTCCAATGCCATTAAAGAGTTAGAAAGTGAACTGGGGATAACGATTTTTGAGCGGACTAACCGTGGAATCAGTATTTCCGTTGAGGGAATGGAATTCTTGGGTTATGCCCGCCAAATTATTGAACAGACGGAGCTTATGGAGAATCGTTATACGGGGAAAAAGCGTAGTCCGATCTATTTTTCCATCTCTACGCAGCACTACGCCTTTGTGGTTGACGCCTTTGTAAATCTCATGAAGCACAATGACGTCTCAGAATACAACTTTAGCTTGAGAGAGACGCAAACCTACGAGATTATCGAAGATGTACGTACCTTGCGCAGTGATTTAGGAATTCTTTATATTAACGAGAGTAACTATAAGCATATGAATAAACTGTTTAGTGATGGCAATCTGAAATTCACACCACTTTTTAATACCGATCCGCATCTTTATGTTCGAACTGGACATCCGCTGGCTCGTAAGGAAGTTATTACTCAGGATGATATTGTGCCGTTCCCTTATATCACTTTTGAACAGGGTGAGAACAATTCACTGCACTTCTCAGAGGAAATGTTAAGCTTTTCACAAATTGAGAAGAATATTAAGGTGAATGACCGGGCGACACTGACCAATTTATTAATGGGTACGGATTGCTATACGGTAGGCACAGGAATTCTGGCATCCGATCTAAATGGTGATGGACTGAAGACGATTCCTTTTGAGAGCAATGAAGTATTTACGGTTGGCTGGATAGCGCATAAAGATCGCAGACCGAGTGTAATGGCATCTAAGTATATCGAGATTTTGAATGACCTGGTTTCTGGAAGTTATTTTGATCTAAATCATTTTTTACTATAGCAGTAGGAGGATCGGTATGATTAGACCCGTAATTGGCACCCAGAGAAATGCTCCACCCTTTCGATACGATATCGTTGGCAGCTTCTTACGAACGGATGAGATTAAAGCGGCCCGCCTCCAATATGACAATGGTGAAATCACGGGCAGTCTGCTTCATGAAATAGAGAATATTGAAATCGCCAAACTACTGGAACTGCAAAAAGAAGTGGGTTTATTGGCGGTCACAGACGGGGAATTTCGCCGTTCCTGGTGGCATCTCGATTTCTTTGTAGGGATTAAAGGAACTGAGAAGATTAACTTAAATCAAGGAAGAGCGGAAGCCGCTCAGCGCGCGGAATCTTTTCGAATCGTGGACCGAATTGCCTTTGAAGATCATCCAATGATCGACCAATTTATCGCTTTGAAACAAATGGCCGGAGACCGAATTCCGAAAATGACGATCCCTTCACCCGCTTTATTTCACTTTGTGGAGGATTTTAACGGGAATGAAGTTTACCCGGATCAAGAAACCCTATTCCAAGATATTATTGCTGTTTACCGAACTGCAATCCAAGCGTTCTATGATGCTGGCTGCCGTTACCTCCAGTTAGACGATACAACTTGGGGAACGCTGTGTAGTGGCAGACATAGGGCCCATTTACGAAGTAGAGGTACAGATCCAGATCAATTGGCTAAGGATTACGTTAGGCTGATTAACGAGAGCATTGCCAGTTGTCCAGATGATATGACGATCGCGCTTCACGTATGCCGAGGTAATTTCCGCTCCACATGGTTCGCTGCTGGTGGTTATGAGCCTGTGGCCGAAGAGCTTTTTTCGAATACTAAAGTGGATGCTTTCTTCTTGGAGTATGATAATGAGCGGGCGGGCGATTTTGAACCCTTGCGTTTTATTAAAGATCAATTTGTGGTATTGGGACTAGTAACTACGAAACATGGTGGTCTTGAGAGCAAAGAGCAGCTCAAAGCACGTATTGAAGAAGCGGCACAATATGTAGATATTGAGAAGCTTTGCTTAAGTCCTCAATGTGGGTTTGCTTCCACTGAGGAAGGAAATATCCTAACCGAAGAAGAACAGTGGGATAAAATACGTCTCGTAATTGAAACAGCCCAAGAGGTTTGGTTATAAATAAAATAAGTTTTTAGAAGGCTCCTGTTTGATTTAGGGGCCTTTTTTATGCGTGTATTGTGTCAGCTTAGAGGATTAACCTACCAGCGCACTTTACTAGAGCTATTAATCAAGGGTATAATAAGTAACAATTGTTTTTAATTCATGTTGAAAGAGAGCGGGAACAATATGGGTCGTAAGTGGAATAATATTAAGGAAAAGAAAGCCTCCAAAGACGCCAACACAAGTCGCGTCTATGCAAAGTTTGGTGTTGAGATTTATGTAGCAGCCAAGAAAGGTGAACCCGATCCAGAAGCAAACCGGGCCTTAAAGGTTGTTTTAGAACGTGCAAAAACTTACAATGTACCAAAAGCCATTATTGACCGCGCGATGGATAAAGCCAAAGGCAGCGGTGATGAGAACTATGAGGAGCTTCGTTACGAAGGATTTGGACCTAACGGTTCGATGATCATCGTCGATGCACTTACGAATAACGTAAACCGTACAGCGCCTTTGATCCGTTCTACATTCAGTAAGAATGGCGGGAATATGGGTGTCAGCGGATCTGTAGCCTACATGTTTGATTCAACGGCTGTTATCGGTGTAGAAGGTAAAACTGCCGATGAAGTGATTGAGATGATGTTCGATGCAGAACTTGATGTACGTGATGTTCTAGAAGAGGATGAGGCGGTTATCGTGTACGCTGAACCTGATCAGTTCCATGCTGTACAAGAAGTATTCAGAAATGCAGGAATCACTGAGTTTACTGTTGCTGAGCTTAACATGCTACCACAGAACTATGTAACACTTCCTGAAGATGCACAAGCTCAATTCGAGAAATTGATTGATGCCTTAGAAGATTTAGAAGATGTTCAACAAGTGTATCATAACGTAGATTCTGAGGACTAAGAATAACATATAACAAGGCGATGGAGTTCGCCACAACCGTCTCTTCAGACTAATGACTCCTACCAGAGTGTGCTTCACTGGTAGGAGTCTGTTTTGTTGTAGAGACTCATTTATACTGACTTTAGGAGTTGCTGTTATGAATCAATGGTCTGCACCATGGCATGAATTCGTGAAGAAAAGGAGTCATTTTGCACTTTGGAGTACATTTATCAAATGGATTGTACTCGGAAGTGTGGTTGGACTCTTATCAGGAACTGCCTCGGCTTTCTTTCTGAAAAGCTTAGACTATGTAACAGATGTACGTTTAGAGCATCCGTGGCTACTTTATTTGCTGCCTCTTGGGGGAGTATTTGTTAGTTTCTTATATATGCGTTACGGAAAAAACAGCGCTAAAGGAAATAACCTTATTATAGAACAAATTCAGGATGGGACAGAGACCATTCCTTTACGCATGGCACCCTTAGTATTGTTAGGAACACTGGTCACTCACTTATTCGGTGGATCTGCCGGACGGGAGGGAACAGCTGTACAAATGGGAGGAAGCCTCGCGGAGTGGTTTGGAAAATTAATCAAAATCAGCCCGTTGGATCGTAAAATACTGTTAATGTGCGGGATTAGCGGAGGCTTTGGTTCTATTTTCGGAACACCGCTGGCTGGAACCTTATTTGGTCTAGAGGTAGTAACCATTGGACTTATTAGCCAACAGGCATTACTTCCATGTTTTGTGGCTAGCTTTGTTGGTGATCTGGTCACCACTCGATTGTGGGGCGTTCATCATACTCACTATGTAGTGAATGAATTTCCAGCCTTAAATTTATTGATTATTCTAAAAGTGGTATTGGCCTCTGTGATTTTTGGTCTCGTGAGTATGCTTTTCAGTGAACTGACTCATTTTCTAAAAAGAACCTTTGCCGCCATGATAAGCAATCCAATGATAAAGGGTGCACTGGGTGGTTTGATTATCATTGCCTTAGTTTTCCTTATAGGGTCCCGTGATTACTTAGGCCTTGGAATTCCATTAATCAAGGATTCTTTTGAGGGAGATGTCTCGCCGTTTGCTTTTTTATGGAAGCTGATCTTTACCGCTTTTACCTTAGGAACAGGATTTCAAGGTGGTGAAGTTACTCCGCTATTTGCGATTGGAGCCACATTAGGCAATGCTTTGGCTGGAATTTTACATGTATATGGACCGTTTCTGGCTGCTCTCGGATTCATTGCTGTCTTCTGTGGAGCTACCAGTACGCCTATCGCTTGCTTTTTAATGGGTATTGAGCTATTTGGTTCAGAGGGTGCTGTATACATGTTCATCGCTTGTGTGGTGAGTTATTTATTCTCCGGACATAGTAGTATTTATACTTCACAGCTTATTGGTGTATCGAAGAGCCAGTTCATTTCAGTTCCTCAAGGGACTAGAATAAGTAATGTTAAAAAAAGAAAATAAATTTGTTGGATTTTTGAAAATATAAGCACCTGACAGAGGATGGTTAGTTCGTAATACGAGCTGACCTCCTCTTTTTTGTTTCAAAAAACAAACCCTCCAATAAAACACCAGCCTTTACTTCATTTGATATAGTGTAAACCTAATATCTGAAATGAGGTGGGAATATGGTTTTATCCGTAAAAGATCTCTCTGTACGATACGGAGATAAAATGGCTGTCCAGGATTTAAGCTTTCATTTAGGTGTAGGAGAAGTAATTGGTTTACTAGGAGCGAATGGTGCTGGGAAATCCTCAAGTATTGCTGCAATTCTAGGCATTGAAAAAAGCGAATTCCAAGAGCTTGTATTACTTCGGAAATCACCGATCACAGAACGAAAGGAAGTATTTCAAAAAGTTGGGGTGCAATTTCAAGATACGAATTTTCAAGATCGCCTAACCCTTGAAGAAGCTTGTATTCAATGGCGTGCTTTGTACAAAAAACCACAAGCTATCGATCCCTTACTCCATACCTTTGGATTACATGAAAAGAAAAAGCAGGTTGTGAAGTCGCTTTCTGGTGGTGAAAAGCAGCGGTTAGCCGTATTGTTGGCCCTCTTGCCCAATCCTCAGCTCGTCTTTTTAGATGAATTAACAACGGGTCTTGATACTAAGGCGCGTAAATTGCTGTGGAAACAGCTTTTAGCTATGAAAGAAAAAGGACTATCGATTGTACTCACCTCTCATTACATGGACGAAGTAGAAGCTCTCTGCGATCATTTAATCATTTTAAGAGATGGGAAAACAGTCGCGTCTGGTTCTGTTCAAGAAATTATAAAGCTTAGTGGACAAGTAACGTTAGAGGATGCTTATTTATATTTTTCAGGTGAGGAGGAATGGGAATGAAATTATTTTGGACACTACTAAAAATAGAGGGTAAGCTTGTTTGGAAAGGCATGGATATACTTATATTCGGGATCATACTCCCGATCATATTGGCGACTCTTTTTGGATATGTCATGAGTAAAGAAGTGCCAGCCAGCGGAACATCCATGTTTGAAATCTCCTACCCTGCTGTCATTTGTATAGGGGTACTTGCGACAGGAGTGATGGGTGTACCCCTTACCATTGCTGACTATCGCCACCGGGGGATTTTAAAAAGATTCCAAGTAACACCCGTGTCCCCTTTACACATTTTATTTGCACAAGTTATTATTCAGTTATCTTCAGCACTTGTTTCGTTTATTGGCGTAACTGCTGTATATACTTTATTATTTGATTATGAAATGGGCGGTTCATGGACAGTCTTTCTCCTCACATATGCATTTGTAGTGTGTGCGATGTACAGTATTGGGATTCTTATCGGCAGTGTCGTTCCTGATCAAAAGTCTGCAAATTTATGGAGCTCAGTTGCCTACTTCACAATGCTTCTATTTTCGGGTGCGACGATTCCGTATGAGATTATGCCACGATTTTTTCAATGGGTAATGGATATTTTACCACTTTCACATGGCATTCATTTACTAAAACAAGTTTCAATTGGAGAACCTATTCAGCACTTATTCATTAGCATTATAATTCTTGGTTTATGTATATTGATTGGTATAGGCGGCGCTATCAAATTCTTTAAATGGAAGTGAAGGTGGGACACGGATGTATAGCACCAAAGAAATCGCGAATCTTGTTAACGTACATCCGAATACCGTTCGCATTTATGAAGAGTGGAAGTATATTTCTCCAGTTCCTCGTGCAGAGAATGGATATCGAGTATTTTCAGAGCTCCATTTATTTCAGCTTCAAGTAGCAAGAACAGCTTTTCATTGTGAGATTATTCAAGGTCATAGTCGAGCAAAAGCACGTGCAATTGCAGAAGCCAGTGGTACAAGCGATTTCAAGCTGGCTTTTAAACTTGCTCATGTCTATTTGGCTCATCTTAAACAAGAATATCAATTAGCTTTAGAAGCGATTCAATTGGTTGAACAGTGGCTCAGTGGCAAGGAATCATCGTCTAATCAAACCTATACTCGGAGTGAAGTCACTCAGTTATTGAATTTATCGCCTGAGATCCTACGCAACTGGGAAAGAAATGGTTTATTAACGGTTCCTAGACTACCGAATGGTTATCGCATTTATACTGAACGAGAATTAAATAGAATGAAGATTATTCGTACATTGCGAGCAGCGCACTATTCAATGAATGCTATTCTTCGACTAATAAATACAGCTGAACAATCAAAGGAACTAAGCATCAAAGAAATACTAGATACGCCTGGAGAGTTCGAAGATATTGTCACGGTAACGGATCGTTTAATTTATTCTCTAGAAGAAGCGATAGATAAAGCAAAAAAAGTTATTCAACTGTTAGAGACCAAAATCAAGTATGATTTCCCGCGCTAAGTTGACAAGTAACGGCATGCGTTTTAAACTGTTACCAAACGAAGGGATGGTTTAACATGATTCATGTAGAAACTGAAAAGTTATGTACAAGAGGCTGCTCCGAACAAACGGATACAAACGATGAAACGTTGTCCGGAGCTTAATCAAAAGCGTAATGCTTTTATATCATCGAAGGATAGTGGTCTAATTTAGTGTGAAATTTCATGCTTATTTGGTTATGCTATCTTCCGGTGTTAATGATTAAGAGGCTGTAGACAATTTTCGTCTACAGCCTTTTGTGTTATAGTGCTCAGTTTCTACACTGACATTTGTATGTTTGTGCCGTTCAATCGTGTACTGACAAGCAGAAGGCTTGCACCTAAAGGTGCAATGTCTTCTGCTTTTTTGCGTTCTTAATTAATTCCAGAAAAGAGGAACAGAAAATGAGTTTACTTGAGGTTTTTAATTTATCACATGCCTTTGGAGATAAGGTTCTATACAAGAATGTTTCTTTGGAACTGTACAAGGGTGAGCATGTAGGCGTTGTTGGGCAGAACGGAACGGGGAAGAGTACGTTAATTAGCATTTTGACGGGCGAAGTGATCCCGGATGATGGAGTGATAAAGTGGCAGCCCAATATTACAATCGGTCATCTCGATCAATACGCTGTCATGGACGGAAACCGTACGGTTCATAATTATTTAAGACAGGCTTTCTCAGAATTATATGAGCTAGAACGAAAAATGAATGAGCTTTATGAAACGTGCGCTGTAACTGGCGACGAAACGTTATTACAAAAGGCAGCAGACTACCAGGAACGCTTAGAAGCGCTAGACTATTATTCGATGGAGAGCAACGTCAGTAAGCTGGTTACGGGTCTTGGGATTAACGCAATTGGAATTGACCGTCCCATCGAGCAATTAAGTGGGGGCCAACGGACGAAAGTTATACTGGCCAAGCTTTTACTTCAACAACCTGATGTGCTATTGCTCGATGAACCAACCAATTATCTGGATAAGGAACATGTTAACTGGCTCGCTGAGTATCTGATTGCATTCAATCAAGCGTTCATTGTGGTATCTCATAACTATGCCTTTCTCGATAAAATATCCACTAGTATTTTCGACATTGAGGGTGAAACGATTAAAAAATACCACGGGAAATACTCAGATTTTGTGAAGCAGAAGGAACATTTACGAGAGAGTCATATCCGGCAATATCATGCACAGCAGAAAAAAATAGAAACCACTGAGCAATTCATTCGAAAAAACGGTGCAGGTGTTAATTCCAAAATTGCCCGTGGCCGCCAGAAACAGCTGGATAGGTTGGAACGAATCGCTGCTCCGACATTTGTCTCCAAAGCGTCTATTCGCTTTAAGGAGCTTCCATGCATGTCACAAGTGGCGCTTAAAGTGGATCACTTAGTCGTAGGTTACGATAAGCCTTTGTTGCCTAAATTGAAGTTCTCCATTCGCGGTGGACAAAAGCTGGTGATTACGGGCTTCAACGGAATCGGGAAATCAACATTGCTAAAGACGTTGGTTGGAGAGATCCAAGGGATGAGCGGTAGGTTTCAGTTCGCAGAACAAATTAAAGTGGGTTATTTTGAACAAGATCTAACTTGGGAAGACGATACAATGACACCTATTCAGGTGATTTCAGCTTATGATCCCAAACTGACTGTAAAGGAAATACGTCGCTATCTTGCGCAGTGTGTTGTTAAAGATAACCTTGTAACACAGTCAATACGTACACTCAGCGGCGGGGAACAATCTAAAGTTAAGCTGTGCCTATTACTGCTTTCAGAATATAACTTCCTAATCATGGATGAGCCGACCAATCACTTAGATGCTGAAACAAAAGAGGCTTTACAGAAAGCTTTAATCCAATTTGGAGGATCTGTGATTCTTGTTTCTCATGAAGAACAGTTTTACCAGGGGTGGGTTGATCGTGTGCTTAACATAGGAGATGAAACCAGAAAAATTTACAGGTACTGCGGTGATCAATTCGTATAGTTAGTACTTAAACGATATGGTTAAATAACAGGGTAGGTCTTCAATATAATTGAAGATCTACTTTTTTTGGATAAAAGTGAGAGTTTTTCTGATAGGAATCGTCTATACAGTATCGTGCTTCAAGGAGGCTTTAAGGTGAAAGGATATGTACCGAAAGTTGAAAAAAAGGAAGAAAGGCAATGGATCCTAAACGTTCTGGATGGGCAAAAGGAAGACTATTCGTACCTTGTGAATCGATATAAGAATAAAATTTATGGCCTTTTGAGAGGAATGGGGGCCGATCATCAAGACGCGCAAGACATCACTCAGGAAACTTTTATAAAAGCTTATCGTAAGCTAGCCTCACATGATTTGAATAAAAACTTTGCGGCTTGGTTGTATACGATCGCGACTAATTTACTAAAGGATATGTGGAAAAAAGACCGGCCTACAGCGAGCTTGCCGGATGATCTTATTGAATCTTCTCTTTCAGATAATCCAGAAGAAGAATTCATTCGATCGGAGCATCGTACAGAGCTGCTTAACCTGATGCAAAAGCTACCCCCTAATTATCGTACGGCGTTGCTGCTTCGTTACACCAATGATTTAAGCTATGAAGAAATGTGTACGCTCTTAGAGGTTCCTTTAAGTAAGATCCAAAATGATCTTTATCGTGCAAAACAGCGATTGAAGCAAATCATGACACACCAGGAGGTGAAGAGCGATGAAGTGCTTAAGTCCATTTGAGATCGAGCAATACATCCTAAGTACACCCACCTCCCGACCATTTGAAAATGTTGATCATATCGCTGCTTGTGCGCATTGCAATTTAATCTATCATACGCTATTGGAAGAACAAGGGGAGTGGTCGCAAGCTTTGTTTGAGGAGAAGTTACCAGATTCCTTCACGGCTCAAGTTATGGCTTCAATAGAATTTGTTGAACTAGAGAAAGTAAAGGTTCCTGACAGGAAGCGAAAGAACCCGAAGCTTAAGAGGTTACTGAGATTAACCATGGGTGCGGCTTTATTACTGGTTATACTAAGTGCCGCGATTTTATATTCTGTACCCACACTGGCAGATACGTTACGTTCTCTTTTTGTAAAAGATAATGTGGACATTGGCCTTTTACGAGCACAAGAATTTGGGTTGGTAGAACATCCTAATATTAAGGTGAAGGATAAAGGCTATACAATAAAAATAGATGAAGCAATTGCAGATCCTACACGGGTAATTATTGCATTACAATTGTTTGGCCCAAATGGGAAACATGACAGAAAACGGTTGGTTTTTGCTGATGGAAACCGCATAGAAGTTAAGGATGATCAAGGGAAAGTCGTAGGGGAATTGTATGATATGGGATTTACCGATGATTTTTACTATATGATCGTTAATTTCTCGGAGCCACTACAAACCGACCAAATTAGAATCGAAGGTCATATTACTGAATTGGGAAGTAAACGAAAGAACATTCCTACTCTTAAAGGAGATTGGAATTTCAATTTTTCGATGGATATGACTGAAGCGAATAAACAAACGACTTCAACTCCACTGATGGGGAGTTACACATCTCCGGATGGTTTAACATTGACCTTGAAAAGTTTAACTCATATGGTTCAAGGTGTCCGCTTTGAATTTGATACGAAGTTAAGTGAAGAGGCACTGAGTCGTTCTCCTGGTGAACTATGGAAGCAGCAAGGGCTGAAATTTCATTTCGAGGATGAGCAAGGGGAAGAGATTCATAGTGTAAATGCTAGAAAATTACCAAATAAGGACAGTGTGATGGCTTTCTCAAGTACCCCAGGAGAAAAACCAGGACAAATACATTGGAGCTATATGTTTAAATATTTACCGCAGGATATGCCATATACTTTTGTTTTCGATGGGTATTTTATTCCAGAGGTGGATGGTTCTAGTGTGCAATTTGAGCCAGCGAAACTGAAAGAACATCCAATACCCTTTGCATCTGATGGGGATGAGCTGATGTTAAATGATTTTACGGTGGAGTCGTCTCCTGATGCGAATGTATCAGCGAAGGAAGGGGCATTACATTTTAGTGGAAGAATGAGAAATGAGTTTATGAATGATGAATGGGTAATCAAGACAACGGACGACAAGGATTACAAACTTACTAAACAAGGAGCATTTTCTATTAAAGGCTCTGGATGGAAGGATGGTTATATTGTAATTGTTCAATCTCAATCAAATAACCAAAAGAAATATTTTGAATTCCGTGCCGAAGGACTAACAAAGATCCCTGATCAGCTTCAATTAATACGCACAATAGTCAACCGGTTGTATACCAATGTAGACTGGTCCGTTCCTATCATGGAAGCTAGCAAAAAGCAGTGAAATCAATTATTTACCTTCCGGATTGTACAAGCAGATAGAAGCTCTGTCGCATCTCTTATACTATCACAATCGAAAAGAGGTGGTAGTATATGACTGCAGCAGAGAAGAGAAGAATTCAAAGAGCTTTGAATGCTTTGCGTAAGCAAAGAGTGGTTCTGAAGGAAAGTCTTAAAAGAATTGAAGCATTGCTTTGCAGATTACCTATGGGTAGTCGTGAAAGATTTGAATTATTAGCAGTAAGAGATTCAATCGTAGAAGCGCTTCGACTGAATGCTATAGCTATAAGAAATTTAAAAGACGTTACTTGTGCTTGTTAATTCGTTGAACTTCTGAACCTTCTGATCCTTGTATCAACGATCAAAGTAAAGCTTTTTCCTGTCACATTAGGAGGATACTGTTTTTCTTTCTTATTGATCTGACGGGTAACGATAGCTCAATAAACACGATAAGGCAGCCGGTCAGTCAATGTGAACGGCTGCCTTTATTCAGCAAACGGGCAGGATAGTTGAAGTTCAAACGCGGGAAAACGTATCATAAATAGGGTTTAACCCCTATACCTAATAAAATACTATAAAGGATATGGAAGATGGGACAGAGGGGCCTTTTTTGCGAAACAAGAAATATATACATGGGTCTGTGAAGTTTACAATAGTAAACTAATCATTGAACGTCTAGCATTAAGTATAATGGAACGACGAATTAGGCAGATAAGGCGTACTGCGGGTTGTTTATATTATCCTCGCATAATTTTTTCGAAATGGAGAGTTTATGAAAAAGTCTATTGTTTTTGTATTAACGATACTTATATTATTCTCAGGATTCGCAACACAAAGTTATGCGTCGTTGTCAGATACGCAATCTGGGGCAATACAAGCGTTGCTGGATGATGCCAGTCGTATATCAGGTGTGCCGGGAATGTCAATCTCTATACTTGCTGATGATGAAGTGTTCTACTTTTCTTCCGGGTATGCAGACCGTGAAAGTGGGGTGTCTGCAAGTGAAAATACACTATATGAGTTGGCCTCGGTCAGTAAAGCCTTTACCGGCATGGGTATTCTGCTGTTGGAGGAACAAGGGCTACTGTCAATGACTGACACTGTCCAAAAATATTTACCTTGGTTTACGTTAAAGTATCAAGGGGAACCTGTTGATATGCAAAGCCTTACACTCAATAACTTTCTTCACCATACTAGCGGCCTAACAAATGGTAGGCATTCTCAAAATATTCCACAAGGCAATACACCAGATTTGCTGCAAAAGACTGTGGAAATGCTGGTAGATGCTGAGTTGGCGTTCCCTCCCGGTGAACAGTATAGCTATGGGACCGTTAATTATGACGTATTGGGTTTGGTTATTGAGATTGTGTCGGGACAAAGCTATGAACACTTTATGAGGGAACAGGTATTTCAGCCGTTAGGTCTTCACCAGACGTATGTTTATAAAGAAGATGCTCAAGCCACCGGACAGATGGCACAGGGCTACCGTTCCTCCTTTTTTATGACAACTCCATATAACGCGCCGGATTATTCCGGGAATAAACCCGCAGGCTACATCATTTCTTGTACAAAAGATATGGCGCGTTGGATGGGCATACAGATGGGTATTGTGCAGGACATACCCGAAATATTCCATACGGTTATCGAAAAGTCACATCAGGGGGATATGTCTGTTCCGGCTGTAAACGAAATGTATTATGCGGCGGGCTGGTCGGTAAACGCCAACCAAACGATTATAGAGCACCCAGGGGGCAATCCCAATTTTGGAACCGAAGTGATCATACTGCCAAATGAACGAACAGCCGTCTGCTTGCTGACCAACGGCGCAAATATCAATAGAAGCATGGTACTAAAAGTTAAAGATATATTAGACGGCAATCTAACGCAGTCATATGAAATAAGCGGCATACAGCTTTTGGACATCATTTTATCGTCTACCACAATTATTCTTTGCTTATTGGCCTTTCTGTTCTTTCTCTTAGGATTACATAGAAGGAAAACGAATGAGCGGCAGCCAATGACAAAAAAGCGAATAATCGTAACAGCTATTTTGCTGATTGTTACGATTGCCCTATGTATAATGTGCTGTGTATTAGATTGGCCAACGATACTTATTTGGCAAACATATAGTATTCTTACGGCTTTGATTTCGTCGGCATTATTAACAGCAAGCATAACATGGTTAGTATACACTCACCGATATAATGCCTCGATCCGAAAATAAGCATTTTGTTCGTTCGCTTTATTGGTAAAATGCGTATAGCGTATATTGTTTGGTACAGCGGAAAGTAGAGTTACGAATAGCACAGGAAGAATTAAACTATACTCAACTGCTTTCTTGTCTACCGCTTCTAAC
>NZ_NFVA01000217.1 GCF_002264395.1 Paenibacillus sp. VTT E-133291
ATTTCCACAACGTGGTTCGCGAGCCAAGGACCCACCTGTGGGGGTATGGTTGGTTTAGTGCGAATGATATTGAACTGCTCTTATTAATCAGGACGAGTGGGATCAATTATGGAATAGTGATGATTATCTATGAAAGCAGTTCATCAATCAAGAGGGCTTATCATCCATTCATTCTCAATAGGTTTTCCAGTTTTCCGAATGGAATTAGATCTTCATCGTTCGCGGCCTGCCATTTCAGTAATTGAAAGGGCAAATCTCTCCAATTCAGAAGTTATTAATCTCTTTTCGATGAATCGTGCTTCATGACTGCTTCTTGAGCTTTAAGGACAATATCATCTACTTCGGAAAGCTGATGCTTTAAAGCGATTAATCCAGATCTCTAGCCCAGCAAACTAACTCTTCATCGTCAAAGTTATATGGATATTCGTAAATATTAGAGTAATAGTACTCCGATTCTAATAAATCTCTAATTACATTGAAGACCTTATTGGTGGCATGAAATCCATTCCTGATGGGCGCGGTGAAGGCAAGCGAGCCATTATGAAATCCATCTAAAGAACCGGAAAGCTCTCGTTTGACTATAGATTCAGCTGTCTCTATCTTTTCTTTAACAAGCTCCTCTTTGTAAATTTGAATGCAGAAGTTTCCACCATGTTTTATTAATTCAAACTCTCCATTGGGATGGAGTTTTATTGTATCTCCTTTCGCAAGCCCTAGAGCCAGCCCAGGAGATGCACATAATTTGAATATTTTATCGCTTATGCATTCTGCAGGAAGCTCTTCAAAGACTGCTTCCTCTGAATTTATGCCGGCAAAAACATTAATTAAGGTTAATTTATGTTCCATTCGAATACTCCTCAAAACTGTCTCTTTTAATGTATGAGATTTGAGATTACATCCTCCATGTATCCGCTATCGCTTGTAATTCAACGGGTCGATAATAAAGGAGGTTCCTCTTTTTTTGAAAGGGGATACTTCAGGTATTCAAGAAATCATAGCAGGTACTAA
>NZ_NFVA01000168.1 GCF_002264395.1 Paenibacillus sp. VTT E-133291
CTCGCGGTAGAAATCCGAGGATAAAGGCGAGCGCTCCGCTTCTACAGTTCCAAATATTCCTCTTCACTCCTTTTCCAGCAGATTTCATTGAACCGAAATCAAAAGAAAATGCATTATATCTCCGCCTGCATAAGCTTAACCAGGTATCTATTTAACTGCATTAATACTTCACCACGTACAATTGGTGGGAGTAGGGAAAACAAAAAAAAGACCCGTGGACTGAAGTTCGGAAAACCACCTGAACTCAGCCACGGGTATAACAGACAAGACAAGAACACCACACCATCCTTAGATGCTTTTTCGATAAGAAGTTGGTGAGATTCCTACATATTTACGGAACTTAGCATTGAAATAATCAGGGTTCATATATCCTACCTTCTCGGCCACCTCGTATACTTTCATCCCTTGCGTCAGAAATTCCTTAGCCTTCTCAATCCGCACTTTGTCCACGTACGTATTAAAATATTCCCCTGTCGTGTTCTTGAACATTTTGCCGAGATAAGCGCTGTTGTAACAAAACAACTCGGACAAGGTCTCTAGCTTTAGGTTCTCATTGTAGCGGCGGTTGATTATTTCTATGATCTTCTTTATTTCATTTCCACGCCCACTGGTCATCTGACCCGCAATTTCTTCGAGAAATGAGACAGCTTGATCCTGAAGATCAGATAAATAATAACTTTGATATAGCTCCCCTATTGGAGGGGAATGCTCTGCTGCATAGCTACGTATTTCCGGATACGTAGGCTCCAGACGGGCCAGCACAGTACTAAGGAGTCTCACAAAGGTCTCTTTAATTCGCAATTCGTCGCTGCCTGCAGATACAAGCTCAGCACAGATGGTCTGCACGATCGGTCGGATCGCGCCAAGACTTCCTGTCTCTACCGCAAGCAGCAGACGACTCTCTGTCTCTTGCGCGTCTTCACTCTCCTCTTTCATCTCCACCAGAAACCCTGAAGGATCTGCACTGATGATGATCCCCTTCTTGAAGAAGAAGGCGCGTCTTATTAGTTCACGTGCTGAATTAAACGATTCTCCCGCCATTTCAGGCCGAGGTACTACTCCCCCCGTTACTGCAATGAAGTCGTAACCCTTTGGTTCTATCACTGCAGATAACCCCTCATATAATTCTTCCCGTTTGCTTGTGCTCTGGTCCGGATCCTTCATGAGAATGCCCAAATACTGGGATAACGTAAAGAAAGAAGCATTAGGATGATTACTAAAATACTGTTCCATTACTATTTTGATTCCCCGGAGATCCTCATCATTTGCACCAGCTGTTTTTCTTAACGCAATGAGAATGACTTCATAATTCCCCTGATCGAGTCCTAGCGCATCCGCATGTCTGCTAAGGTCCTCCTCCAGTTCTTCCTCTGAAGTTGGCTGCAGAAGCGCACGAAGTAAAGTTTCTCTATTGCGAGCGGGCTCCTCCTCATTCCAGTCACTGAACCGCTGCTCCTGCTCGATCGTTTCATGTAGCTGTTCCAGACATACGATCATCTCATCCTCATCCACTGGCTTCAGCAAATAACCGTCAATCCGATAACCAATCGCCCGCTTAGCATATTCAAAATCCGCATGACCACTTAGAATAAGCACATGACTTTCTGAGCCTTCTTTTCGAAGCTCACTAATCATTTCTAGACCATCCATTCCAGGCATACGAATATCAGCAACGATCAGCTCCGGGTAGAAGGTATGATACTTTTCAAGTGCTTGCAAGCCATTAGCTGCTGTAGCTACCACCGTATAACCGAGTCTCTCCCATGGGATTAGACTCCGCAGTCCTTCCCGCAGCTTCGGCTCATCATCGACAATCATCACTTTTATCATAGATTGTTGTCCTCCATTGGTATGCAGAAGAAAATAACCGTTCCTACATTAGGTTTACTCTCAATCGTTAGCCCATACTCTGCGCCATAAGATAGTTTTAGCCGGTCATGGACATTACGAAGGCCAATTCGCTCACCTTCACGCTCTTCCTGGCGCTCAAGGGTGTTCTGTAATTCCTCCAGCTTAATTGGAGATATCCCCACTCCATTATCTGTAATCGTAAATTTAGCATGATCTCCAACTTGTATAACTTCCACCGTCACAAATGCTCCCTCCATCGTATTATCCAGTCCATGGATTACTGCGTTCTCGACAAGCGGCTGAATAAGGAGTGGAGGCATGTAAAGGGTTTCAACGGCAGGGTCTACGGTAAATTGATATTTCAACCTCTCCTCATAACGGAATTGCTGAATATCCAAGTAACAGCGTACCACTTCTAATTCCTGACTAAGCAAAACTTTACTTCGTCCTACCTCCAGGCTACTGCGCATCATTTTACCCAAAAGACGTACTACGCGAGCAATTTCCACTTGCCCTTTCATGTGAGCTTCCATTCGAATTGCTTCTAGTGCATTGAACAAGAAATGCGGGTTAATCTGGCTTGCCAGCATTTTGAATCGTATATCATTCTGTTTCTGTTCTAAAAGACGGTTCTGAGCATTGGATTCCTGTACCTCATACATCAAATCATTAACGCTACGCACCATGGAATTGAATTGACGAGCTAACAGGGCGATTTCATCCTTGCCATCAATTTTTAATGTCGTATCAAAATCCCCGGTACTGACTCGGTTAATATGTCTGCTTAAATGCAGCAATCGTCGTGAGAACAACGAAGAGAAGCTATATATAATTAAAAAGGCTAGAAGAACACTTATCGCAACTACAGTAATCGAAAGCTTAATCACTTGATTGGGTTCTTTCACTATACTTTCAATGGAAAAGACAGATATAATTCGTAGTGCATTTCGGCTAGATTGTGGTTTAAGCTCCTCGATCACAATTTTGGAGGCTTCACCATCTACTACTGCTTCATAGCTTCCACTCCCCTGGCCCAAGAGCTTGGTGTCAAAAGAAACATCCGCTAGCTTTTTACCTGTTCGATCTTTCCGGTTCGCTGCAATGATATTGTCCTGATCATCGACGATCATCGTATCGAAAGACTCCTGGCTTAGTATGGATGCAAGCTGCTGACTGTTCACATTAATAACGAGAACACCGATTTTGCTGGAGCCCTCCAGCTCGATTTTGCGAACAAGACTTAAATAATTCCGCTTATCACGCTCATCTTCGATATATTCCCAACCGACAAAGCTATCGTACCGCTGTGCTCTCTGATACCACTCACTCTCCTTAATTGCAGGAGAAGGATTGATCAGCTCCCAGTTGTTAAGCAGCGTAGCATTGTCAGTGTATAAACGAATGTTAGATATATCTTTATACAACCTAAGGTACTCACGCATATCCGAGTAATCGCGGTAAGCTTCCACCACATCATAAGTGCTAACATACTGACGAATGGCAAGTCTTTTTAACCGTGCATCATTACTCAATCGATATGCAATATCTTGAGATACACCGATGACTTCCTCCGTTCTTTTTTTTACCCGATCTACGTTGATTGAAGCTTGTTCCAGTGCGCTCTGAAACGCCATGGTTCTCATCTCAAACGTAAGATACCCGCCTACCAGTAATACCGGAAGTAACGTGGTGAGTAAAAAAGCAAGCAACAGCTTATTGCGGATTTTGATGTCATTCAACAGCCTAACCATCCATTGGAACATGGCCTTCCGCCCCCCGAAACCTTCACTACCTCATGCAGAGCTTATCTCTGCCTAGAGATACCCATACTTTACAGAAGAAAAATAAGTACGGCAACAACTTCATGTTCATAAAAAGGTCCTCCGCCATATGCGAAAGACCTTTTTTATCAGACATATCAAGCATAAACCTTCGGCGTCCTTATTTATTGACGGTATGCTGCCAGCTTGTTATTCAGTTCACGGGTCTGACCGTAGACTTCCTGATAGAGGTTAAATAAGCCGTCATAGATTGCCGCTTGCTTCGGATCTGGTTTATATACATCCGCAGGACGGATGAAAGCTTCTGCACATGCACTAAGAGAAGTGAACCAGCCGCTACCGTAAGCTGCCAACATCGCTGCTCCCATAGCCGGACCTTGCTCACTTTCAAGCTTCACGATGGATGCATTGAAAATATCTGCTTGCATCTGGAGCCATGCCTCATTCTTAGCCCCGCCACCGATCGCAATGATTTCTGTAATCTCTTTGCCTGAATCACGTACAATCTCGATAGATTCACGTAGCGAAAAGGTAATGCCTTCTAATACGGAACGTGTAAAATGAGTCAACGTATGCCCTGAATCCATACCAATAAAGCTTCCACGAATATTCGCATCTGGATGAGGTGTACGTTCCCCTACGATATAAGGTGTAAAGAGCAGTCCGCCGCTACCCGCTGGAATGGAGGACACTCCACTTAGCAATTCATCAAAGCTCTTGTCCGCCGCAAAGGTTTCTTTGAACCATGTAAGGCTATGCCCAGCCGCTAGAGTAACGCCCATAATATAGTAGGCATCCTTTTCACCATGGTTGAAGAAATGGACTTTGCCTTCGAGGTTTAAATCTTTATTGCTCTCATAGGAAAGGACCACACCAGATGTACCAATACTGCACATCGTCCGTCCTTCACCAAGGACACCCGCTCCGAGTGCGCCGCATGCATTATCCGCGCCACCAGCAAATACCTTTGTGGATGATAAAAGACCTGATGCTTCCGCAATATCCGGCAATAACGTTCCTGTCTGTTCAAAGGACTCTACCAGTCTAGGACAAAGGGAAATCGGCAGTTCAAAAGCTTCAGCAATTTCAGCACTCCAAGTTTTAGAACCTACATCTAATAGAAGCGTTCCTGCAGCATCGGAATAATCCATCGCATAATCACCGGTCAACCGGAGACGCACATAGTCTTTGGGCAACAGGAACTGATGCGCTTGTGATAATACCTCAGGTTCATTCTCTTGTACCCATAGAATTTTAGGGAGTGTGAAGCCTTCCAGCGCACGGTTTCTAGCAACCTCAATAAGCTTTGCTCCGAGCGTCTTCTCTATTCTTCTGCACTGTGCAGTAGTACGTGTATCATTCCAAAGAATGGCCGGACGAAGCACTTGTCCGTCCTTATCGACCAGAACTAATCCGTGCATTTGCCCGGAGAAGCTAAGACCGTCAACTTGTGATGGGCCTATGCCTGATACTTCAATCAAGCGACGAAGACTGACTAGCGTGCCTTTTACCCAGTCCTCAGGATTTTGTTCACTCCAGTTCGGCTGTGGTCTGCTTAGCGGGTAGGACTCGGAATGCTCAAAAGCCACCTTGCCTTGTGGGTCCACTAAAACAGTCTTCACTGCGCTAGTGCCCAAATCTACACCTATAACGTATTTCATTTTTGACCTCCTAAAAGTTTTGTGAGCATAGGCTTCATTGAATTA
>NZ_NFVA01000150.1 GCF_002264395.1 Paenibacillus sp. VTT E-133291
TCCGTTAAATCACCGTTGATTTAGGCGTTTTTATAGCGCGAGGGTAGACTTATCACTCCCGCATATCTCAACCGCTAATTTCACGGTGATTTAACGGTGATACGTAAGGTGGCGATTTGCAGCGCTATTTGAGCGTGATGGATACGGATGTGTAGCGCGCTTGGGTTAACGTTTGTGTGAAATAGTACAAAAAATATCCGTTTACCCTGCGCCATTTGTGCGCCTCCCTCCGCTTACACTAATAAAGCCGACGTCCGATTTAATGCCGCACACTTTTGCGTAAAATAATTCCCGCGTGCCTTATACGTAGATATCCGCAATGACTTAAGGCTCCCGCACCATCTACGGAAAATAAAAAAAACGCCGGCCTCCGAAGAGATCGACGTTATGTCTAGCGTATTATTTTACGAGGCCGTTCGGACTTACCGATAACGGCGTTAATTGGCGAAAATTCATCGTGATTCTTTTTAACATTCTTATCCGATAAATGCGTATAGTGATTCGTCATTCGTCCGTCAGCATGTCCAAGTATAACCTGCAGATGACGCTCTGATCCGCCTTCCTCAAGGAATAGCGTAGCGCCAGAGTGCCGAAGTAAATGCGGATATACCCGTTTCTCTATGCCCGCACGATCGGCGTATTTCTTCAATTGATGGCGGAAATGGTTCGGCTGCATCCGCTCACCATAGTTCGTAAGAAAGATATGCTCGCTATCAAACTCCGTAGTCTCACGTATCAACTCCGCGATCAACTTCGCCGTCCGCTTCGTAATAGGAACGATGCGCGGCTTGCGTGTCTTCGTTACCTCTCTACGTAATGACGCGTAACATGCTGTTAAATCAACGTCTTCTTTACGTAAACTCAACGCTTCGTCTATGCGCAGCATTCCGTCTATTAATAGGTTAAGCACAACATAATCGCGAAAGTCACTATACTTGCGTTGATTCGGCGCATTCAATAGCGCGCGCAATTCATCCGCTGCAAGAACGTCAATTTCACGTCCGATATCTTGCACGTTCTTTAAATACGTAAAAGGATCGGAGTCGATAACGTCCTCTTCGTGGAGAAACTTAAACATAGTTTTCAAATTCTTAACGCGCGTGTTTATAGCTTTCGGCAATAATCCGACCGTCCTAACGGAATCCGGCACGTTACAATTATCGCTAAATCGCGTCTTTTCATCGCGCAGCCATATAATATACTCGCGCCCCGTCTCTACTGTAACATTACGAATATCGCGAACGATCTTACGCATGTCCAAGAATTCGCAAAAGCTCGCGTAGTTTTGCTCGTAAGTCTTGAGCGTATTAACTGCGCGCCCCTCCGACTTCTTCGCCTGGTAATAGTAATCAAATAAGTAGTCGAGTGAGTAGCGCAGGCGATCGGATGTCCTATCGCTTTTCCTCGCGCGACCTTTACTTTTATCTCCGTTCAAACTAAAAAACCCCTCCCGTATTATTACGGAAAAGAGCCGATTGTATAACGCATATCATCGTTTTCTTGGAGCGCATATCTGCGTATGTCACCGCATAGTCAACGTTACAGTCACCGTACAAATAACGGAGTAATTTGCGGGATTTTGCCGATAGCGCTGCCAGCGATGCGCTCTCCCAGCTGAGCTATGGCCCCAAACGTAATTTTCAGATGTATGAAATCACACATTCTAAAATTTAGTTCGGTGTATTTAAGTCATTCTGACAAATCTAAGCGCCGTAGGCGACTCCTATATAATATAAAAAATCGCCTTCGCTGTCAACACTTTTTTTAGTCATTCGACTAGCCACAACTCTACAATCTGTCCAGATCCCCGGTGCTCTTAGATAGCAGACCCTTCAGTTCCTTCATAAACATGTTAATATCCTTGAACTGGCGGTATACGGATGCAAAGCGAACGTAAGCGACCTCATCTACTGGATAGAGCTGTTCCATAACCAATTCACCGATCTGTTGGCTCTCTACCTCAGCTACGGCGATGCCGCGTAGAGATTTCTCCACCTCAGAGACGATCTTCTCTAGACGTTCTACAGAGACGGGGCGTTTCTCGCAAGCCCGGATTAAACCACGCAGAATTTTATCACGGCTGAATTCCTCACGGCTGCCGTCTTTTTTGATCACGATTAACGGTGTTTCCTCGATCATTTCAAAGGTTGTAAACCGTTTGCTGCAACGCTCACATTCACGCCTGCGGCGGATTGACTTATTCTCATTCGCTGGTCGCGAGTCGAGCACTTTAGTATTTGTGTGATCGCAGTAAGGGCATTTCATAAGCTTCATCACTTCCTATTACATAATGTTTTTAGTCCCGGTATGTTAAACATCCGGCTTTTAAAGGGCTATTTCATTTTTTCCAGAAATCACCGTTTTTTTATTGTAATGATTATGGCAAGTACGGCACATAATACAGTTACCAACAGAGGAGGTGAACAGCAATGAGCCAAAACAACAGCTCCAATAACCTTGTAGCTCCAAATTCCCGCGGTGCTTTGGAACAACTTAAATATGAAGTTGCCCAAGAACTCGGAATCACGCTTTCCCCAGATGGTTACAATGGCAATAAAACTTCTTATGAAAATGGTTCGATCGGTGGTTACATCACTAAACGTCTTGTAACCCTGGCAGAACAACAATTGGCAGGTCAATTCAAATAACCTGTCCACATAAGCTTACTGAAGAAGTATTAAACGACCCGCAGGTCGTTTAATGCTTCTTTTTATACATAACACGGTTTTAGAATTCATTGTAAATATCCGTGTACTGATCATAGTAATAGTTGACGCGCTGAACATAATGGCGGGTTTCACCAAACGGAATATCCTTAATCGTAGCATCCGTTCCATCCCATATCCCTTCATCCAGCCATTTTTGAACTTTACCCGGTCCAGCATTATAGGCAGCGATAACTGCCGTACGTTTACCTTCGAATTGACGGGATAATGTTGAAAGGTACCAGGTACCTAGTTCAATATTTGCCGATGGTTCATGCTTAAGCTCCTCCATAGAAACATCAGGAAGCTTGGCCTTTTCAAGGGCCCATTTGGCAGTATCCGGCATAAGCTGCATTAAACCTATAGCACCCTTTTTGGATTCTCGTCCAGTTTTGAAGTTCGTTTCCACTCGGATAATCGAAGCCACTAGAAATGGGTCTATATCGTACGTAATGCTGTGCTTACGGATCTCATCTTTATAATGGATCGGATAAAACCAGGACATCCAGTTCGTACTCAGAAACAATATCGCAGTAAAACCAATGAATAATAGAAGAAGGACTCTTTTTTTACGTAACCATTTCATGATAAGCCCAGCCTGTCCCAAAGAACAGAAACCTGTTGCTCAGTGTGCGCAAGTTCGCCACTGTTGTCAATGATATAGTCCGCTTTGTTACGCTTTGCTTCAATATCCATCTGTGCATTTAAGCGTGCTTCTGCTTGTTCTAAAGAAAGTCCGTTACGTTCCATTAATCGAGCGATTTGCACTTCACGAGGTACGTATACCACTAGTATTTCATGGAACATGTTCTCGAGTCCTGATTCGAAAAGAAGAGGGATATCCACAATTGTTAACTTCTTTGGATCTTCTACTTCCAGGCTGTTCATACGTTCTTTAATTTCCCGCCGGATTGCGGGATGCGTCAGATTGTTCAGGGCTTGCAGGGCCGCTGGGTCTTGAAATACAATGTCCCCCAGCTTGCCCCTATTCAGGGTGCCATCCGGAGAGAGGATCTCGCTTCCGAATTGTTTCACAGCCGCAGCCAGCACCTCATGACCGGGGAGCATAACTTCTCTGGCGATCACATCCGCGTCAACCAGCCTCGCTCCCTTGCTCACAAGCAGTGCAGACACCGTGCTTTTTCCGGATGCAATGCCTCCGGTTAAGCCAATAATCATGTACTCACCTCATAATAGCTTCAGTATTCCCATTGTAATTAATAATAACGCGGGTAGTGCAGCAGCATGCTTCATCCAGTAGTTCCCGGCGAATCTTAATCCAGTCTTCATTCCCAGCAATAGAAATGTACCACTAAACAGAGCAATTGTAAGTGATGTCCATATCGGATTGAACCCCAGCAATGCTGCGCCAAGTCCAGCTCCAAAAGCATCTAGAGAGAGGGCAATCCCGAGCAGCATAGCTTCCATCGAAGAAATACTTCCGGAATCATCCATATCTGCAGAAGACGGAGTACGTAGGATCTGTACAACAATCCCCAACCGTCGTAGCTCAAGGGAAAAGACAGCCGACTTTGCCTGTTCAGGAGCCATGGCAACCTGTTCTACAACATCTTCAGTAACAACAGCTACCTCTGCCCGAGCTTCTGTGGATAGTACATTTTCTTCACTATCTACTTTATGCTCACCTGTCTGTTCCTTCTCCTTCTGCATTAGCATCTGGACGAGCGACCAGCACCCCATTAGCACAAGTATAACAGCGCCAACCTCAGAAGCTGCATGTGGAGACACTACCTTGGCAAGCAGAACACCCACTTGCATAGATACACAGATAACTACCCCCGAACAAAGCGAGATAATCAGAATGGAGAGCAATGGTATTTTCATTTTACGCAGTCCATATGTAATACCAACGCCAAAACCATCCAGACTCAAAGCAAAAGCTAGTAATATTAGTGAAAAAAATGGGCTGAGCACCCGCAATCCCTCCTGTGAAGAACCGGAACACTGAAGATTACATTTCATTCAGCTTCCGTTCTCTATTAAGCATTCTTCACACAGTATATGGGCGGGACAAGTAGTGGGTGCCAACCTAATTACTTCTTCAGTTTTCTGACTTACGCTGACAGCTTGGACAATAATGCGTGCCGCGGCCACCTACAACGGTTTTCTCAATCATCGTTCCACAGTGGTTACACGGCTGATCTTTACGACCGTAAATCAACAGCTGCTGCTGATAAGTGCCACTCTCACCTTGACCATTCACATATGATTTTACAGATGAACCACCAGCGTTTACCGCTTCCGTCAGCGTACTGACAATAGCGTGATGTAGCTGATCAAGTTGCTCATCCAAAAGATCTTTAGCGCTGACTTCAGGATGTATCCCTGCACGATGCAACGACTCATCTACATAAATATTACCTATGCCCACGATATATTCCTGATTCAGCAGCAGCGATTTAATTTTTGTGCTTTTGCCTGATACAATCTGCTTAAACTTCTCCGGCGTAAAGGATGGCTCCAGCGGCTCCTGTCCTAGCTTATTAAGAGGAGGCAACTGCAGGTCTTCACCAATCTGAAAAAGATGCATCGTACCAAACTGACGAACATCCGTGTAACGCAGCTCAGTACCATCGGTAAAATGGAATATCACATGCGTATGCTTGTCCAGTGGATCTTCGTTCGAAAAAAGTCCGTAACGGCCCTCCATCCGTAAATGAGATACCAGCACCAGACCGTCTAACACGATACGCAAAAATTTTCCTCTTCGTTCAACATTAACAATGCTATGACCTGTGAGCAGGTTGGCAAAAGCCTGAATATCATCCGGCCGCTGAATAATCCGGGCCAGCCGGACGGTTACACTCTCTATCTGCTTTCCATTAACTAAATCATTCAGTGTTCTCTTGACTGTCTCTACTTCCGGTAATTCCGGCATGATGTCTTCACCTCAACTACATTATAGCTGATATGCACACCTTAAAGGGAGCCTATTTCGCTTCGTACCAGTTGCTGCCAAAACTTACCTCTGCTTTAAGCGGCACAGATAACTGCAATGCTCCACCCATGACTTCCGGCAAAAGCGTCTTCATGAGCTCCATTTCATCCTCTGGCACCTCGAATACAAGCTCATCGTGCACCTGAAGCAGCATACGGCTCTTTAGCCCACGCTCGAAAAGCGCCTTATCCATATGCACCATCGCCAGCTTAATAATATCAGCTGCAGTTCCTTGTATAGGTGTATTCATTGCCGTACGTTCCGCAAACGAACGTAGATTAAAGTTCTTTGCATTAATCTCAGGCAAGTACCGACGACGTTCCAGCAGCGTGGTTACATATCCATGTTTCCTTGCATCAACTACGATATCATCCATATATCGACGCACACCTTGGTATACCTCAAAATACTGCTCAATGAATTGAGCGGCTTCTTTACGAGGAATATTCAAGTTCTGCGACAGACCATAATCACTGATGCCGTACACGATACCAAAGTTAACGGCTTTAGCAGCACGACGCATATTGCTATCAACCTGATCGTTAGTAACTCCAAATACATCCATCGCTGTTTTCGTGTGAATATCCATATCATGGAGAAAAGCTTCCTTCATCCGCTCATCACCGGAGATATGCGCTAGCACCCGAAGTTCAATCTGAGAATAATCCGCCGCCAGAATGGACCAACCCGGTTCGGATGGAACAAACACTTTACGGATTTTGCGCCCTTCCTCTAGGCGGATAGGAATGTTCTGCAGGTTCGGATATTGACTGCTGAGACGTCCGGTAGCCGCAATCGTCTGCCGATAGAAGGTATGCACCTTTCCTGTTTTCGGAGATATTTCTTTAAGAAGTCCTTCTACGTATGTAGACTGGAGCTTCGCAATCGTGCGATATTGCAAAATCAAACGTACCACGTCATGATAAGGCGCTAGTTTCTCAAGCACCTCAGCATCGGTGGAATAGCCTGTCTTCGTCTTCTTAACAACAGGCAAACCTAGCTTAACGAATAAAATCTCACCCAGTTGCTTTGGTGAATTCAAATTGAACTCCGTGCCACTTAATTCATATATTTCAGTGACCAGCTTGGAAATCTGAGCTTCGAATTCTTTTCCTAACTCTTTAAGATCCCCTTCGTTGACTGCAATCCCCTGTTTCTCCATATCCGCAAGAATACGTGATAATGGCATTTCGAGATCCTCGAACAGTCCGGTCATTGCCGTTTCAATCAATTCCTGCTGTTGTTTCTGGGCGATACCAAGTACCGCAGCACTCTTACGTGCGACGTGATTTCCTAAGATCTCAAGCTCAGGAATCTTATATTTGGCCCCTTTACCAAATACATCTTCATCAGGTGACAACCTTGGCAAGCCGTATTTCGTAGCGAGATCGTTCAGGTTCTGATTAGCTTCCGTCGGATCCAGCAAATAAGCCGCCAGCTGCACATCATGCGCTGCACCTGCAAAAGCAATCCCCTGCCAATGCAGTGCCAAATCAGCACGGTGAAGATCATATCCGCTCTTCGGAGCCTTCTCATCTCCTAACCAGTCGCGTAGCTTCGCGGCCGCTGGTTTCTGTAGTAATTCAAACGGCACATAATAATGTCGCTCCAAAGTAGATAGCCCTACCCCGATCACCTCGGCACGATGCGGATTATCCCCATTGGATTCCACATGCAGCGCTGAAATACTAGGCAGCGCTTCACTTAGCGCCTCAAGTTCATCTTCACTCACGATCGAAATATCGAGTGTTGCAGCTTCTACTTCCGTTGCACCCTCTTCTCCATCAGCTACTGGAGCATAGGCACTTAGTGATAACCTTTCCAGAAGTGATTTGAATTCTAATTTTGCGAGTGCGGGTCCTGCTGTATCCGCAGAAATCCCGTTAAAGATCATATCTTCCCACGAATGCTCAAGAGGCACTTCACGATAGATGGTTGCCAGCTTCTTACTCATGACAGCGTCTTCCGCATGTGCTTCGAGCTTTTCTTTCATTTTACCTTTAAGCTCACCGGTTCCTGCTAATACACCTTCAACGGATCCGAATTGATGCAACAGCTTGAGCGCTGTTTTCTCACCAACACCCGGAACGCCTGGAATGTTATCACTCGCATCACCCATCAGTCCCTTAAGATCTATGATCTGCTCTGGTGTCAGGTCATATTTCTCACGAATTTGTTCTGGTCCATAAAGCTCGACCTCTGTAACTCCTTTGCGGATCAACGCAACGGTCGTGTGTTCGGAAGCCAATTGAAGCATATCCTTGTCTCCCGACACGATCATAACCTGCCGGCCTGCTTCATCTGCTTGGCGAGAAATGGTTCCAATAATATCATCGGCCTCATAATTGCCGATTTCAAACTGCGGTACACCTAGATTTCTGAGCAAATCTTTCAATAGTGGAAACTGCTCGGAGAGCTCGGGAGGTGTCTTTTGCCGACCGCCTTTATAATCCTCATAGCCTTCATGCCGGAATGTGACTTTCCCTGCATCGAAGGCAACAATCATATGTGTCGGCTTGTGTTCTTCAATTAAACGGAGCAGCATAGTGGTAAAACCGTACACCGCATTCGTCTGTTGCCCTGCTGTATTCGTTAGCGGAGGCATCGCGAAGAATGCGCGGTAAATAATATTGTTTCCATCTATAAGTATCAACTTGTCCATAGTGCACCTCGCCTTTTTCATGCTTACTTCTTACATCTTAACATATGGCCTGTCCAAGTAGAAACGGCTATACAACAAGTAGCCGTCCTAATATAAGGACGGCTACTCAATTTACCTAAAAATAAACAAAAGATGTGAAGGTGCAAGTAATGGAGGAGAAGTTTGGAACTGTAGGAGCAGAGCGACCGCCTGAAAGTTTTCCGTAGGAAAGCTCGCTTCGGAAGCAT
>NZ_NFVA01000146.1 GCF_002264395.1 Paenibacillus sp. VTT E-133291
TACTGTCTACTATGATGGGAGCATATCATTGACCCCCGGAACAGCTCTTTTTGTTGTTCTTATGGTTTTCCGATGGTTTGGTTGGCTAAACCTACATCCAATAGATCGTAGTAGAGATTAGCTTCATTCCCACCATGGTCTTTAGAAAGGTACATCGCTAGATCTGCGGCACGCAGAAGTTCATTAATGCTGCTTCCATTTTCAGGAAATAGGGCTACGCCAATACTTGCGGAGGTGTGGAAGCTAGATCCATTGTCAATAGACCAAGATTTGTTGAATAACTTAAGCAACCGCTGAAGCATTTCATCTAACATTTCTGGAGAGGTAAATCGGTGCAGTACCACCGCGAATTCATCACCGCCAATCCGGAACGCCTGGCCTACACCTTTAACCGTTTGCAAAAGCTCTCGAGAGAGCAGTTGGAGAAATTCGTCACCTGCCAGATGTCCTAAGGTATCGTTTAACTGCTTGAATCTGTCGCAATCCAGCAATGCGAGTGCAATATTCTTTCTCCGTTCCTCGGGTTGGTTGATGAGATTCTCCATGTACATTTTGAAATGAGCACGGTTGGGAATTGCGGTTAAATGATCATAGAAGGCTAGCTTATGTAATCGTTCTTCGTATTGCTTCCGTTGTGTAATTTCACGGGACACTAACATAAATTGTGCTGGGAAATTATTGCTTCCCCGAACAGGCGACACCTTCGTTTCCAGCCATACCCATTGCCCTTCAGCTCCACGCATTCGTAGCTCTGAGATACGAGGGGTTCCTTGAACGATACTCTTTAGTTTGGCCCAAGCGATTTCCGGTTCACGAATATAGTTGGATAGTGGGTCACCCTTTTTAGGAACATAGCCGAGAATACTTGAATGTGAAGGGGAGCTATACAATATCAACCCGTTAGGATCAGTCAATATAATAAAGTCAGACATGGTTTCACCGATTAGCTGATAGAGTGTTTGTTCCTCCAGCATTTCATTTTTGAGCCAAATGATTTTGCGACCCAGATAAATAATAACTAGAAGCAGAATAAAGAAGACCAATGAGTACAGCGCAAAAAGTGCACTCTTTTTATCTTGGAACCCATCTGTTACTTGTAAGGCGTAGGTGTCTACCAGGTCTTCTGATTGATCAAGATGAGTTCTAACTTCATTTAACTGCATGTTCAGATTTACAGCATGATATGAAGCAGGGTCCCATCCGATTTGCATCCGTTCAGCTATCAATTTACTCCCTGTATTCTTCCATAGGACTAGGGATGTTTCAAAGGCATGGAGCTCATTCTCTAATTCAGTAAGTATATTGGCCTGCTTCAAATCACTGTAGGGTTTGTTGATGGATCTGATGTCTGAACTTGCTAGGCCTACCCGTTCTTGTGCTTGTTGATTATTGTCCTTAAATTCCTGAATGAACTGATCACGTTCAGCGTCAGTGAGGTTCGAGCTCATGGAGGAGTGGAGAGCGATTGCGGCTTGATACAGATCACGATCAGCGCTCAGTATGAGCTCAGAGTTCTCAAATACATCTTCATATAAAGAATCTGACATTCTGTTAATGGTGTGATTTAGATAGAGTAAAGAAGCTACACTAATCCCAACCAGTAGAATGGAGATCGCAGCGAAAATAAAGATTAGTTTGCGTGTTACTTTGATATCGAAAAATCCAGCCACGGTCATTCTCTCCCCGCATAAGATGTTTAACAAATCTTATTGCTGCTAACTATAACCTGCGGAACATCCATTTGTGGCAGGTGTATTTTATTTTCAGGCAAAGATGTTGAGAGTGACTATGTGAAAAAGAGGTGTTGTAACATAGTGGGAAATGAGGCATGGGAAAGATAAATTGTGTGTGGACCGCAGTTTGTAGTACAACAAGTATATAGGACGTCCTACTTATAGAGCAATCGCTTCCTCAAATAAATATCGATAATAATAAAATTAATGATTACGGTATGAGCCTATTGCCTTATCTATATTCAAATCCATAAATCCTATTACCCACCGTCTTCGTAAATGATACCTAGCTCAGCCTCAAAAATATGCGTTCTGTTATGCTAAAAAAGCTGCTCAGTCATATTAATGACTGGGCAGCTGACTTGAAGTAACTATTCGTTACGTAGTGCATGAATGGGGCGAAGCCGTGCGGCTTTGTTCGCAGGCATCATTCCGAAAATTACGCCGATAAGCAAGGAGAAAACAAAAGAGATCAGTACCATATCCCAGGCAATGGATACGGTAAGTGAAGTATACTTTCCTAGGAGCCAACTACCTGCGGCTCCAATACCAACACCGATCACCCCACCCAATCCGCTAAGCACAATGGATTCGATCATGAATTGAGCGAGAATATCGAACTTTTTGGCGCCGATTGCTTTGCGGATACCAATTTCTCTTGTTCTTTCATTGACGGATACGATCATAATATTCATGATGCCGATCCCCCCAACAAATAGTGAAATGCCGGCAATTCCCGCAAGTGCCATTGAAAGCGTAGCTGTCGTAGAATTTACAGTTTCCAGCATCTCTTGAGAGTCAAATACACTAAAAGCATTATCCGCATAATTAAATTTAGCATCCAGTGTACTCTCTAGTTTATCTTTTACCGTGGCTACAGTGTCTGCTGAAGTCGTCGCAATTGTGATAGAACGTACGCCTTTGCTTTTTAACTGACGTTCTGCAGTAGCTATAGGGATTAATAAGATATCATCGTTGGAACCACTTAGACTAGAGCCTTTGGCTTCCAACAGGCCGACGATTTTATAGCTGATCCCGTTTAGCTGTACCTTTTGGCCTATAGGATCATCTGTGCCGAATAAATCCTCAGCCGTACCTGTGCCTATCAGCGCAACCTTCTGCCGGTACTCTGTATCTATATCAAGCAGGAAACGTCCTGACTGTACATGGAAATCCTTAACGTCCTCATAAGAAGGTGTAATGCCTTCAACAGTAACGCTAACATTCTCAGTATTATGCTTGGCTGTAACGTTGCCACTGATTACAGGAGCTACATTTTCTATCCCCTCTATATCTCCTAGTGCTAAGGCTTCTTCATAGGTGAGGGAGGTGGTAGCCCCGCGGCCAGTGATGTTTACCGTCAGCTGATTTGTTCCGAGTCCATTAAGCTGCTCCGTAATCTGAGAAGTAGTTCCCTGCCCCACAGAAACGAGAATGATAACGGATGATACACCAATAATAATACCCAGCATCGTTAAAAAAGCTCTTACTTTACTGCTGTAAATACTTTTTAGAGCCATCCGCATACTTTGAAATAATTTCACCTCGCATTCCTCCGATCTTCTACGAGGTTGCCATCCTGAATACGAATGATCCGCTTCGCTTGCTTTGCAATTTCGAGGTCATGTGTGATTAGGATGATTGTATGACCTTGCTCATTTAATTCTCGAATCATCTGCATGACCTCTTGTCCAGTTCGCGTATCAAGCGCCCCGGTAGGTTCATCTGCAAGTAGAATCGGGGGAGATCCAGCCATGGCTCGCGCAATCGCAACACGCTGTTGCTGTCCTCCAGAAAGCTCAGAAGGTCGGTGATGCATTCTTTCCTCCAAGCCTACTTTAAGGAGTGCCTGTTGCGCCGTTTCTCTACGTTCTCGATGTGAGAGGCCGCGGTATATTAGAGGAAGCTCTACATTCTCGACAGCAGACAATTTGGGGAGAAGATTGAAATTTTGAAAGATAAAGCCGATCTTCTCATTTCGGATAATAGCCAGCTTGTTGTCGGATAATTTGCGAACCTCTTGCCCGTCCAGAAGGTAACTTCCCTCATCTGATATATCGAGGCATCCAAGCATGTTCATGAGTGTTGATTTACCAGAACCGGAAGGACCTATAATCGCTACGAACTCTCCGAAGTCGATTGTAAAGGAAAGATTTTTTAGGACTGTCATAGTTTCTCCGGCCATATTATAGCCATGGGTCATGTTCTGGACTTGGATCAGTGGTGCTGAAGCACTCATCTGCTGCCACCCCCACCACCACCAGCTGGTGCTCCGCCCATGCCACCAGCACCACCTCCACTGAAGCCGCCACCACCGCTAAAGCCTCCGCCGCCGAAACCGGCGCCACCCATACCGCCTTGCATTTGCATCTCAGTACTAGTTGTACCCGTTTTGGTAGAGATTACTGTAGGAATGATCACTTTGTCTCCTTCATTAAGTCCGCTGACAATTTCAATGCTGCTCTCATCATGAATGCCCACTTCGACGGAAACCATTCGCTGATTACTATTTCCGCGGTTTCTTGTGCCAGCTGCTCCACTAGCCATAGCACCGCTGCCGCGAGCATCAGGCGCTCCGCTAGGCATTGCGCCACCGCGAGCATCAGGCGCTCCGCTAGGCATAACTCCACCGCCAGCTTCAGGTGCTCCGCTGGGCATTACTCCGCCGCGGGCAGCATCAGGAGCCCCACTAGGCATTGGTGCCTGGCCCTCGGTAGATGAGTTTTCGGTTGAACCCGCTGTTAAGGGGAGAGCTACTGTGTACTTGCCATTTCTTTCTTGAACAGCTTCAACCGGTACGGTTAACACATCTTTTTTCTCAGCCGTTGTAACTGAAACTTCTGCCGACATCCCGACAAGGGCACCTTCGGAGCTAGTTAAGCCAACGGTAACATCGAAGAGGGATACTCCGTTTGAGACTGTACCTTCCTTGGCAATCTTTGTGACACTCCCCTTGAATTCAGTGTCGGGAAGGGCATCCAATGAAATGGTGGCAGGCATCCCCAACTTCACTGTAGGAATATCAAGCTCATCCACCTGCACTATAACGCTTAAATTAGCATAATTGGTGATATCGATGAGTTCAGAGCCATCCATCGCTTTTTCACCGTTGGCTATATTAACAGCTGTAACAGTTCCGTCAATAGGGGCGGTTAGGGGATCTGGAGGGATCATATCTTCTTGTACAGATGCTATTTTTTCGATTTGAGAAGCGATATCTGTTTTCGCTTTTTCAATCGAACGTTTGGCACTGGCCAATTCATCCTCGGAGGCACCTGCCACGGCAAGCTTCTTATACTGCTCCTGCTTGTCCTGAAGATCCACTTCAAGTGAGGTAAGAGAGGTTTGTTCCTGTTTGAGATTGTCACTCAGGTCATCGCCTTCGAAGGTAATTAATGTCTGGCCTTTTTTCACAAGGTCTCCTTCTTGGACAAGCACTTCAGCTGCGGTTCCAGCGTCCTTCGTTTTCACTTTTCCTGTTTCGGTGGCCGTGACGGAGCCTGCTCCAGATACATTTACTATGATATCGCCCTTCGTAACCGTGGCTGTATTTACGGGCACTTCAGCAGCCTGACTGCTCTTATCAGGTAAAAATGTATACACCAACAATCCGGCTGTTGCTACAGCTACTACTCCGATGGTCCAGAGCAACACTTTTTTCTTCTTCATTTCTATCCTCCATAGATCATCAAATTTCTTTTGAATTCAGCCACCCTTGCGCTTTTACTAAATGTCGGATGGATTGTTAGCATTAGAATCGGTGTTTGAAGCGGAATTGCTGTTTGAAGTCGTTGACGCTGCCTGATAAGTGACCACATAGGTCCCAGTTCCCAGCAAATTTCGATGACCTTGGAATTCGTCGTATATATTCAATCGGATCGCGCCGCCACTTAGAGTTTTGTAAAGATTGCTTGTGAATGTTGTGGTGTACGACTTGAAGCTACCTAATGGCAGATCTGTGCCAAGTGTTAATGTCTTTTCCATCGTTTGTCCGAAGGGGTCGATCAGCTCTAGTACAAGCTTGTGCTCATACGTACCCGATTCGTAAAGCGTGCTGCTCGACAGGTTGTAGGTTAGGACAGTGCTTAGCGTATCTTTTCCACCAGTGACGGTGGTGACTGCATTTGTCACGGATAGGGTATAAGGGAACAATTCTACATCCAAAAGATTGCTCTTTGCCTCCAACGCAACATTATTTAGTCCCAGTGACACCGTATTGATATATCCCGTTGATTTCCCGCCAGGAGCCGTAAGTTTTCCTTCGGATACCCCTTCACCGATATAAAGAACAAGCTGAGAAGGATCTACTCCAAGTGGAAGCTTAGTCCAGACGGTAATCAGATTTTTTCCGTTAGGGCTCGTGGAAGTTGTAGACTGGTTGACCTCGCCTTCGAAATATTGATTGTCTGGTGTTTTGTAATAAGCTACGAGTTGAGCCTGCTCTGATTTACGTGTTTCCTCACTGTTCATTTCCAGTTCTGTGTACATGATATTGGAGCTCGTACCCTGATAAACCGTTGTCCGGCGCTCTAATACTTCTGCTTTTTTGCTTTCAAGGTCAATTTGGAAGGAACTTAGTGCTGCAACTTCCTGAACACGGCTATCCAACTGATTTGTACTTAACGAAAGAAAATTAATTTTGCTTTCGCCGGAGGTTTCTTGCAGCGTTATTTTTAATGGATTGAACTGGTAGGTGTAAGGAACATTGGCCACGACATAAACGTCTGCGGATTCATTTGGCCCGAGTAGGGTTTGTGTGCTTTCTGTGACGACTTGGGAAGTGCTGCTAATATCACTCTCACCAGCTTTAATGACACTTGTAAACGCTGGAAGCTGTACAGAGGTCGATTTCATGTTGCGAATATTGATTTTAGCTACAAGCTGATCTTTGTCTGCCCAAGGTAGCCGCTGGATGTTCGTAAGCTTGACAGCAAATGTACCGTGGCTGTTCTCCACTGCGTATTCTGTATCCTGCCAATTATTAGTTTGGAGAGTGTAAGGGATCTGATAATAGGCTGTAGGAAAAATGATCTTACCCTCGACAGCGGGTTCATTCATTTGCAGCTGTAGCGTTCCTTGAGCTATCGTTAGCGGAACTTCTGCACTGAGCTCGATTATTTTTTCTTCAAGGGGTTTGAGTGTAAGGTTGGCGAAAGCCTTCGTGTCCACCGGAAAGCTATATCCTTCAGCGGCTTTAACGGTAAATTCATAAGCAGGCAAAGTAATCGCTTTGTTGCCGCTATTTTTTACTCGAAATTGCAGCGTCCAATTCGCGGTGCCGTTGTCGGCATAGACATTGGCGCTTTTTAACTGCGTCTCGACAGTATTGTTGTTGATCGTAAGTTTCTTGATGACATTGCTGGCTACGACAAGATCCGGTGTGGTAGCAGCGGGAAGGTTATAGGTGACGATGGGCAAAGCTATTTTTAATGAAGTATCTTCTCCAGCAAACTGCAGAGTCATATTGTCTGTCTTCATATAAGAGGGGATTTCCGTCATGTAGTAGATCTTCTTTTTTTCTTGTGGCTGTACTTTGTAGTTGCTGCTCGCGTCATCAAGCGTTAATTCAAATACAGATCCGCCTGCGGATGCGAGGTATCCCTTAAGTCCAGGATCACTTAGCACTTTGGTTCCTTGATTGGTTAAGCTCACACCTACTTTGGCGTATACCTTACCGTTATATTTGTAAATTTGCAGACTTTCTGTTTGGGTTGTTACGGGTTGATTATTCAAGGTTATTTTTTTGCTTTGCCCTCTAGCGACCGCTTGTGAAAAAGTTGCAGGTAGGGTGAAAGTACCCAGCTTCTTTTGATAATCGGTACTGCTGAAATCCCAACCAAAGACTGAAATCTTAACGCCTTTTAAAGAGGTGGATTTACCGATGTTTACATAATAGGTTACGGATTGACTGCTTTTGGAGGCTATGGACTTGATAGTTGCACTGCTGGTTACTGGGCTCCCTTGGATAACCGTTCCTCCGGCAGTAGTTACCTTAGAGAAATAGTCCACCAGATTGATGCTGCTTCCGCTCCCATTGTAATAGCTGAGGGTGTATGTAAGAATATTGCCGCCATCCTGAGTTAAAAAGCCTACATCGCTCAGCTTCACGCTTACGTTACTCTTTAAAGCTATCGAGCCGAGTTTATCCAGAGTGGATACGGTGGTGGTTGCCGTTTTGGTGGATGTACTAGTCGTTGATGCAGCGTATGCTCCATACGCTGAAGCTTGACTCAGAACGGCTGCGCTAAGTATGATCCCAGCGACTTTTGTTCTTCGTGCATGCATGTAATTCCCTCCCGGTATGAAAGTCCTTGTACTATGAAGGTGGTTTATGATGGAGTACAACCATGCCTTCTTAATAATGGAAATTATCAAGCTCCGCTGAACGTTAGCTGAAAAAAAGTCCCCGGAACGGCTCTGAACCTTAAAGCCAGCTTAAAGCCAGATAAAAATTGCCCTAATTATGCTTGAACTTGTCAAAACGACAGATTTTGCATATAATAAACAGACATATCTCTTGCATAAAAGAGATACCTGACAATTAGATTGAATTGTAAAATGCAGTGATGGAGAAGAGTACACAGTGCCTGACTTACAGGGAGGAGACGCCGGTGATTGAGAGCGTTTCTAGGAAACAGAGCTGTCGAAGTTCACTCCGGAGCAGTTCCTTGAATTCCTTAAGATTGCCTTGTAAGGAAGCGTAGGGGAAACCGGTCACAGACCGTTATTTCTGTATAAAGTGAGATAGGTATCTGTCCAGCCAAAAGAGGGAATGAAGCTCTTATGGGGAACAGATCAGCTTGTCTAACAAGGGTGGTACCACGGTCTTTTCGTCCCTTACCGGGAGGAAAGGCCTTTTTTTGTTGAACTAGACAATGATTGAAGGGGGCTGTACACGGCCATGAAAGAGAAGTTGGAAGCATTGAAGGTTGAGGCGCTGGCTAAGTTGCAGGAGGTTATGGATCCACAGGTTTTGAATGACCTAAGAGTGAAATACCTCGGTAAAAAAGGCGAGCTTACAGAAGTTCTGCGTGGTATGGGAGGACTTAGTGCTGAGGAGCGTCCGGTTATCGGGCAAGTAGCGAATCAGGTGCGTAGTGCGATTGAGGAGATTATTGGAGCGAAGCAAGAAGCTTTTCAACAGCAAGAGACGCAGCAACGTCTGCAGGCTGAAAAAGTAGACGTAACATTGCCGGGTCGCCGCATGCAGCAAGGTGGGATTCACCCGCTTAGCAGAGTGGTTCAGGAAATTGAGGATATTTTCATTGGTATGGGCTACCGTGTGGCTGAAGGTCCGGAAGTGGAGACCGATTATTATAACTTTGAAGCCCTAAATCTGCCTAAAAATCACCCGGCACGCGATATGCAGGATTCCTTTTATTTAACGGATGACCTGCTTATGCGTACTCAAACCTCTCCGGTACAAATTCGTACTATGCAGGCTATGAACGGTGAAGTTCCAGTTAAAATCATTTGTCCGGGTAAAGTATTCCGCCGCGATGATGACGATGCAACGCATTCCTTCCAGTTCCATCAAATTGAAGGTTTGGTTATCGGAAGCAACATTCGGATGAGTGATCTGAAAGGCACCTTGCAGCAATTCGTACAAGAGATGTTCGGCCCGAATACAGACATTCGTCTTCGACCGAGCTTCTTCCCATTCACCGAGCCAAGCGTTGAAGTGGACGTAAGCTGCTTCAAATGTGGCGGCGATGGCTGCAGACTGTGCAAGCAAAGCGGATGGTTAGAAATCCTTGGTGCCGGCATGGTGCATCCAAACGTTCTGAAAATGGGTGGCTATGATCCTGCTAAGTATAGCGGCTTCGCATTTGGTATGGGTGTTGAGCGTATTGCTATGCTTAAATACGGCATCGATGACATCCGTCATTTCTATAACAACGATATGAGTTTTGTAAAGCAATTCAAGGGCGTTTAGATTTTTGGTGGGCGAGCTGGCTTGCGGGTTAGGAGGATGGATTTTGGAGCATTTGATTTCATGTTGTAAAAACCCTATTAAGCTAGGATCGGAAAGGAATTTTGGAACTGTAGGAGCGATAGCGACCGCC
>NZ_NFVA01000167.1 GCF_002264395.1 Paenibacillus sp. VTT E-133291
ATGTATAGAGATTCATTGCAACACTTTTTTCAAAATAATCTATAAATAAGAGACTGTACTATCAATCACCCTTTATATATTGGTGTATACCTGTTAGCACAGTCTCATTTATGGAGTCTCTTAATACTTCTTTCTCTAAGCAATGATCTCCTGAATATACAAATCTCGCTCCAACATTAGGTTAACAATCGTACCCTCTACCTTAATCATAGGACGTGTTGGATTAGCACGGTCAGTAAATATGATCTCTCCATGACGTCCATCGCTCAGACGTATTCTGGTTCCATTAAACAAATCTGTACTCTTCTGTATAAAGGTCTGTACAACAACTGGGTCAAGCTTACCGAAGCTTTCTGTCATTATCTGCTCTAACACTAAATAAGGAGACTTTGCTTTTCTATAAGCCCTTTCTAGAGTCATAGCATGGAATATATCTGCTACCGCTACTACTTTAGCGTAAAAATGAATCTGGCTACCTTCTAGCTTAAGTGGGTAACCAGACCCATCGACCTTCTCATGATGCTGCAATGCCGTTAGTCTTACCCCTTCATTAATCGCTGTGACATTACGCAGTAATTGATAGCCATATGTAGTATGTCTGCGAACCTCTTCTATTTCGGCACTATTAAGTGATTCCGGCTTATGTAAAAGAGAACTATCTACTTTCGCGTTTCCGATGTCATGTAGTAATCCAGCAAAAGCGATCTGCATCCAATCCTTTTGCGGATACCCGCACCACTGAGCGATCTTATAGGATGTTAACGCGGACAGCACGGCATTGTGATAGTTGTAATCCTCGTCTTTTAGCGTACGTGGAGAAAACTTCAACACATGATAATCCTTTAAATGACTAATTAGTAACTCTAACTGACTCCGCAACTCAAAAATAGGAAGTGAGGCTGCCGTTACCGAACGATAGCTGGTTCTAATAAGTGCGATCATTTTTTCATATTCATCATGTAGTGGGGAATTGTTCTTGATCAGCATCGATTCATTTATAATCGCTCCAGCTTTAAGTGCTGTCTGCTTGGCGTTTTTTTTGACAGCATCAGAGTTGGCCTCTCCCTGAACACCTTCGATCTCCACTTGCCCAACCAAAAAAGCTTCTAAAATTTCTAGATCACGGGGAAGTAGTATTTTTCCCTTAGTGAACAAAATTCCCCCCAGAGGTGTAGTTACATCTTTGGTTATCTTTGAGCCTGCTTTAACTTCTCCAGCCAACACACTTGGCATATACTCAGCCCCTTAATTTCTATAACAATAAGCTCAGGATTACCGAAATCTAATATGACAGATAATTTCTGAGAAAATAGTACTTTATATACTGATTTATACTCTATCGGCTAATTATAGTACGGATAAAAGGAAGCGACTAGTGAAATGAAAACTATTCTTATAAAAATTCTCATTAAATTTCATTAAATAACTTGCTATTAATTAATCACAGCAAAAAGAGCAAGGGACTCTGTAATAGAATCCCTTGCTCTTTATTGAATATAACCTACTCTAAGTTATCTTCTTGATCCTCAGCGATAGTTTCCGGTTGATCAATATCACCAGATTCATCTACTGTTACTTGTTCCTCGAGGCCTTCCATCTCTTCAGACATTTCGTCCTCTTCGTTCTTATCCGCTCTACACAGGGTAGCCACAGCATCATCCTCGCGGATGTTAATTAGCTTAACCCCTTGCGCATAACGGCCCATAGTAGAAATTCCATCCATGCTGGTACGGATCAAGGTACCGCTTGTAGTAATGATCATTAAGTCTTCGTCATCTCTAACAACCTTAAGACCAACTACAGGGCCATTCTTCTCTGTGAGATTAATGGTCTTGATCCCTTTACCGCCACGAGTCTGAGAACGATAATCACCAGCTGGGGTCCGTTTACCATAACCCTTGCTAGTAACAATCAGGACCTCAAGCTCCTTATCAACACAGTCCATACCGATGACATGGTCATTACTGTCAAGCGTAATGCCCTTCACGCCAGTCGCGCTACGGCCCATAGAACGAACATCATTCTCTGAGAACGTAATCGACATTCCGCGAGCTGTACCGATAATAAGATTCTGCTGACCATCTGTCAGCTTAACCTCAATTAGGGAATCCTCTTCACGAAGATTAATAGCGATAAGTCCGCCCTTGCGGATGTTATTGTAATCCTCAAGTGGCGTCTTCTTCACGATACCTTCGCGGGTAGCAAAGAACAAGTACTTGTCACTATCGCTCTCTTCCACTTGGATTACGGCACTAATCTTCTCACCTTGTTCAATTTGAATCAGGTTGATGATTGGTGTCCCACGTGCAGTACGACCCAGCTCTGGGATCTCATAAGCCTTAATCCGGTACACCTTACCCTTATCGGTAAAGAACATCAGATAGTTATGAGAGTTACTCACGAAGAGATGCTCCACAAAATCCTGGTCCTTGGTGTCCATTCCTATAACTCCGCGCCCTCCGCGCTTCTGGCTGCGGTAGGTGCTGACAGGTAGACGTTTGATGTATCCCGTATGTGTAATAGTGATAACAACCTCTTCACGCGGAATAAGGTCTTCATCCAGGATACTTTCTTCACCAACCGTAATCTCTGTCCGGCGATCATCAGAATATCTATCACGAATATCCTGCAGCTCGTTGCTGATGATTTCCAGTACAAGATGCTCATTCGCCAAAATTTCACGGTACTCTGCGATTTTAGCGAGCAATTCGTTATATTCATTCTCGATCTTTTCCCGTTCCAGACCGGTCAGACGTTGCATCCGCATATCGAGGATTGCTTGAGCCTGTTCTATACTGAGGCTAAAGGTGCTCATTAATCCATCACGGGCGATATCCGTTGTCCGTGACGCGCGAATTAACGCAATAACTTCATCCAGATGATCCAGCGCAATACGCAGACCTTCTAAAATATGAGCGCGTGCTTCAGCTTTTTTAAGATCAAATATTGTACGACGACGGATAACTTCAATCTGGTGCTGCAAATAATGATAGAGCACATCACGCAGATTAAGAATTTTCGGCTCGTTGTTTACAATGGCAAGCATGTTGATCCCAAATGTGGATTGCATAGAAGTATGTTTATATAGATTGTTCAACACAACATTTGGATTCACATCGCGTCTCATCTCAACAACTACACGCATACCGTTACGGTCAGACTCATCTCGAAGATCTGTTATACCCTCGATCCGTTTCTCACGTACTAATTCTGCAATTTTCTCAACCAATCTTGCCTTGTTCACCTGATATGGCAGCTCATGTACAATGATGCGTGCCTTACCGTTGTTTTCTTCAATCGTTGCCTTAGCACGCATGGTCACTGAACCACGCCCTGTACGATAAGCTTGACGAATGCCCTCACGACCCAAGATATATCCAGCCGTAGGGAAATCAGGGCCTTGGATATACTCCATCAATTCCATAGGTGTGATATCAGGATTCTTAATCATCGCCTGCACACCATCGATAACTTCGCCTAGGTTATGCGGTGGAATATTAGTAGCCATACCTACAGCTATACCAGATACCCCATTCACGAGCAGGTTCGGATAGCGAGCTGGTAATACAACTGGCTCATTCTCTTCACCATCATAGTTGGGTGCGAAATCTACTGTTTCTTTGTTCAAATCTCGAAGCATTTCGCCTGCAATCTTGGAAAGACGGGCTTCTGTATAACGCATCGCTGCAGCCATATCACCATCGATCGAACCAAAGTTCCCGTGACCGTCCACAAGCATATAGCGCATAGAGAAATCCTGAGCCATCCGTACCATTGTTTCATAGACAGCTGAGTCACCGTGAGGGTGGTACTTACCGATAACCTCACCGACGATTCTTGCCGATTTCTTATGAGGCTTATCCGCAGACATTCCAAGTTCCGACATCGCAAACAAAATGCGTCGGTGAACCGGCTTGAGTCCGTCCCGCACATCTGGCAAAGCCCGGCTAACAATGATGCTCATTGCGTAATCCATAAAGGATTCACGCATTTCCACGCCAATGTCCCGATCTTTGACTTGTGGGTTATTTTGTTCAGCCATGAGTTGCTGGACCTCCTTCAGTTAAAAAACCGCTACCCTTAATTATATTACTTTCACAAAAGTAGCACAATTAAACATGATAGCCTTTTATCTTCTAATATTGATTTCTTTTGCGCTGATTAGGGTATTCGCCCTTTCCGCAAATGTCTTTAGTACATAGACTGTAAAGACAAGAAACACGGTTTTATTATCCTAGTATCGTTCGATAAGGCATAACCCCATATCCTTATATTATACCATTGTTTAGGTAGCTTGTCCTGATTTTCAGCTGCCAAAGATTATGCTTCCACAGCAAGTTTTGCACAAGGGAATTCAAATGAGCAATTGCTGCACAAAATTGTTAAGGAGGAAGATAATGAAGATTCAACGTGTCCCAAGTAAATGGGCTAAAACAAAAGTTATCCTTCAAAATCAATCTCTATCTCTATATGTGCCTGATACCCGTAAATACGATTTAAGTGTTCTTAAAGAAATGCTTGCGTTATATGCTATGGTCTATATAAAACCTGATCGCGGAAGCTTTGGTATTGGTGTAATGAGAGCTGAGCAGCGTACGGTGATTTTAAGTCCTAGCCAGCAAAAGACTGAAATAAATGTCACCGCCGATAACGAGGAGAGACAACAGCAAGAAGCACAGGTCCTATATATTCTAAGATATGCAAAGATGGCAGAAGTTTTCTTCTCCCCCGAAGAGCTGCATGAGGCCTTACAGAAACGAATTCAGAACCGTACCTACCTCGTCCAAAAAGGAATTGATCTCCTGCGTCACCAAGATCGTCCCTTCGACCTTCGAGTTCTTGCCCAAAAGACTCCATCAGGTGCATGGGAAACAACAGGAATGCTCGGAAGAGTAGCTGCCCCTCAGAAAATTGTCACCAATTATCATAGTGGAGGCAGTATTCAGTCAGTAAATACATTATTAAAAAATCATATGAACCCTTCTGAAACACTCTCCACGATTAATCAATTAAAATCTTTAGGCGTACAAATTGCAGGCCAATTGGAAACTACCTATCCAGGAATTAAAGAAATTGGTCTGGATATTGCCATGGATCAGCATATGGATATGTGGCTGCTTGAGGTCAACACGCTTCCATCTATTGTTGTATTCAAGTTATTTCCTGATAAATCTATCTATCGTAGAATACACCGCTATGCTGTAGCATACGGACGTGTAAAAGCTAGAAAATCGCCATATACTACCCGCAATAGACAATATAATAAAGCCTAAAAAACCGGATCTGAAAACAAAAAACCTCCAGCATTCTCATTCCATTAGGAACAGAAGCCGGAGGTTTTATTAAAATATAAGAAAGTATAAGTTTCA
>NZ_NFVA01000036.1 GCF_002264395.1 Paenibacillus sp. VTT E-133291
GTACGGCTGGGCTTGCGGGAGCTACGGGTGTTACCGGGGTTACTGGCGTTACTGGTGCAACCGGGGCTGGTGCAATCATTCCGTTGGCTTCCGGTGGACCTATTATTATGACTACGATTTTAGGTGGTTTGGTTGGAACAACAAGCCTTGTTGGCTTCGGAAGTTCAGCCACAGGCATTTCTCTTGTTGGCGGGAATATAGATTTGACAGGTACAGTTCTTGGACCTCTTATCAACTTTGCATTCTCGACTCCGCGTGCTGGAGTGATAACATCCCTTGCTGCTTACTTCAGTAATACCATAGCTCTATCACTTATTGGTACTACTGTAACTGTGACAGCACAATTGTACCAATCTGCCACACCAAATAACACATTCACTCCTATTCCTGGAGCAATAGTACCACTGCCACCTATCACAGGCGCTATTACTCTAGGCACGTTTGTCAGCGGAGTTACAAATGGTATCGATTTTGCTGTAACACCGCAGACACGTCTGCTTATGGTATTCTCAGCTACTGCCACAGGTCTCACCCTTGTAAATACAGTCACTGGTTATGCAAGTGCTGGCTTTACAATTGTATAATCGCTAAAATCAATAAAAGCATCTGCCTATCCTTTTGAAGGAGTGACAGATGCTTTTTTTAAAACTATACGATATGCAGATTCAACTTCTAGATTTTCCGGAATCACACAAGCGCCATTAGCTACTCCACCACTGGCAATCTATTCACAACAAATATCCTTTCAGCTTACCGATAACCTCATCGATCTCCGTTTTCGTCGTATACCGTCCCACACTAAAACGAACCGCTCCCTGCCCAATACTTGCTGAGACATTCATTGCCTTTAGAACAGGCGAAATCAATGTTTCTCCAGAATGACAAGCTGAGCCTGTTGAGGCAGCCACATCTTCTAGCGAAGCAATCACTTCGTGACCCACAGCTCCTAGAAAGCTAATGTTAAGTGTGTTGGGCAATCGTTTATGCCTATGACCGTTCAGGTGAATTCTGTCGCCAAAAACCTCCTGCAATCGGTCATAGAAATAATCCGCAATCTTTTTCACACGTTCTCTGGAAGCAGAGTCCGAAGCAAGCTCACAGGCTTTTCCTAATCCAATAATGTAAGGTGTGTTTTCGGTACCTGCTCGTCTTCCCTGCTCATGACCTGCCCCATGAATCAATGGTTCGATGTGAATGCCCTCTCGGATGTACAGTGCTCCAATCCCTTTTGGCGCATATAATTTATGACCTGCCAGCGTTAGAAAATCCACCGCTAACTCAGCCACATCGAGTACTACTTTTCCAGCGGACTGTGAAGCATCGGTATGTACAAGAACACCTCGTTCGTGGCAGACCTCGGCTATTTCTTTGATCGGCTGAATCGTGCCCGTTTCGTTGTTAGAGTGCATAATGGAGACTAGTATAGTTTGGTCTGTAAGCTGCTTTTTCACATCGTCTACCTGCACCATTCCATACGCGTCAACAGGTACATAGGTAATCGTGTAGCCCAACTGCTCCAGATACTGACACGGTTTAATTACCGCAGGATGCTCCACAGCAGACACAATAATGTGATTGCCTTTATGTCGATAGGTTTGGGCGACTCCCTTGATGACGGTATTATTCGATTCACTACCCCCACTGGTGAAAAGCACCTCTCCCGGCGCACAATTCAGGAAATTAGCCACCTGTGTTCTCGCTTGCTCGATTCCGAGTTTAGCTTCTTGCCCCAAAGAATGACTGCTTGAAGGATTGCCAAAATGACCATAAAGATAAGGAATCATAACCTCTGCTACTTCCTTATCTACAGGTGTTGTAGCGTTATAGTCTAAATAGATCATTTGTACTGAGCCTCCTCTAAACCCCTCATACATCACGATACATAAAGCTTATTAAGCCTGATTATTTTTCAAAAAAGAACGCACCGCAACCTCAGCTTCATCTAAATTGTTCACCTTAAAGGTAACTCTCTCAATGCCTTCATACTGAGTAGACGTGTAATCGTATTTAGGATCATAGTAGTATTCTAACAGCAGCGCCACAGCTTCCCCGAACAAATCGGCTTGCAAGCACCGTTCGATTTCCGCCGCAATGGGGATATGAATTCGGGATTTGATACTTCGAAAGGCTGAAATACACTGTTCTTTATATTCTTCTGGACGATAATCCTTAAGGATTTGCTGCACTCTAGCTTGCAAAGGCAGTTCAATCCAAATCTGCGTTGCGGTCTCTTTTTGCTCGGTCATAAATGGAGGCATTACGACCTTCCCAATCTTCTTGCTCTCTGCTTCAAACAGTACATAAGGAGCATCCTCAAGCTTAATTAATTCTTCCAAAAGAAGACTATCGAACGTTTTCTGATTATTTGCCTGAAGTCCGATCTCGCCAAAGATAGAACCGCGGTGACCCGCCATTCCTTCCAAATCCAGAACGGGGTAGCCTTGCGCTTTCAGGCGGTGCAGCAGGTTTGTTTTGCCTGTCCCCGTATTTCCATGAATTACATAAGGCTTCGCCTTGAATTCAAAGGACTCCAGTTCATCGAGTACCCATTTACGGTAAGCTTTATAGCCGCCAATCAATCGGTAAGCGTGAATATCCATTAAAGAAAGTACGGTCGCAGTTGTACGGCTGCGCATACCTCCCCTCCAGCAGAATACAGCCTTGTCCCCTTGAATCTCAGCAAATTCTTTGACAAAGGAAGGTAGCTTCGCCGCAGCAATCTCCAAACCGCGTTCTTTCGCAGCCTGCACACTTGTCTGTTTATACAGCGTACCTACTTCAGCTCGTTCCTCATCGTCAAAAAAAGGAATGTTCAAGCTCTCTGGCAATGTCGCATCTTTATATTCAGAAGGAGATCGAACGTCGATAACGGTGATCTGCTTCTTATTCTTTAACACTCTTAGTTCTTCCAGTGTAATATCCTGAAACAATGCGCTCTCTCCTCTGGTGGCTAACTTCTTAGGTCGCCTCTAAGCTGAACTCCATCGTTATTGCGCAGCTATAACTGCAATCTGACCCGGATGTTCTTTCGTGACCTCTCCTATCAATGCCGCTTCTACACCTGCATCTACTAACTCTTTTAGCAAATCCTCACTTTGTTCAGGAGCAACAGAGATTAGCAATCCACCAGAAGTCACAGCATCACACAGAATATAGCGGCTTAATTGATCCATCTCCTCCGGATAAAGAATACTGCCCTCCAAATGGGCAAAGTTATTTTTAGTGCCACCTGGAACAAAGCCCTGCTCCGCGAGCTCTCTTACTCTTGGCAGCATCGGTACATCCCCTTGACGAATAATCAGTCCGTGATTACTTCCCTTTGCCATTTCCGAGGCATGTCCCAGCAGCCCAAATCCGGTAACATCTGTACAAGCATGTACATCATAGGGCTCCATGACTTCAGCCGCTTTTTTATTTAGTGTAGACATGACTGTCGTAAGGCGTGTAGTTTCTTCTGGGGATAGCTGATCCTTTTTAATAGAAGTCGTTAAGATGCCCACACCGATAGGTTTGGTCAAAATCAGCTTGTCTCCTACCTGCGCACCTGCATTCGTTCTTACTTTGTCCGGATGCACAAGGCCCGTAACAGCCAATCCAAATTTAGGCTCTTTATCGTCGATCGAATGTCCGCCCACAAGCGTTGCTCCTGCTTCCTGCACTTTATCCGCTGCACCGCGCAAAATGTCACCGAGAATGCTTTTGTCCAGAACAGAAATAGGGAAGGCCACAATATTAAGCACCGTAAGCGGCTTACCGCCCATAGCATAAATATCACTTAATGCATTGGTTGCTGCAATTTGCCCAAAGGAATAAGGGTCGTCCACGATCGGCGTGAAAAAATCAACAGTCTGCACTAATGCTAGATCATCACTTAATCGATATACTCCAGCGTCATCACTGGTATCCAGACCTACAAGTAGATCCGGATTTGGAACGGTTGGTGGCAGACTGCGAATAACCTGCATGAGATCAGCAGGACCAATTTTGCAGCCGCAGCCCCCTTTTGAAGATAATGAGGTCAATTTTATGGTTTCGGCTTGAGACATCATGACTCAGCTCCTTTAAATAGTTAATGTCGAATATCTTTAATCTTACATCAGTAGACAGCATTGTACAAAATACAAAGCTACTAAAAAAGCTGGCTCACACGTAGCATTCACTACCCTTGAGTCAGCCTTTGGTTCGAAATCCAATTCTTTAGGGAAATCTGCCCTACAGCTCTAATGAAATAGGAGTGTCCCGCATAATTTCAATGGCTGCGGGAGCACTCCTTCTTTTCTCAATTTCATAGGATCAGCTAATCTGCTGAGTGCCCTGCTGCTTCTCCAAAAAACGTTGAAGAATCGCATTAAACTGCTCCGGCTGACACAGATTACTCGGATCTAATGCATTCGGGATAATCGCCAACTGCGCATGCGGCAATTGAGACACCATTTCCTTCATACAATTCACTCCAAATTCATTAAAGTCCCCTACAATACATAAAGCGGGACGGTTAAAAGCTTTTAAGCATCTGGTGTAATCCACATGGCTCGTGGCCAGCCTTTGCCGATATAACTCCCGTGGACGTTTGTCCAGCAGCCCTCTTCTAATCTCATTGTAGGCGAGACTCCAGCGCTCTCGGTACATCATCCGAATCGAAGGCAGCACCAGCTCGCTTGGGAGGTAATACATTAGCAAGCTGCAATACGCTGCCATAAGCTGTATTTTCCCTACAAGGGTTGATCCGTGGCTCCTACAGAAGCTATCCGCGACCACGATTGCTTTTACACGCTCAGGATATTGTTTGGCAATATGTTGCACGACTAAACCGCCATAGGCGATCCCAACAAAAACTGCTTCACGAACCCCCAGGTCATTTAACAGCATAATCAGATCCAGACATTGCGTTTCAATAATCTCATTAGGGGCCTCCAGGAGTTCACCTGACTTGCCATTCCCCCGTAAATCGCACAAAATCACTTTATATTTATCGGAAAAGTACTCCAGTTGTGGTTTGAACATACTGTGTGTTAATCCATGTCCATGGATAAACACAACCGGAGTGCCAGTTCCATTGATTTCGTAATAGAGCGAAGTTCCGTTCAGTTTAGCGATAGGCAAAGGTAACACCTCTTTCATAATAAATTCTACGACTGTATCTGCTTATAAACGCAGCAAAAAACCACAGAGGGATTCTCTGTGGCTATTCATCACTAAACACGCCATTCATCCTCTCTCCATACGCTTACGAGGTTAGCTGTCGGATTCGGGCAGTGAGAGTTGCCCTACCTGCAAGGTTGCATGTTATGCACCCGGAACAGGATTCACCCCATAACTAGTACCGATTGTTACACTGGTTCCCAGTTGTTGGTTCCCCCGCTTTCCTTAACGGAAATTAAGCGGACTTCATATGTAATTGTCAGTTATGTGATGAATCATACTCCGTGTAAGGTTTCTTGTAAAGTTGAGCTGTGGGCAAAATAATGTTGAAAGCCATGCTTTTCATTTCATATTGAGCATACACTTCGTTTTCTCTTTCTTTTGCTCTTGTTTACTCAATATATCTAGAAAAAGCCGAGCGGACATCAGAGATCAATCCCTGAACTACTCGGCTTCTTTATACAATCATATGGCTACAACAGATTGGCGTTTTTCAATGCATGCTCCCAGCTCGGAAAAAAGAACAGCGCACTTCTCATTAGATCAGGGTCGCTTTGCTTCACTTGCTTTTTGCTGATCGAGCTTCCATCGGTTTGAAGCTTTTTGATACGAGTTAACACTTCATCAGCCTCCAAAGGAATTTCCATTGAAACACTCCTTTCTCAGTGACCTGGTTTCCCATCATTTTCTCCATAATATGCAAATTTATTCTTCATTTCCATTTCGATGGACTACACTAGCTGATAGATCGGTTGTTCAGCAATAAAATAAGTAGGAATTATTCGATATTTCTGTGCCAGAACTTCAGCTAAATATTTCATTCCTGGAGCTTCACTTTCCGCATGACCTAACATAATCAGCGCTTTTGATCTGCCTTGATGGACTGCATCCCTCACATATTCTGGAGTTTCCCATTCCGGGCCCTCGCCAGCAATGATTAAATCAAGATTGTGCTGATTAAAAAGAGGAATAGCCATCTTCCCACCTCCTCGGTTACCTACTAATATCCCCACATGTCTGCATGTCTGTGATAGATCGCCGGCAACGCGTACGTGGGGGATGCCTAGCTTTCTTTTTATATACTGAGCCGCTTCACTTACCGTCATAGCTGGAATCGATAGGATTGTAGCAGTGGGTTGCTGCTCAACCACATAGGCTGACCATTCAAGCTCTCGTAGCAAGCCCACCATGATCCCATCCGGTTGATGCCGATGCCAATAATCATGATAACGAAAAATAGCCAGTTCAGAACGCTCAATCAAACTCCGTTTCGCGCGATACACAGGGTCATCCTCTAACCACTCGCTGGGATCATGATGACTGTAAAACACACCTTCGTGTGTAATTAACAAATTGGCGTTCATAGCAATCGCTCGTTCCACAACATATTGCGTAGCGCAAAATGCCGTAACCATCCCTGTAATCACCATTTCTGGATTCCCCGGCTTTAGAGTATCTACAGTTCCATCTATCTGTTCCACAGTTCCCATTAAATCTTCCAGAATCATTCTAATTGTCACGCTCACTTTAATCCGCCCTTTGAGATCTATTCTACTAATCTATCAACGTATAAATAACCCGCCCTTAATCGATATAAGGACGGGTTCACAGTTCATCATTTGAGCAGCTTGCCCACTCTATGATTTCATTTCAGAGGCGATCATTCGATGGAAAGCTGGCTTCGGCTTATGCCCTTCATCGAATAGGAACGGCCAGTTCTTCCGTCCACGAACAGGGAAATCATCCAGCCAAGTATAGTCATCTGCTGCTCCCCAGAACGTGACCGAGCTAATCACGTCACGGTATTCTTTCAGCAGGGCAAACATCGCTTCATATCGTTTGGCCTGCAGTTCAAGCATATCAGTTGGTGCAGCCCTTAGATCCTTACGTTTGTCATCGAAACGGAACATGGATACATCCAGCTCTGTCAGTTGGAGCTGAAGTCCTAAGGATGCATATTTCTCAATAGCTGCACGGATATCATCTAGACTAGGATCGTATAAATTCCAGTGTGCCTGCAATCCGACGCCATGGATCGGCACATCCTGTTCCAGCAGTGACTTCACCAGTTCATAGATTTTGTCACGTTTTAATGGATGGGATTCATTGTAGTCGTTGTAGAATAATAATGCCTTAGGATCAGCTTCATGGGCGAATTCAAACGCTTTGGCGATAAAATCCGGGCCCACAATGTCGAGCCACTTCGAATGGCGAAGAAGCTCTTCACCTTCATCGGCTATAACTTCATTGACAACATCCCAAGCATAAATATCTTCCTTATAACGCCCTACTACGGTCTGAATATGTGATTTAACTCGTGAGAGCAAAGTCTCTTTACTTACAGATCCACCGTTCTTATCCTCAAACAGCCAATCTGTAGTCTGGTTATGCCAGATCAAGGTATGTCCACGCATCGCCATATCATATTTCCGGGCGAAGGCAACCAGCTGGTCTGCCTCCTTAAAATTATAAATGTTCTCAAGCGGATGCAGACTCTCAAACTTCATCTCATTTTCAGCGGTGATACTATTGAAATGATAGGCAAGTAACTGCTCCTGTGATTGGATCGTCAATGGGTTGACGGCTGCGCCAATTTTGAAATCCTTAGCGAACACTGTCTTTAGTGCAGGCTCTGTAAAATCACTAGCTTGTCTCAACAAGTTCCCTCCTAACAAACGCAATTATATTCCGTATTCGACTTATTAAGACCGATAATCAAACCAATCAAAGTAGGCAGGTAGCTCAGCCACTTGACCATGACCTGACGCATATAAGCCGATAAGAACACCTGTAAATCCATTTCCTTTTACAGCTTGAGGAGATAATGGGTAGGCTAGAGCCTTAGATAGCTCAATCCACTCCTGCCCATCCAAAGCGTACAATAAGGTATATTCGGTTAGCTCCGCTCGAATTTTCAAATAAAGATGTCCAGCTGTCGTTGGAACCTCTGCCGCCACCTGTGTTATTCCATCAACGGTTAAACAAGCTACGATTACTCTTTGTCCATTTCTTTGCGATAGAGCAATCTCATAATGTGCATTCTCATCCAATCTCGCGCAAAGCCCAGCCTCGTCACCGTCCCTACTTGGGTTAAACTCCAGTAGTGTGCTCCATTCTGCTGAAGTATGCTGCTGTCTTCTACCTATAAAAGCTACCTGTCCGATATCACTAAGACCTTCAGGTTGACCCCGAAGAGACAGCCATCCCGGACGTTCCTCTAAAGACCAGCTTGCCTCAGCAGGATTACGGAGAAAGGCTAATGACAAGGGTAAGACTTCGTCATCAAAGTCATATCTTCCGCTTGAAGCAGGTTTAGGAGAGGAGCCGGGAACCCGCGGCACCTTCATTTCCAATCCTACAATATCTTCATTATTATCAATCATTGGCCATCCGTCTTCATTCCACGTTACAGGGGCAAGAAAGGTCTCCCGCCCAAGTACGGTATACTTGGATTCCACTAGTCTTACGCCAAGAAACACGGCCCACCAATCCCCGTTCTGATCTTCAATCAGATCGGCATGCCCTAAATATTGAATGGGACTCTCGGTTTGACTATGCGTTAATATTGGATGTGGTAATCGTTCGAACGGTCCATATGGAGAGGAGCTGCGGCCAACGATCTCCCGATGCTCCTTCGCCGTTCCTCCTGAAGCCGTCATGATATAATACATTCCATTTATTCGGTACAAATGTGGTCCTTCCGTCCAAGGTCCACCATCCCCAGTCCAGATAACAACAGGTTCTGTTAATGCTGCTCCCGTAGCAATATCTATCTCATATTGGATGGCATGGGAGTCATAATCTGCTCCCTGCTGGGTGGTTACATATACCTTTCCATCCTCATCAAACATTAGAGAAGGGTCAATGCCCCCATAAGGAATAACAATTGGATCGGACCACGGACCCGCCGGGTCCGTAGCCGTAACATAGAAGTTCCCCTTCCCGTGTACCTCGGTCGTTATCATATAGAAGGTTCCGTCATGATAACGAATGGTTGGTGCAAATATTCCACCAGAGCTCTTGCTTTTACGTGTATCTAGCTGACTTATACGATCCAGTACATGACCCATTTGTGTCCAGTGAATTAAATCCTGACTATGAAAAATAGGTACGCCAGGAAAATACTCGAAAGAGCTGCAAACTAAATAGTAGTCATCTCCTGCCCGAGTGATGCTTGGATCGGGATAGAAGCCCGGAAGTATTGGATTCGTGTATGTGATTGAAGATTGGGTCATGTTTTAACAAACAACCTTCCTATTCCTTAATAGTGATTGCAAGCTCCTTATTCCTTCACGCTTCCTACGTTCATACCAACTACAAAGTACTTTTGCATGAATGGATAGACTAGCAAAATTGGAACCGAAGCAACAATAGTAACCGCTGCCCTTATGGAAATTGGGGTAACCTGGTCTCTTACCGAATCCGCAGTCATTCCTGCCCCGTTGGCTACACTAGGGTTACCATTTGCATTCATACTAGAGGAGATCAACTTCATCAATTCATACTGCAATGTGCTCAAGTGTTGGCGGGAAGAGGTGTAGATAAAAGCATCAAACCATGCGTTCCAGGCACCTACCGCCACAAAAAGGGCGATTGTAGCAAGCACAGGTTTACACAAAGGTAAAACTACTTTCATAAAGATCTTGAATTCCCCAGCACCGTCGATTCTTGCAGATTCCATAAGACTTTCATGCAAGCCACCAATATAAGTGCGAATGACGATCATATTAAATGCACTTACCATAGACGGTATTACATATACCCAAAACGAATTAAGCAAATGAAGATCCTTAATCAGGAAATAATTTGGAATCAGACCCGCATTAAAGTACATAGTAAGGACAAATACAAAGGTAATCTGCTTGCGGAAAACATATTCTTTCCGGCTTAACGTATAGGCAAGCATCGTGGTCAAAAATAGATTCAGGACCGTAGATAACACTGTTCGTGCTACCGAAATCCAAAAAGCAGGAATAATTGTACCAGAGGCAAAGACGGCTTTGTAGTTTTGTATGGTCCACTCTCTGGGCCATAGATAAATGCCGCCGCGAATAGTATCATTTCCGGCATTCAAGGAGACTGCTATAGTATTTAGGAACGGATATAAGGTAACTATAACTAGGCATACCATAAAAATAGTATTAAAGGTGCCGAACACTACTGGTTCGATTCCCATATTTCTCATACGTTTTCCAACATTGTTCTTTGGAGATCTTTGAGGTATCAATTGAGTTTTTTCCATGATTATAACAGCCTCTCTTCCCCTAGCCGCTTCGCAGTCCAGTTAGCAAATAGCAGCAATGTTACACTTACGACTGTTTTAAATATGCCACCCGCAGTGGCTAAGGAATAATTCCCTTGCCCAATTCCGTATTTCAATACAAATACATCTATCGTTTCCGACCAGTCTATAGTAAGCCCGTTCCCTAACAAGTACGGAACCTCAAATCCAACGTCCAGTACATGCCCTATGGACATTATCATCAGGATTACAATGGTTGGTTTAATTCCCGGCAAGGTAACATTGGACATTTTTTTGTACCGGTTAGCCCCATCAATCTCAGCAGCCTCATATAAAGCTGGATCTATAGAAGCAATTGCAGCCAAGTAGATGATTGTACTCCATCCAACCTCTTTCCAAACGGTTGAAGCACCCACAATACCCCAGAAATACTTCCCTTCACTCAACCAAAGGATCGGTGAATCGATAAGATGTAATTTCATGAGAACGATGTTGACAATCCCGTCGTTAACCGAGAGGGAGACACCTACAATCCCTGTTACAATAATCCAAGAGAGAAAGTGAGGCAAGTAGGATATGGTCTGCACTGTTCTTTTCCAAAATACATTTTTGATTTCATTAAGAAGTAAGGCCAATGTTATCGCGGTTATAAATCCTAAAAAGAAATTAATTAATCCCATACCCAGTGTATTTCGTAGTACCCTTAAAAAAGTATCGTCCGTAAATAGAAACTTGAAGTGCTTTAGACCAACCCATGTCTGTTCGCCAAAAGCCTTAGCTGGTTTATAATCCTGAAAAGCCATCGTCCATCCCCAAACAGGGACATAAGCAAATAGTATAATATACAGCATCAATGGAACTGACATCCAAATCAGCTGTTTCTGATTCTTAATCAAGGTCATCGTAATCGGTTGCTTCTTTTTTCTTTTAGGATGCCGGTTAACCTTTTTTCCCGTTAGAATCTCATCCATATATAGTTTCTCCCCACATCATCCAGATATTTCAGAAAGTGGCTGGCTTTAAAAAGCCACCACTTTCTGATTTTTAAGCAAGATCTAACTATTTAACACTCCAAGTATCAAATCTCCATTTAAGCTGTTCATTGATTCTGTCTTCGTAGGCTTTAATATTCGTTTTATGAAGTTCTCCAACAAATTCAGTCCAAACTTTATCGAAATTGGAAGGACTAGCCAAAATCGCTTTTGGCAGGAACTTGGTTTTCAAATCACCCATCTTCGTATCGGCAATTTTCGCATCAGAATTTTCAACAAGATCTATGGACCATGCAGGGTAAGCTACTGGGTTCGGTCCAGGCTTACTGAAGAAATCCACATAACTGTTGAAGCCATAAGCATCAAGGATTTCTTTATCATACGCTTTCAACCCTGCCTTGTACTCTTCTGGTTGTGCTGCGGCATCCGTTGAGTTACCATCTGCAAAGTATCCTTGCAATTTCGGAGCGGTAGCGTACCAAGCTTCTGCTTTGTTGCTAAGCTTCCATGTAGCATCAGCTGCATGGTCCCGTTGCTCTTGATTTCTCATAAAGCGACCATTTTCCACTTGATAATCTTCGCCTTCAATACCCCAGGTAAAGATTTTTTGCCAATCTTCCTCAATTAAGGTATCCATAAGTTTAATGATTTTCACTGGATCTTTAGCATTAACAGTGATCCCAAAACCATTATTCAAGTTAAGTGCAGGGCGATCTAGATAGTAGTCTTTGGTGTTCGTATCATACACAAGAGGAAGTCCAACATAAGTTCTTTCATCTTTCTTTTGTGTGGTAAGAGAATCTTCAGCCTTTTGAAAGTTCCAGTGCTGATCAAACATTCCCAGAACGGCACCGCTGGACAATTTAGCTAAGTATTGGTCATAATCCATTGTAAATGCTTCTTGGTCAATAATGCCCAATGCATTCATTTCATTAAGCTTCTTATAGTACTGCTTTGCATAGTCTTTATCTGCAAAGATTTCTGCTACGTTATCCTTAACTACTACTCCGCCATCATTAGGATGCCCGATCAGATGCTGAGGAGCGTTAAACAATCCCCAGTTTCTCCAATCTTTGTTATGAATCTCAAACCCAACTGTTGGCTGTCCATCAATGGTTGGATTTTTCTCTTTATATTTAACGATAAGATCGAAATACTCGTCCAAAGTTTTAATCTTTGGATAACCGGCATCTTTAAGTATAGCTTTCTGAATCCAGAAAGCTGGGCCAGAGTAATAGGTTGAATTCACATCACCGTTATACGCACCATAGTTTGGAAGTGTATAGATATGTCCATCATTAGGATCCTTCATCATGTTCCAGTAAGCTGCGTAATGCGCTTTCAAATTCGGAGCGTATTCTTCAATCAAGTCTTCGAGAGGAATAAATGCGCCTGCTGCCGTCAGTTGGGTATTAGAACTCATCAGATCCGGATAATCCGAACCGGCAATCATAACGCCAAGCTTCTGTTTAAGGTCTCCTGCCAAGAATTCAAAATTAAATGATGCGCCTGTCTTTTCTTTAATCATCTTGTAAATTTTGTTATCTGGTGTTGGTTGCTGACCTGCTTCTCCAAGAAAGATACTAACCTCAAAAGGCTCTATCTTCTTGTCATCGGTTCCAGCTGCATTTGCAGCTGCTGTTTCTGCTGGCTTGTTTTCTCCCTTAGCAGTATTACCGCTGTTATTTCCACCGCACCCTGCTAGGGTAAAACTTAGGGATAATACAGCAATCAAACTAAGCTTGAACTTTGATATTGACTTGCCCCCCATAAAGCACCTCCATATTTTGTTGGTGTAGCAACATTGTAAGCCCTTACAAGTTAAATTATAGAGGTGATGGTGCCACTGATAATACGCCAGAACTAAAGGTGTACCCCCAAAAAGTTTAGGTATTCTGATGTTTAAATTCATTAGGGCTCATACGCATCTTTTTTTCAAATTGTTTCAGGAACTGACTATAATTGGAATACCCCACTTTTTCAGCGATCTCACTGTTTTTCAGCTTGCCATGTTGAAGTAAACGTGTGGACTCCTTAATCCGGAGGTCATGCAGCTGCTCATTGAAATTAATTCCATTCTTCTTGATCAATAATTGTCCTAGATACACTGGATGCAGGAAGAATACCTCTGACAGCTTCTTAATCGTAAGGTTTTCACGATAATGTTCTTCAATATAGTTGTTAATTTCCTGTACAATTCCCTGCGATCTTTGGCTTTGTTCTTGTAGAAGAATATCAATACTCGCTTCCCCGCATGCTAGTAAATTACGCATTAAATCGTTCAACTTCATCATAGAGTCCCGCATTTCAGGGATTGTGATTTGGGTTAACAAGGATGATACCTGAACTTCACTAGCTCCAGAAGTGAACTCAACAATCTTATACATAATATGAATAACGATCTTCTTCACAACCTCTGGAGCAATGCGCATCTCACGAAAACTACGAGTGGCCAAACCCACAGCTTGTTTAAAGCCTTTTTTGTCTAATGTGTTAATAGGCCTCATTAAGTCATCCATCAGCCCAATTTGATCATAATGATAGCTGAATGGGCTATCCTTGGTTCCCTGATAGCTTAAGAACCCCGAATGATCAGAATTATAAAAATAAAACATTAACGTTTCTTTTGCCGTTCGGTAGCTATTCGCAAGTTGAAATAAGGAGCCTTCACTAGCCCCTACTGCAATATACATGGCTTGCTTAGGTTGTTTATTCAGTAAGGGAGCTACTATATCATATATTGCAGCACCCTCATCAGACTCCGAAGGATATCCGTATACGATGCCGAAGCAATACGCCTCCAGATCCATCAGAAACATCGCCTCCGTATTCGTTAGGAGAGCTACTGCCTTCTCTCTTATTTCCGTATACATCTTCGGGTCTGTCTGTAGTAAACAAATATTCCAAAGGCTTTTTTCTTCCGATAAACGGGTAAGTACGGTAACATCCGATTTATCTTCCACTTTCTCATTCAGAATTCGCTTCAGAAGTGAGACAACTTCCTCTGAGGTTGCCATTTGGTTTAAGCTTCGCTTTTGAGACTCCTCTTCTAATTCCTGATAGATCTCCTTCAGTTCTTCTGCCGCCTCTTCTTCAAAAAGCGGCTTCATCAGATAATGATTAATGCCATATCTTATAGCTGTCTTAGCATATTCAAACTCACTATAACCGCTCAGTATGGCAAATTTAATCTTCTTTGTCTCCTCTTGCTGCCAGGCTGCAACCATCTCCAGGCCATTCATCAGCGGCATATTTACATCTGTAATGACAAGATCCGGCAAAAGCTGCTTTATTAACTGTAAGCCCTCTTTGCCATTACTGGAGGTTCCACACACCTCAAAGCCAAGTGCCTGCCAGTCTATCCATATTTGCATCCCCTCAAGAGCGCTAGGTTCATCATCGATCAACAATACTTTGTATTTCATAGGCTCCCTCACCTTCTAGCTATTTTTTCGTTCCAGGAGCTTTAGCGGAATGCCAAACGTGACAACAGTCCCTTCATTTGGGACACTGTTAATTTCAAAGCGAACCTGATCGTCATAATATAACTCCAGTCTCCGATACACGTTACGAATTCCGATATTCGTCCCTGAAGAGGCTTCTTCATTTTGAACATTAAATAATATTTCTTTAAGCTGGCTTGGTTCGATCCCTTTGCCATTATCTGAAATCGTAACTTGCAAACGGCCGTCCACGATTTCCGTTTTTACTCTAATGATGCCGAGTCCTTCTATGGCCTGCAGGCCATGTTTGCAGGAATTTTCTACTAACGGTTGCATGCTTAGCTTTGGAATTTTATATTGCAGCGACTGCTCATCGATCTCGAATTGATATTCAAATTTATCCCTGAACCGGAATTTCTCAATTTTTAAATACATCTCAATAAAGGTCATTTCTTCTTCCAATGTAACGAGATCTTCCTTCCAACTCAGCAGTCTTCTAAGTAATTTTGATAAGCTCTTAATAATATCTGTAACATCCGAGTAATTGTTTTTGGTACAGACAACCAGAATGGCATTTAACGTATTAAATAAAAAATGAGGGTTCATCTGACTTTGCAAAAAATTCAATTCAGCCCTTACCCTTTCCATTTCCAGACTATTCTTCTGAATCTCCAGCTTGTAGACATCATTGATCAGAGAATTAATTCTAGTAGTCATCATATTAAAATTCCGTATCAAACCACCAATCTCGTCTTGTCCTTCATCGATTTGAATCAAATCGAACTTCTCATTCGTTACTTTCTGCATATGCCTAGACAGCCGCTTTACTCGATAATTGTAGGATCTTAACATCACATATAAAAAGATTGTTGTGAGCAAAGTGACAATAGATGCCAAAATACCTGCATAAATCCTGATCTCCATTATCGCTTGAACAATTCGCTCACCTTGTGTAATTCCTATTAATCGCCAGCCTTTAATATAACTAGCACCACCAATAGATACAATATGGAGATCTTCCTTACGCTCAACATCCTGCAGCTTAAACACAGGATAAGGGTCCCTCGTACCTCTCTGATATCCACTCTGTGCAGACATAACAATTTCGTCCTGCTCATTCACGAGATAAAGGCTTAAATAGTCCCTTTCTCTAATAATTACGTCATAAATTTTGCTAAGATCCAAATCAATCCGAATCAGCTTTGTATATTCATTCAATGAACTGTACGCATCCATTTGCTCAATTACACTGAAATAAGGAGCCGTGGAGGCCACATTAGGTACCTCACTCATATGATAGGCTGCAAGAAGAACATGTTTATTAGCAGCCTGTGTTTGCTTATACCATTCGCTCTCCTTTACCTTGTCAGTGATGACCTGATAATTACTGCCCGAAACAATAGAGTCATTATTCGTAAATACGGTAATTCGTTCAATTTGATTGTTGACCGGCATATAACCGTTCATCCGACCCCTAAGATGTTGATCGAAAGTATCATAAAATTCAATAGAGTTGTCATATTTTCGCTCAAGCCACTCGTACAGATTCTTATCGGAAGACAGCGCGTAACTGACGGCTACTCCTCCCTCAATAAAATCATGGATATCCTTTCTTGCTCTCTCTAATGAGATCTCTAGATTCTGCTGCTCTCTTGATTTGATCAGGTCCGAGATCCGGTCCAAAAAAACTAGGTTGATGATAATAATAGGGAGTAGAACGCCTATAACGTAAATGAGGGAAAATTTATAGTTCAGTGGAATGTCATTCACTACTTTTCTAAATCTGAATTTTCTTCTCTCCATACGAAACACCTTGCTTCCCCAAAAGCTATTGATTTTTATTTTCATTTTTATAAACAGAGGGTACTACCCCTGCAATCAACTTGAATTTATCTATAAAATAGTCTGTATTTGAGAAGCCCACCTGCACAGCGATATCCGATATTTTCAACTGCGTTCGTTTAAGCAGACTTTTGGCTTCCTCAATCCTTTTACCATTTAAATATTCACAAAAGCCCTGACCCGTTTGTTTCCTGAACAGCTGTCCCAAATAGGTAGAATTGATATGAAATTGTCGTGCTAAATCCTGAAGCTTCAGCTTATTCCGATATTCACAATCCACATACTGAATCACCTTGTAAATCGTATTTTGTTCATTCTGCTGCTCTAGATCAGATAGATAGACTGTCGCCAACATACACAGGCTTTGAACATAGCGGCTTAATACCAAATAGTCATTTAGTTCGCCTAGATTTCCATACTCTTGCTGTAGCTTTATCATCATCGTATCAGGGGCACCATTCATTTGAGCTATCAGTGTACAGATCGTTAGCTCCAAATGAGCCACTTGAGCTTGCACGACCTCGATCGTCAACAGATTCTCTACGAAAGAAGCGAACGTTTCTTTTATACATGGCTGTATCTGCTCTACATCATTCGCTAGTACCTTATCCAGCAGCAGTTTGAAGTGATCCTCATGGTGTTCCTTCTTCTTTAGGGTCCTAAGCTCACAATAATAAAAGATCCCATTCTTCTGCTGATGTTTTTTTCGTTTCCATACATCAAGAGCTTGCGTATAGATTTCTCGAATCGAGCAGATCCCAATCATTCTAGTACTAATTGCTAGGAGGACCGGTTCATGAAATTGTTCAGTGATATCCGACCGAATTTGGTTGATGATCGCATCCAGACTCTCATTATCAATAGAAGCAGATTCAAGGATGATACCTGTTCTTCCCGATCGATCTTGAAAGAAATTAGTACATTCCTTAGGAAAATAGTCGACGATACGTGGATGGAATGGATTCATAGACGTGGCTGGTTCGATAAGGATACACATTAACTCTGCATTTGCATGAAGCTTCAACGTGGTCTGGGTTAGAAGCTCTAAATTTTCGTTATACTCGCCTTGAATTAGGCGGTTGACGATATTGTTTACAATAAAGAATTGTTTCTTATCAAACTCTTCCTTGGAAGCGATTTCATTTCGGATTACAGGCGTAATCCTGCTTAATAAGGACTCTATTTCATCATCATCAATAGGTTTTAATAAATAGTCATTCACTCGTTGTTGCAATGCCGTACGTGCATATTTAAAGTCGTCATACCCGGTCAACACCACAAATTTCGGGGGCATTGTCATGACTTCATTCAACTGTGCGATTAGCTCTAGTCCGTTTATAACCGGCATATTAATGTCCGTTAAGACCAATTCCGGTTTATATTCTTGTATAAGTTTCATCGCTTCTGAGCCATTTTGAGCTTCAGCACACACTTCAAAACCGTATTTACCCCAGTCTATCATCGTTCTCAGCCCTTCAAGTACCCAGGGCTCATCATCTACGATCAGAACCTTCAACATAATCTTCGCTCCAATCTTCTTAAACTATGGCTGCGTTTTCTTATGAAAATATATATTATGCTATCATAATTGGATATTCTTGTGAATTAATAAATTTCCCTTCTTTTGCTTGGACTAGTATTATTCCCCTTATAAAAACAACAAAAAAACGATGTACCCAGACTTCAGACACATCGAAAAAGTACACTTTTAGTTGCTATTCTACCTTTGAACTAAGGTTGTTCTCATGATGGATGAACCATTCTTTTCTTGCAATGCCGCCGCCATAGCCCCCTAATTCACCAGTACTATTGATCACCCGATGACACGGAACTAAGATTGATAATTGATTCGCTCCATTAGCCCTTGCTACGGCGCGGCAAGCAGCAGGATTGTTAATTTTCTCTGCAAGCTCCTTGTAAGAGACCGTTTGTCCTACAGGAATTCTCCGAAGTTCATTCCATACCTTTTGCTGAAAATCAGAGCCAATATAACGAATCGGTGTGCTGAATTCTGTAAGTTTTCCTTCGAAATAAAGATTTAATTCCTCCTCAATCTGCGCTAGTACGGGTACATTTTCAGGCAAAATAGTTGCATTTAAGCGGGTGCGTAGTTTCTTAATTTCGTTCTCAAGCCCTTTTCGATCCACAAATTCCAGCAGTAAAAGACACTCTTCATCTGAGATCGCAAGCATAGACCCTAAGATCGTTTCTATCCAGGTACAATACAATACTTTAATCTGCTTGGAATGATTGGGGACAGTCCCCATCGTTCGTGAAAAAGCATCCCTAAACCCATTACTCGAATCGTACCCGCTGTCCAGTTGTGCGTTAATAATTGAATCCCCATTCCTGATATGTTTGAACGCCAGCCCTAAACGTCTAGAACGTGCATATTCAATAAATGTCATTCCGAATTGCTTCTTAAATTGCCGGCGTGCTGTATTTGCACTCATGGACAGCTCAACAAAATCTTTATCGGTCCATTTTCTTTCCGGATTAAGCTCAATAGCTTCAACAAGAAGCTTAACCTCTGAAGACATTTTCGTGGGATTGGACAAAGGCTGGCATCTTTTACAAGGTCTATACGACGCTAACAAAGCTTCTTTGGCTGTTGCAAAAAACTCGCAATTTTCTTTATATGGCTTTTTAGCGGGACAAGTTGGCCTGCACATGATCCCTGTTGTCCTCACGCCTACGAAAAATACGCCTTCATAATTGGAGTTTTTTTCGACTAACATCTCATAATATTTATCGATTTGCTGTTTATTAGTGATCATAGTGTCGTTAGCTCATTTCTAAATAATGTGCGCGGATGGCTGCAGAATGGTTCGAGCATCTTCTTGAAGATTATGCTGTGCCTGAAAGTAACTATACGGTCCATAGCTAATTCTTTTTACACCCAGCTCCTGTAATTCAGCATTTGAAATCATTCCGTCCATCACCATGACATTTACAGGCAGTGGTGACTGCTGCACAAAATGTTCTATCAGAATTCGATCGGTAAGCCCCGGAATAAAAATCCCATCCGCTCCAGCAGCAGCGTAAGCACAGGTACGCTCTATTGCTTCATTCACTAAATCCAAAGAATGCTTCCTATTTTTGAAAAAGAGATCGGTTCTGGCATTCATAAATACACTCTTTTGAAGTTTGGCTGCCACTTGCTTTATAGTTCGAATACGATGACTTTGTTCCTCGATTGCCCATAATTCATCGTCCGGATGATTCACCTTTTGATCCTCGAAATTGATCCCACAGATGTCTAGCTGAAATAATTGTTCCATGTTATTGGCTAAGGACTCTGCATCTACAGCATACCCACCCTCAATATCTACCGTCAATGGCATCGATACATATTCTGCTATTCTTGAAACATACCACAGCAGCTGCTCAAATGAGAGCTGTTCACCATCCGAATATCCCCATGCGTCCGCCATAGCGAAGCTACTTGTAGCTATAGCCTGTGAACCCGCTTTCTCTATCGCTTTAGCCGAAGCTACATCCCAGCAGTTATACAGCATTAGCGGTTTTTCTTGATCGTGCAAAGACTTAAAATAGTCATAGTCATTTCGGTTCATCAGTGGTCATCTCCATTAAATAGAATAGCACCACTATATAATAGCCGTTGATCCGCCATACCAGAAAAATTAACACCAATCTTTTTCTGCAAAAAAAAAACACCGATTGATGATCTCATCCTATAAGGACCTGATCATATCTTCGATGCTAGTTTACAGTTTAAAGTTCTGCCTTACGGAGTGACGGTTTTGGAGGATCGTTTGGGTGACTTTTTCCCTGTTCGCATCGGTATGATTTGTGGTGCAGAAATTCCGATCAGAACAACGAAAATTCCAACCCAGCGAAGTAGAGATACCTCTTCTTGCAGGACTAACACGGAGGCTACTACAGCTGCCGGTAACTCCGCCGCACCAAGAATCGTTCCCAGACCTGATCCCAGCTTCGGAACACCGATAGAAAAGAAAAGTACAGGAATAACTATACCAAGCAACCCCAAAGGAAGACCATACTTCCAAAGTCCGTCTGTAAGTGCTCCGTCATAAATAAAGGAAGGGGAAAAAACAACCATAATAATAATCATTGCACTTGTAGTCATATACAAGCTTTTATTCACAGCAGGTACCTGCGTAGCCACTCTCCCACTGACAAAAATATAAAAGGCAAACGACACCGCAGACATCAAACCGAAAACAATACCACTCGTAGTCATTTCGCCTACACTAGGTTCTAGAATCCCCCCAGCTAATATGGTTCCTATCAAAAGGATAACCATTGAAATTATTTTCTCTCGACTAGGCCATTTTCTATCTACAACAGCCTCCAGAATCACACCAATCCAAGTAAATTGGAATAAGAGAACAATCGCAATCGAAGCAGGTAATTGTTCAACGGCAAACCCATAGAAAATACCCGTCATACTAATGGTAATCCCCGCGCCTAATAACGAAGCACCGACCTTTAATCCGAGTTTTTTTCGGGAAAATAAAACAACTAACAAGAGCAGCATGCACCATCCAAAAAAGTATTGCGACCCGACCAGTTGCTGCATTCTAAATCCATCGTTCATTCCAAGCTTAACGATCGTAGACAGCGATCCATAACTACATGCTCCTATAAATACTAGTAAAGCATATTTGAGTAACTTCATATTCATCGTAATCTTCTTTCCTTTCTGTTGAACCGTCCTATTGAGCCGTCCAAATCACATAATAAAGCCCCTTGTCATCGAAATGACAAGGGGCGACTGAAACCAAAGAATACATCTTTGACAAAATTCCGCCACTCCATCCACTGGATAGAGTTTGGTTTATTTACTTATAACAATACGAATTATAATATGATAAATCACACAGGGTGTCAACTTGAAATGTTTACAATAACTGAAACAACCGATACACAATCACTGCTGCCTGAGCCCGAGTAGCATGTGCTTTAGGTGCAAAGCTGTCCTTGCCAACTCCTTGAATGATGTTTGCACCTCTCATAGATTGAACAGCCTCTAGCGCATAGCCCGAAATACCAGATGCATCAGTAAAAATAGCTGACTCGCCTAACCCCGTTACCGGAAGCTTGGCGACTTGTGCCGCACGATAGGCCATCAATGCCATTTCCTCACGGCTGATGGATTCATTGGCACCGAAAGTACCATCAGGTCTGCCCTGAACAATACCAAGCTTCGCGGCGGCAGCAACAGAGCTATAGTACCAGTCATTCAGCGCCACATCCTGGAATGTACTTACTGCGCTGGCATCATCCAGTTCAAGAGCCAGCATCAGCATCTTCAGGAACTGTGCCCGAGTTACATCCAGCTGTGGTCCGAAGTTATGATCTCCTACTCCCTGCAGAATTTCTCTGGCTGCAAGAGCATGAATACTGTTTTGTGCCCAACCTAGTCCAGCGATATCATTAAAAGAATTCTCTGCATACCCTACTGTAAATCTGCTGGAATCCTCTGGTCTAAACATCATCTGCCCTATTCCTGCGTTGTATTGGGAGTTTCTAACGACTTCCATTGTCCCATCTGCACGAATTTGGTAAATTACTATTTGCTCTACTTCCGAAGTCGTCTTTGGTTTGAAATCCAATCCTACCTTCAGTCCACGTCCAAAACTATCAAATCGCTTACCATCAACAAAGAATGTGAATTCATAAATATCCCCGACATCGGTCTGAAGTACCAGTGTCTTTGCATCCACTCTGCCTACTACAAGCTTAATATTCGAAGCGTCAGAAACAGCCATTGCACGAAGCAGATCAGCATTTATTCTGAAGGTGGACAGACCCATATCTATTTCCAATGACTGCATACCATTTGTTGCAGCTTGTGCCAGTTCATGAGCTGGTAGGGTCAGTTCAACCACCGAGCTGTCCGCGGATGGCTTCACTTCAATGCTTAACCCTCCGCTCTGCATCGAGTTTATGGCTTGCTGTAGAATAGTCGCCGTGATCTTCGCAACAGCCTTGCCCTTCGTATCTGCTGTCACAGAAAGAATGACTCTCCCTGCGTTCACTGCTGCTTCCGGTAATTTCTTCGGCTCCACTGTTGATGATGAAGACGTATCCCCTGATTCTGAAATCTGAGTATCCGCAATAATCTCAATAGACATTATACCTGCAACATCTGAGCCATCTTTGGCCGTCGCTTTCACAGTTACTTTACCCGCTGCTATAGCGCTGAGCAGACCAGCATCCGTAATGGATGCGCGCTCAGCCGCAGATCCATCCTCATTGACCACCGACCATATGACCGAGGGATCTGATGCATGTTCTGGTAGGACCGTAGCCAGCAGCTGCAGGGTCTCCCCTTTTTTAATTCGGCTCACATTGTCTTTGGTTGCCACTTTAATTTCCAAGACTGATATCGGAATGATTCGAACAATGGACTGTGCCTCGTGCAGAATGTCGAATTCGCCATCTGCGTTCGAGCCGCGGAATGAGATAAATCCAAGCGGTACAGCCATTTCACTGGTCATCTTCTTGGCCTTAAAGATCATTTCCACGAATTCTGCATCGTCAGTCAGGACATTCTCTGCCTTGGTCCCGGTTATACTAACTCTTATTAGACCTGGAGTTTCTTGTTCAATATGAGTAATTCTCAATTCATCAGGTATAGTCTGGACGGATACAAATTCTACACCCGTTGCATCGAATTCCAGCTTAAAGTCTACAGCATATACTTCTTTGTAGACGGAAGTAGTTACATTCGTGAGCCCGACACGATAAGCAAACGCTTGACCTGACGATACGGTAACAGGTCCTTTCAGCGTTGCAACAGGTAATTCTGCTATAGGTTCACCTTGACCACTGATGTTGATCTCTAGACTTCCTGTCACTCCACTGCCATCCGCCGCTCGTGCAGTCACTTGAATCGTCCCGTTTTTTCTGGCTGTAAGCAAACCATTCTCATCAATAACCGCCTTATCCGTAGAGGTTATACCATCAGAATCAGTCACAGCCCAGCTAACATTAGGATTCGTCGCATTCTCTGGAAGAACAGAAGCTGCCAGCTGCAAAACCCCACCCTCTGAATCAATGCTGCTGGCTCCATCTTTACTCTTTACTGTAATTGAAGACACATGTATCGCAGGAAGCTGTGCTTGATTGACCAAGATTGTTGATTTCTGCGGATTCCATCCATCATTCCCACCAAGAACGGCTTGAATCGTATAGGCTGCTGCCTCTTCTGTCGTTAATTGCTTAGACCAGCTATAACGTAAAGATGCGTTACCTCCCTCACCATAGCTCAAATACTCGGAGAAACGTGCTGTCTTGGATCGACCTTCATACCATTCATGCCATCCAGTCGCACGAATATGTGCATCCATCTCCGTGTTGATGAAGATTGAGCTGCCATAATCTCTCCAGGGTCTCCCCAGATCCACTGTTCCAGCAGCTACACCATCATTCGCTGTTAGCTGATTGTTGATGAACACATAGCCTGGCTTACCTGATTCAGTGGAAGGTGCAGTAACATAACCAGCACCTGCACTTTGTATCACATTATTCTCAAATACCGCAGGAGAATTACCGAAAATGAAATCTACCGTACCTTGAATATGGCTGTCGACGAAATAGGCTCTCCCCTTATCCGCGAACAGGGTATCCTGATATCCAAGAAGCTTCACATTCCGGTATACACCCCGGTCCCCTTCAGCATACAAAGCAACTGCCTGACCAGCATTCAATCCTGCACTATTCTGAACCGTCATATTCTCCAGTGTAAAATCTGTTGCCGCAGCTTTCAGTGTATAGCTGCCACTGGTGCCCACTTCTTTGCCATCTGAGCCGATGGTTTTGGCTGAATCTCCATTAACAAGAACGGTACCCTCTCGGCTCTCCCCGATCAGGTTGATCTTCTTCTTATTAGAAGGAACTAGAACCTTCTCATTATAGATGCCGTTCTTTACCTTAATAATCGTGGTTATGGCATTATTATCAGGCGCTGCCTGGATGGCTTCATTAATTGTCTTATAATCTCCTGCCCCATTCTGATCCACGATAATCACAGGAGCTGGAACGACATGAACCATCTCGGATGGAACACTGGCCCCCTTATCTCCGATGGCTATTACCGCATATTGATAGGCATTACCGTTGGTTAATTCTTTATCGGTATAGCCTGCTGCTTCAATCCCTTCAGCTACGACCACATAGTTTCCCCCGCTCTCCGAGCGTACAATTTGGTAGCTGCTCGCTCCATCAGCTGCGCTCCAGATTAGACGAACTTCATTGTTGCCCGGCTCTGCCATAACTTCTTGTGGAGCCTGCGGCTGACCGAAGTTCTGGTATGAAACCGCTGGGGTAACAGCTGAGTCCAGACTACTACGGGTACCGTCTGTAGCCTGGACCTTGTAATAATACGGCGTGCCGTTTACTGTCTTGCGGTCAATAAAGCTTGTGCCGCTTATATCAGCACCAAGCACTTCATAAGGTCCGTTCGAAGATAAAGCACGTTTAACTATATACTGGCTCGCATCCTCGATCACTGCCCAACTCAATGTCATCGCACCATCACCAGCTTGAATGGAAACCACCGGCGTTTCCAAAGGAGCTGCCGGAGTGGCAATAACAGGCTCCGACGCTTTGCCTTCTCCGGCAACATTTGTCGCCGATACAACATACCGATAGGCATGCCCGTTGGTTAGTCCTCCAATACGATAAGTTGTTCCGACGATGTCTTTTACCACAGTTTCATAGCTGCTTATGGCTTCATTCCACTTCTTGATAGAATAGCTTGCTGCATTCTCCACCACATCCCAGCTCAGATCTAGCTGAGTATTCCGACTTACAGCAGCAAGTGACTCTGGCGCTGGCAATTTCACCGCAAGTGAGGATGGGATAACCCTAATTTCATTAGAATTCCCTGATTCACCCGTAGGCGCCATCGCGGAGATCACATAATAATAAGTAGTTTCATTAGTTACTTCTGTATCAATATATGATGTCTCTGTAATAGCACTGGCTATGGTATCGTAAGGCCCCCCACTCGTAAGGCTTCTCTTAATATTGTAAGAAGTCGCACCTTCAAGAATAGGCCATTTCAGCTGAGCTGCTTCGTTCCCTGGGAGACCTGTCAAACCAAGTGGCGTTTTGATCGGTTCAACATACACTTTAAGATTATCTAAATAATAATGACCTTTTCCTCCACCCGGCGTCTTGGACAAAATACGCCCAATACCATAGCTGGCAAAATTCGTAGTTGTAAAAGGAAATGCGCCGGCAAGCTGATTATCGATGTATACCTCAACTTTATCATTTTTCACATCGACCTTCAGCTTAAGGTTATACCACTGATTTAATGAATAGGAACTCATCAGTTGATGATACTGGCTGCCTCCTCTGCTCATAGTTAATGTAAATTTGCTCGAATCCTCTGGAAGCGTTGGCTTTCTGCTCTCGATAGAGAACGCCGTTTTGGTTCCGTCTGTACTCTGGGCTTGAAGGAATATTGAGGTTCCCGATTCTGCCGCAAACATAAAGTCAGTATCAATGACTAACGCACCCGTAATGGGTACGAATTTACGGATAAACTGCACATTGCCGTTTGCTGCATCATACACATCCAGTACTTTGGCTGAGGTATTGCCCTTACTGCCGGATGGTGTGGCAGATACAATAACCTTTTGCGTTTCGGTCTGTGGTTTCGGAGTGACCTCATAATATTCAGGAGTCACACCCACGTCGACCTGCTCATAGTCCTCATCTACGTAATAAATATTCCCAGCCTCACCGTTAGGCGCAGCGCTAGCCTCCATGGAATCGAAGCTTTCTCCAAGCTCATTCACCGCACTAACTACGTAATAATAGGTTTTCCCTGGGCTCAATCCAGAATCCTTATACTGGCTATCTAGGACATCTGTGCGGATCGTCTTGTAGGGACCACCTGAAACCTCACTACGTTTAACACTATACGACTGAGCAGTTTCTACCGTCTCCCAGTCCAGCTTCACCTTCTCCTCGCCTGCTGTTGCCGTAAGTACACGAGGAGCACTCGGAAACTTATCCCCAAGCGAATTTAGCTCCACACCACTGAAGACAGAAGTATTATATCTGTTAACCTTGTTGTCTACTTTTGCTGCATCGGCTCCAAGACCAAAATAAACCGTGTCACTAAGACCAAGACTTACTGTACCGACCTTACTCCAAGTTAACTTATCTGGTGATATTAGGCCCGTCACTTCATTACCAAGACGAACCAATTTAACCCAATAAGGCGTATTGATGAAGCTTTCTGGCTCGGTTTTTATTACCTTGGCCCCTTCAGTAGAACGTGTAATTAGAACGCCTTTCTTGCCATATTTAACATAAGGGATCGCCAGCAAAGCCATCTTGGCATTATCCTTGAGGCTATCACGAATCATGACTCCTGCTTTCGCATAATCATCAGTCGGTGTCACGGAATCAATTTTTGCGATAATTTCTCCGTTGCCTTTCAGGGTTTGATAAGCAAAGTGAAAGTTATCAACCGCGCTTTCGCTTTCCGAAGTTGCTCCGATAAGTCCAGCCGACTTGAGCGTGATTTTGCCACTCTCCGGATGAAGTGTGGTCTGTCCGGCAATCCCTGGATGGCCAATATCCACTGACGTCCACGGGAGCGTAGAGCCTATTGTATTAACATGAATAGCCACGTTATCCGATTGTGTCTTAAGACCCTTATGGTCTATGGCCTGAACAACGAGGTAATGGGTCCCGTCTTGAACATTGTTCCAATCGAAACTGTAAGGTGCAGTGAGATCTTCCCCTAGCTTCACACCATTTACAATAAACTCCACTTTAGCAATTCCATCGCTATCACTCGCAGAAGCAGTTACGTTCACCTTACTACCTGACTCAAAGATTTGATTATTCGCAGGATAATTGATAGCGGTTACAGGATTATCTATGTGCTCCCCCTCTGCTTCACCTTGAATAATTAGATCATTCAAATATACTTCCAGATTGGTGTAACCTTCCATAGAAAGCGTCGTTCCATTGCGATCTTCAGGATCGGAAGGAGACAGACCTTTCGCCAGCTCCCATGCGTCATCCATTCCATCATGATCACTATCCACCACGCTTGATGCTGTCTCTGGATAATCGGGATACCCGCCAATTTCAATAGGAGAATTAATATGCTGCCCGGTACGGTTCTTCACATCATTAATGACTCGTGCATCATAGGCATCTCGTCTAGGCAGAGTGGCTCCCGCATCAGCCAGTACATTTACGTAAGCCTCCTCCGCTGACACCGCTTTATACGGATTAGGCATCGTTGCAGGCTCTGCAAGCTTAGAGATATTGGAGAACTTCTGCACACCTTTCCAATTGTCCGCAGTAACTTCCGGACTCCCCTCCATTATGTTCCCATCAATAAACAATCTGGTTTCTGGAGCCACTTCCCCGAACAATTGTTTATTCACACTGCTGTAGGTGTTTGGTCCATTTTTATAGTAATTATTAGTAATGTTATATCGATAATCCTCTGCTCCGCCACCATAAGTCGAGGCGAATCCCCAGTTATAAATAACGTTATTGGTCATCTCCGTCAGATCAATCAGCTTGGTGATCGTAGGTAATCGAGGGTTACGACTCGTACTATGAGCGATTAAATTATGGAGATAGCTGGCATTTTTACCACCCCAAATCCCCCCGTAACCATGGCGACCTTTTTGATGGCTAGTCATCAGCATACTTTCAGCAGATATCGACCATTGCACAGTAGTATTCTCGTTATCGTACAGACTGACCACTTCATCCACGGACCAGCTGAATGAGCTATGGTCAATAATAATATCCTTATGGTATCGTGATCCAAAGGCATCATCTTCACTAGCTACCCGGTCTCCTAGCCGGAAACGCATATACCGCATAATAATATTGTCCGCCTCAACAGATGTTGTGTAGTCGGTAACTGTGATCCCGTCACCTGGAGCCGTTTGCCCGGCAATCGTCAGATTGGAGCCGGTAATCTTGAGGGATTCCTTCAGATGGATGGTCCCTCCCACACGGAAGACAATAGTCCGATTGCTTTGGCTTACCGCATCGCGGAAAGAACCTGGAATGGGTGTTTCCTTGAGACCGTAATCAGCCAGCGTCGTCACTTCATACACAGATTGAGCTCTTCCACCGGTTACATATTTCCCGCCACCTTCCGCGCCGGGAAAGGCAGGAAGCGCTTCCAAATATGCAGCCTCAACACCCCCAAACGGTATACTTGTTGCGAGAAGACCTGCGACCAGCGCCCCAGATAACCATTTCCTCTTCATACAAGACCTCCTACTATCTATTATTGGAATAGGAAAGGGGCCTGATCCATTTGAAGCAGAACCCCTTCCTTAGTGAAGCCGTGTTTATTCCTTGCCCTGATAATGGAAATGAGCAAAATCAGCACTGCTGCCACCAGACTGCTGCATATCATGCGCTGCAATCCCAACAAAATTTCCAGTGAAACCACCCGATAAGAAGCTGATATTGTGTGGATCGCCAAGCAGCTTCCACTCCGTATCCTCACTGGTTTGATACATAAATTGACCCGTTACTTCCTTCACCTCAACTGCGATTCGAAGTGCTTCTCCCGCTTTCAGTCCAATCCTTACAGGTTCCGCAGTGAACTCATCCCTCTCACAACGCATTAACCGCAAGACCTTTCCAAGCCCTTCTTCATGACTGATGTACGCATACAGATAGTTATCTTCATTTAAGTATAGGAGCAGCCCCGCCATCTGAAGATAGCTAGACGGTTCATATTCAAGCGCTGTTTCTGCACGGAAACTCTTATCGGTCTGACGAATAGCCAGAATATGATGCTCAAATAGACTTTGTACCGATTCCCCAGCCCTGATCCTTAGCCATCCCGGTCTTTCAGCTAGAGAACACCAGCTTTCATTCCTAGGAATTCGTAATGTATTCCAGTTTTTCTTCAGCTCTGGACCGTTAAAGTCATCTTCAAACGCAATTATCTGCGCTTGTTTGCATGCTTGCGTCCCTTTAGGTGCAGGCACCTCTAGTAGCGGTGTATTTCCGCCAGAGGTTAGTCTTAGCCAGCCGTCCTCATTCCAATACACCTGCTGAATAGCTGTCTCTCTCCCCAGAATGGCGAACTGACCTTCCAGTGGACGGGTGCACAAATGAGCCATGTACCACTCCCCATCAGGTGTCTCAACTAGACTTCCATGGCCTGCGCATTGAAGCGGAAGTTCAGGATTATTCCGAGAGGTTAACATCGGATTGAGCGGATCGACCTCATACGGTCCGAGTAGCGCTTTAGATCGCGCCACGGTTACCGCGTGCCCTGATCCGGTGCCCCCTTCCGCCGTAATTAAATAGTAATAGCCTTCCCGCTTGTAAATATGTGGTGCTTCCGTCTTCTTGAGCGATGTACAATCAAAGATCTTAACGGACTCTCCCCTTAATTGACGCTGCTCAGGATCGTATTCCTGAATCACAATACCGCAAGACTTATTGCCTTCTGTGATGCGGTAATCCCACAGCTCATTCAGCAGCCATTTTCGCCCATCCTCATCATGATACAGAGAAGGATCAAACCCGCTGCTGTTCAGATAAATCGGCTCAGACCATGGACCCTCGATTGACTTCGCAGTCATCAGAAAGTTGTGGCAATCTTTAAAGGGCCTTTTGGTACTTTTTACGTCGGTATAGATCAGATAGAACAAGCCTTCATTATAACTAAGCTGTGGTGCCCAAATACTACAGTTGTTTGGATTGCCACGCAGATTTACCTGATGGGTTAGTACATCTGTACAATGCTCCCATTCCACCAAATCAGTTGATTGATACACACGCACACCAGGCAACCAGCCAAACGAGGAGACGACGATATAATAAGTTTCCCCTGCTCTTACGATACATGGATCTGGATTAAACCCTCTTAATACCGGATTGCGGATAACTGCGGTTTGTATATTGTCTGTAATCATTGTTATGCTCCTTCCGAATTCCAGAAATTATTTCCTTTGAAAACTACATTCGCACTTGGCATCTCGTCTTCCGCTTCATAATATTGCACCCATTCCACTCGCTGACGCTTCAAGCTGTTGGCATTCCGGATCCCGTGTTCTCGATAGCGGGCCGTTCTACGATTCGCTGCATTTCCCCAGTCGTTCCATCCCTCAGGATGAATATGACTCCCCATCAGACAATTCACATACTCGGTAGCGGCATGCTCCCGCCATGGACGGCCTAAATAGACATCCCTTACATTGTCTGATGCAGTCAATACACATTCGTTGAAAATATAACCGTACTCAGATTTTTTTGGTGTGGAAGCTGCGGTAATATAACCCGGCTCGCCATTAGAACGTTGCAAACTGTGCAACTCACAATGATCAAACCATGCTGTCGCGCCACCAAAAATGTAATCCACGGTCCCTTCAATTCGGCAGTGCTGGTACATCTGACGATAGTGGGCATGATGTTCTCTCAAGGGGACACCACCGAATCCTCCTCCCTTCTTCGAAGCAGACGGTAACGGCCCCGTAAACAAAGTGTCCTGATGCCCTTTAAAGGTGCAGTAACGAAAAACCGCTTCATCACAGTGAGCATATAGGGCAATGGCCTGCCCGACTGTATCTCCCTGTCCAGCCGTATTCGAAATGATCAGATTCTCCAGTGTCAGCCTACGCCCGCCCAGAAATAAGGTCGGGGTTGCGAACGTGCCAATTTCCTCTCCGTATTCATCCCTCTCCGTGGCATAACGGTTCATCCGAATCTCAACCGCCCCTATTCCAATAAGGGTTAGGTCCGAACGGTAAATTCGCACCTCTTCTTCATAGAGGCCTGACAAGATATATAAGGTTTCAGGCTGAATTGGAATCTGCTCTTCAAGAGCATCAACAGCCTCTTGAAGGGTATGATAATCGCAAAAATCTTCTTTCCCCACCAGCAAAGAGCATCCCTCTCATCCTATAAATGCTTGGTCATAAACGATTTCCAAGCTACCCGCATTTCCAGGGTTTCCATATGTCCGCTACCGGATATCATTGGTTTCCAGTTCTCTGGACTCCCTGCCATTCGGTACTTCTCATGCAGGCCTGAGGCTAAAAGCTCTACCCCTTCGAGCGGACACATCCGGTCATTGCGACCCGTCAGACTCATACGAGGACGAGGGGCAATTCTCGACTGAATATCAAGTGTGGTATAATGCTTCAGCAGTCCTGGAACATAAGAATAGAACCCATGATGGTCCAGTCCTCTTTTGGCGATTAGGGTATGAGCATCTACCTGTCCGCATATATCAACGGTTACCTTAATTCGTTCGTCCAGCGCAGCCAGCCACCAAGACATCAGCCCACCCATAGACATTCCAATCGTCGCCACCCGTGAGGCGTTTATATCAGGCCGTTCAGACATATAGTCAAGCAGACGTCGGCAGTCATGCAGCATCATTCCCCATAAGACCTGACCCTGCCAGAGCATTTCCTTCACTAGCTCACTTTCAGTTTTGCCCCGCCGTTCACCAAAGCACCACACATCGATGCAGCAAGCAGCATATCCCATACCCGTAAGCGTCTTTGCAAAAGAAGGCTGCTGCAGATAAGGACTGCTGCAAATGAATTCATTCCGTCCATTCTCATAATTCCCTCCATGGGAATGGTTGAAGATAACGAGTGGAAAAGGACCCTGCTGTTCAAGCGGAAGTGCAACATATGCCGGAACCTTCTCTATACCATTCAAATCCAGCAAAAGCGTCTCTAGCCGATAGCCGTCCCTTTCCTCTACACATAACAGCTGCACAGAAATCGGCCTGTTCTCTGGAAGATCGCCAAGCAGAGCTGTAAGTTTATCCTGTTCTAGCATCAGTCTTCCCGCCCGCTCAAATCTTCCTGTGAAGGAGCGACGGTCACCTGTTGGACTAACTCCTCCACTTTACGAGTGTTTTTAGACTGGCAGCCGCTAATGTCAATCGCCTCTCCATTTTCAATATAAAAAGCAGGTCCCTCATGATTTTCAATCGTTACTTGGCGGAAGCGGATGTCTTTTACGTTGCCAAGATAGAACCCGCGATTACTCATATCCTGAATCCCAGACATCATTGCCGGACGACCAGGAATCGCGTCTTCTGCCATCGATATATCAATATCTGAGAAGGTAATCTCCGAAATATACTGCTCTGCTAGACCGTATATAAAACCAGCAGCAGCATGAACGTTCCGAGCAGTAATGTTGGCAAAGTGAATACGTCTGAAGCAAGGCGTTTCCTCGGTAATCGGATAAGGATTTTTGTCCCACACATATTTGTCCTTCCCACGAGAACCACAATAATAATAAAGATTAAGGATAAACGGACAAATCACGTCATCCATCACGATATTACTAACACGGATATCTTCGACAACACCTCCGCGTCCACGTCTAGATTTCAACCGAATACCGCGATCCGTCTGTTTGAATACACAGTTGCTAATAACGATATTACGGATATCCCCGCTCATTTCACTTCCCAATACAACCCCGCCATGTCCATGGATCATCGTGCAGTTCGTAATCGTAATATTTTCGCAGGCGATTCGCTCCTTCGTTTCCTCTGTTCCCGCTTTAATGGCAATGCAGTCATCACCTACATCAATATTGCAGTTGCTGATCCGGACATTCACGCAGGATTCTGGGTCAATGCCATCCGTATTGGGCGAATCCGCCGGGTTAAAAATCGACAGATTATCTATCGTAACATCTTGGCAACAGATAGGATTCACAGTCCAGCTAGGGGAGTTCACAAGTGTCAGATCTCTAAGTGTTACTCTACGGCAGTTATCGAAGCTGATAAGCTTCGGGCGAGGAAAGATCAGCGACTCGGGGGAATTACGTATCTTATCCCACCAAGATGCTCCCCCTCCATCCAGCTTGCCTGCACCCGTAACCGATACGTTTTCTAGATTGATCCCAAAAATACAAGAAGCATGAACTTTCTGCTTTACTCCCTCCCAGCGAGACTCCATCACGGGATAATCGTTCGGATCAGAGCTGAATTGAAGTACGGCTCCATGGCTAAGCTGTAGCTCAATGTTGCTCTTCATAAAGATTGCACCGGTATGATAAGTGCCAGAAGGAACATAAACTATTCCTCCTCCAGCTTCGCTTGCTGCCTGAATAGCGCTAGCAATAGCTTCCGTCGAAGACTCCGTACTATTAGAGTGTGCTCCATAATGTACTATATTGTAGTAAGTCATAAGCTTCACTCGCTCCCTTTCATCACGGCAGGACGCTGCAAATATTCGTACTCACCACAAGCCAGAAGAAATGCGCCAAGCCCTTTTTGATCATTGGTAATGATAGGTTCACTGATGTAGTAGGCATACGTACCATCTCTTCGATCATCTCCTCCAAGTCCTGCGACTTGGCAATTCTTGTTCAAGTTGACCCAGCCTTGCCTCGTTTCCATTACAAATTCCGTCAGAAGACCCTGATAGGCATGGTCAAGCATTTCGAACCAGCTGGCATTCAGTATACCGAGCCGTATGCCCTTAGCCAAAGCATAGGTAATCATGCTAGAAGCTGAAGCCTCCAGATAATTGCCCTTACGATCGCCCATGTTTACTACCTGGTACCAAACTCCGGAATCAGCATCCTGAACCTTACGAAGGGATGTCAACGTATCGGTAAGAATACGCACTAACTCATCGTAATCCGCATGTTCCGCAGGGAGTAAAGCAAGTGCATCCACCAGCGCCATGACATACCAGCCTAACGAGCGCCCCCAGAAATTGGGAGACAATCCCGTTTCGGGATCGCACCATGGCTGTACCCGCTTTTCATCCCAGGCGTGGAACATAAGACCTGTCTCTGCATCCTTGGTATGACGCTCACACAGAATAAATTGCCGGGTCACATCATCCAGACCCTTTCCGCTTTCATATTCTAGTAAATACTCCAGATAGAAGGGCGCGCCCATGTACAAGCCGTCTAGCCAAATCTGATACGGATATATATTCTTATGCCAAAACGCACCTTCCGAGGTTCGAGGATGCGTTGTTATCTGCTTCCTTAACAAATCTGCAGCCTTTTTATATTTCTCCTGCCCCGTTTCTTTATGGAGAAGAAACAGTAGCTTTCCGTTATTTAGATGATCAATGTTGTGTTCACCCAAGTGGTAACCCTTCACTGAGCCATCCTCTTCTATAAAATAATCCATATTATCTTTGATATATTGATAATATTTAGGCTCTCCCGTCTGTCTCCATAGTAGCTCAAAGCCCTTCAAAATGACGCCATAATCATATGACCACTTTCCATGATATCCTTTATCGTTATATAGTCTTGGTGTTCGTTCCATGATTGAATCAGCCATACGGATACCCCAGCTGGTACTTCTAACTGCAATGTTGTCGGCCATTTCTTCCTCCTGTTTGAATAAATATGGTCCTAAACGTTTCACTTTCGTTTAGGACCCATTCACTATTTTCTTATCCTGTAGTCTGTATTAATTAAGGGTTTACCCTTTATAAGCAGCCTCATATTCAGAAATCACCTTACTGCCTCCGGATTTCTTCCACTTCTCAATCTCAGCCTTATACTCCTCCACATTGATTTTGCCAAGAATATATTTATAAGTAGCATCTGTCACAATCTTCTGCAGTTCAGAACCTTGGGTTGAGAACGTCTCCGACTCCAGCGAGTAAGCAGGATTCAGTACAGCATAATCGGCATTCTCCTTGATCAGCTTCTCGGCTTCTACTTTGAGCGGATCAGCATCATGAATAGTGAATCCCAACTCTAAAGGACGGGAGCCTGCAAATGGCTGAACCTCCTGTTTCCACAGATTTGTATCTTTAATGGTAACGGCCTGATCCGCATCGATGGTGTAATGAACATCCTGAATTCCATAGGTCATCAAAGCGTAGACCTCTTCATTCATGAGATCATTAATAAATTTCAATATCCGTCTAAGCTCATTTTCATCCTTGACCTCGGATTTTGGGAAAGACAGCAGTCCACCGATTCCGTTGTTAGCGGACCAAATTGCGCGATCTGCTTCATTGCCTGTGGAGGTGATATTGTTAACCATGACTAAATCCATATTATCCTGAATGCCTTTAGCCAAATTCAACAGGTTCTTGCTATCAAACAGAGCTCCAACATAAATTCCGGCCTTCCCCTGTGCAAAATTCTGCTGCTGATCTGTTTTAGCTGTCACAGCGAAATCCTGATTAATATAGCCGCCATCATAGAGTGCTTTCATATAATCCATGGTTTTAATATAGGAATCTGTGTCAAATTCAGGTGTCATTTTCCCTGTGTCGTCTACACTCCATATATTTGGTGTTCCAAAGTAGGAACCCAGGGTCTTGAAGGCTCCATAAATAAGATCGCTACGATCCATAAACCCTGTAGTGTCCTTCTTGCCATTTCCGTCAGGATCCTTCTCGGTAAACGCTTTCGCAATTTCCATCAATTCATCGGTTGTTTTTGGCACCTGCAATCCCAGCTTATCCAGCCAATCCTTACGAATGACCACACCATTTCTCGCCAACGGCTTTTGGAAGGGAACCCCATACAATTTACCGCCAATGGAGGCCGAGGTACGTGTGTCTTGTGAAATCTTTGCCAGATTCGGGAACTCATCCAGATAAGGACTTACTTCCCAGAACATCCCCGCCTTTAAAGCGTTACGTACCGAGGAATTATCAAGGATAGTCAGGGTAACGATATCCGCCAAGGAATTGGAGGCTAGCGATGTATTAATCCGTTCTTCTTTGGAAGCATCGGGTATCCATGAGAATTCAATCTCTGTATTCGTAGCTTCTTCTATTTTGTCCAGAACAGTATTTGTAGGTGGAGTCGGAGTCTGCAGGATGTTCAGCCAGCTAATCTTTGCTTTAGACTCTAAAACATCAGCTGGTGTCGCTGTCGTCTTAGCCGCTGAATTCGTTCCCCCATTTGAAGAATTTGACTCCTTCGCGTTATTGCCTCCTCCGCATGCAGTGAGTAACAGCCCGCTACACAGCATTAAGGCTGCAAGTTTCTTGTAATTGCGATTCATCAACATTACCCCTTTTTTAAATGTATTTGTTGTTTTATCTTCCACCTCTGCCTAAAAGACAGAAGCATGAATTAGAGTCCTGTACAAGTTAGTAAACACCATCTTCTCCGATTTTCTTAGCCAACTTGTTCGACAGAATCACGAGAACCAAGCCAACCACACCTTTAAATAAACCTACGGTGGTACTGAAACTCAACTGGCCGTTCTTTAGGCCCGCGGTATAAATGTAGGTATCAAAAATCTCTCCAACCTCGCGGTTCAATGAATTAATCAGTAAGTACATATGTTCAAAGCCTAGATCCAGCGTATGACCAATCTTCAAAATAAGTAAGGTGATAATAATGGGTCGAATCGCTGGCAAGGTGATATGCCATGTTTTGCGCAATCTGCTTGCTCCATCCATTTCAGCTGCTTCATATAACTGGGTATCTACTACAGTAATGGCTGCCAGATATATAATCGTCGACCAGCCAATCTCTTTCCAGATGATCTGTCCAATGTACACAGTACGCAGCCACTCTGGAGAAGTCAGGAAGCTGATTTTTTGCATCCCGAGCGCGGCCATCATCTCATTCAGCACCCCTCCATCCACGTTCATAAATACATAGGAAATGGAGACGATGATCACCCATGACATGAAATGGGGGATATAAATAATCGTTTGAATGGTGTTTTTGAACAGCTTGTGTTGAACCTCATTGAGCATCAACGCCAGTATAATCGGGAGCGGAAAAAAGATAACAATATTTAAGGCAAATAAGATTAACGTATTACTCAATAGCATAAAGAAGGTTGGTTCGGTAAACAATCGGACGAAATGCTTAAGCCCAACCCAGGGGCTATCTGCTATGCCCAGAAACGGCTGATAATCCTGAAAGGCAATAATAAGACCGCCCATAGGCAGGTACTTAAAAATAACAAAATATAGAAACCCCGGCAGTATCATCAGATACAATAATTTGTTTCTTTTTAAACTCAGCCAGCTATGCCCTGTTCGCTTTTTCCTCACTGGTTTGACTTTCATGTTCAGCATGGTGACGTTTGCCTCTTTCACCTGATCGGCCTCCTTGATCGCGTTTCCTTACGATTCTCAGATTACGATCATTCGTCCATTACGTATATAATCTTCAGATACTGATACTACGAAATCCGCGTGGTTATAAGCTTTTTCGTTCCTCCACCTCTTATAGTGATTACTACAATACATAAGGATCATCTGCAATTCCGCACGCTTTTCATGCCCAGAACAAAGCCCAAGCTAATGATTATATACGGAATAACAGACCCCTGATAAAGTTTCATTGAAACGATTACAAGGAGGATAACTGCATGACGCAACCATCTTTTAAAAAATTAACTTTGGGCAGCCGGCTGTTTACAATTGTAAATACCACACTACTTTCGCTCATTGCCCTCATCTGTCTTTTACCCTTTGTCAATGTGTTTGCCAGCTCTTTTGCTTCAACGCAGGAAGTGGTAGAGAAGAGGTTTATCCTGTTCCCAACAACCTTCTCTCTGGATGCTTACCGTTATATACTGTCAACGCCCACGATTTTTAAAGGGTTAGGTGTATCCATCGGTGTAACCTTAGCAGGGACTGTTGTAAGTATGATTCTTACTGCTTTAATGGCCTATGGGTTATCTAGAAAGTATCTATATGGAAGAGATTTTATCAATTTTGTAGTCGTGTTCTCCATGCTGTTCAGCGGGGGGATGATTCCCACTTTTCTCGTGGTCAAATATTTCGGGCTCATCGACTCCTACTGGTCCATGATTATGCCGGTTGCGATCAATGCCTTTAACCTGATCATTATGCGCAACTTCTTTCAGGCTCTGCCGGAAGGACTCGAGGAATCCGCCAAGATTGACGGATCCAATGATTTTGGTGTTCTGTTCAAAATCATGCTTCCACTAGCGCTGCCCTCTATCGCGACGCTCTCCCTATTCTACGGGGTAGCTTACTGGAACACTTATATGAGTGCAGTTTTATATATGACAGATTCTACGAAATGGCCAATTCAAGTGCTTCTGCGTCAGATCGTAATCGTCTCTAGTGGTATGCAGGGTGATAATGCTTCGGTCGATATTCTCCCGCCTGCACAAACTATCAAAATGGCGGTAATCGTAGTCGCTACCGTTCCAATGTTGATTGCTTATCCTTTTGTACAGAAGCATTTCACAAAAGGAGCTTTGCTCGGTTCTGTTAAAGGCTAAGCTTCCATAAGATGCGAAACAGCCAGCTCCCATAATCTGGAGGCTGGCTGTTTTTGTGATTTAATCAATTACTTGTCCTGTTTCAGGTTGCGGTAAGCGCCAGGGGTTACATGTTCTTTTTTACGGAAGGATCGAATAAAGTTCTGAGAATTATGGTATTGCAATCGTTCGGCGATCTCTTTAATGGTCATATCGGTCTCCACCAGCCACTTTTTAGCCATTTCTAATCGATAGTTCATCACATACTCGCTAAACGTCATGCCGTATTCCTTTTTGAAAATACTGCTTAAATAGTTAGGACTATAATGAAGGCGATCTCCGATTAATTCCAGGGACAGATCCTGATCGAACTCAGAACGGACAATCACTGCAATTTTATCAGACAAGAGGCGGAACTGACGGTCGGTTTTCTCCTTTACGCTTGAGACCATCGGATGGATAACTTCCTTCACCAGGATACGTTCAATTTCTTCCGGGTTACGGATGTCTAATAATCGGTGGTACAACGTATAATTATCCTCCGTCAACAGAACCTCAACACCTAGCAGCTGCTCTAGCTGTATCAGATTGTTTACGAAACGAATTAATGTGACTTCGAAATTCAGAGGATTCTTGCTATGCTTCATCATTTCTCCCAGCAGTGGGTACAGAGAACGTGAGACTTGTTCTTCATCCCCAATCCGAATCGCATCAAATAGCTGTGACTCTAACTCAGACGGATAATAAAGGAGAACAGGGCCTGAGATCACTCTCGATATATCCTCGTAGAAAATAATTGACTCTTTCCCCAGATTTAACCGATGATGTAGCGCCTGCTTACTCATCTCACAAGCTTCCTTGCTTAATAATAAATCATCGTAGAAATTGCTAATTCCGACGCTGACAGATAGTTTTAAGACCTCTCTAGCTGTTCGAATTATCGTCTTAGCATATTCTAATACTTGCCTCCTGTTCTCCTGTTCATTCGTTCCCTCAAAGATCAAAATGGTCGCTTGCGTGCGGTCGTTTAATAGAATAGGGATCATCCGATCCTCCTGCGGAATCCTTTCTTCTACCAGCTTGTTAACCGCAACAAGTAAAAGATCTTTATCAATCGCCTGACGTTCACCATAGTTATCCAGTTGAATCAATAAGGTGGCGTACACAGAATCCTCTGACAGCTTATGACCGAAGCGTTGCATACCCTGCTTGAGCTCCTCAGGCGATATCCGGTTACGGAATAAATTGAGAATAAACTGGGTTTCCAGCTGAGGCATTTCAGATTCAATGAGACTCTCAAGACTTTCCTTCTCCGATAAAATCGTATCGATAGAGCTGATAATCCAATCCACCTCATTTTTAGGCTCCAGCTGAGAGTTGACTGGCAAAATACGTTGAATCTGCCGGAAGGGCTTGGTGAAATACAATGAGATCACGTAAGCGATGATCACGATCAACAGTGTGATTAGTAGTACCATCATTACAATCCCGTATCTTGTTGTCTTTAAGGCATCGGAGATTTCACGTTGATCCAACAAGGTTACATAAACCCAATTATTGTAGGGAGATTTAGCGTAAATCGCCTTCATCGATTGGTGGTCGGCCCTCTCCAGAGCAATCGCTCCATTAGTACCTCCGCTGCCAGCAACATACGTGATATGTCCTAATTGCCTACTTGATAGTAAGGATTTCCCCGTTTCGGACTCATATAAAAGCTCTCCCTCCCGGTTAAGAATATATACCGGGGTGTTTCCTTCCGTTTGAAGCGTGTTATGTAAGGTTTGAAGTGAGATATCAGATAAGGCAATCGCCTGTTTGGTTTGTGAAAATACTGGCAAGGTATTTACAAACCGGATGCCTTTATCCGTCTTAATCCAGAATAATCCCCGGCTTCGATTATCGATATAGCTCTCATACAGAGTATTACGTTCTTCTTTCGATAAATGCGAGAGCTTACCATTGGAGATTTGCCAATTCTGCTCCAGACTAATTAAAGAATAGTCTACGAAATCCATTCCCATCGTAGCAATATAATTAAGCTGAGAGTTAATATCCCGGTACGCCTCAAAATCCCGCTCCGTAATTGGATTCTGAACGACTTCCCTAAAAGAACTAGTCGTACTGTAAGTATTAAAAGCGTATTCGATTGTTTGAATTTTCTGTTCTAAGGTGTTTTTAATTTGTGTTATTAAACTTTGCTTGCCGTCTGCCACTCTTTCAATCACTGAATTTATAGTCGTTAGATAAATATAGCTGCCGAAGCTAATGACTAGGCCAATACCCAGCACCAGAATAGGTACAAAAATCTTATAGAATATTCTGCCTCTTTTCATCGGTAGACTCCTTAAGAATGTAATTATTTTCAATTATAGCGCTTTCATTAGGCCAAACCAAATGTTTTTAATGCGATTATTAGTACCCTATATATTTCAGAGGATAATGTAACAATGAAAACGGTAAAAACCGCTTCATCAAGTCCTCTTGAAACTCAAGAAAATTATGTACATAAAAGAAAAGCCTGACCATGAATGGCCAGGCTAAAAATCCGTATTTCACGCAGTGATGTTATATTTCAAACTCTTCTGTTGAATTTGAAAGACCACCATTTTGTACACCACTATTATTGGCTACAGCAAGAACATACACCTTATATTTGACACCTTTAACAATTGAATCTCCATTAACATCCCTTGTCGCAGTGAATATTGAAGGATTCGTCCCGTTAGGGGTTACAGACGTATAATACGAGGATCTCACCTCAATAGCATCCGCTGAACCAAAACCTTGTTTAGACGGAACCACCAATACTCGGTATTCCGAAATATTGCTCTCATTGGTGGATTTGTCGAAACTGATCAGGATTCTACCATTGCCCTCTTTATACGTTACATTGGTTACAGAGATCACTGGGCTCTTAGTCGTAGACAACGTAATGACCGATGACTCCCCGGATAATGCATTGGGACCTGAATAATTACTACCACCCACAGCTAACACGTACACTTTATAACTAATTCCATCCTTTATCAAATTACCACGTACGTCTCTGGCGGAAGAATCTAATACTTGACTGGTACTGTTGCCTGATGTACTTACCGAAGTGTAGTTAGAACTGGATACATTATTAGCTTCGGATAGGCTAAAGCTGCTGTAATATGACGTAGGCACCACCATAATTCGGTATTGGTTAATGTACGTTTCATCTGTGGCATGGCTAAACGACACCTTCAAATCTCTGCCATCGCCATAGTCATTTACATCGCTGACACTCAAATTTGTAACGGCTTTTACGCTAGAATCATTCAACAAAGTAATGACCGATGAAGCGGAAGAGAGCGCATTCGAATCCCAATAAATCCCGCTTCCAATGGATAACACATACACTCTATAGCTAGTTCCATTCTTAATCGAAGCTCCAAGAACATCTCTAGTTGACGAATTCAATACTTGACTGGTAGATGACCCAGATGTACTCACCGATGTATAGTTGCTACTGGATACATTATTCGCTTCAGCTAAACTAAAGCTACTATAATAGGATGTGGGTACTACCATAATACGATACTGGCTAATATAGGTTTCGTCCGTCGGATGGGTGAAGGACACTCTCAGATCTCGTCCATCACCATAGTCGTTAACGTCACTAACACTCAAGTTTGAGACGATACTCACACTAGAATCATTCAACAACGTAATGACCGATGAAGGTGACGAAAGCACATTGCCAGTATTACTGCTTCCAATAGATAAAATATATACTTTATAGTTGACTCCATTCTTTATCAAAGCTCCACGTACATCTCTGGTTGATGAAGTCAATACTTGATTGGTTGTAGTACCTGTTGTACTCACTGCTGTATAGTAGGCACTGGATATATTATTAGCTTCAGCTAAACTAAAGCTACTGTAATATGACGTTGGAACTACCAGGATACGATACTGGCTAATATAGGTTTCGTCCGTCGCATGAGTAAATGATACCCTCAAATCTCGGCCATCATTATAGTTGTTAACGTCGCTAACATTTAAGTTAGAAACCCCTATGTTGGACAGTGTAATTGCTGAGGAAACAGATGACAACACATGATTAGCTGCATTACTGCTATCCATCGCTATGACAAACACTCTGTAGCTGACACCAGTTTTGATAAGAGCTCCGTCCACATCTCTGGCTCCTGAAGATAAGATTTGCGTGATATTATTACCTGTCTTGCTGACAAGCGTGTAATTCGCACTGGACACATTATTTGCTGCCGCTAAATTAAAATTCGAATAATTAGTAGCTTTGACAACAAATATCCGATAAGAACTTATCTTCGACTCATCTGACAGTTTATTGAAGCTGACGGATAAATCTCTTCCATCCCCATAATCACTTATATCATTTACTTGTACATTATTTATTGCCGCTACAGTCTTATTCACTAGTGTCATAGTGGAGGATCCAATAGAAAGTGTACTGGCATTACTTCCTTTGCCAACCGTCAAGACATAAGCCACATACGCTTGATTACTCTTAATTGAATCACCATCAACAGACCTTGAAGCAGAAGTCAATTTAATCGAAGGATTAGTTCCTGTTGGTAATACGGTAGAATAATTGAAAGAGGCTATCGTTTGTGCGGACGACAGATTGAGAATATTGCCTGATTTCACAATCAGTACACGGTAATGATCCACTAGTGACTCATTCGCCGCTCGAGTGAAGCTAACCTGAAGATCACGACCATCACCGAAATCACTCACATCCTGCGCTACTACGTTGGATACTGGCCCTGCATTTCCAACGTTCGAGGTTGAAGTTGTTATGGTTACAACTTGTGTCTTGGGGTTCCATCCCACTTCATGGCCCAGTGCTTCACTGACGAACCTTGTTGGAACCATCGTTCTCCCCTTCAGATTCAAACCAGGCACGTCTAGCGTTACAGCCTTATTGTTAATGGTGGCGGTCTTTGAGCCAATCTTTAACATAATCGTTGTATTATCTTTCGTTGCGGTTACAGTTTGTGCTTTTTGATCCCACTTGATGGTGGCATTAAAAGCTTCAAAGATAGCCCGCAGTGGCACCATCGTCCGCCCATTCACCATAACCGGTGCTTGATCTGTTGACAATCGAACCCCGTCAATAATAATACTGATCGGAGTAGCAGCCTTCACAGAGGATTGAAACATCATCGGTAAGACTACTAAAACTACTAATACTGAAATCCATAACTTCTTCACAGATCCACCCTCCTGGAATGACGAATACAATTTTTACCTACTCCTTTGACGCTGCTACCTAGATAAAAGTTTCATGATTTACTGGTTACAATATTTTAATCTAGACTCAGCTCCATTAATCGATCACAAACCCTCTTGGAAAAAGAAAAAGGAGAGCGCGGAATGCGCTCTCCCATCGATTATTCGTTCGTATTTTTCACAATATTCTTCTTCGGAATTCCGTCCAATCCATACTCCCAATCATACGCATCAAAGATTTTCCTAGCGACAGGTGCGGCGCTATTTGATCCGAACCCACCCTCAGGAATGACTACAGCCACAGCAAGTTTTGGATTGTCACGTGGTGCAAAGGCTATAAACACTCCGTTATCCCGGTTAACTTTTTTACTATCCGTTTGTTGTGAAGTCCCTGTTTTGCGGGCAAAATCATATGGGAAATCGCCGAAGGCACTTTTAACGTCACTATTCATCCCTTTCTTGATTTCCCGCCAATAGGATGGATCGAAATGGGTCACTTCATCAAGCACTTCCCGTTTGAACGCTTTGATAACCTTCCCATCTGAATCAGTGATTTTGCTTACCAGCTGCGGTTTAATTCGTTGCCCTTCATTGGCTAAAGTAGCCGCATATTGGGCTAACTGAAGAACTGTATAACGCCCCTGCTGTCCAAAAGAAGCATACACAAGCGCAGATTGAACAGATCCAGCTTTCGCTTCAGCCTTATAATTCAGATCGCCCAGGTATTCCCTAGGTAAACCTATACCTGTTGAAACACCAAGACCAAATTCCTTCATATAGGTGTCCCATACATCGATACCTTTAGACTTGTACTTGTCATACAATTTTTTCCCAATCATATCAACCATGTATACGTTTGAGGATTTTTCAATTGCCGTGTAAGGATACAAAGAGTGGTATACATGATTCGATGAATTCCTTACAAAGGTCTCATGTCCCTCTCTACCAAATGAGGTGATTCCTTTATCTTGGTAAGTAGAAGATGTATTGATAAAGCCCTCTTTTAATCCAATCAGTACACTCAATGGTTTTATGGTCGAGCCGAGCAGCACCGTGGATTCGAAATTATGCCCCGATCTTCCTGATGAAAAGGGAGTGATCGTTCCGTTTTGATAATGTTTTTCGATTTGTTCATACCTCTCCGGTAAGATCGAACCCGTAGCCCAATCATTCGTATCATAGTCAGGCATACTTGCCATCGTAATAATGTTACCTGTATCGACTTCCATGGCTACAGCGTAACCTGTTAAAGCATCAGGATGTGTTTCCCCCTGTACGGTGTGCGAGTGCAACCACTGAATCTGCTCTTTAATGGCCCCTTCGGTCTTCAGCTGAATTTTTTTATTTATCGTAGTCCAGATATTACTCCCTTTAACCGGAGGTTCAACACTGACGATTTTTTCCGCCATATTCTGCGGATCTACCGAAACTTCCTTATAACCATTCTGTCCTCGAAGCTCCTTCTGGTATTGCAGCTCCAAGCCATCAAAGCCTACTAGCTCATCCTCTTTATAGTTAAGACCAGGGTCCTGATTAGTTTTCATCGCCTGAAGTACATCCTTATAAAGATCTAAACTAGTAGAGGATTTAAAAAATTTCACATAACCAACCGCTTGTACAGCCACCGTATCGGTATCATAATGCCTAGAGCTTTCCTCTAACACCTCAAGATTGGGATATTCGTTTTTGTGCTCCAAAAAATAAGCAATTTCTTTCTTGGATAAACCTGATTTAATTCTTCGTGCCATATATCCAGATGATTTTTTAGAATATAAATCCATAACCTCAAGGATCTCTTTTGCTGTAATTTTTTTCTCATTAGGATCACCATAGGTTTCGAAGGCAGCTGCTAACTTGCTAGCCAGTGTGTTTGATTTATGATTTGCCTCGGCAGTTAATGTAGTTTTTTGGGTCGTTTTATCTGTTTTTGTGGCAGTATATTCTTTTTGCAAAGTGAGATATAAAGATTGAACGGGTGTAGAATAGGCCAATTTCTCACCTTCAGCTGCGAGGATATTCCCTCTCATTGCTGATAATGGAACTATTTTCATATCCCTATTAGCCTCGGCTTCAGTAAACTTAGATCCTTCGACAAATTGCAAGACTGCAAGACGAAGGATAATCACACAAAAAATAATAAAAGTGCTAAAGAAAAAAATATTGATTCTTAATTCACTAGAGTTATTTGTAGCTTTACTGTCGTCTTTTATACCTTTTCTGTCGAAGAGTCTCACATAATCCCACTCCCTATTTCCAAAATTCTACAATATAGGTTCTAAGTATAAACTAGCAAACTGAAATATACAAAATTAAGAATAATAGTTAAATAATTGTTCACAATCGATAATATCCAATTAAAAAAAACAGCAATCCTCAATATGCGAGAATCGCTGTTTTTTTTGTAGACGTTGGGTAGCCTGCACCTATGAATTGTCATCATTTGCTGAGGTTTAAGGACTCAAATGACGTTATTTGCAAGTTTTTAGCCTTTGGAGCTTGAATTCGACCTCCAGCGACGTTATTCCTTAGTAAGAGGGCAAACTGAATAATTTTTATGCCAATAGCGGCTATGCAGTCATTTCCCACTTCAGATACGGAATAAAGCTGATTTAGGGGTGGCTGTAGCTCCTCATCGAATGAAACGAAGTTTAAGGCGATCTAGATCGAGGAAGCCCTAATGAATTAGGGGATGCCCCAATGACCATTGTTATGGCTTTTGGAACACCCCCTATTTTATCTTATAGTAAAATCTATACTTTTCTAACCTGAGACCGATACATCAAGAACAAGAAATACGGAGCTCCGATCAACATTATAATAAGACCCGATGGGATTTCTTTTGGTGCCATAATGGTTCTTCCCAGCGTATCCGCAATCACGAGCATTATTCCGCCAAGTAATCCTGACAGAACAATGGATCGTCTCGTGTGATGTCCAATCATCATCCGTACTGCATGCGGCGCCATGAGCCCGAGGAATCCTATGGTTCCTACACTTGCAACGGCTCCCGCTGCAAGCATCACACCGATAATCATCGCCCACAGCCGAGTTCCTCGAACGGGTAGTCCTAAACCTGTTGAACTCTCATCGCCAAATGCTAGCAAATCGAATTTACGCCCCAAATAATATGCCAATGGAATGAGTACAATCAGGAAAATAAACAAGCTATTAAATTGATTCCAGCTTCGTCCGTAAGTCGAACCCGTTAACCAAATTAAAGAGCTGCTGCTCCATAAACTGCCCTTGACGATCATAACCTGTATTCCCGCAGAGGCGATCGCTGATACCGCGATCCCAAGCAGAATCAGGACAGAAGGATTCAAGTCTCTGCGCCAGGCCATAAAAAACACAAAAGCCGCTGCCAGTGCACCACCCGCAATTGCTGCAATAGGGACCGCTAATACCGTCAGTGCCGGAAAAGCGATCATCACGGTTAGCGCTCCTAGTCCAGCACCCGAAGTCACACCAATAATGGAGGCGTCGGCCAGCGGATTTCGGACAGCGCTTTGAATCAAGACACCACTAATGGCAAGCGCAATACCGCCTCCAGCCGCAACGAGTGTACGTGGAAGTCGTAAATTCAGCAGGACGGAATAAGATCCATCACCGCTATGGACAAGACTGCTTAGCAGATCGCTAATTGGTATTTTGGTTCCTCCAAGTGACAAACTCACAAGGATAACAACAATGAGCAGTATGCTCATGAATATCACCGCCGGAACAAAGCGCATCCGAAGCGCTGTCCCTCCTATATTCATAGATGACTGACCAGCACCTGAACCCGATATATTTTTCATCTTGGTCAGCACCAGCCAAATAAGCCACGGCGCGCCAATAATCGCCATTACTGCACCAACCGGCATTTCACCCACACTGCTGCGCACTACCCGCGCGAGCGTATCCGCTGCCGTAATGAGCAGGGCTCCCCACAGCGCACTTGCAGGAATGAGCAGGTGATGCTTTCGAATACCGCTAAGCCGAACCAGATGTGGAGCCACCAGACCCACAAATCCGATCGGACCAACCACGCTGACCACGACCGCAGCCAACAATACCGATAAGCCTAGACCTAATCCCCGTGCCAACCCAACACGTTGCCCAAGTGAACGGGCTGTGGACTCATCGAGCTCTAAAGCATCAAATTGTCTGCCTCCGAGCACAGCGGCTATAAGCAGTGTAATTACAAAAGGCCAGGCATACTTCACACCGTCCCAATCTAGTTGAATCAGTGATCCTGAACCCCATAAGAATAAATTTTGCGTTTCGTTCTTGTTAAAAATATGTAGGGCGGATGTAAATGCTCCGAGAACCATAGACACGATCATACCTGACAAAGCCAATCTGACAGGTGTAGCCGCTTTACCTCCACTCAGCAAATAAGCAGCTAGAGCTGCAAACAATCCCCCTGCAACTGCCAGCAAGAATGGGAATTGATGCTGCAAAGCCGGGAAAGTAACCATACCAAGAACAACCATAAAATAAGCACCGGCATTAATCCCCAATGTATCTGAGGAAGCGAGCGGATTCTTCGTTATCGTCTGCAGTAAGGCTCCAGCCGCTGCCAGAGCGGCACCAGCCAGAAGGCCAATCACCGTACGCGGCATCCGAATATCCCAGAGCAGATTATGTTCCATCACATCCTGGCGGTTCAGCAATCCCTCCAACACCGTAGCTGCCGGGATTTTGGCTTCTCCAAAGCCTAGACTAAGAATGGATAGAACAAAGAGGGCGGCAAGGCCGCCCCCAAATATTCCAATGATTCGCCAGGTCATTCCACTTGAGGCCTCTTTGCTACTCTTCCCGTTCATAAATGCACTCATTTCGTTAATGTATTTACAACTTCATCCACGATAACTTTAGAGGAGATCGGGCCGCCGAACACCCAAGTAGTACTGCTCAATCCGAAAGTACGATTCTCTTTTACAAAGTTAAGTCCGTTCCAAACGGAATTATCCTTCAGTTCTTTCGTGAAAATATTATCATCCTTCTGAACGATATACATCAGGTTAGTATCCTGAACAGCTGGCAACGCTTCAACAGTTGAGGTACTGAATCCGTAAGCTTCGAATTTCTCCGGTTTCCAGTCGTTCTTCAGACCAATCCGATCCAATGTTTGTACCGCAAGTGAGTTATCTGTAAACAGACGCAACGTTGCTGCATTTTGATAGCTGTATGCTTGGGTCAGTACATAGTTCAAGCCTTCTTTACCTACTTCAGCCAGCTTTGCCTTTGCATCCGCATAGTGTGTATCCAAATCAGCAAGAACCTTATCGGCTTCTGCAGTTTTGCCTACTGCCGCTGCAATCGTTTTGAAGGTTTCTTCCATCAAAGTGTACTGATCGCCTTCTCCTTCATTCGGATACAGACCGAAAATCAGTGTTGGCGCAATACCTTTTAGTTGATCATAAATGCCTTCGTGCCCACCCGTATTGGCAATAATCAGATCAGGCTTTAATGAAGCAATCGTCTCCAGATCTGGCTCATCACGGGAACCAACATCAGTCACATTTGCATCAAGTGGTGCTTCAGAAGTCACATACAGCTTATAGTTCTCGTTATCGGCATTACCTACTGGCTGCATTCCTAGCGCAATAATATCCTCCGTAAAGGTCCATTCTAATACCACAACCTTTTGCGCAGGTTTGTCCAGCGTAATCTCACCTTTAGAATCTTTTAGTACAATAGGTCCGCCTGTAGATTCAGTGCTCGTTTTATCAGAGACCGTATTGTCAGCTGCTCCTGTATTGGATACCGCATTATTCTTTGAATTATTTCCACAGCCTGCTACCACTAATATGACAGCTATAATCATAAATAAACTGATTAACCTTTTGTGCATTTTCTTTATCCCCCTGTATTTTAACGATCGAAGTTGATTCTATGATAATTGTTATCAATCTATTGATAATGATTATCATAGAAAATCATACTAGTTATCTTATACGTGTTTTTAGCGAAAGTCAAAGTTAAAATTTAATATACAGCGCCTAGCCCCTAAAAAAGAAGTCCTAACAAATCAAGGCCTCCTTGATTTGTTAGGACTCTCCCTACTCCATGATCTGGTTGGTGATTCTTTCAATGTGGATGGTGAGATACAGCATTTCATCATTTGTTAATTCACGGTTATAGGTTTTGTCGATATAGATTTTAATTTTCTCAACACTTGCAAAAGCTTCCTTATATTGCTCCTTCACCAAATTAAATAAGCCATTCTCATTATCAGGCGGTGGAGTACCAGTAATGAGGCGTTGCGCAAAAAATTTCAAATGAGTAATAAAGCGGTAATAGGCAAGGGATTCTTCATCATATTCTAGCCTGAAATGATGCTTCACGATATTTAAGATGTCGTTCATAATCTTCGTAATATTTACCATATTGGGCATTTCTTCGTTTAGTTCAGCATTTACCAGATGGAGAGCAATATGTCCTGCCTCATCCTCAGGTAGCCTAACACCGAACTTGGAATGAATAATTTGCAGCGCAGCCTTCCCAACCTCGTATTCTTCCTTGTAGAACCTTTTAATTTCCCAAAGCATAGCGTTTTTAATCTTCAGCCCTTTTGAGAAGCGCTCCAAGGCAAAACTGATATGATCGGTCAGACTAACATAAATACTATCGTCCAGCATTTTACCGAGTTGTAGCTTGGCAAAGTTGATGATCTCTTCTGATAACTCCATATGCTCAATTGGAATCTCGGAAAGCAGCGTTTTTAGCTTATCTGAAAGCTTTTGATTGTTTAAAGTAAATATCTTTTCAATTTTCTCTTCCGCTAAGAAGTCTCCTCGCTTTTTCTTAAAGGCAAGTCCTCTCCCCATGATTACCAATTCAACATTGTGATCATCTATGACAGTAACAACATTGTTGTTCAACACTTTCTCAATCCGCATATTACAGCTCCTTGCAATCCTTTCCATTTTGCGTAGCTAGTCTGTTGTTATAATGTTCGACAAAAGATCAAACTACAACAGTCATCAAATCCACACCCGGTGTGATAGCCGTTTTCTTGGTACCAATCACATCACTATAATTAGCAGTATTGGTAATAATGATTGGTGTTGTACATTGATAACCTTCATTTTTTATTTGTTCAAGATCAAATTCAATCAAGAGTTCACCCTGTTTGACGGTTGCTCCCTCTTCAACTTTCACATCAAAATATTTACCTTTTAATTTCACAGTTTCTATACCGATATGGATCAGGACTTCAACACCATCATCCGATACTACGGCAATACAATGACCTGTTCTAAAAATGGTAGAAACCACCCCACTAACCGGTGAGTAGAGCTTACCTTCGGTAGGTTCGATGGCCATGCCCTTACCCATTGCTTCAGAGGCAAAAGCTGCATCATCAACGGAGGCTAAAGGAATTACGTTACCAGCTAGAGGGCTGACAACGGTTGAACTCTGCACAGCGTGAGGGAGAATAACCTCGCTCTTGTCAGTATTCGTCTTTTCTGCGACATCATTCACTTTTTCTTCTACAGCATTCACTTTCTTTTTATCTTCATAACCAAACATCATTGTAATCACCATTGCCAAAATAATCGTCACACCAGCAATGATCGCTTGAACTGCTAACGGAGAAAATGCCGGAAGACTTAATACACTCACAAAGGCGAAGACTTCCATCTTCACTTTGAAAAGACCACTAAGTGCGCCACCTATACCGCCAGCAATGGTTACATATATAAAGGTCCGTTTGTAACGGGTCAACAATCCGTAAATAATAGGTTCAGTTACACCTGAGAGCGCTCCTGGTAAAAATGTACTAGCAGCCAATGTTTTCAACTGCTTATCTCTTGTTTTCAGGAAGATCCCCAAGGCTAAACCAAGTTGTGCAAAGATAGCCATGCCTGCCATTGCATAGATCGGATCTCCACCCTTAGCAATGTTCTCAAGAATAATCGGTACAAGCCCCCAGTGCAATCCGAGCACGGTCAAATACGTCCAAGAGATCCCTACTATTGCCCCCGTAACGATACCGCTCTTTGTACTGAGGAACAATATAGCATCTCCAATTAAGTTCCCTACAATCACGCCAAAGGGTCCGAAAGCCAACAGGGTTAAAGGCACAATCACAATAAAACATATCATTGGAACCAAGAACATCTGCAAATCCTTGTGTATAAACTTTCTTAGTTGCTTATCCAGTAAAGCGTATATACAGATGGCGATAAAAATCGGAAATACGCTTGAGGAATAGTCTGACATGACTAAAGGAATTCCTAAAAAATGTGGAGATTCAACACTCGCTAATCCCGTAATGTTAGGTTCAAGCAAGGCTGCACCGATACTACCACCCACATAAGCATTTACACCCAGTCTCATCGATAATGTAATACCTAAGAAAATTGGCAGAAAATAGAACACAGCATTACTAGCACCAGCCAATACTTTATAAGTCTCACCGTCTGCCGCTAAAACATTTAACGAAGTCAATACGGTTAACAGCGCTTTCAACATACCCGCACCTGCTAAGGCACCAATCAGTGGTGAAAAACTTCTAGAAATCACATCAAAAATCAGAGTCCCTAGCGGTTTCTTTACCTTTTTCTCACCAGAGTCACTACTAGGGGATATGGATTTAGCAATCTCTTTATAAACATCAGCTACATGGGTACCCACTATAACCTGGAATTGTCCCCCTTTGCTGACCACTCCAATAATCCCTTTCATTTTCTCCAGATTTTCTTTATCCACTTTTTGTTCGTCGTTAAGTGTGAATCTTAGTCGAGTGGCACAGTGGATCACGTTATTAATATTTTTCTCCCCACCGACAGATTGAATAATGTCTTTACCTAGCTGCTCATAACTCATTTTCGTACACCCCTTCGGTAACAGATCAGATCAATTAATCACGGAACACAGTGAACGAAAAAAAACCTAAATCACATCCATGCACGAGAGAGAAATCTCCCGTAAACATAAATGAAACTTAGGTTTTGCCTGCTATGCAGTAGCAATCCTGATATCCGATTAATTTATTACTTACAAATTAACATGTCCCATTAGCCATGTCAACGATAACCATAATTTGCATAATAAAAAGTCCTGATCATCAAGAGGATCTTGACGATCAGGACTTTCGCTATTACAACAGGCTCTGCCCGTTAGATTCAATCACTTCTTTGTACCAATGGAAGGACTTCTTGCGGAATCTTTCCAGCGTACCTGAACCATCATCATGACGGTCCACATAAATGAAGCCATAACGTTTCTTCAGCTCGGCGCTTGTTGCACTGACCAAGTCGATGCAGCCCCAGCTTGTATACCCCATAACTTCCACGCCGTCGGCAATCGCTTCCGCCACCTGTACCAGATGATCTCGTAAATAATTGATCCGGTAGTCGTCGTTTATCACCTTTTCACCGCTTCCATCTACAACGAGCTGATCCACGGCACCCAGACCATTTTCCACAACAAAGAGTGGCTTCTGGTATCGGTCATAGAACATATTCATCACATAACGTAAGCCCTGCGGATCGATTTGCCATCCCCAATCACTCGCTTCCAGATACGGATTTGGCACCCCGCCTAACAGGTTCCCTTCCCCTCTGATCTGTTTCTCTGGATCAGCCGTTTCACAAGTGCTCATATAGTAACTGAACGATATGAAATCCACGGTATGCTTGAGAATTTCTTCGTCCCCTGGCTCAAAATGAATGTGAATTCCGTTTTCTTTGAAGTAACGCTTCATGTATCCCGGGTAATATCCTCTAGCATGAACATCTGCAAAGAACATATTTTTATGATCACTTTGCATCGCTCGGATCAAATCATCCGGATGAGGAGTGAGTGGATAAATCGGCATACTTAGCACCATACATCCTATTTTAAAATCAGGATTGATCTCATGGCCGATCTTCACAGCCAAAGCGCTTGCTACGAACTCATGATGAATCGCCTGATACAAATCCTGCTTGCTCAATTGTTCCAATGGCGTGTTGATCCCACCGCTCATAAATGGGAACTCTAGAATGGAATTGATCTCGTTAAAGGTCAGCCAATATTTAACCTTGTCCTTGTAACGATTAAAGATCGTTCGCACATAACGCTCGTAAAAATCTACCATTTTGCGGTTAACCCATCCATCGTATTCTCGTGCCAGATGCAGCGGAGTCTCATAATGGGAAATCGTTACTAACGGCTCGATACCGTATTTATGACACTCGTCGAATAGATCATCATAGAACTGCAGGCCTTTTTCATTTGGCTCCAGCTCGTCCCCTTTCGGGAAAATTCGGGACCAGGCAATAGATGTCCGAAATACTTTAAAGCCCATTTCTGCGAACAGCTTAATATCTTCTTTATAGCGGTGATAGAAGTCGATACCTGTGAGCTTCATGTTATCGTCGGTAGGAACCTCTGTAGGAGCAGATTTAATTCCGTGTGGCATAACATCTTGGGTAGACCAGCCTTTTCCATCTTCCTGGTATGCCCCTTCAAGCTGGTTAGCAGCTACAGCACCGCCCCATAAGAATCCTTCTGGAAATTGTAAGTTCATGTTTCTTCCCGCCTTTGCTATTGTGATAGTATAGGATTACTGCTCTAATCCGAATCCTAACTCTTGGAACGCGTTACATGTCAAGCATTAATCATGCAAAGGAGAGAAGTCGATGTCTACTCTTGACGAAATTGCTAAGCTATCAGGCTTTTCTAAAGCTACGGTATCCCGAGTTCTGAACGATTCCCCACATGTCAGCAAGGAGACAAGAGAGAAAATTCTCGCCATCATGAAGGAGACGGACTATGTTCCCAATCGGAATGCTATTTCTTTATCGAAAGGCCAAACTCAGCAAATCGGCATGATTACCTTAGACCTGAATGAGCTTATTCTGTGCTTTATGAACAGCTTCGTCGAAATTTCCGGCCATTACGGGTATCAGACGATTATTTATACCACTGGCGGAGATAAGCAAAAAGAGCTTCAAGCGTTCGAAGATCTTAAACAAAAAAGAGTCGACGCCCTGCTTATTTTGACCGCTGTTAACGATAAACATGTCATAACTTCCTACTGCAAATACGGACCGATCGTGTCATGGCAGCGCATGGACCATCCTGAAATCCCTTCCGTTGCCATGAACCAATATGATGGATATGCACTTGCTCTGGAGCATTTGATAGAACGGGGGTATAAACGTATCGCCAATGCTTTTGGCCGTCCTAGCAGCATTAATACTCAGAGCCGAAGATTAGCCTACGAACAAATCATGTCCAAATATAATCTTCCCGTCCTCGAGAAATGGTATTACACCACTATTTATGGAATTCAAGACGGCGAGCAATTAGTGAAGACATTCATGGGACAACCAGAACCGCCGGATGCCATTCTATGCGCCAATGATTTGGTGGCGGTAGGTGTTCTCAGCGAAGCTCGCAGGCAGAAGCTAGATGTGCCAAGGGACCTCGCCATCGTTGGTTTTGACAATTCAAAGCTGTCGCAGACGCTCGGAATAACCACTATTCAGAATCCGATTGCGGGACAGGCAGAGAATGCTTTTCTTTTGCTGGCTCCTGCATTGCTTGGACTGGACATGGAGCTGCAGCCACTGTCGTTTCAACTGATTGAACGGGAGACAACCTAACTAAGTCTGCCCATTCTCAGAATGCAATGAAATCTTAAGCTAAGAATTGGAGTGAAACCATGATTAAGATCCTTGTTGTGGAAGACGATAAGCATGTCAGAAAGCTGATGAACGCTGTCCTGAAACGGGAAGGTTATGAAGTGTTAACAGCCGAGAATGGCATTCAGGCACTGGAAGTTCTTGAAGTCCAGCACATTGATCTGATTATCCTCGATATCATGATGCCTGGAATGGATGGTTACGAATTCGCCGAAGAGCTAAGGAATGCCAACAACATGATCCCGATCCTCATGGCAACGGCCAAACAGCTTCCAGAAGATAAGAAAAAAGGATTCCGTCTCGGAACTGATGATTATATGACCAAGCCTGTAGATATAGAGGAAATGCTATTGAGAATTCAAGCCCTTCTGCGCCGCTCGCAGATTGTAAGCGCCCGTAAGCTTGTTGTTGGTAAAGTCATACTTGATTTCGATGCGTTAACCGTAACTCGAGAGAATGAAAAACAGACACTTCCTCAGAAGGAGTTCCATCTCCTCTATAAGCTTCTATCCTATCCAGAGCGCATTTTCACTCGAATCCAGTTGATGGACGAAATCTGGGGGATGGACAGCGAAACTACAGACACTACGGTTAATGTGCATATCAACCGCTTGCGGAAACGGTTTGAGAACTATCCGGAGTTCGAACTTGTGTCCGTCCGCGGTCTCGGATACAAGGCGGTGAGAACATGATTAAAAAGCTAAGCAACAAAATCAGCCTGCCGATCTACTTCTCGCTTGCTGTATTTATTATTTTCCTTATTACAGTGCTAATCACCGGAATCCTAACCTATCTGTCCTTAGTCTTCGGCCTGCTGGATGAACGGATTCTCCAGGACAAAAAAATCCTAACCTTGATTATATTGATTGCCTGCACCATTATCGGTACCGTCACATCGGTAATTACCAGTCGCAGGATGCTGAAATCAATCCGCACATTTATTGATGCGATCGACCAGTTGGCCGGAGGGGACTTCTCTATGCGGCTGGAGCTCAAGCACCCTCCAGAATTCAAAATTCTCTCCGAGAATATTAACCGGATGGCTGAGGAACTAGGTGGTATTGAAATTCTGCGTACAGACTTTGTAAACAATTTCTCCCATGAATTCCGTACTCCGATTGTGTCGATTAAAGGGTTCGCTGAAATCCTGAAGGATGATGAGCTGAGCAAGGATGAACGAAATGAATACCTAGATATTGTTATCGAGGAATCTACCCGTTTGGCCGCTCTGGCCTCCAATGTCCTGAACCTCTCCAAAGTAGAGGCACAGGCGATATTAAGCGACCGGCAGCCCTTCAATGTTGGAGAACAAATTCGCCAATGCGTCCTGCTGCAGCATACTAACCTTACGAAAAAACATATTTCCTTTAAAGCCAACGTGCAGGACTATATGGTACCCGGAAATAAAGAGATGCTGAACCAGGTCTGGCTGAATTTATTGGACAATGCGATTAAATTTACTCCAGAGCACGGCGAAATCGAAGTGACCATGAGGCGGTTGAAAGATCAGGTCGAAATTACATTCCGTGATAATGGAGTAGGCATCAGTTCAAGTGCACTTCCAAAAGTCTTTGACAAGTTCTATCAGCAAGATACCTCTCACTCTTCTGCCGGCAATGGCCTGGGCCTTACGATAGTCCGAAAAATTATTGAACTGCACGGCGGAACCGTCACCTGCGACAGTGTTCCGCTGCAGGGAACAACCTTTACGATGCTACTCCCTGCCTCATCTAAGCCTTGATAGAACCGTTGGGTTCTTTCAGGGCTTTTCATTTTTTTCAGCAAAAGTTAACTTTCAGTTTATTATTCTCCTTTACAATCAGAGCATCATTAATACAAAGGAGTCATTCTTATGTTGAAATTACTCAAGAATCTGGAACCCAAAGAATGGTTCTTATTCGGAATCAGCCTTATGTTCATCATCGCTCAAGTCTGGCTGGATTTAGAACTGCCTGACTACATGAGTGATATTACCCGGCTGATCCAGACACCAGGAAGCGAAATGAATGAAATTCTTGTCGCAGGAGGCTGGATGCTACTCTGTGCTCTTGGCAGTCTGGCGACCTCGGTTGTTGTAGCGGGCATTGCTGCGAGAATAGCGGCCGACTTGTCTGCAAGACTGCGTTCCAATTTGTTCGATAAGGTGCAGTCCTTCTCCATGGAGGAGATCAGCAACTTCTCAACAGCCAGTCTAATTACCCGATCCACGAATGACATCACGCAAGTACAAATGCTGATTGTGATCGGCTTACAGCTACTCGTGAAAGCACCAATCCTCGCAGTGTGGGCGATACTCAAGATTTCGGGTAAAAGCTGGGAGTGGACTCTTACGACAGGTGCTGCGGTCGCATTGCTAGTAGTTATTGTCGCAGTCTGTATCGTGCTCGTCCTGCCTAAATTTAAAAAGCTGCAGCTGCTTACAGATAATCTGAATCGTGTATCCAGAGAGAATCTTAACGGTCTTCGTGTCATCCGGGCGTATAATGCCGAGGAATATCAAGAACAGAAGTTCGCTGTAGCCAACAACGAGCTTACCAGCACCAACCTATTTGCCAACAATGTAATGACCCTATTGATGCCAAGTATTACTTTGATTATGAGTGGACTCAGTCTCTCCATCTATTGGGTGGGTGCAGTGCTCATTCAAGCAGCCGAGGGTACCGCCAAGATGGGCTTGTTCTCAGATATGATCGTATTCTCATCTTATGCCATGCAAGTGGTTATGGCCTTTATGATGCTGATTATGATCTTTATTCTACTGCCCCGTGCTCAAGTATCGGCTAAACGTATCAATGAAGTGCTAGAAACAGTACCTAGCTTGAAGAATGGATCAGTAACTCAATTCCCTGTGAAGCGAGAAGATGAAATTGAATTCAAGGGGGTTAGCTTCAAATATCCAGATGCAGAGGAATATGTGTTGGAGAACATCAGCTTCACGGCGAAGCAGGGGGAGACGGTTGCTTTTATCGGATCTACAGGCTGCGGGAAAAGTACACTTGTTAACCTCATTCCCCGTTTCTATGATGCTACAGAAGGCGAAGTGCTGGTAAATGGTATCAATGTCAGAGAATACGACCAGCAAGCGCTGCGGAATAAAATGGGCTATGTCTCTCAGAAGGCTGTTCTATTTGGCGGAACAGTGTCCTCCAATATTGCATTTGGTGAGAACGGATCCGGTCAGGTCCTCAGTTCAGATATTGTAGATGCAGTGTACACTTCCCAATCCTCTGAATTTGTAGAAAAGCTAGAGGGGAACTATGATGCCCATATCGCCCAAGGCGGAACGAATCTGTCTGGCGGGCAAAAACAGCGGCTGTCGATTGCCAGAGCGATTGCCCGGCGTCCAGAAATATTAATCTTTGATGATTCTTTCTCCGCGCTTGACTATAAGACTGACCGCAAACTGCGCAGTGAACTTAAGAAAGACGCGAATGATTCAACGATGCTGATCGTTGCACAGCGTATTGGTACAATTAAAGATGCCGACAAGATCATTGTGCTGGAAGCCGGACGAATCGCAGGTATGGGAACCCATGACGAACTAATGCAGTCCTGCGACATCTATCAGGAAATTGCTTATTCTCAGCTTACGAAGGAGGAGCTTGCATAATGAAAACCAAAAATAAAGGCCAGAATACATGGATCAAGCTGCTCCGCTACTGCCGTAAATATGTCCCGGTTATTGTGATTGCGCTAATCTGCGCGGCAGTTGGAACGGTGCTCACGTTATTCGGTCCGGACAAACTCTCCGAGATCACCGACAAAATTACAGCTGGTCTTGCCGGCAGCATCGATATGGACGGCATTACTACCATTGGCATTACCCTCGTCGTAATTTACGGCGTCGGTGCGTTGTTGTCACTCTCGCAAGGCTTGATCATGTCGATTATCACCCAGAAGGTCTCGAAGAAATTAAGAACTGATCTGGCTCATAAAATGAACAAACTTCCAATCTCCTACTATAATAAATCGGCCACAGGTGATATTTTATCCCGGGTAACGAATGATGTAGATACCATCGGGCAATCGATGAATCAGAGTATTGGTAATGTCGTGACCGCCATAGCCATGTTCGTCGGCTCGATCGTCATGATGCTGAAGACCAATGTAATTATGACCCTTACCGCTATCGTGGCAACGATCATCGGCTTTGGCCTTATGGTGGTCATTATGAAGAAATCACAGAAATATTTTGCTAGCCAGCAGGAGTATTTAGGTAAAATCAACGGTCATGTCGAAGAAGTGTACACAGGACATAATGTAGTTAAAGCGTATAATGGCGAAGCGCAGATGCGCACTACCTTCCAGGAATTAAATCAGGGACTGAAGAACAGCGCCTTCAAAGCGCAATTCCTCTCTGGGCTGATGCCACCCCTGATGGGCTTTATTGGTAATCTAGGATTCGTTGCCGTCTGTATCGTTGGTGGTGTACTCGCCATGAACGGCACGATTTCTTTTGGGGTTATCGTCGCCTTCATTATGTATGTACGTTACTTTACCCAGCCGTTGTCCCAGATTGCCCAGGCCGCGCAAAGTCTGCAAGCTGCATCTGCAGCTGGCGGACGCGTGTTCGAATTTCTGGAGGCTGAGGAAATGGAAGACGAGAGCCATAAAGAGAACACAATGCCAACTGCTAAAGGTAAAGTAAAATTTGATCAAGTACAATTTGCGTATGAGACTTCAGAAAAACTGATTATCAATAACTTCTCGACAAATGTAAAACCTGGGCAGAAAGTGGCTATCGTTGGTCCTACCGGCGCAGGCAAAACTACGCTGGTCAATCTGCTCATCCGGTTCAACGAATTGACGGGCGGAGAAATCTACATCGATGATACGCCGATCAGCAGCGTGACCAGAGAAAATATTCATGATCTGTTCTGTATGGTCCTGCAGGATACTTGGCTGTTTGAAGGTACCATCAAAGAGAACCTGATTTACAATCAGCAGAACATAACGGACGAGAAGCTTATAGAGGCTTGCAAGTCCGTTGGCCTGCACCGCTTCATTAAATCCTTAAGTGACGGATACAACACCGTGCTGAACGATAAGGTTAATCTGTCCGCCGGACAAAAGCAGCAGCTGACTATCGCTCGCGCGATGCTGAAAGATGCTCCCATGCTCATTCTTGATGAAGCTACAAGCTCAGTGGATACCCGTACAGAGTTGCTGATTCAACAGGCGATGGATAAGCTTATGGAAGGCAGAACCTCTTTCGTTATCGCACACCGGCTCTCAACGATCAAGAACGCTGATGTGATTCTGGTCCTGAAGGACGGCGATATCCTGGAAAGCGGCAGCCACGCGGAATTGCTGGCTCGAAAAGGATTCTATGCAGAGCTTTACAATAGCCAATTTGAGCAGGCTTCTTAAAACGACAAAAAAACTGCAACTCAATCATGAGCTTGCAGTTTTTTATCGTCCGTTCCTGTATTAGAAACAGCTTAAACCTCTCGCTGTCTCATTCCCTCAAACAGCAAAATCGTCGCCGCCATCGCCGCATTCAGCGATTCCGCCCGCCCCGCCATCGGAATGATGATACTCTTGTCCACGAGACGCGCCGTTTCCGGCGAAATCCCCTTACCCTCGCTGCCAATCAGCAGCCACTGGCTGCCGTGAAAATCGTGCTCATAGCATGATTCTTCACCCTGCAGCGAAGTGCTCACCAGCAGTGTCCCATTTTCCCGGGCCTGTGGCAAAATCTCACTTAAATCTCCCTCCACCACCGGGAGATGGAACATTGAGCCCATCGTTGAACGGATGGTCTTCGGATTATAAAGGTCGGCACAGCCTTGGCCGAGGATCACTCCGTCTGCTCCCGCAGCATCCGCGCTGCGGATGATGGTGCCGACATTACCGGGGTCCTGGACGCCGTCCAGGACAACCACCAGACTATCCTTCTTCGCTAGGATAGCCTCTACCGCCTGCTGTTCCTTCCGCACAATGGCGAACACCGGCTGCGGTGTATTAGTGCTGCTGCATTTCGAGATGATCGCCGCTGATACGCCAATCACATCCATGCCCTGAACGGACTGAAGAAGCCCTTTGAGTTCAGCGGGCATTCCCTTGTCTAAGTCATAAGCAAGGCATTCCACATCTGCTTCAGCCAGCAGCGCTTCCTGTACAAGATGAACGCCTTCTACGATATATTTACGAGCTTTGTCCCGGTGCTTTTTCTCTTGCAGCCCGGCCCACTCTTTAACCCGCGTATTTTGCGGAGACATGATTTCCATAAAGTCTTCCTTTCTTATGCCTTGCCATTTATTCTTGCTCTTATATCTTTGTTCTTTATCTTTATCTTTATCTTTGTTCTTCTTCTCTTTTACTCCCCTATAAGCCTGATGAATACGTTATGGAGAGGAAATTTGGAACTGTAGGAGCGTAAGCGCTCGCCCGAAAGCTTTACGTAGTAAAGCTCCCTTCGAAAGCATAAGCAGTCTCCGGATTTTATCGGCAGCAGGCGGTTCAAATCAAAAAAATCTGGAGACAACAGCGTCCGGAAGTCCAAACTTTCCTCGCAATAACGCTTATCATCAGAATCGCCTCACCTACTGATACGCGATCTCCAGCTTCGTCAGGTTATCTTTATGCCCAACGATTACAAGGATATCCCCATCGATCAATCGATCCTCTGCGCGAGGGGAGATGTTCATCTCTTCACCTTGGCGAATAGCCATTACGTTACAGCCATATTTTGCACGGATATCGAGCTCTTGTAGATTTTTCCCGAGCATCGATCCGGATACCTTCATGTCCAAAATACTATAATCAGGCGACAGCTCGATATAATCTAATATATTAGGCGAAGCCAAATGATGCGCAACCCGCATTCCCATATCCCGTTCAGGATAAATCACCTTGTCTGCACCAATTTTGCCTAATACTTTGCCGTGCAGCTCACTTTTTGCTTTTGCGATAATTGCTGGTACACCAAGGTCCTTCAGGATTAAAGTGGTAAGAATGCTTGCTTGGATGTCCTCTCCAATAGCCACAACCACCACATCAAAATTGCGAATACCAAGTGCGCGTAGCGCTTCTTCATCCGTTGAATCTGCAGATACAGCGTGTGTAACTATATTTGAAATCTCCTGTGTCCGCTGCTCGTCCGCATCAATCGCAAGTACGTCAAACCCCATACCGCTGAGTGCTCTCGCAACACTGGATCCGAAACGCCCCATGCCAATGATGGCATATTGTTTTTTGGCCATGTCTTATGTACCTCCTGTAGCATTTCTATATCTCAAACAGTATATCATAAGCCAAGAAGAAACGTCATGGTCGTGCTTTATGGATGACAATCGTTTATCGCAAAAATATAAGAATGATGTATAGTGTCAACTTATACTACTTATATTTGAACAAAAACTTGAATTTCCAGCAGCTATACAGGGTACATTAAAACGACGTGAATATCACTATATTTCAAAAGGAGGTACGTTATGCCGGTTACTATTGACTTACGCCAGGCGATTATTCATAAAGTGCATGGTCAATCTGAAGAAGATTTGCGGCATATGATTGAAGGCTCGGTAGACGGACCGGAAGCAGCACTCCCGGGACTTGGCGCCGTGTTTGAAATGATATGGAAGGACTTAGACACCGCTAAGCAAGATAATTTGGTGTCTATGCTGCATGATCACCTGGAGACGATTACTCCCGGGAATATCACGTCATAACTAGCCGCAACTAGTCAAAAACCTCCGCTTTCACATTGTGCAATGGCACGCTGAAGGCGGAGGTTTTTATTAACAATCAGGAAGTTGTAGCTTCCTTACTATAGCAATGCTTTTGGAGCCATCTCTAGGAACTTAGCTGTCGGGTTCTTATCCATCGCTGTCCGCATAGCATATTCGTTCTCGAATAAGACAACAAAATTCCCCTTCTTATCTGTAACGAGCGTAGAGTTAATACGGAATTTACTCGCATCCGGTTTAGCATCATCTACGATCCAACGTGCAAACTGGTATGGCATACGCTGCAACAGAACATCGACACCATATTCACCCTTCATGCGGTACTCGAACACCTCAAACTGCAGCTGTCCCACTACGCCGAGCAGAATATCATCGAAGTTAACCGTGCGGAATACTTGAATCATACCCTCTTCAGTCAGCTGATCGACACCCTTTTGGAACTGCTTCGATTTCAAAGCATTTTTAATACTCACTTTAGCAAAAATCTCTGGTGAGAATGTTGGCAGCTCATCGAATTCCAATTCTCCTGCCTGGCTCAGTGTATCTCCAATTCTAAAAATACCTGGGTCAAACAACCCGATAATATCTCCCGGATAAGCTTCCTCTACGATATCACGGTCTTGGGCCAAAAATTGTTGCGGCTGGGCGAGCTTAATGTCCTTACCCGCACGTACATGCTTCACGCTCATCCCCCGTTCGAACTTACCGGATACAATACGCAGGAAGGCAATCCGGTCACGGTGAGCCGGGTTCATATTGGCTTGGATTTTGAACACATAACCTGTGAATTTCTCATTCATAGGTTCTATTAAACCTGTAGTACTTCGGCGTGGTTCAGGCTTCGGTGCCAGATCCAAGAAATTATCGAGGAAAGTCTGTACTCCGAAATTGTTAATCGCACTACCGAAGAACACAGGTGTAAGTTCACCACTTAGTACTTTTTCATAGTCAAAAGCATCGCCTGCTACATCCAGCAGCTCCAGATCCTGACACAATTGATCATGCAGATATTCTCCCGCCATTTCACGAATGATTGGATCACGATATCCGTCAACCTTTTGCACCTTGATTACGGAGTGATCGTCACCTTGGAACAGCTCCACCTGATTCTTCATCCGGTCATATACGCCGCACAATTCACGTCCACTGCCGATCGGCCAGTTCATAGGCACAGAGCGAATGCCCAGTACCTGCTCCAGCTCTTCCATCAAATCAAACGGACTGCGTCCTTCACGGTCCAGCTTATTGATAAAAGTAAAGATCGGAATCCCACGTTTAGCACATACCTGAAACAGCTTGGTTGTTTGGGTTTCCACCCCTTTTGCCACGTCGATAAGCATGACCGCACTATCCGCTGCTGTTAGTGTACGGTAGGTGTCCTCACTAAAGTCTTGGTGACCCGGTGTATCCAAAATATTCACGCGGTGATTCAAATAATCAAACTGCATCACAGAGGAAGTAACAGAAATCCCCCGTTGCTTTTCAATTTCCATCCAGTCACTCGTTGCATGCTTGTTCGCCTTACGGGCCTTAACCGTTCCCGCCAGACGGATAGCGCCACCGAATAACAGTAGTTTTTCCGTTAAAGTTGTTTTACCCGCATCCGGGTGGGAAATGATCGCAAAGGTTCTGCGTCTGTCCACTTCCTTTTGCAGCTTCTGATCTATTGCTTTGTTCATTACACATATCCCTTCATATATAAAATTCCTGCTTCTGCTTCAATTACACTGGGGTTATCTTCAAATCGGTGCTCTGCTCATTGTTCATACCCCTTCATTTCTGAATGAATAGCTATCTTAGGTCTAGCTCCAGTCCGCTTCAAGTGAAAGCATCCTCTAAAGTATATCAAAATCCGGCAGATATTATCTACTAAAAAGCTTTTGCAGCAAAATATCTCCCAAATCAAGTCTATATCCTGTTCACCAGTTCCCATAGCTCAACAAGAAAAACGCCTGACGGGGTCCTTGGAGGTAGAGTTACAAGCTGAGTA
>NZ_NFVA01000138.1 GCF_002264395.1 Paenibacillus sp. VTT E-133291
CTCGCGGTAGAAATCCGAGGATAAAGGCGAACGCTGACGCTTCTACAGTTCCAAACCTCCTCTACAGTGCTCCCCCATCCAGCTTTGCATTTATTGCAGCGTTCCTTAGTTCACCACTAACTTATCTTTTTAGGATCTCTAAGGTCTCATTCCGAGGAATTCGTTCCTTATCGACCCAACCATTAACGCACCTATTTTTTAGATAAGCTCTAGCTTGCGGAAGATGGTGTCCACATGCTTAAGGTGCCAAGAAGGGTTAAATGCATCTTCAATTTCTTCTGGGGTAAGAACATTAGTGATCTCAGGTGTAGCTTCCACTATATCGCGGAATTGTTTTTGCTCTTCCCATGCTTGCATAGCACGAGGTTGAACGGTATCGTACGCTTGCTCACGGCTGAGACCTTTGTCGATCAATTTAGTCAAGATCCGACCAGAGAAAGGAACGCCGAACGTACGGTTCATGTTACGCTTCATGTTCTCTGGGAATACAGTCAGGTTCTTCACGATGTTTCCGAAACGGTTCAGCATGTAGTTGAGCAGCATTGTCGCATCCGGAAGGATAATACGTTCCACAGAGGAGTGCGAGATATCGCGTTCATGCCAGAGCGGTACGTTCTCGTAAGCTGTAACCATATGTCCGCGAATAACGCGGGACAGACCGGAAATGTTCTCGCAGCCGATCGGATTACGTTTATGCGGCATAGCGGATGAACCTTTTTGACCTTTTGCAAAAGCTTCTTCGACTTCGCGAATCTCACTCTTTTGCAAGGCACGGATTTCAGTAGCGAATTTGTCTAGCGAAGTCGCTACCAAAGCAAGAGCAGCCATGTATTCAGCATGACGGTCACGCTGCAGAGTTTGTGTAGAGATTGGAGCTGGGCTTGTACCGAGCTTACGGCAAACGAATTCTTCTACGAAAGGATCGATGTTAGCGTAAGTACCAACGGCACCGGAGATTTTACCGAACTGCACACCATTCGCTGCATGGCGGAAACGCTCCAAATTACGTTTCATTTCTTCGTACCACAGCGCCATTTTCAGACCGAAAGTAGTTGGTTCAGCATGAACACCATGCGTACGGCCCATCATCGGCGTATCTTTGTAAGCAACCGCTTTGTCTTTAAGGATCTCAATAAAGTTGATGATATCCTTCTCTAGAATCTCATTCGCTTGACGCAGCAAGTAACCCAGTGCTGTATCTACCACGTCAGTAGAAGTAAGACCGTAGTGAACCCATTTGCGTTCTGCGCCAAGGCTCTCGGAAACCGCACGTGTAAAGGCGATAACGTCATGACGAGTCTCTTGTTCTATTTCATCAATGCGTGCGATGTCGAATTTAGCGTCCTTACGCAGTTTAGCTGCGTCTTCGTGCGGGATGACTCCCAACTCAGCCCATGCTTCACAAGCACAAATCTCAACTTCAAGCCACGCTTTGAATTTATTTTCCTCCGTCCAAATAGCTCGCATCTCAGGTCTGCTGTAACGTTCGATCATATTCTTTAGTTCCTCCAAAGTTTAGATTGCTCCACCCAGGACAAGCCGTCTCCGGTATCCTTGCAGAGCAGATTGATATGGCCCATCTTGCGGCCGGTCTTACTCTCAGTCTTGCCATATATATGAAGCTTAGGTACAACACCCAGCTTATTATCTTTTTCGTCCTGTGTACAGGTCGCTTTAATGGCGCCATCCAAATGCTGACCCAGTACATTTACCATAACTACAGGTGTCAAAAGCGTTGTGTCGCCCAGCGGCAGATTACAAATTGCCCGGACATGCTGCTCAAACTGAGAAGTCGTGCAAGCGTCCATAGTGTAATGCCCCGAATTATGCGGCCTTGGTGCCAGCTCATTGACGAACAACTGTCCATCCTCTGTGACGAACATTTCTACTGCCAGTAGTCCAACCGCATTTAGTCCAGCGATTAATGTCTCTGCCAACTCGCATGCTCTCCGCTGAATCTCTTCTGACACTCTTGCAGGCACAATGGACAGATGCAAAATATTATTCACATGAATATTTTCCGACGGTGGGAAGCTCTTAACCTCTCCAGAAGCACTGCGTGCGGCAACAACGGATATTTCACACTTAAAAGCTATGAACTTCTCAAGCACCAGCTCCGGTACAACGGCTCCGGGTGCTACCTGGCGGAAGGCTTCTTCCAGCTCTTCTTCCTGACGGATCACAGCCTGGCCTTTGCCGTCATATCCGCCTGTGGCGGTCTTCAGCACACAGGGAAGTCCAAGTTCAGCCGCCGCCACTTTCAGATCCACAAGGCTATCCACCTTCCGGTACGGGGCGACGGGTACGCCTGCCGCCTCGATGGCGGCTTTTTCGCGCAGCCGATGCTGCGTCGTATACAGCAGCGCGCTGCCCTGCGGCACGTACGATTCCTCCGTCAACAGCGCGGCAACGCCCGCGTCGACGTTCTCGAACTCGTACGTGATGACGTCCGCGCGGCGGGCTAGCTCCCGCGCCGCGTCCCGGTCGTTATACGCCGCTGTAATCTGCGGCGTGACTTGACCGCTAGGCGCATCCGGCGCAGGGTCCAGCGCCACGAAGCGGTAGCCCATGGCGCTGCCGGCCAGCGCCATCATGCGCCCGAGCTGCCCGCCGCCGAGCACGCCGACGGTCGCGCCGGGCAGCAGCGTCCGGACGGTGTCCGTGCCGGACGCATCCATAGCGGCTGGCGAATTAGCGCCGCCAGCCTCCTGCAGCTTCAGCTCCTCCGGTCTCATAAGCTGTCGCTGCTTTCAAGCACTTCGTCCGTGATCGCATCCCGGCGCAGCTGCGCGCGCTGCTGCACTTCCGGATCGAACGCTCCGATGATCTGTGCGGCCAGGAGACCTGCATTAATGGCTCCTGCCTTACCAATGGCTACCGTTGCCACTGGAATGCCTCCTGGCATCTGTACGATGGAGAGAAGCGAATCCAACCCATTAAGCGCCTTCGACTGCACTGGCACTCCAATCACAGGCAGGATCGTCTTTGCAGCCACCATACCCGGCAAATGCGCAGCGCCACCCGCTCCTGCAATAATAACGCGAATGCCCCGGCCCGCTGCTTCCTCCGCATAGCTGAACATTAAGTCCGGCGTCCGGTGCGCAGATACTACCTTCTTCTCATAAGATAATCCCAGCTCTTCAAGCACCGCACAAGTGTGCTCCATCGTGTCCCAATCCGATTTACTGCCCATGATAACAGCTACCTGTACAGACATGATTCGACCTACCTTCCAGTCACTAGTATGGATATCTTTATCTTGTAAATTCGAATAAAAAAAGCCCGATGACCAGACGCATTTTGCTGCGGGAGGATCGGACTAGTAAAGAAATTAGGAAAAAATAATCCGCGTGCCTATCACTAGACTGCCATGAAGCGGCGGAAAACGACATCATGCATCACTCCGTTACCCGGACCGCATGCATTGCTGCATTCTATTATCCTATTTCCTCGTAGTCCGGTAATTTACGGTTCCCGGGTAGAAACTTCCGGGCCATATTCCCGGTTTTATACGAGTTGCTCATGACATCAGTTTAACAATCCCCTACACAGGATGTCAACTCAAACACGAACATTGATAAATGCGTAATAATAAATGTTCGCTTTTTAGCTCATTTAAATTCTCAATAGCCTTTAATTCTGCTGATAGAGACTTCTTTCCGTACACTCTTCGCTCTAACAACAGATGTTATATTAAGTGTAGATTAGGCCTCATTCGAATACATATCATCCCTTTATGGCTTTACATTCCGTCTTATAGTTTCTTAACAATGAAAAAAGGAACGCCATAAGCGTCCCTTTAACTTTATATTATTTCACTACCAGCACTGGAATGCGGGCACTTTGCACTACATTGTGGCTCACACTTCCCAGAACAAATTCACGTATTCCGCCAAGTCCGCGGCTGCCGATAACAATTACATCTATCGCATGTTCCTTAGCATATTTCAAAATCACTTCAGCAGGAGATCCTTGTAAAAGCTCAACCTCAGCATGCAAGCCTTCAGCCTCAAGACGTCCCTTTACTTCTTCCGTGGTCTGCACTGCTAAATCATAGTATTCTTTATTCACTGAAGCTGGCAGTGGTGCTAGAGCTTCTCCGATAAAAAATCTTGGGAATTCAAATGCGTGTACGACATGCATCGTAGAGCCCGGCGTTACTTTTGCGAGTTCAATTGCGCGCTCCAAAGCCTGATTAGAAGCCTTAGATCCATCATAGGCGAGTAAAATTTTAGAGAATAACATGTACGCCACCTCTTTTTCTAGTTTGTAATCATAATGACTATCACCTTAAAAAATAGCTGTACAAAAAAATATTCAGCAACAGAAGAAAGGGAATTCCGATCCTAAAGGACATATGTCGCGTCTTGTGGCGCTTACGATACATGGCAATCAGTACGCCTAATGCCCCGCCCATAGCTGCCAGCAGAAAAAGCGTCTTCTCAGGGACACGTTCTCGCCGTTTACGGGCTTTGTTCTTGTCTTCGGACATGACGACATACCCGATTATATTAATTACCACAAACCACAACATTATAACCTTGACCATTCTCCCGGGCTCCTCCTTGCTTCCTATCTATCTCTATTATATTCCTCTTTTTCTCAAAAAACCAATCATCCTTACACGTGCTGATAACTTCGCTATCTGCCTTTTTTGTCTCACTTCTGTGCATCCTTCATCCATACCCATGACAATACCGCAGCAAGCGCCGCAGCAATCCCGCCTAGCCAGAACCCTCCAGTCAAACCATACACAGCACTCATCCAGCCTGCCACGAACGGTCCCGCAGACATACCTACCGCATAGACAGCCTGATAGAAACCCATAGCTGTTGCGCGTTTATATGGATCTACTTCGGATACCGACTTGCCTAGCAGCAATGGAAAAATAAGTCCCTGCATAAATCCGTTTCCTATCTGAGTCAGACAGAGCATCGCTAACGTGGGCATAGAAGGAATAAGAAGTGTAAACAACGCACTCCCGGCAAAGCCTAAGAGAAGTGTCCCCCTGTCTCCTAGCAGCCTTCCAAATGTCCGTGAACCATATAGCGTCGCGATTGCATGCGGAATCATAAAAGCGAGCGTCAGCCAGCCCAAGCTTTCTTTGCTTGCTCCGATATTCAGGGCTTGGTTTGGCGTATAGCCGAACATCGTTATGAATAGCACACAGTGTGCCAATACAGACAGCAGTGAGACTCTTACCAGAAGTGGCTCCTTCATCACACCTGCCAGGTCCTTGATCTGGATCGCATTTTGACGTTTCTCCTGTTTTTGTTCAGGCAATCGTAGAGCAAGCAGCAGCGCCGCAATAGCTACAATTCCGCCAATCAGAAACGGGGTGTTCCAGCCCCAATGCTCCACCATGTAACCACTAATCATCATACTGGACAATTGGGCGATTACCGTAGTGAATTGCAGCATGCCCATCGCTTTTCCAGCTTCTTCTTTCGGGAAATATCCCGCAAACATCACAGTGTACACCACCCATGCGGAAGCCGCTATACCGGATACTGCACGTGCTGCCAATGCCCAACCAGGCTGTGCTCCCCACATAAAAAGAAAGCAGCTGGCTCCGCTCGCAATCAGTCCCAGGTAGATAAACGGACGCCTCCGATTTAAATAATCTGAACCGATGCCAATCGGCAGTCGGAACAGAATCTGCATTAACCCATATACGCCAAGCACCATGCCCACCATAAAATATGATGCTCCCAAATACTCCACATAAGGTGAAAGCACCGGAACATAAATATAAGAAGAGAACCAGAACATAAATACAATAAATAGAAAGAACAACCTGCTCCCACCCTGTGCCTGTGGACGATCTGCTGCTTTCAATTGATTCACCTGCTGAGCTTCCACCCTCATCACCTGCTCTATGTATTTGCTTAACATTCTAATTCAAAGCCTATCCGTAGACTACAAAAACTTACGTAAACAGAAAAAAAGCTACTGAGCACGCTCAGCAGCCTTCATAATTACAATATATTCGAAGCTTTCTACTTATCCTTCTTTTGCCCTTCAAGCGCTGCTTTCAGCAGTTCCCCAAGGTTAGAGCCAATGCTTTCTTGCTTACTGTATTGCTGTACCAGTTTTTGCTGTTCGCGTTTATTCACATGCTTATGATCCTTATCCAAGGTTTCTGTGATTCCACAGCCCAAACATTGTACGAACATGCCTGCTTTACCCTCTTTGAGCTCCATTTTCTTATGGCACTGTGGACAGCGGCGATTCGATAGTCTTTTCTCTCCGGCACGGGTATAACCACAGTTATCTGCAGGGCATACAAGCAGCTTGCCACGTTTGCTCTTTTTCTCCAGCAGTCTTGTACCGCATTCCGGACAATTACTGTTCGAGACATTATGCGGTTTATATTCTGCTCCACTAGTTTTGACGCCAGTTACCAGCTCCTGTGCCATACTGTGGATGCCTTGCAAGAAGAGCTCCGGCTTGCCTTGACCACGCGCTATTTTCTCCAGCTCGGCTTCCCAGCGCGCGGTTAAATCTGGTGTCCGTAGCTGTGTGGATACCAACTCAATAAGCTGCTTGCCTTTACCAGTCGGATGCAGCAGATTCCCTTGGCGTTCAATGGTATCGGAGCTAACCAGCTTCTCGATAATATCCGCACGCGTCGCCGGGGTTCCCAGTCCATGCTTCTCCATTTGCGTCAAAAGCGAAGCTTCATTATAACGCATCGGTGGTTGTGTCCGTCCAGGACGCACCATACAGCGGCCAATCGTGACAGTTGCCCCTTCGCGCAGCTCAGGCAGCTTTACACTGCCAGCTGCTGGCTCGTCCGATGCTTCCTCGTCATCATCGTTACTCATATCTCCGCCGTACACTTCACGCCAGCCGGCATCTTTTACTGTTGTTCCTTTGACATGGAAGCTCTCGCCCTCCGCGTTGACAGTAACAGCTACCGCATCATAACGAGCGGGTGGGTAGAACAAGCTGATAAAACGCCGCACGATCAGATCATACAGCTTACGTTCCTCAGTGCTCAGCCCATTTAGCAACACAGTCTGCTCTGTAGGAATAATAGCGTGGTGATCACTTACTTTACTATCATCCACGATCCGCTTCGTAATCGGCAGCGGCTTGCGCAGCAATGGACGTGCTAACGCTGCATATGGACCGACCGCAACACTATCCAGTCTTTCCTTGAGTGTGCCCGTCATATCTGATGTTAAGTAACGACTGTCCGTACGCGGGTAAGTGACAAGCTTATGCTGCTCATATAACCGCTGAAGCACACTGGAGGTCTGCTTCGCGGAGAAGCCGAACTTCCGGTTCGCATCACGCTGCAATTCAGTCAGATCATAAGCGAGTGGATGAGGTTCGCTCTTCTCACTCTTTTGTACCTTAATAATACGGCCGCTGCGTCCAGTAAGCTTATCCTTTAGACTTGCCGTCTTATCCTTTTCAAATATCCGACCATCGCCGTTACTGGCCCGCCATGCCGCTTGGAAATCTCCAAAATCAGCAGTCAGCGTCTCAAAATCAACGGAACGGAAACCCGTAATCTCCTGTTCACGATCCATGATCATCCCTAATGTCGGCGTTTGTACCCGCCCTGCGGAGAGCGGCGAACCGAACTTACATGTCAGTGCTCTCGTGACATTCAGTCCAATCATCCAATCCGCCTCTGCGCGGCAACGTGCAGATTCATACAGACGATCAAATTCCCGACCGGGGCGGAGCTTTGCGAATCCCTCTTTAATTGCCTTATCAGTCTGTGAGGATATCCATAGCCGCCGGAATGGCTTTTTCCACCCTGCCATATTCATAATCCAGCGAGCCAGCAGTTCCCCTTCACGGGCAGCATCTGTCGCAACAATAAGCTCCTCAATGTCCTGACGCTTCATTAGATGCTGAACAGCTTTGTATTGCTGGTTGGTCTCACGCAGCACCTTCAGCTTTGCCTTCTCCGGTAAAATCGGCAGATCCTCCAAGGCCCAAGTTGCAAACTTTTTATTATAATCTTCAGGCTCTGCCAGGCCGACTAAATGACCCAGTGCCCAAGTAACCACATATTTTGGACCTTCAATATAGCTCTTCTGTTTATTATTACATCCCATGACCCGTGCGATCTCGCGTGCAACAGACGGCTTCTCCGCCAATACTAATGTCTTCATAATGCTCCCCTTTCCACATCAAATTTCATTATATCATTAAATGAATGTTAGCAAATATCGTCAGGCCCTACCGGGTCACTCCGTTATACACTAAATAAATCAAACAACGAAAACTCAGTGAGTGAAATCTTCATTCCATTAGAAAAATCCGTATCTGCTATGCAGACACGGACTTTTTTTGCTTATGGGATTAATAGCTACTATTGCTCTACCTGAATCGTTTGTTCAAGCTCCGGATAATAATGTTTAACTTGTTTTCCTTCTTCATCTCTTAATTCTTTATGGCTCTCATCAATGGAGTAAGTAAACGGCTTAACTGTAATTGTTTTTGGTGTTTGCGGGAACGGACTGAAATCTTTGTCTACCATAGGATAGACTATAGCCGGCAAGTTGAATGACCCACTCGAAGAAAATGCATTGCCTAGTTCATCAACAATTTCATAGAACATTTCAGAGGTTGTGTATCCATCCTTTTCTTTCACAGTTGGCGCTTTACCTTCTTCCCTGAGCTGTAATCTGCTTGTGGCTGGAGTTAATTCCAGTTTGGTAATCGTATAACTGAATTCTTCTGCCTCTTTTGTTTGGTTCAGATCAAGCTTGATAATTCCTTCCGTTACTTTTTTCACCGGCACCTTGATTTCAAAAGGCTCTGCGATTTGTGTAACCGGCACAGTGATGCTTAATTCAAATTCATTCCCCAATGCCTCTACATTATTTAGATTTCTATAATCGTATAAAATAGCATTCTTTTTCCCCTCAACATCACCAGAAGACGACATTTGGCTCTCCAGTTCTTTCCCATTCGGCAACTTCACTTCTGCTGAACCCAACAACCCTCTTTCGGACTGGTTCATTGTCACTTTCGCATACTGCTGTTCTATTACCTCTGGATCGAACTCAATCGGTTCAATAATCATCTCTGCCATCATCCTATCATTATCAATGCCCTCCCGTTCAATCGCAAAAGCCAACCGCGAGCCGTCATAATATGCATCGGTAACCTTTAAGGTCACTCCATCATGGGTAACGCTTTGGTTCGGGGCAGTAGATAATCCTTTTTCCTCAGCAGCATTAAGACCTTTATCGTCAATACCCTTAAAAATACTTCCTACAACAGGAATCTGCTTCAACGTTTCAGCCATGACTGGGGATACAAATCCGCTACCGATTATACCCGCACCCAACACTGCTACTGCCGAGGCAACCACCAGTGATTTTTTCAGGAGGTTTTTTCCACCTATTCTTACCGCTCGTTTTTCCATTCCCTCGTCTCCTATTCGCTTCATAATTAAATCACTGAAACTGTCTACCGGCATTTCATGATTTTGGAATGTTTGGCGAATGTACTCCATCTTCTCACTTTCAGTTCGATCTTGCCATTTCTCCATGAGGGCTACCTCCTTCATTCATTCTTTGCCGGATCAACTTTTTGCGTAGACGTTCAAATTTCTTGCGTAAAGTAGCTGAATTACAATCCATAATCTGACTCATTTCTTCAAAACTGTACTGCTCAACCACCTTAAGAATCAGTAGATTACTCTCTTCGGCTGTCAGGCCATCCATAAATAACTTCTGCAAAAGTTCCTCGTCGTGTGGATTATAATAGGCTTTGGGCTGCTGTTCTTTATATAGCGACAACAGACGCTTTCGTCGTTTGCGTTTACGAATCTGATCCAGACAATGATGGTAGGCCACTTTATAAAGCCATGCGTTAAAAGATACTCGTTTCTCATAACGTCTGAGTTCCTGATACACTTTTACAAATATATCTTGCACAGCATCCTCTGCTTCTTCATGACTTCTTAAAATATAATAACAATACGTATAAATCTTTCTTTCGTAGGCTTGTATTATAGTTCTATAGGCTTCTCGGTTGCCTTCAAGAACCTGACTTATAGCCTCTTCAATTAACGTTTGATTCACAGGGACCCCGGGGCTGCGATGTTCCAAAGAATCACCTCCTTGTTATTGACTACAACTATATAACGAATGTAGACTCTTGAATTGTGACAGGCTCAAAGATTTATTCCAAATATGTTAAAATCATCAACTATATTCAAATAAAAAAGCGATTGCCCCGATTGATGCTCGGACAAATCGCTTTTATAATAATATTCCATATTTATAAACTTTTTACTTATTCATATCTTTCAACTCAATACATGCTTCAAAAAATACAATATCACTATTCTGGCCACGGACATATATACCATCATCCGTTACAGCTGAACGTAAAATGACCAGTTCATCCCCAAACTTAGCTTCTTGTAGATAAGTAATCCGGAAGCGTGTGAACTCCGCATTATCCCATTCCGCTAAACTGAGTGCATCACAACATAAATCTCCGTATCGGGCATTATTCAAATGTCCGTTGCTATCCAGCCCACTATATCTTACCTGATACCGATAAGCTTCTTCCATAGTAATATCAGTAGGGATCGTTACCTTAACAGGCATATCGCCTACTGAATCGCCATTATAATGCTTAACTTGAACTGGAAGAGCGTTCGGTCTGAGTATCTTTCTCTTCTCAATATCTACTAAAGCCCATATAGAACGCGCTTTGGCAATCTCTATATGATCTGCATCCAAAATACGATAATCCCGTTGCCATAAAGCCCCTTTGGTACCTTTACTCCAGGTATGTACACTAAGCACATCATTTGGGCGAGGAATACGCTTAAAATCAAGATCTAACGTAATCATCATCCAGCCCATTCCTGCATTCAGCATTTCTTCTACACTTATCCCCAAATTACCCACGGCGAAGTCCGCTGCGCATTGCATTACATCCAAAATAAAGGATAACTTCGCTTTTGAGCGATAATCCGTGTCACTCGCATGTACAGAAAATTGCTCTATCCACACAAGATTAGTATGGTTCTCCATTGTTTATCCCCCTATAATGCAAAAAATCCTTGCATTTATTTGAAGTATCCACATATACCACTGCTCTATCCACATAAAATGGGGACTACTTTCAATTATGAATAAATTTAATTATTTCATCCACATGTTAGTAACTTTTATTTTTTTGTTATTTCCCCATAACTTATCCACATTATTTAAATCAACCGATAAAGGGAACAAAAAAGCCATTGTTGATAAATCAACAATGGCTTCGTGTGCTTGGCAACGTCCTACTCTCCCAGGA
>NZ_NFVA01000160.1 GCF_002264395.1 Paenibacillus sp. VTT E-133291
GAATAACCGAATACATTGTGCCGAAGGTAAAGCAATAAGCCAAATGTATGCAAAAAAACCGAATACATTGTGCCGAAGGTAACGTAAACGAGCCAGCACCTATACACATGCTGAAGAACATTTAGAAGAACCCGCACCACATGCGGGTTCTTCTGCGCTATAAATATACTTCAACTTTTTTCATCAGTGGAAATTTTACGGCATATATTTCTCAGCAATGCTGGTGACATATCCGTCTTTTTTAGTAATCACACATGGGGGCATAAAATCAGTATATTGCTTGAAATATACGATAAACTCCTGCTTGCTTACTTCTTTTAGAGCACCTGAATTAGCATCAAGTATAGAATATTTGGTATCCTCTGTAACCTCTAATGGATCGGTATACGTATATTTGTTGAGGATATAAAATCCATTAGGCATATCATCATCTGGATTAATATTCAACCCTTTAAAGCGAGCGGAATCCTCCATTGTTAGCCATTCAATGTTATCAAAATCAAAGGAATGATTCTCCAGGCTAAGATTAAAAACATAGCCTATTAATATACTCTCGGGCGTGATCGCAAAATCATCAGCTGTAGCCTCATTGTCCACCACAAGCTGATCCAGCTTAACATGCTGACCCATTCCAATATCATTGCTTATATAATTCATTGCGACCTGTAAAGGATCAAGTTGTGCTGGCTCCTCCCCCTCATCAGCTAATGTCTGCAGACGGGCATAATATTCAGCTATCGTAACATCGGTTTGAGGTATATTGTAATACTCGTTTCCGTTCGAATCCTTCCAACGCTCTACACTCCAAATCCCTGAAGCGCCTTGAATAACAGGTTGGGATAACAACAGTTGGCTTGTTTCGCCTGTAGTTAAGGGGAATTTCACTAGAATATGCTTCCCACTATAAGTTTCATGCGGAAGCTGATGGTTTGCTTCAAGAAACACACGCACTGCCATTTCTTGACCGGCTGGTGAAGACATATCATTCTCTCCACTCCTGATGACGCCCAGATACTGCGGTGTTGAATTCATAATGGAAAAAATAAGTATCGGCTTTCCCATGCTTCCTTCTTCGGTAATAAATCCATCGACCATATTTTCCGTCATCATCAGCTTAGTTGGATCATCCGGTTTCAAGCGATATTCTAAACTCCAAATTTCCAAGGGTGTTGCAAGCAGTTCGTCCAATGACGCTATTTTTTCAAGCTTAGTAATTTGACTATCAATTATTTTAATATCTCTACTGTTCTCATAACTCGTAATGTTCTGCTTCATAAATTGCTCGGCATAATCCTTTACGGTTAATGGATCATTTTTCGGATTACTTATGAGCCCGACACACAGTGCAGCCACGACTAAGATTGCGACTAAAATAACCCAAAAGGCTGGTTTTTTATAATTCAGAATATTTTTAATTCGTCCTTTTGTGTTGCTCTCGCCAAAGGCAAGTGGTGAACCACCCATAAACCGTCTTCCAGTAGATAAGGACAAAAGTGATGTCGAATATTGCTTTTTGATTCCACTGCCCATCTGTCTTATGACGCTTTCGTCACAGGACTTCTCCATATCATCACTCATCAGATAAAAAGCAAGCCAAACCAATGGATTAAACCAATGTACGCACAGAACAGCGAACGCTAAAGGTTTTATCATGTGGTCGCACCTGTGTATGTGCACTTGCTCGTGTTTGATGATATAAGCTTTTTCATGATCGGAAAGACCGTTTGGAAGGTATATTCTAGGCTTAAAGAAGCCGAATACAAAAGGTGTGGAGATGCCGTTATGCTCATATACATTTTCGAAAAGTGGGGTTGCGTCTCTTAAGTTTAGTGAAAGTCGAATAGTAGTAACAATGCAGTAAATGAGCAGCAGCACAATCCCAATCAACCATAGATATTGGACAATGTTAATCCACACGTCTGAAGGATTTGAAGGGATTATACCACTTGGTACAGCAGGTGTAGAGGGGATAGGTACGGGTGATATATTATTTACGGCTTGCTCGGATGTGTTGATTACATTTGGGATTCGAGGCGTTTGTGTGTATAGCTGATTTAGAGGTGAGTTCTGGACTTCAGAAGGGATAAAACTAAATATACTCTCCATCGAGAACGGACATAGAAGCCGGAACAAAACCACAGACCATAAGGCAAAGGAGAATATTTTGGGAACTTTTCTTAAGAACAGCCGCGCCACGATGATAAACACAATCACATAACTTCCCGTAATGCTCATGTTTAAAAGTTGTCCAAACAGCTGAGCCACCGTTACTCCTCCTTATGCTCATGGATTAGTCTTAGAACATCATCAATTTCGCTTTCACTTAATTTCCGACTCTTTGTAAAAGCAGCCAAAAATTTGGGTAACGAACCGCCGAAGGTTTCCTTCACAAACGCCTTGCTCTGCTCCGCATAAAAGTCATCCTTTTTAATAAGAGAACCTACCACACCATTATCATTGATAAAAATCTCTTTAGCTTCAAGTCTTTTTAACATCGTGTACGTCGTTGATTTCTTCCAGTTTAGCTCGGATTCACACAACTTCACCAGATTCCCTGAAGGAATCGGTTCGTGGTCCCATATTAATTCCGCAAATTTCCCTTCCATTTCGGTCATTCTGAGATCCTTCAACCTGGCACCTCCCGTTGGTCTACAATTCCTAGACCTTCCATTTGAATTAGAGTTTACAACTTGTAGACCGTTTTGTCTACAAAATATTCCCAGCACAAAAAAGAGACTCTGTCTTTGTAAACATCGCCTCTTTGCTACCTTTATAAAGGGTAAAACACAGATAAGTCACGGAACAATAGTCCGCCCTCTTCTAGTCTGTTCAGCTCCTCTTCTACATCAGTTACAATATGGCTTTCTCGCTCATGAGCTGTATTGATTAACCACGGTTGCCCCTGTCTTAAAAAACAAAGATCATCAGGCACCCTAGTCTGCACCCATGAGTATAAGCTCGTAGAATAGGATAGTAAAATATCGACCGCATCCGGTGAACATCTAAAAAAATAAACATCTGCGTAATGTCCCATAAGCCGAGTTCCCGGCCAATAATCATCTTTGACGATCTCTTTGAGAAAAGGCTGTAACCGTTCCAATAGTTCATATCCTTCTGGCTCTAACTCCATCTGATCACGTTTGACCAAAATAAATTCATCACACACTTCCATAGCTACCTGTATCAGCGTCTTATAGGCCTGACCCGTTGGGTCCTGCAAAATAGTATTTATAATAATGTCCGCCCCTTACTTATTTATATTATTTAAATACTCCTGATGCATCCTTCCCCAGCCACACATGCTATCCAAAACAGTAATTAGTGATTTGCCATGTTCTGAAATACTATATTCCACCCTCAATGGAAGCTCATGAAAAATCACACGATCGATAAGTTGATTCTCTTCAAGCTCCCGTAGTTGCTTAGTTAATGTCCCTTGAGAGACCTCTGGAATAATCCGCCTGAGTTCGCCAAATCGTTTGGTACCATCTATCAATAAAATAAATAAAATGAGCGGCTTCCACTTTCCACCGATCTTATCAAGCGTTGTAAGCACTCCGGCCAATCTCGGCTCCAGTAAATCCATGTGATCATCTCTTTCGATAGTTATTCTATTTAACAGCTAGTACGAACAATCGTACCTAGTACGAAAAAAGTGCGTACTGTGCAGAATTTCTTTTATACCTAATAATAAAAAACAGAACTTAAAAGTCCATTTAACTATGAACGGAGTAGATAAAAATGTCCAGGAATTCATTAAAAAACCAGCGAATCGTCATTATCGGAGGAAGCTCCGGAATTGGGCTCGCGACTGCCAAACAAGCGGTTGAACAAGGCGCATATGTCATAATCGCCGGGCGTTCACAAGAAAAATTAGAAAAAGCCCAACAATTTCTAGGGTCCGAATCTAACGAAATTCATTCGCTTGATAATCAAAATGAAGAAGACTTAAAGTCATTTTTCGAAAAAACCGGCAACTTCGATCATTTGTTCACTCCCGGCGCCTCCTATGTTAGAGGACCAATTACTTCAAGCTTAGAGATTGCTCATAGCTGCTTTAATGCAAAGTTCTGGCCTCAGTATAATGCTGTGAAATACGCGATCCCCTATATAAACGCAACAGGCTCTATTGTTCTGATGTCTGGCGCATTCGGTCAACGACCACTTGCCGATGGTGCCTCCTATGCAGCTTGTAACGGCGCGATTGAGAGTCTGGGAAAAGCATTGGCTGTAGAATTGGCTCCTATTCGAGTAAATGTTATCTCCCCAGGCACCATTCATACCAACTTTAATTGGATAGGAGCAGAACAAGAAACTAGAGACAAGTCCTACGATGAATATACAAATATGAATATCCTTGGCAGGGTAGGGCATGCCGACGAAGCAGCACATACAACCCTTTATTTGATGACTAATAACTATACTACGGGAAGCACCCTATTTCCTGATGGGGGTTATATTTTACGATGAAAAATAAAAAAGCCCATATATTTGTGGGCTTTTTTTAATAAACTTAATCCTATGTAAGCGCCTGAATCGTTCCTCACTTGTTTCTTAATTAGGAATAGTATACTTTTTCTACTTTATATAATGTATGCTCGATAGTTGGGCAGAGATCGGCATCTACTTTATAAAATTTCACTCGAAAGTATAAACTTTTCAGAAAGTTCTTTATATTATTTTTTTGCCTAAAGGCAGGAAGAAACTCTGAACTTTTCTCCACATCACCAAAACTTTGAATCCATTGCTCTACATCAGTCTGACTAACTATTTTTCTATTTAAAATACTAATTATGGGTCTTACCATTCTCTCATCTTCCCCATCGGAGTAAATTCGATCTGTTATGATCATCTTTTCATAAACCAAATGGAGAATCGTTTTGAGGTCATTGTTATCCAGTTCGGAGCTTTGAGCTAAATCATCTAAAGCATCTGCTGCATGGGCTATGGCATGAGCCCAGCCCTTTTCTTCATCATACCCGCGGTAATCTCGCTCTTCTTGTACATTGTAAAATACTTTCTCTTTTATCTGATGAATTTGCTCTCTTGAGAGAAATGGTGATTCTCTATGTCTCTCTAAGACGAGTGGTATGACTAACATTGAGAAAGATCGAGTAAAGACAGCGTCTGTATTTGTTTCACCAAGCTTAAAATGCAAATGGTTATGATCCAAAATAACTGGAAGAAGTTGTTCTAGTTCATTTGCAGTTAGAGAATTACCAGGAATCCAATGTGATAAGATTGTATAAATCAGGTCATCACGCAGCTCGGCATCCACAGAACCGATGTTATGTATCATTTCTTGTATTAACTGGTTGGTATCGGGAGGTGCTTGGTAGCCATTTTCTTTTATTACTATCAACTTTTCTTTTAAATTCATTTTACACACTCCTACTAGAAATTTCCGTATACAGCGCAATAGCGCGACAATTAACAGAGATATTAGTTTATAAAATGTCACACTATCCTTTCGGGTTGTTGGTATTTATCATGGTACTATATATAGTATTATGGGCAAACTTTTATTGTTAAGCGACACCCTTTTCACATTTTAGAATAGCCTATTCAATAACCAACCAAAGGTGGTACGAAAATGAACCAGAAACTAGGTACAACAGATTCTAAGCATCGTGTTATCCCCTTTAAAGGCGTCCTCAATTTCCGAGATATGGGCGGATACACCACCTCAGATGGCCGTAGAGTCAAATACGGTTTGTTTTTTCGATCAGCCGAATTAACAGGAATGACCGATCAAGATATAAAACTCTTAAAATCACTGGGGATAAAGACCATATTTGATTATCGGGGAATAGAAGAAATTCGTTTAAAACCAGATCCAGTCATTCCAGGAGTTAATAACATTTGTGTACCTGCACTAAAGCAAGAGGTGCCTGGAGACATGAGAGATGTGGTTCGTTCTGGATTCCTTGAACATTTTACGACAGACTTTTTGGTTAATATGTATTTGGATATGGCCTTTAATAACCCTTCCTTCAAACGACTTATGGCAACTATTATGCTTCCAGATGAATTCAGTATCCTGCATCATTGTGCCGGTGGAAGAGATCGCACTGGCGTAGGATCAGCATTCATCTTCCTGGCACTTGGCGTTCCAAGAGAGACGATTATAGAAGACTACTTGCTCTCCAATCAGACACTTGGTCCTTTGAATGAGCAAATAAAAAAGCAAGCCTCACAGCATTTGTCACCTAAGGAAGTCGATACTGTTATGGCTGCGCTTATACTGCGCAGAGAATTCATGGAAGCCATTTTCTCTGCCATCGACGCGCGTTATAAAAGTGTAGAGATTTTCCTCGAACAGGAATTCGGCATGACTGCTGATAAGCGCAAGCAGCTACAAGCCTACTGTTTAGAAGCTTAATAACTTATTGAGCCATGGACTAATCCATTAAGATAGCGATTAAAGTAGAAGGGGCTGTCCCAAAAGCCAAGTACTGGC
>NZ_NFVA01000237.1 GCF_002264395.1 Paenibacillus sp. VTT E-133291
GATATTACCTATATGCATTATGGTAATGGACAGTGTGCTTATTTATCTGTGGTGAAAGACGGGGCTACGAGACAAATTCTAGCTCACTACCTCTCTACTTCATTGGCCATGCCAATTGTAGAACGAACACTGGAGAAACTACTTGAACGATTGGATGGAAATATTCATCCAGAAGCCCTTTTACACTCGGATCAAGGAATGCACTATACTCACCCTAGATTCCGCCTTCTCGTACGCAAAGCTGGGTTTACACAGTCTATGTCACGGAAAGGAAACTGCTGGGATAACGCCGCCATGGAGAGCTTCTTTGGCCATATGAAGGATGATTTGGAGTACGAGTCTTGTATGACTCTCTTAGAACTACGAACAAGGGTTGATGACTATATCGCCTACTATAACTCCGAGAGATATCAATGGACATTAAAAAAGATGACTCCCGATGAATTCAGGAGTCACCTATTAACTGCTTCTTAAAGGTCTTCTTTTTAAACTTTCCACAAATACGGTCACAGTTCA
>NZ_NFVA01000165.1 GCF_002264395.1 Paenibacillus sp. VTT E-133291
CCGGGAGCCACTAGTCCTCTAGTAAAGTTGATAAAATAGCTATATTTTTCAAGCCCAGCAACGGTTTCAGTAGAAGGTCCGTCTCCTTTGGCAAATCCTAGCTTAGGTGCAATATGTTCTTTAAAATAAATCAATGACCAGAGCACATCGCTCATCGGCCAATCCGTTCCAATCCCGACATGATCCACGCCTACAAGCCGAATCACATATTCGATATGATCCAGCACATGATCAATGGTCGTATGGTTAGGATCTTCATGAACAAACCACGGCATAGCAAAAATACCGATGACTCCACCCGTCGTAGCGATCGCGATGATTTCCTCATCACTTTTGCAGCGCATATGCGGATAGATGGCCTCAACACCCGTGTGTGAAGCAATGACCGGAGTCTTAGAGTACTGGCAGGCATCGAGTGTTGTTTGTTTTCCGCAATGTCCCGTATCTACAATGATCCCGAGCTTGTTGAGGCGCTCAATGAATCTTTTTCCATAATTCGTAATTCCAGCGTTCGACTGTTCTGCACAGCCTGCACCGACCTGATTCTGATTGTTATAGGTTAATTGTAAAATTCTTAAGCCAAAATTATGTAACACATCTAATAGGTCCAGATTGGTACCTAGGCCATCCGTTTCTTGCGCCGTGATAATACCCGCCTTATGGCCATTACGCTTGGCTGCACGTATGTCCTCTGCGGTTAAAGCTTTCACTAACCAATCTGCGGAGTCGATCTGAAGCTGAACTTCAGCCATGCTATTGATCATGCTTTCTAAGGACTCTAAATGAAGCTCCCGGTTACCTGCTGTAATTCCCGATTTATACCATTCACTTTTATACTCAGGAATCTCACCGCTGGCCGACAGCTTTGTGATCATTTTTGCTGGCATGCTGCTGTATATCATCGGCTCATCTTTATAGGGCTCACACAGCTCTTTTATTTTTTCAGACACAGACTCTGGAATTGCGTTTGGAGATAAGGGACCTTGAAATAGCAAATCAATATTAATGTTCTGCTCGTGCAAACGTACTGCCCGTTCTTCTTCCTGCTCCGTCAACTTGAAATCATACAAACCTTCATATGTACTCATCGTGTGGTCGCTCCTTAGAATGCAATTTCAATGCCTTTTTGTAATTTAACAGCTTCATTATAAATGAAGTTAGCCGCTGCTAAATCTTCTATCGCAAGTCCTAGTCCTTTAAAAAGAGTGATCTCATCAGCTGTAGCTCTGCCCTCAATATACCCGCTGATCAGTTCACCGATTTCACCGATGATATGACCTGAATTAATCACGCCTTCCTTCAGCGGAATTAAATAATCCCCTGATTCATGATGTGCGGATTCCAATCGGTCAACATATAACTTAGCTAACCGAACGGTCTCCGAATCCAGCTCGCGATCCGCAGATCTGCACGCTCCAATAGCGTTGATATGTGCTCCGAGCTTCAGCCATTCTCCTTTGAGCACAGGTTCTGTGGATGCTGTTACGGTACAAATAATATCTGCAGGTCTCACTGCCTCTTGAGCAGACTCCGCCACAATTATATCCACACCATATTTAGGGCTCATTTCTGCTTGAAAATCTCTTGCCTTTGCAGGTGTTCTATTCCAAACTCTGACCTCACGAATCGATCGAACCAGTAACATCGCTTCCAGATGGCTTTTGGCTTGTTCACCCGTGCCCAGAATGGCAAGCACCTCTGCATCTTCTCTGGCCAGATAACGAGTGGCTACTGCGCTAACAGCCGCTGTGCGAATTGCAGTAATCTTCTGTCCATCTACTACAGCTTTCAGAACACCGGTAGAAGAATCGAATAACGTAACAAGCCCTTGATGGGAAGGTAAACCTGAGCCATGATTACTTGGAAACACACTGATGATCTTGGCGCCTGCTACTTCTTCGCTCTGCAAAAAGCCCGGCATTAAGCCAATCAGATTGCCTTGGTGCAGCGGGAGTACTTGTCTTAAGCTTTGTATGGCTTGTCCTGCGGACAAATCCTTCAAAACGGATTCCATCACAGTGATGCAAGACTCCATTGCTAATAACTCAGCCACTTCATTTTGATTAATAACTAGCATAAGACAAACCTCCATTACTTCATTGTGGCAAGAAAACAAATATGGGAACACGAAATTATTCTTTATATCATAACTTATACGCTTTAAATATTCATGTATAAAGCTGGAATTCAGGAATTTGTTTAACCACTAGCTATTCGCTATACTTAATATAGTTCATATTCTATTTTAAGGAGCTGACGATTGATTATGTCTAGTAAAATAACTTTAGGTAGAACAAATTTGCAGGTACTCCCTCTTGGGCTGGGTGCCAATGCTGTTGGCGGGCATAATTTATTTCCCGGCTTAAATGATGAGACTGGTAAAGACATTGTTCGCAATGCTCTTGACCATGGGATCAATTTCATTGATACCGCCTTTATCTATGGTCCAGGTAGATCCGAGGAACTGATTGGAGAAGTGCTGAGAGAAAGAGGCGGTCGTGACAATGTGGTCATTGCTACTAAGGGCGCTCATAAGATTACTGGCGATAAGGTTACGATCGACAACTCTCCAGCTTTTCTAAGACAGTCTGTGGAAGACAGCTTGAAACGCCTCCAGACCGATTATATCGATCTTTACTATATTCATTTCCCTGATGAAAGCACTCCTAAGGATGATGCTGTCGGCGAGCTTAAGAAACTGAAGGATGAAGGAAAAATCAGAGCGATTGGTGTCTCCAACTTCTCCATTGAACAGCTGAGAGAAGCCAACAAGGACGGCCATGTAGATGTACTCCAATCCCATTACAACCTGCTGCACCGTGATGCGGAAAAAGACCTGCTCCCTTACACGCAGGAGCATGGCATTTCTTTCGTTCCTTACTTCCCACTGGCGTCAGGACTTCTTGGCGGCAAGTATAAGCAAGGCGATACGTTCAGCGACAATAGAAAGAACAATCCAATGTTTCAAGGAACGACCTTTGCCAAAAACCTGGAGAAAGTAGACAAGGTTCGCCAAATTGCCGATGCCAAAGGTGTTGAAGTCGCACATGTAGTGCTAGCCTGGTATTTAACTGTACCTTCCATCGACGCACTTATTCCCGGAGCTAAACGTCCGGAACAGATCGTATCGAATCTCCAGACTCTGAAAGTTCAGCTGACACCAGAAGAGATCAAAGCGATTGATTCAATCTTTAAGGCGTAATAGCCTTTTATGTAAGTAAAATAAAGGGGGTTGTCCTAGAAGTCATGAAATGGCTACTGGGGCAGCCCCTTTTCTAAGGATTAGCGCTACTGGAGTCCGAAAGCCTTAATAAATGATCAAGACTCGATAGCGCAGCTAGCCAACAAACAAAAATACAGGGCAGCGTATTCTTACCGAATATCCTAAATTCTTTGTATTAGTAAATATTGTTTGCTATACTTTCTCTGTGTATCAGTAGACTTTAATTTTTATACAAAGGGGAATTCCTTGATGATTATTCAACCTAAAACACGCGGATTTATATGCACAACAGCCCATCCAGAGGGATGCGCCAAACAAATAGAACAACAAATTGAATATGTAAAAGCACAAAAGAAAATTGAGGGACCTGCGAATGTACTCGTCATCGGTGCCTCTACCGGATACGGACTAGCTTCCAGAATTTCAGCTGCATTTGGTGCTGGCGCCAATACCATTGGTGTGTTCTTCGATAAAGCAGCGGAAGGTCAGCGCACCGCTTCTGCAGGCTGGTACAACTCCGCTGCCTTTGAACAACAAGCAGCAAAGCTTGGACTTAAATCACACAGCATAGTTGGCGATGCTTTCTCTGATGCTATTAAAGAGAAGACCATTGCATTGATTAAAGCTGAATATGGCACCATCGATTTAGTTATTTATAGTGTCGCTTCACCTCGTCGTACCCACCCGGTAACAGGGGAAACCTTCTCCTCCGTTATTAAACCAGTGGGAACAGCTTATTCGAATAAAACCTTAAACTTCCATACAGGCGAAGTATCCATGACCACCATTGAGCCTGCTAATGAAGAAGAAGTACGTCAGACAATCGCTGTAATGGGCGGCGAAGACTGGAGAATGTGGATCGATCAGCTTCAAGCAGCTGATGTCCTTGCAGATGGTGCTACTACCGTTGCTTACTCCTACATCGGGCCTGAAATCACTCATCCTATCTATCGGGACGGAACAATCGGCCAAGCCAAGCACGATCTGGAACAAACTGCGATTCAAATGAATGACCTTCTTTCATCAAAAGGCGGACGTGCCTTTGTGTCCGTTAATAAGGCGCTCGTAACTCAGTCCAGCTCAGCGATTCCTGTAGTGCCCCTTTATATCTCAGCCCTTTACGAAGTGATGAAGGAAAAAGACCTGCACGAGAACTGTATTGAACAAATGTATCGCTTGTTCTCTGAGCACCTATACGGCGAAGGCAAGGCTACTGCTGACGGAAGCTGCTTGATCCGCATTGACGACTGGGAAATGCGTGAGGACGTTCAGACAGAGGTTATGAAACGTTGGGACGAGCTGACAACTGATAATGCAGGTGAGCTAGCAGATCTTGAAGGCTACCGCCAAGATTTCTTCAATCTGTTTGGCTTTAGAACAGATGGCGTAGACTACGAAGCAGATATTGATCCTAATGTCGACATTCCGAATATGTACTAGAATGATTCTGAGCACATCCATATAATAATTATGGATGTATAAAAAAAGAGGTTGTCTGCAAAAGTAGTGAATTCTACTGAGTTGGCAGCCTCTTTTTTTTTGCACTTTGCTTGCAGCCTACCTATACGTCGTAGGGCATATTGGCTTAGCCTCCCACTTTGTGATATGGTTTGATAGAATACTGCAAGTTCTAACTTACATTCTAAGGAGTGAATCCCTCATGGTTAAAAAAATTAGTGTAGCGAATGGTGCACTTGACGTGTCCCAAATTTCGCTTGGCTGTATGCGGATTGCGGACTTGTCTGCAAAAGAGGCTGATACACATGTACATAGTGCGTTGGAGCTCGGAATAGACTTCTTTGATCATGCCGACATCTACGCAGGTGGTAAGGCCGAAGAAGTATTCGCAGGTGTACTAGAGAACAATCCTGGTATGCGTGATAAAATGATGATCCAAACCAAATGTGGAATCCGCGACGGTTTTTTTGATTTCTCCAAAGAGCATATCCTACAATCCGTTGAAGGCAGTCTTAAGCGCTTAAAGACCGATTATATCGATGTGCTTCTGCTTCACCGTCCTGACACGCTGTTCGAGCCGGAAGAAGTGGCTGAGGCTTTTGACATTCTGGAGAGCAAGGGTTTGGTCAAGCATTTTGGTGTCAGCAACCAAAACCCACTGCAAATCGAACTGCTCAAGAAAAATGTAAAGCAACCGTTGCTATTCAACCAGCTCCAATTAAGCATTATGTTCACGGGTATGATTGATACCGGTTTTAATGTGAATATGACCAACTCCGGTTCGGTTGTCCATGATGGCGGGATCTTGGAGTACAGCCGTCTACACGACATGACCATTCAGCCATGGTCGCCTTTCCAATATGGCTTTTTTGAAGGTGTATTCCTGGACAACGACAAGTTCCCTGAATTGAACGAGGTCATTAACCGTTTGGCAGCTGAAAAAGAGGTTACCAATACTGCTATTGCCATTGCCTGGATTCTCAGACATCCGGCAAATATGCAGCCTGTTGTAGGTACAACCAATACGCAGCGATTGCGGGATATTGCCAAAGCATCCGATATTACACTCACCAGACCCGAATGGTATGAAATTTACCGCGCTGCGGGTAATATCCTTCCATAAATATTAAAAGCCACGAAGTACGCTAATATCGCACTTCGTGGCTTTTTTTGTGACTATGATTGAAACCGTATAACTCTTATAAAAAAAAGAAACGGCATCTCTGCCGTTTCTTTAAAGGATGGACTCTCAGGGGCTCGAACCCTGG
>NZ_NFVA01000115.1 GCF_002264395.1 Paenibacillus sp. VTT E-133291
GGCCGCGCGCTTGTTTAGTTTATGACAAATGTCCATTAATAACGTTATTCTTCTTATTGTTGAACGGAATCTACTACGACTTTAGCAGCTGTACCGATTGGTGGCAGGCTCTTAGTCAGCATAGGGCTGTAGAATCCTACAACCTTTGCACCTTTTACAAGTTCGCTGCTGTTTACAGCTTTGCCATCGGTATTGATTAGCGCGGTATCTTTGCTAATGCGAAGTACTACTTCTTGTTGTGACTGTTCGTTCAGGCCACTGCCTTTAACGGTGATGCTGATGTTTCCTTCATCGTCTTTTTGAACTTCTTCAATGGTACCTGCAGTACCCAAAAGATCATTCTGTTTCTGCTCATCTAAAACAGTGATCTTGTAAGTTGGAGTTTGAGGTGGCAGGCTCATGGTCATGATCATGGAATGCTCTGCTTTTACGGTCATACCGATATGAAGATCTTTCAGCGCAAGCTTTGTACCGTCTGCCATTTCGATAGTCGTATCCTCGCCTACATTCAGTACGATGCCATCTGTGCCTACACCCTGGATCTGAACGGATTGGTATTTGCCTTCATTATTGACAGCTGTAATCACGCCAGTCTTGGTCATATGCTCTTCCTGATTAGCAGCAGTGATCACGATGGAATCTCCCTTCACTGTCATGTTATGGTGGATAATTTCACTTACAAAGGAAGCTGGAACATATAAAATGGAGTCAACCAATTGTGGTGCAGTTCCAAGCGTAGTATTCATTTTATTAATGCTATAGCGATCTTCTCCGGCTTTCACTGTAGTGAACACAGCACCATTGATAAGATCAACGGATTTAGTTTGTCCATTCCAAGTTAGTTCAAAGCCCAGTGCTTCAGTAACCGAACGAAGTGGCACCATAGGCTCTTTGCCATTTGTAGTTTGGAAGCCTGTTTCTTTCAGGGCGGAACCGTTGATTTCAATCGCAAATGTTTTTTGGTTAGCGCTAACCGTAGTTTGAGCAGCATTATTTTTTGCGGAAGTTGTGGTAGGTGCAGCATAGGCTGCTCCAGTTGAAAGTGCTAGGGACAAAGTTAAAAGAACTGTGCTTGTTTTTAAAATGTTGTTCATAGTTGTAAGCTCCTTTTTTAAAAAACTTTTGTTAGTCTTGTTATTATTCAGACGGGACATCCCTCCAATATGTTGCAGCTTTTTATAATTGGCTCGTGATATTCATTTACCCAAATCCTAAAAAAAGAATAAGAGACCCTTCCAATTGTAGTAATATGTAATTATTAACAATCGCTCACATTAGGAGGCGCTATGGAGTCATTCAAAGATCGACTTAGATTCATGAAGGTCCAGCAGGACGGGCTTATTAAGGAATATGAAGCTCTGATTGCGGAATATGAAAGTCACGATCTGGTCAACGAGAATGAACACTTGAAGAAGGAATATGAGAAACATAAGCTTGCTCTAGTAGATTTAAAGACTCAGGTAGGGAAGCTTCAAGAAGAGAATGTAGAGCTAAAAGTTACGCTAACGGAACAAATCTTAAATGAGAAACTTGGTATTCTTAGCTTGTCGAGACAGAAGCTGCAGACTTATTTTTCCTCTAAAAGCCTTACCCATACGGACCGGCTGACGGCTTTTGAGATGGAGACGAAGCGTCATATTCAGCAGCTGTATCAAACAGCCGCGAGGCAGCTGGGTGAGGATAAAGCGGATTTATCCAGCCAGATTGGAGCGTTGTCGGCGGAGTTAAATGAGCGTGTACTAGCGCAGCGACAAAGACTGAGGGAATCCGAGATTGCTCTGAACTCCAGAATGGATAACGGATTACATGATTTTGCCTCAGAAGAGATCAGTGAAGAAGTATTGGAACGCCGAAGAAAACAAAATCAGATCGAAATGAAAATTGGACTAGGTTGGATTAACAAGCTTGGTATCCTGCTACTGATCTTGGCCGTGGGAGCGGCATTCAGATACTCCTATTCCAATTGGTTCACCGGTTATATGAAAGGAGGAGCCTTTTTCCTACTGGGTTTACTGATGTTAGGGGGCGGGGAGTGGCTATATCGCAAAGGAAAAGGGACGTTCGCTTTAGGGCTGCTTGGCGGCGGAATTTCAGTGCTGTACGGCTCTATTTTCTATAGCTATTTTTTACTGGATATTATCAGTATTTATGTAGGGCTTTCCTTATCGGTGCTCGTCACTTTGACTGCGGTGCTCCTGTCTTTAAGGTATGAATCACGAAGTATTTGTGCTTTGGGCTTAATCGGAGGGTACCTGCCACTATATTCTTATCTTGGGGCTTTCGGTCTTTCGGGCAATGCAGTTTATGTGGCAATGGGTTACTTGTTTCTTCTGAATTTATTCATTCTACTAATCTCCTTCCGCAAACGCTGGAACGTGGTTAATTACATCAGCTACTTATTTAATACACCCTCTATGCTGATATTAATAGCGTTATCGGATAGCAACGGCATGAATATGATTTATGCGGTGCTGACTTTTGCGATGTATTTGGGTATTACGTTATGGTACCCGTTCAAGTATCGCTCCAAGTTGTCTTGGTGGGATTTCTCTCTACTGGGATGCAATACGTTTATTAGCTGTCTTACCTTGTATCTTCTATTTCTCGATGCAGGGCTCAAGGATTACAATGGTGCGCTGGCGCTGCTATTCTGTCTGCTGTATCTGGGTCTTGGAAGAGGAATTGAGAAGCTTATGCCACAGGAAAAAGAAAGCATGCTTCTGTTCTACGCTACTTCGCTGACCTTCGGTATTCTGATGATTCCGTTCCAATTCGGAGCAGCTTGGTGGTCCATAGGCTGGTTGATCGAAGGCGTCGTGCTTACCCTGTTTGGTAATCTAAATCGGTTTAAGGGGATGGAAAGAGCGGGCTGGGGGATTTTGACATTGTGCCTTGTGATGTTCTTCGGTTTAAATGTACCGATACAGCTCAGTATAGCCAATGAATGGCTGAATACCACAGACGCCTATTTTCCGCTAAAATATATTTTCATTACTGCAGGCATGCTGATTATCGCCGTATGGTACGCCGTTCAGCATAATCGAAAGGATGTCCTACAGCGCAGTGAGCCTTACGAAATCACCTTAGCCCTGTGGTTTAAATATGCGGCGTTATTGAATTTTTGGATCTATGGTTTGTATGAATCGAGAAGACTGTATCGTCTCGCTGTACCGGAGGATTTCTCGCATAGAACCTTCTATAATTTGCTGCTGTCCGCTCTGTTAACTATTATTCTGGCCTATGTATTGCCAAAGGTGAAGGTGCTTTATGACACGATTGTTAAGTATTTTGTGAGACTTCTCTTTGGGATCGGATATGCTATTTGTTTGGTGATTACAGTAGGCTTGCCAAGCCTGCAGAATGATCTTTCACGTAATACCGGGGCTGATTATATCGCACTGGGTATACTCATTATCTTCAATATTTTCGTGTGGTTTAGCGGACGTGATCTGCTGATCACCTTGCTTAAACGTGAGTATAAAAGTATGGAAATTTATCCTGTCTTCATGGGGGTATATCTGCTCGGAATCATCACCGCTTTTCTGGGGGTACAGCTGCAATTAAACGATGCGGGATTAATATTTAGTCTTGTGTATCTGTTGATAGCAGTTCTGTTCATCATGTACGGCTTCCGCAATAGATATGTGTATATCCGGCGCTTCGGCCTTGGATTAACGCTTCTGGCGACAGGTAAGCTGCTGCTATACGATCTGGGACTACTGAATACCGGAAGTAAGATTATCGCCTATGCCAGCTTTGGGATTTGCCTGCTCGGGATCTCCTATCTCTATCAAAAGGTATCAAACAAAATGGAGGAGGGGCAGGCAGCGACGGAGAATGTGACTAAGGGGTAGAGGTTAGAACTCATAGTTGAATTAAAAAGTCCCCGTCCCCGGCTGCTTATTCTCCGGTTACGGGGACTTCGTATGATCACAACGCCGTTTGTTTATACTTGATTAGATTACGCCTTCAGCCAACATAGCATCGGCTACTTTTTTGAATCCAGCGATGTTTGCTCCTGCAACGAGGTTGCCGGACTGTCCATACTGCTCGGATGCATCTACAGACTGTTGATAAATGGAAACCATGATCTCATGCAGCTTCGTATCAACATCTTCAAAGCTCCAGGACATACGCATGCTGTTTTGTGCCATTTCAAGTGCAGATACAGCTACGCCGCCAGCATTAGCTGCTTTGGCAGGTGCGAATAGCACGCCAGCTTGTTGGAACTGGTGAATAGCTTCAAGGGTGGATGGCATGTTGGCGCCTTCGCCCACTGCTTTAACACCATTTTCAATCAGTTTCAATGCCATGGCTTCATCAATCTCATTCTGAGTAGCACTCGGAAGGGCGATATCACAAGGAATAGTCCAAATTTGCGTGGAATCTTCGGTATACACAGCGTTAGGGTGTTCATTCACATATTCACTAATCCGTTTTCTTTCGACTTCTTTCAGGCGGCGGACAGTTTCGAGGTTAATGCCGTTTTCGTCATAGATATATCCAGCGGAGTCACTACAAGCTACGACTGTTGCACCTAGCTGTACAGCTTTTTCAATCGCATAGATCGCTACGTTACCAGAACCGGAAACAACAACGCGACTTCCTTCAAAGGAAAGGCCTTTTGCTTTTAGCATCTCGTTTACGAAATAAACTGTACCGTAACCAGTAGCTTCTGTCCGAGCCTGACTTCCGCCGTAACCAATACCTTTACCAGTCAATACGCCAGCCGGATATCCTCCGCGGATCCGCTTGTATTGTCCGTACATGTAGCCAATCTCACGACCACCTACACCGATATCTCCTGCAGGAACGTCTTGGTCAGGACCGATGTAATTTTGCAATTCAGTCATGAAGCTTTGTGCAAAACGCATGATTTCGCCTTCGGATTTTCCTTTAGGATCAAAGTCGGATCCACCTTTACCTCCGCCGATGTGTTGGCCGGTAAGAGCGTTTTTGAAGATTTGCTCGAAGCCGAGGAATTTGATAATACTAGCATTAACGGATGGGTGAAAACGAAGTCCACCTTTGTAAGGTCCAATGGCACTGCTGAACTGTACACGATATCCACGGTTAACTCTGACCTTGCCTTGATCATCTGTCCAAGGAACACGGAACATAATCAAACGTTCTGGTTCAACCAATCTTTCCAGAATGGCATTTTCCTGATACTTAGGTTCAGCAGCCAGGATTGGAAGCAAAGATTCAAGGATTTCCTTTACAGCCTGATGGAATTCGGGCTCGAAAGGATTACGCGCAACAACCTGTGCGTATACGTCTTCAATATAACGATGTGCCTTGTTGCTGTTTGTGTCTAATTGCTGGGTAGATACAGAGCTCATGAATTCAACCGCCTTTTCTAGTATTCAATTTGGTCCAACACTTTTTTTATATTTTGGCACAAGTCAATGTTCCTCACAACTGTTTTTATTAAATAACTTACTTGAAGTGGAATGTTGTAGAGCCTGTGGTAGCAAGAAAAGTGTGAACAAACCGTGGTATACTTCGCGTAATGACGCGTTAAAGCGCGAAATATGCTACAATGGATGTGTAATCATTGTAGGGAGATGAAATTTAAAAAATGAGTGACAAATTAAACGAGCAGGAATTAGTAACCGTATTATCTGCCAAAACCAAATTAGATCCTAAACTAATTCGTTTAGTGTTGAAGCATGAACAGACCTTTATCAATAACGCCAAGGCCAATGCCAAAGGCGAGGTAGACATCGACAATGATGATCTAGTTGACTATGTTGTTGCCCAGCGTGATGTGAAGCTGGATGAAATCACAGTGGAGACGATTCTTGATGCGGAGATGGATTATTTAATGGATAAAGGGTTGGCAGGATACATCGATTAACCCTTGCACATTTCCGGCTCTAAAGCCTTTAATATAAGAGGATATAGAGCCGGAATGAAAAAAAGTAGGCATTTACATTGCATTCAATGATTTAGTGTGGTACAATGAAGTTAATCATAAATTTAACCCTTAATTCACATATTGTAAAAGGTTATCATTTGTGCGTATGAGTCCTTTTCCAATGTGTGAATTTTTATTTGTTCGTACACTACGTAGGAATAAAAGGACATGTGTTAAATAAAATATTGGAGGTAATATCATGCAAACAGGTACAGTTAAATGGTTTAATGCAGACAAAGGATTTGGTTTTATCGAGGTTGAAGGTGGAAGCGACGTATTCGTACACTTCTCCGCAATCACAGGCGACGGATTTAAATCTTTGGACGAAGGCCAACGCGTTGAGTTCAACGTAACTCAAGGCGCTCGTGGACCACAAGCCGAAAACGTTGTAAAACTGTAATTCGAAAATTAGGCTGCCCTTAACTCAAGTTGAGGGCAGCTTTTTTATTTTCATCTTATGAATCTGCCCCTAATAGGGTGGCGAAATCGTCTCGATTCGATCCAAGGAGGGGTACTTATGTATTTTCGTAAAAAAGCACTGGAGGATCTTCCGCAGGAAGACACAGCCATTTGGTCTTGTACCAAGGAAGGTTGCACCGGTTGGATGCGCGATAATTTTGCATTTCAGTATGTACCTACCTGCTGGCAATGTAACTCTCCCATGACGAGAAGTATGAAGATACTGCCAATGCTTGTGAACACGAATTCAGATATGAAGGCTATGAAGAAAGGCATCACGATTAAGTAACAGCCTTTACTAAAACCATGCTAGAGATGGTTAAATAGAAGCAGCTAACATACTCAAACAGCTGGACCCTTGATGGTGGGCAGCTGTTTTTTTGTTGGAGTATTTTATTTCTGTTCGAGCAATTTTTCCCACTCGGTTAAGATGGTGTTCTCTGAAAGATGTTTCAAATGTTCAGGAACCTCTACATGGCACATTAATTCCAGGCTGTTTCCGTCCGGGTCATTGAAGTACACAGAAGCATTTCCTTGATAAGCTCGAATAAAAGGCTCAACAGAAGTTCGATTACGGAACGGTACAGCGTCTACCCCAATAGATTCCAGCCATTGCAGTGATTGCTTCAGATCGTCATAAGTTACGCGGAAGGCAATATGCCTTAAAGATGGGTGGTATGGCGTTTCTACTTCCTTTCCTTCCCAAATGCCGATCCAACTCCGGCCTTTCTCAATCCAGAAGAATGCAGTTTCCTCATCCCGCCAGGCCATTTTTAATCCCAATCGCTCATAAAATTCGATAGATACCTCAAGATTACTTACTGGTAAATGTGCTTCGTATAGTCCTTTTATCATATTCTCGACTCCTCGTGCAGGCTTAGCCTGAATTTTATCAATAACTACCAGGTTCTTCCGTGTATCAGTTCCCATTCTTTCCAGGGTACCATTCCTAGCTCAGGTCTGGGCGGATCAGGCAGTACAGCTAGGAACTCTAAGGAATGACCATCTGGATCACTGAAATACACGGATACGGCTGGCATCCAGCCAAATACATACAATTGTCCCTTATCATCATCGAGGAAGTTGGAGGCTTCAATCCCCTTTGCCCTAAGGTAGGATACTGACTGCTTCAAATCCTCAAGCGTTACTTGGAAAGCAAAGTGCTGACGCACAACCTCGGAAGGTGTCTTCTCCCAAATCCCCAGCATGGCCTGATTACGTTCTTCTCCAATCCAGTAAAATCGCCGTTTACGGCCTTCAGTATTCTCCGAATGGGCTAAGGGTAGTCCCAGAACATGTTCATAGAAATGAGCAGATTGTTCTAGGTTAGTCACGTTCAGATGGGTTTCAAACAGTCCTTTGATCATAGGGCGGCACCTGCCGGGCTACTGATTTTGCGAGCTAAATTTAGGAATGATTCTAAGACTAGGCGAATGCGATCTTCAATTTCTTGACCACCCTCGTACCCGTCGTATTCAACCTCGAACCGCTTGCGCTGCATCCCGCCGATGGAGATCCAGTCTGGCGTATTAATCCCATGTAGGTTGCGTACAACCGCCTGCAATTGAAGTAATGAGCTTACACCTACAGCTCCACCTGCAGAGCTAGCGGACAATACCACTTTGCCGTTGAAGTGCGTCTGGCCTAGATGGTCGAGAGCGTTTTTCATCACGCCGCTCATGGAGCCGTGGTATTCCGGGGTAATCAGGATGATTGCGTTCGCAGTTAGCATCTCTTGCTGGAGGGCGCTTAGATGCTCATGCTCCGAGTAAGACTCATCTGGTGAATAAAAGGGCAGTGGGCGTTTATGGAGATTAAACAGGGTAACTTGTTCGCCTTGCTGATTAATAAAATGTGCGGCATGCTCTGCCAGCTTCGTGCTGGTCGCTTCTTTTCGATTGCTGCCTGTCAGGATCATGACTTTCATCGGTATCCACTCCTATGTGAGGTCAATTGCTATAAACCAATGATAATTGAATCGACCTCTGTTAACATCAGCACAAGGAATGAACCTGCATAGCAAAGACGCTCAGCCATTGTGCTGAGCGTCTAAGTCTAAAGTTGTAGATGAGCTGTGGCGCTATGAGTTGTAGCCGTTTTTCAATGCAAAAATGGCAGCTTGAGTCCGATCCGATAAGTTCAACTTTCCAAGTACATGACTGACATGAGTCTTAACAGTCTTCTCGGTGATGACCAGCTTACTGGCAATCTCTTTGTTGCTCATACCTAATGCAATGAGGTCTAACACTTCCTGCTCTCGCGGGGTAAGAAGCTCAGATGCGGTGATTGTAGCTGATGTTGTACTGGGTCCGTTCAGATCCGGATTGCTAACATCCAGTTGTTCTGGTGTAGAAGCTGCCATTAGATTCATCAGTTGACTGGCAGCTTCGGAATGCAGCTCAACTTGACCACTGTGTACCTTGCGGATGGCGACAACCAGCGCTTCTGGTTCTATGTCTTTTAGCAAATATCCTTTGATCCCTACACGGATAGCAGGGAGTACATGGTCTTGATCAGAAAAGGAGGTCAACACAATGATTTTGACCTGTGGATGGGAGATCCGCAGCTGTTTAGCTGTCTCGATGCCGTTCATAACGGGCATGTGCAAATCCATTAATATGATATCCGGCTGGAGCTCAGCCGTTCTCTCTAGTGCCTCGCGGCCGTTCGACGCTTCTCCGATAACCTTAATGTCCGGTTGTGTCGAGAGAAACACTTGGAGCCCTCGACGAACCATTGCATGATCGTCAACCAGTAATAAACCTATTATCATTTGTGATCACCCGACTTCATGTGGATTGGAGGGGGAAAGGGATGGTTACCTCAACCGTTGTGCCTTGATGCTCTTCGCTCTGGATATGAATATGGCCGTAGAGTGCCTCAGCTCTTTCCTTCATAATATGTAGGCCGAGAGATTCATTGGTGTCTGTGTTACTGCGCCGTTTGGCACCGCCCTTACCCTGATCGGAAATGCTCAGTATCACCTCGGTAGCGTTCAAATGTAGAGATACTTCAGCTTTAGAAGCTCCGGAGTGCTTACGTACATTATTAAGTGCTTCTTGACCAATGCGCAGGAGTCCTTCTTCCACATTGCGGGGAAGTTCAAGTACACCGCTGCGTTGACTCTGTATCAACAGCCCTAGTTGCTGACCATGAGCCTGCAGCGCGGTCAATAACCCGGCTTCCAGTCCTGCAGGGCGAAGCTGCATGATTAAAGCGCGCATTTCTTTGAGTGCAGATTGAGAGAGCTCTTGAATATCGCGGACAGCCTCAGCAGCCGGATGGGAGGTGTGCTCTTGCTTTAGTATCCTTTCTACACCTTTAGCCGTCATCGAGAGGGAGAACAGAATCTGGTTCACCGAGTCGTGAAGGTCACGGGCCAGTCGATTCCGCTCGTCCAGACGCGCGATTTCGCGGCGCTTCTCTCCGAGCTGTACACTTTCCAGTGTAGCTGAAATGTGCTCGGCAATCGCTTCGAGTACTTCTCCATCTGCGGTAGCGGAGGCGAGTGCTTTAGGCGAGGTGATAAGTAGAATGGCTGAGCCATGTGCTGTAATCTGCCGAAAGGGGGCGGCAAGCATTACAACTCGCTCTGTAACAGGCTGTTCGGAACAGCATGAGTTCGTAATTTCCTGTTCTTCGTCAGAGGTTAATGCCTCGAAGCGCTGTCCTTTCGCAATATTCCTTAGACGATTCTTAAAGGAGTCCGAGAGCTCAAAAGGAGCTAATTCAGGTGTTATATTAGCTGCATGAGCGGCTGCGTGTACTTCGAATTTGCCCTCATGCTGTCCAATAATCGCTGCAAAAGGCCAATCGAAATATTGGGCAATCAGTGCGGTGGTTTTCTCCGCCAAAATGCTTGGGGAGGTACATTCACTAGCCGTTAGATTCAAAGCGGCGCTGAATTCACCTAATTTGGCGTACAGATTGGCACGGCGCTGCTCGGTGCTATATAACTGCATGCGTTCAATGGCACTGCCGATTTGCAAGGCCACGGATTGCAGTAGAGCCAGCTCGCTGTCGGGGTAATGTGCTTTGCCCGGTGCAGCTACATTCATAAGTCCTAAGTAGCGATTGCCTGAATGCAGCGGGATAGTGGCGTGGTGGGTGATCCCTAATGTATCGCCCCAGTTATTTTGCCTGGCATTACTGAGCCGCTTGCAGTTTAGAATGTTAACAGCCTGCTCTAGCCGTCCGTCCCATAGGCGATCTAAGCACCAGCAGCTTCCACACTGCATCGGCTGTTTATTGTCCCGTTGCAGAGCTGGCGGTAAACCCCGATCTGCGGCGAATTCATACTCCATATTCTCTTCACTCAGGAAGATCCAGCCTGCCGTATTTCCTGTCAGATCTAACAGCTTGCCCATAACTGTATCGAGCATCGGTTTGAGCTCATTGGAACTGTTTAAGGTCTCCGCAATCGTCTTGAGCGTCAATAACTCGTGGATTCCGGTTTCTTCCGGCATGAGGTTCTCCCCCTTTAAATTAATTAGGTTCTATCTATTGTAACGTAGAATGCTTCGTTCATTCTAAAATTTATGTAATCATGAAGCGTTAAAAAAGGTGGACCCTTAAGATCTGGTCTGACCTTAGAGAACCACCTAAATAAATTCGTTAATTTACAGCTGCAGGGGTATTGGAAGATGTGACATGTTCTACATCATCGTGCTGAATCAGTCCATGTTTCTCCCAAGCTCGACTCTTCCAGCGGAAATACATAATGACAGCTCTTGTCCACTCATCAGCCGCAGTGGCAATCCACACACCGGCCAATCCCAGATGAAGCTGGAATACCAGGAAATAGCCAAGGGGTAAGCTCATGCAGACCATGGAGATCAGTCCCATATATACTGGAAACTTCGCATCACCCGAGGCGCGTAGTGAGTTAATGATGACCAAATTAGTTGTGCGACCGGTCTCTAGGAAGAAACTAAGCAGTATAACCTGAGCCCCCATCAGAATAATGTTCTCGTTGTCTGTGAAGAGGCCAAATAGTGGTACCCGGAAGACGATCACAAGAGCATCTATTACTACTGTGACCAGAAGTGCCCACTTCACACTGGTGAATACACGCTTATAGGCTTCCTTGGGGCGCCTGGCTCCCACCAGATGTCCTACGATAATGGAGGTTCCCATGGAGACGGCTACACTAAATAAATAAATGTAATTGGAAATGTTGAGCGCGTATTGACGAGTGGCCATAGCCTCGGCGCCCAGATAGGTAATATACAGTGTGAATACGAGCTGACAAGATTGATAAATAATCGATTCAAACGCGGACGGGATGCCGATTTTAAGAATTTGCTGCACATATTTTTTGGAAAGATGAATGTAGTAGGTTAACTTTACCCGTACCTCCATCACTCTGTAGAGCAGTAAGAAGAAAATAATAAGACAGATAAACCGACTGACAACCGTTGAGATAGCTGCACCTTCGACACCTAACGCTGGAAGTCCGAAATGACCATAGATGAGTAAGTAGTTACCCACCACGTGAATGATGTTCATCAGCAAGGATACGACCATGGTCTGTTTAGTGAAACCGTGCGTACGGATTGTGGTCGCCAGAGCATTGATTAATGCTTGGAGAAAAATACCGCCCCCGACAATATGTATATAGGATTTAGCATAAACGAGAATATCCCCTTTTACATTCAGAGCAGTTAGTAGAGTTCCTCCGAATATTAGCAAAAACGTACTTAGGACAATTCCTACTAACAGGTTTAGGGTAATGGCATTGCCGGTCACTTGAGCGGCTTCCAGAGGTTTTTTGGAACCGAGGTATTGGGAGACCACAATTGCTGCGCCGTTACCAATTACACTGAGAACTAAAATAGCCATTGTGATAATCTGATTCGCTGCGCCAACGCCTGATACGGCATCGTCCGATACGGAGCTAATCATAAAAGTATCCACACTGCCCATGAGCATAAATAGGAACAGTTCCAGGAATATCGGCCAAGTTAGTTTTACAAGGTTAAATTCTTGGTGATTATTGTGCTTCATTGTACACCTTCTTACATCATGATTAAATTCCTGTTATTCCATAAACAAACTGTAATGTTAGCACAGCTTTCATGAAAATGCAGTACTTTTACAAAAATATGACAAAAGGTTATGGATTAGAGCAGAAATAAAGTCAGTAGAAGTACATTAGTATCCTCCAGGTAACTACATCACAATAAAGTGCCTACTTCCCTTAAGGAGTGTAAGGATCTACAATTTGTACATGACTTACAAAAATATATAAATAAGGAGTGCACATAAATATGAAATTGCAATTAGCGTTAGATCTTGTAGACATTGCGGGAGCGAAAGAGATTGTCTCAGAGGTTGCTGAATATATAGATATTGTTGAAATTGGAACGCCTATCGTTATAAATGAAGGACTGCACGCAGTGAAGGCTATCAAAGAAGCTTTTCCTTCTTTGACAGTGTTGGCTGACCTGAAAATCATGGACGCAGGCGGTTATGAAGTGATGAAGGCAGTGGAAGCAGGCGCGGATATTGTTACAGTACTTGGTGTTTCTGATGATGCTACCATTAGAGGTGCAGTGGAGGAAGCAAAAAAAACCAATAAAGAGATTCTGGTTGACCTGATTAATGTGAAGGATATTAAAGTTAGAGCGGCTGAAGTAGACGCACTTGGTGTAGACTATGTCTGCGTACACTCTGGCTATGACCATCAAGCGGAAGGTAAAAATTCCTTTGCAGATTTGAATGCAATTAAAAGTGTGGTTAAGCAGGCTAAAACCGCTATCGCAGGGGGAATCAAGCTAAGTACACTTCCGGAAGTTATCGCAGCGAATCCTGATCTTGTAATTGTAGGTGGCGGCATCACAGGCGAGACTGATCAAAAGGCTGCTGCGGCAGAAATGAAACGCCTAGTTAGTCAGGCTTAAGATTACAATGGACACAATGAAATATGCGCAGCAAATTATATTGGAGCTTCAGCGCTCCATTTCTCAGCTTGATCATCAAGAGGCTGAGCGAATGGCTGAACTCCTTCTTCAGTCGAATAAGGTATTTGTGGCCGGGGCTGGTAGATCAGGATTAATGGGACGAGCTTTTGCAATGCGACTCATGCATGTCGGTAAAGAAGCGTACGTCGTGGGAGAAACGGTAACCCCGGGTATCGAGCCTGGTGATGTGCTTGTGCTCGGTTCCGGTTCAGGTGAGACGAAGGGGCTGATCTCTATGGCCGAGAAGGCCAAAGGAGTGGGTGCGGAGGTTATTGCCGTTACGATCACGCCAGATTCGACTGTAGGGCGTTTAGCGAGCTATACAGTGAAGCTGCCAGGATCTCCAAAAGATCAGGCTGATGGAAGCTACAACACAATCCAGCCGATGGCATCCTTATTTGAACAGACGATGTTGGTCTTCTATGATGCGGTTATTCTGCGAATGATGGAGAAAACGGGGCAGACGACTAAGATGATGTTCGGCAAACATGCTAATTTAGAGTGAGAGTACAGAAACGGATGCCTTCCTAGAAAGGAGGTTATTCGTTTTTGTGTTAATATAAAAGTTTACAAGCTGCATAGAAATAATAACGTTCCAAGCTAATTAATAGGTGTGTGTAGGATGACAATAGGAGAGAGGAGGCGCTTTAGTTATGGCAACCGAGATTAAAGATCGCATCAACTTGAAGGAAATTAACTGCGAGAAGGAACTGACACTTGCGGTAATTGGAGGCAAATGGAAGCTGATAATTCTGTGGCATCTTGGGCTTGAAGGGACCAAGCGGTTCAGTGAGCTGAAGAAGTTAATTCCTCATATTACACAAAAAATGTTGACTAATCAGCTTCGAGAGCTTGAAGAAGATCAGTTGGTGCTTCGGAAAGTGTATGCCGAGGTTCCTCCAAAAGTTGAGTATTCCCTGACCTCATATGGGCAGAGTCTGCTTCCCGTCCTTCGATTGATGTATGATTGGGGTAAGAATTACGGGGAAAATGTGATCTGGAAAGACACACCGCCGGAAGATAGATGCTAATAATAGACTGTGAACATTAATAATCCCTGAGAGGTCTGAATCGACCTTTTCAGGGATTTTTTGTGTTCAATATAGAGTGATGTAAATTATGATTTAGGCTTTTTGTTCGAACAGCTTGGCGATCTCGACGATTACGTTTACCGATTTTTCCATGTTGTCAGCAGAGGCGTATTCGAATTTGCCGTGGAAATTTTCGCCCCCGGTGAATATATTAGGTGTCGGCAAGCCCATATAGGAGAGCTGTGAGCCATCTGTTCCCCCGCGAATCGGGCGGATGATCGGTGTGATGCTCAGATTCTCCATCGCCTCATGGGCAATATCGACAATATGACGCACCGGTTCGATTTTTTCGCGCATGTTGTAATATTGGTCTTTCATTTCAAGTACGATGTTCTCTTCACCATGGATGCTCTTGAATTCATCTACGATGGCAGAAAGATAAGCTTTACGTGCCTCGAATTTCTCACGGTCGAAGTCACGGATAATATATTGGAGTTTACTGAATTCCGGTGTGCCCTCAATAGAGCTTAGGTGATAAAAGCCATCATAACCATCTGTGTACTCAGGTGCTTCCTCAGCAGGGAGTCTAAGATGGAGCGCCATAGCTATTTTTGCAGAATGAATCATTTTTCCTTTGGCAGTACCAGGATGTACATTGACTCCGTAAACTGAGATTTTGGCAGATGCAGCATTAAAGCTTTCATACTCTAGTTCACCGAGTGGGCCTCCGTCCACAGTGTAAGCGTAAGAAGCATTAAAAGCAGCTACGTCAAATTTATGAGGTCCGCGGCCAATTTCTTCGTCCGGTGTGAAGGCGACTCTAATCTTCCCATGCTTGATTTCTGGATGTTGAATGAGATAATGCATGGCAGTCATAATCTCGGCAATACCGGCTTTATTGTCTGCGCCAAGCAGGGTGGTACCATCGGTTGTAATTAATGTATGGCCTTTATATTCTGCCAGCTCTGGGAAGCTCGTTGTAGACAATACAACATTTAATTCTTTGTTCAAAAGAATATCTTTGCCATCGTAGTTCTCCACGATCTGCGGCTTTACATTCGTTCCTGTGAAATCAGTTGCTGTATCGAGATGCGCCAAAAAACCAATGGTTGGAACATCCTTCTCCGTATTGGCTGGGAGTGTAGCCATGACATACCCATGCTCGTCCACCTGCACTTCATTCATGCCGATCTCCTTGAGCTCTTCGACCAGCTTGTGGGCCAGCACCATCTGCCCCGGAGTGGACGGACAAGTTTCATTATCCTCGTTCGATTGGGTATCCATTTGAGCATACGAAATAAACCGTTCTATAACCTCTTTTTTCACTGTGGGTCATCTCCTCATTACTGTTGTATCTATATAGTATCACTTTCCATATCCGGTCTCATCCCTGAGGAGGAAGATTAAGAGTAAGATTAACTTTAATGAGGTGATGTTTCTTGCTTCACTAGCTTTGCTGAAAGTAAATACCGGTCCGGTGCTGACCCTACGTATGAAAAAGGGTAACAGGTGATCAAGGTAAGAATAGCCTTATCGCTTGGTTTTATTGCACCGCGTTCATTCCCGTCTACAATCGTGCTGCCGGTCACTTCGTAGGTGAACGTACCGTCCATGCTTTCCAGTTCGATCAGATCTCCTGCGACAAGTTCTCCTATACTGCGAAATACGGTATCACGGTGTCCAGCAAGCACACTATTACCGATTGCACCGATGGTTGCGCTACCTATATAGTGTCCAGCTCCTTTTTTTAATTCTGGGCTTTCCGTACCCTCCAGAATAGCCACCTTCTTATTTAAGGTGGGGAAGCTGATTTCTCCAATCACCTCACCCTCTTTATAGGAGGGAGAAGAAGAGTGTTGTTCTTTTGGAGAACTGACCATTCCCTTGGGGAGAGGGTTCTCTTCATTTGGAAGGGGCCGGGCGAGGGCTTCCTCCCTCTTTTTTGCCCAATCAGTTAGGGCCTGCTTGGCCTCAATGGGCGCTTTGACGACTTGAACGATCGAATAAATCAGCACAACTAAAGAGAGTATGAAGATAAGCTTCACGGTTAATAAGACACCATTACGCTTCTTCATACTCTCTCCTCCAGACTTATATTACTAAACGTTATTCTTTCTTCGATTTCAATCTGCGCATGATGATCACGCTGAGTACCGCAATAGCTAAGCTGGCAAGAATTAAGTTATACCAAGGCTCGGCGGTATTTGGAAGCGCGTTGCCTGCCTCTGGTGCGCCCAAAGGAATGTCGCCGTCAGGTAAGGCTACCTCATCGCTTGGCCGAGGTGTTGCACTGGTGGTTTGACTACCAGCACCTGTTGAAGCTGCAGGTGTAGGCTCATTACTGCTTCCGCCCATTGGAATCGGTTCTTCAGTAACGCTTATTTCATCGACAGCAGGCGGTGAAGCTGTAGGTGTTGGCGATGGTGTTGGTGTAGCTGTTGGTGTAGCAGTTGGTGGCACCGATTGACCAGGTGTTACGACAGCTGTAGGTGAAGCAGTAGTCGTTGGTGAATCCGTAGGTGTCGTAGTTGGT
>NZ_NFVA01000280.1 GCF_002264395.1 Paenibacillus sp. VTT E-133291
AAACATGTTCAACATCCTGAACAGCTTGAAGTAGCTTCGTCAGCCCTTCTCGGGTATGTTCGAATTTAAACGTCCCTCTGTACGGTTTACCTTGCTCTAAAAAGGCTTGTCCATGGCTTTCATTTTTAGAAATATCCAGACCAATCACTGAATTCAATCGATGCACCTTCCTAATTTAGATTTACCGGCAGCCCCTGTGATTTCCTCTTGTCGCTCCATAGCATCGCTTGTTATACGGGATCTCA
>NZ_NFVA01000259.1 GCF_002264395.1 Paenibacillus sp. VTT E-133291
GCGCGCAACGGCGGTAAAATACGCCATCAACTCGTCAGGTGCTACGTTTGCCTCGATCCACTCCGGTTCAAATCCGGTCAAAACGCTGACTACTTGAACGACGTCATTTAGCGCGTGCTCGATGAACGCGAATAAGTAAGCTACGCGGTTTTCGGATGGCGCTGACATTACGCCCATAATCAATTCCGGCAGCATATTAACAGCGGCAAATAGTTCGCGCCATTGTCCGACCGGAACCTTCCGCACCTTTACCGTTCTATCTCCGAGCTGGATTACGTTGGGGTCAATTACAATATCTGGCGCGGGTACTTCCGCTTTATCTGAACGCTTAAAAAT
>NZ_NFVA01000069.1 GCF_002264395.1 Paenibacillus sp. VTT E-133291
TTTTCTACGGGATTTATACCGTACATTCCAGCATCTCAGCTACTCATGCAAAATAATTGTTAAGTAGGCACGCTACTCCAGTTTTCGTTGCTCTATATAATAAATTCGGCCTCTTAAATGAGAGTCCAATCCCATAGATAACCTAAGCAAATTATTTATACCGGCAAGATTTAGGGCCATCCTTTTACAGGATGGCCCTCTCATTGATTAAGTTGCAATTTTGCTAACCTTAATACTGTCCTTTAATTACAAAAAACGAACCCCGAATTGTTCCGGCTAGCTTGGACTTCTGCCTAGCAAACTTAAACTTCTCTTCTAGCTCCTTTGGGATCTCCATCCCCTCAGAAAGCTTAAAACCAACAGCCCGCTTCTTAGGGTCATCCACCGTATACATAACGTTGACTGCAAGACCATCCTCATAAAAGACATAAGCAAATTTAATATTTCCCACTTGAAAACGCGACGTTTCTAAAGGTTTGGCCGCAAACTCAATATCACGTTCTTCTTTTAAAATTCGGTTCACATAATCAAGGGTCTCCTGACTTTCACTGGCTTGTACAACCGTAAACTCATGTTTGTATTTGTTCATAAAGTAACGGGCCTCATTAGCACGCAGACCAGCAAGTGCATCTACTACAGGTGAAGATTCTAACCCAACCGTAGACACATTTTTGAATTCAACGATATAGGACATTTTCATCTCTCCTTTTCTCTCATTATTACCAAAAAATTTATCGTTACTTAGGATACGGTTCGCGTGCTGTCTGTAACGGCAAGTTTCTGTGTTAACTGCTGTGCTCTTTTTCTATTAAAGTGACCATCTCGCGCTTCCACTTTTCTCGCTCCTCTGGCGGGATCGGCTTCCCTTTGTCATACAGAAATCTAATCATATAGAACCCATCCTTCGTAAGCAGGCTGGTAACAAGTTCATGCTCTAATACATTATTGTTCATCAACTGCGTCTCCACTATAGAGCTATTAACAGTCTGATGCAGTACTTGAGCAGTCAACAAGGTTTCTTGGGAGATATAGTCCGCTGTATGCTTCTCTACAGAAGACGCTGCTATTTCATCAAAATAATTAATCGTGAACGTATGCGAAGGTTCGTACCGATGGTATTCTCCTAGCGGATAATATCCGATAAATTGACTGTTACTGTAGACATGGAATGTTGCAGGTACATAGCTGTCAAGCTGAAAATAAGGGATGAATCGCGCAATGCCTGAATTGATCTCTTCTCCAGGAGGAATGACCGCATCCACACCACTAAGGAAATCACCCTTCTTATCTACAAAAATCGTGCTATAAGGGCTGTACCTCGTAATCCAAATTGAACCATTCTCCTTCACAGCCTCAACGAAATAACTGATAATTTGATTTCTTTTTTCCTCACGTTCATCGGCGGGGTTGATACAGGTATGAATGTGCTTCCGAGTGTATGTAAAGACTGCTTTAGTGGCATCCATTGACAGCAATTCAAATTCAAGAATTTCAGATTTTATATTATAGATTTGAAATGTCATCATTAATTGAAAGTGATTTAAAAAGGACATTCCCCTCTTATCTGGATGAAATCTTTTGCTCAAACCTTCTTCATCCTTATCCATATAAGCCTGCTCCAAGCCTTCAACCAGGGCCTGCAGCTCCTCTTTTGTGATGCCTTTATTTTTCTTAAAGAAAAACATGTCTTCTCTCCCCTCATCATCAGTCTACTGCCAATTACTTGCTCCTATTTATTATACGGGCACACCTGTGTACTTTTCTAGTTATGAAGAAACCATCCCTGACAAAGGAATGGTTCCTTTGAGTAGGTATACCTTTCGGTCATCCTTACATTTTAAAATGTTCACAAACTAACCTAAATTGTTCTTCTACGCTCATGTTTGGTGTTCTTTCTATGGTTTTGATGCCCAGCTTAGTGCAAGCGTTCTTTATTTCATTGGAGAACTTAATCATAGATTTATTACTGTGTTTCTCAATCTCCGCATCGGATGTATAAAAACATATCATTCTCTCTTCCGGGATAAACGGTAATATAAATTCAGGCATTATTCCTAAATCTATTAGGATTGGTTGACATCAGGTAACTTCAGCAAGTCAATAATAAAGAATTCCATCATCTCTTCGACCACTTGAAATAACCATTGGCAGTGTTCATCTACAGGTTTATTAAACCACTTATTCCAATTTAAACTAGGATTAGGAATTGAAGGGCAGGATATTCCATAGGACTAGAGAATGGTCTATATAAAAGCTTACTCTGACACGTTGGTTGTGAGGGGTTGGCGGATTCTTATCTTTCTAGATAAAAAAAGCCTTCCCCACCCAAAAGGGTGAAGAAAGCTTAAATGTGTATCCCCAAATTATGGGCAGCTATATTAGCTTTTCGTACCCGAAGGTGCCTTAGCCAATTGCTCCTCCAGCCACCTTATGCTCAGCCTCTCCGGAGAAAGCGCCTCCGGAGCAGCCGTAGGTTTTTTAGTGGACAACGCTGTAACTGGCTTGTAGACAGCAAGCAACTTAGCATTCTGCATTACGACCGCGATGCCTGAACAATATTGGGCGATTTCCCGCTTGTTCATCTTGCACCAGTTCATATACAGCTGTGTGACCGCACGCTCTGGACGTGTGTTTTTCTTAGCAGAATGCACCATCAGCAGGCCGAAGGCAGATCGGCGCGCGAGCAGCTCTTCCCAATAAGCGATATATTCTTCTACGGTCACCTGATCAAACGCCTCCCCCAAACTAAGGCTTATAATCGGCCAAGCGGATTCATCCTTTGTTATAGCCATACGTTTTCCTCCTAAAATGTGCCGAGCATTGCCTAAGATGTGATGCGGAATCCGACGGATTGCTGTTGCAGCTTCCAAAGCCGGTCGTACAGTCCGCCGCGCAACAGTAGGGCTTCATGTCGTCCCTGCTCGACCAGCCGGCCATCTTCCAGCACAATAATGTTGTCTGCACCTCGTATAGTTTTCAGCCGATGCGCGATAACAATAACAGTTCTGCCCGTAATCAGAGTATCAATTCCCTTCTGTATCTCGGCTTCATTCTGCGGGTCAAGCGATGCAGTAGCTTCATCTAGTAATACAATTGGAGCATTCTTAAGAATCGCGCGAGCAATGGAGATCCGCTGCTTCTCCCCTCCGGAAAGCGTACTGCCACCCTCGCCTACCGGCGTGTCATAACCAAGCGGTAATTTCATGATGAAATGATGGCAATGGGCCATTTCTGCTGCTTGTTGAATATCCTGCTGCGACGCGCCCGGCCGCCCAAAAGCAATGTTGTTTCCAATGGTGTCTTGGAACAGGTACACATCCTGAAACACAACCGACACAGACCCTAGCAAATGTTCTGGATCAATATCTTTAATATTGCGTCCGCCTAGCAGAACACTTCCTTCGTCAGGATCATAGAAACGCGAGATCAGGCGCAGCACTGTACTCTTTCCGCTGCCGGAGGGACCCACAATTGCAGTTAATGAGCCTTGCGGCATCTCTATGCTTAATTGTTTGAGAACAGGCTCACCTCCATAACCGAAGGTAACATTATCAAAGCGAATGGTACTGCTCTCGGAAAGCGGAGCTGTAGTCCCCGTCATGACCGGCTGGCGAAGCAGGTCTACGATACGTTCACCCGCTTGTTCGTTGTACCGGAATTCGGCATAGTTGGCGAGCGCCGTCGTCAGTGGATCATAGATGCGTGTGCCGACAATAAGAAATACCGCCAGTTGCAGAATACCGAGCTCCCCGCCTAACAATAGATGAACACCAACGTATACCATTAAGGTCAGACCCGCACGAAGAAGAGCCATAGCCGTTAGAATGACCGGTCCGAATATCCCTTCAAGCTTCACACTTTCCTTCATCAAAGTTCTAAAAGAGCTATCCAGACGGACAAATCGTTCTCCCGTCAGGTTGTAGGCCTTCATCACCCGAATACCATTCAAATACTCCTGTAGCCGATTCGCGGCGTTCAATTTGGCTCTCATATGATTCGTCCCTAATCTCCGCCGCAGTCTACCTGACAGGTACATAATTAGAAGGGCAACCGGCAGCGCCACGAACATGGAAAGCGCCATCCGCCAGTCGAGGAATAGTAAACCTGCAAGTGCAAATATCGGCAGTACAAAAGCCCCTGCAAGCTGTGGCAGCAGATGTGAAATGCCTGTCTCAACCAGCGTGAAATCGCCCATCATCATATTCGCCAAATCACCGGGATCCCGGCGAGTCAGGTAGCCTAGCGGAAGCTTACGCAGATGTTCTGCTAATTCCGCCCGTCCCTGTGCCGCAACATTGTAAGCCCCGCGGTATGCAGTGCGGTAAGCGGGAATCTCGCTCAGGAACATCAGTACCATGACAGCAGCTAGTCCCGCGCAAATCCACCAAAGCCGTTCTATCTGAAGCTCTGCACCCACCGTAATATAAGGAGCAAAAATCAACCGCACCGCCTCAATCACTAGCGCATACGGAAGCACACTGACTAAGTTAGCCAGTAAGGAAAAAAATACAGGCTTCAGCAGCTGCTGTGGTTTGCCAGCAGTAATATTGTGCAATACCTTCATAGCTGTTCCCCCCTTTTTTCCAAATGCCAATCTCCGGCGTCACTGTAGACATGCCACATTTGAGTGTAAAGTCCATCGCGATCAATCAAACTATCGTGATCTCCACGCTCCACGATTTGCCCATCTCGCAGTACCAGAATTTGTGCGGCTTCACGAATAGAGGAGAGTCTGTGAGCAATGACAATAACCGTCTTCCCGCGCATAAGCTCCGTTAGTGCCAACTGCATGTGATGCTCATTTTCCGGGTCGGCAAAAGCAGTTGCTTCATCGAGCACAAGTACCGGAGCATTTTTAAGGATAGCCCGGGCTACCGCAATACGCTGCTCTTCACCGCCGGAGAGATAGACACCACCTTCACCGATTAACGTATCGTACAACTGCGGAAGCCGAGAGATGAACTCGTCGCATTGTGCCGCTCTGGCTGCAGCCTGAACTTCCTCCAGCGTTGCTCCCGGTTTACCGACCGCAATATTCTCATACAAAGTGTCATAGAACAGGAAGGTCTCCTGAAATACAAAGGCAACTGTATTCATCAGTTCATGAATCGCCATATGGCGGATATCCACTCCACCGATACGGATCGCACCCTCTTGCGGGTCCCAGAACCGCGGCACCAAGCTGGCCACCGTCGATTTACCTGAACCTGACGGTCCAACCAGCGCTGTAACCTTCCCTTGTTCTGCCCGGAAGGAGACCTCGCTGAGCGCAGCCGCAGCCCCCTCTTCTTCACTGTAGGAGAAGGTTACATCCATAAATTCAACGTCGAAAGCTTGCGGTGACAGCGGCTTTGCTATTTCTGGTACAGGCTGCTGTGCCAATAGACGATCCATCCGCTCTACACCTTCGCCGATATCCCGAGTGCTCGAAGCCAGCATAAGTAGCTTATAGAGCGGAGAAGATACGCCTGGTGCCATAATTAGAAAGAACAGCAACACAAGCGCAAAGGACATGGAATTCGGCTGGCCGCTTAGCATAAAGACACCCACCGGTAAAATAAAGGTAAATGAGGAGGCCAGCAATGTTTTGAACAGAATATAGCCTGACTGATAACGGTCCGTAAACTCCAGACAATAATCACGGTATCTGGTCATATCACTGTAGAACCTTCGGAAGGAATGCACCGTCTGCCCGAACACCTTCACCGCTGGCATCCCCCGCACATACTGCACTGCTGAAGCATTGATTTGCTCCAAAGAATCATGATACTGCTTCACACTAGTTTTCCCCTTACTACTCATCATAAGTGCTGACTGCACAACCATTCCTATTAGGATCGGTAGAAGACAGGCAACAGCTAAAGGCGGACTCAGCCAGAACATCGCCACAATCATAAGCACCGTGGACGCCAGCGCGCTGACCAGATCAGGGAGCTGATGCGCTACGAAATTTTCCACCTTGTCGACATTCTGTTCCAGCGTCTTCTTCACTGCGCCGGTCGAAGTTCCATTCAGGAAGCCGAGCGGCAGTCTGCCTAGATGTTCAGTCATTCGCACACGCAGATTATACTGAATACGAAAAGCCGCAATATGCGAACACATAATACCGCAATATGAGGTCACCAACCCTCCGATCAATCCGCCAAGTGCAATCCATCCCCAGCGGATCATTGCATCACCGTCAACCTGTCCAGGAGACGCGGCATGCCGCAGTAGCTCAGCCAAGATGAAATAAACAGACAAAAATGGTACCAGCATTAACACGGCGCTGACAGATGACAATATGCCAGATAGGATCAGCAAGCCCCGCTTCTCTCCGGCAATCTCTAGCAGTCTCGACATGCCAGTTTTGGTTTTACTCACAGCTGTTCCCCCACTCTTTATAATTACGCACAAAAAAGTGCACTGAGAATGATTCTCTGTGCACTAGTGTAAAGGAACGCTCTTCATGGTTGCTACCGTTTCCGGGATTATAATCAACCAAATCAGGAGCATCTGTTTTCGATGCGAGCTTACATCCTTGTTCCTAAAGAACGCTGTCTACCACTGATCAGATATGCTCCAGGACGCACACCGAATTTTTTACGAAAGGCTGCTGAGAAATGGCTGACATTCACGTATCCGACTCTGGATGCTGCTTCACTTACCGTCATATTTCCATGTTCTAGCAGCTGCTGTGCCCTTTGCATCCGTTGTTCGATCACATAGGCATGGACAGTATAACCGAACATTTCCTTAAAGCCCTTCTTCAATTTGAACTCATTGAGGCAAATAATGCGAGAGAGCCCTGCTAGTGTCGGTGGATGTAAATAATCACGCTGCAGAATTTCCTTGGCTAGCCGCAGGCTCTCCATATCATCTCTAGATAGCTTGACTGTGTGGGAAATCCGATCAGCTTCAAATAAAGATTCATTGAGATAGACAGCCATTAGCTCCAGCATTTTCCCCTCCAGATAGAGTTCCCGCATACCCTGACTATAGGAACAGTCCGCAATTTGAGACAGAATGAGTCGGATAGATGGTGTGATAGCGTTTTTGCCAAAAAACAACCCAGCTCCTCCTCCGGCTTGGAGCCGTGTATCCTCGGTCAGTCCGCTGGTCATCCGCTCAAATTGTGCCGGACTCATATCTATGCTGAGGAATCTGTAGCCCGCTCCGCTAAGGTATATACAATTTTCACTTCTTACTCCGCCGTGAAGCAGCACACTTTCTCCTGTATCTATGGCAAAGTAGTCCTGCTTCAGCGAGGTCCCCCATTCAATTCCATGTCCCATACAGAATATCAGCTCCGTACGAGGTGTTCTAAACTCGCCCTTCGCTTCGATATCCCGATTAAATTGGAGATCAAAATCCGTCATCTGAAGATAACGCTGAGTAAGCAGGCTCCGGCAGCTGCCCTCCCCTAGCTCGACCGGTGGTTTTATCTCAAAGTGGCTTCCGTCCAACTGGTAAGTAATATTAAACCCTTCGCATCTAAGCGTCTTATGGGCATCAATCGTTTCTGCTTCAATCAGACCATCGTTACGCTTCATGCTCATCCCTACTTCCCCTTACTTTGGATTAATTATATATGTATTGAGAATGATTATCAATTGAATGTTCTTTTAGCAAACATGCATATACAACAAAAAACCTTCCCCCCCTAAAGGTGAAGAAGGCTTAAACGCGTCACTTCTGAAGACGTGACCAGCTATATTTTCAGCTCCCCAAGCGATTGCATTAGACTTAATCCGTAATTTTCACATTTCCAAATACGGCCTTATTCCTCGAATCATCCCCCGGATTGCTGAGCGCTATGCCAATATACACCTTGCGATTCATCGGGATTTGAACAGTTCCAACTGTTTGCCAGTTATTCCCGTTCGCCGAAATAGCCCCTTTGAAGGTATTTCCGCTTCTGGTCAGCTTTAGCCATCTTGGAGCCGAGGCAGCCGCAGTATGGTCGACCGTATTGCCCGCGGTCTCTGCACGATACTGGAAGGTTGCCCCATTCTCGGGGGTAAGCATCATATCTGCGTGCTTCGAATTATGACCCAACGACTCCCGAATCATAATGCCGGCCTTGGCCCAGCCGTCCAATCGGCTAGTGGACTGCACTTTAACAATAATCTCCGCATTGCCGCTCGCGGATTGGTATATATAATTCAGTTGATCTCCATTTCCCCAAATATCCGTAGAGCTGCTATTGAGTGTAAATTGCTTATTGGATGAATTGTAGGTAACGTTCCCCGGCATGGAACCGATATTTCGAGCCTTCCATCCAGCTGGTAATTGAGCCGGATAGTCTTGTTCTACCGGAGGCGTCCAGCCTGGCGTCGGCCAGGTTTCACGTTCCTTGATATTGGCCAATTCATCTTCTGGCCAGGCCCCGTAGGCAAAGAACGACAGGCGCTTCACGTCCGGATAATTCTCGCGGATTCCCTTGTAAATCTCCTGATATTGATCATCAGTCCAGTCATTATCCAGTGTGGCTACAATCTCCACATCACTGCCACTGATCCGGTCGCTCGTATCCTTCAGGATGCCGTAGGAAGTGCTGTATACCCAATCACTATTGAACTCCCAGTCATCAAAGTACGCCATCGGTGCGACAAAGTCGATATCATCCTTGAATTTGGCTACATTCTGTCCAACCTCTGTAAATTCCGGCGGCAAAATATACACACCGAGCTGCACATCCGGATTTGTGGATTCAGAAATATCCTCACGGATATCGCCTACATACTGTCCAATTTGTTCTGTTCTCCATTCATTCCACTGTTCCCGCTGAGGCGAATCCGTATCGAAGTCAATGCTGAGCGGGGAATACCCGAACTGTGCCTGATACTTCGCAACCGTGTAATCACTGACGTCCATGTTGTAATTGTCGAAGCGGATCCAGTCTAGTACAACACCGTCAACAGCATAATTCTCGATCACTTCCTGAATGATGGAACGCTCATACAGCTGCACTTCGTGGTGAATCGGATTGACGAAGTATTCGTTGCCGTTAGAACCTGTGAATGGAATCTGAACCCCGTTAACCAGCGCTTGCATCTGCCATTCATCGTGAGCAAGGAAGGCTTGCTGATCATGGAACTGGGGAATCCAGGCATGAACCTTGATTCCTGCAGCATGGGCTGCTGTTATGACAGCCTGCAGAGCATCGAAATTCTCGTAGCCTTGCGCGATCGGAGCGATATCACTCTGATAAAATACACTTCCAGACGGAACCTCATCATCTTCATCCTGCTTCACGTTCATGCTGATGACATCGACACCGTAGCTTGTGGACAGCTGGATGAAATTATGGACATCCGCAGTGTTCTTAAACTGGTTTACGGTCCGTACAATAACTTCCGTTTCAAAAGGGGGATTACTCTCCTCGTCGGCCTTAGCCGGAACGGAACCACCTGCTATCGAAGAAACCAATACGAAGCTTAACATTGCTATGCATCTCGATCTCAGCGCAAATGCCATAATATCGCCTCCACAAGTATAAGATTTCATAAAAGTCTTATTTCGTCGCGTTGATTTTCTTGACATTCTCCTGCCATTTTTCGGTTCTGAACTCAAGCAGCTTATCCAGCCCCGCTTTTTGGGTATTCTTTTTGGCTGTCTCCAGTGCCGACAATACCTCTTCATCCGACTTCGCCTGAACCATTTGTGCGTAAGCAAGGGTATAAATATCCCCGATATTCTGTGCGATGATGCCAATCTCCGTATCCGGAAGCGGATCGGTATTCACAAATTCCGTAATGTCCAGCGCGGTTTTCCAGGTCACCGTGGACTGCGCCACTGTCTCCCATGATTTCTGGTTCGCGGAAAGCAGTGCCTCTAAGCTCATTTTCGCCGTATCAATAAAGGTCGTATTTCCCGCCCAGTTAAAGTCCTCGAATTTTCTCATTGTTTCGGTACGCTCGTTAGCAGGAGTCGTCTTGTATTTCTCGTTCGGAATTGGTGCTCCGTCTGCGTCCTCCTCATCCCAATACAAGCCTTTAGGACCGAAGAATAGCACCTTCTGTCCCTCCGGACCCGTAATCCAGTCAAAGTAAGCGAAGATGGCCTCCGGATCCTTGGCCTTTTTCGTAATGACACTGACGTTCCAACCCAGCGTCTCGAAACCGCTTACAAACACTTGTGTTTTGTCTAGTCCGGCTTTATGAATAGGCCAAATAATTTCATAACCGCTGTCCGGATTGTTCGCAGTCAGTGCACGATGTCCCTCGGCTCCATACGTAGTGATATTGGATTCGACCATGACCGCTACCCGGCTGGTATTGACCTTTTCTTTGACCGCATCCTGGGTTTGCTGCAGTGCATCCTGCGTAATCAGCCGTTCACGATACAGCTTATTGATATACAGCACCATCTCCTCGTAAGCGGGATCATCCAAGATAGATGACAGCTTGTCGCCTTCCGGATATCCCATGAGTGAAATGAACTTACTGGTAGAATGCTTCTTAAAACCGCCATACATAATCTCCAGACCTGCCCCCTTCTCGCCAACCTCCAGAGGTACAACATCGGGATACTTCTCTTGCACCAAGCGTAAATATTGATACAAATCATCAAAGGTCTCCAGCACCGGTCTGCCGAGCTCATTATAAATATCTTTATTCACCATCCATCCGCCGTTGCCGAATTGCCCGGAGGTATACCAGTTCGGGATTTGATAGATTTTCCCGTCATCTGAACGGAGCAAATTCAGGGTGGATTCCTTCAAATATTTCTTGAAGTTCGGATACTTGTCATAGTAATCATCCAGCGCAACAAGTTGCCCTGCCTGCACCAGCCGTTCCACTGAGGATCCCCGGTCAGTAAAAATGACATCCGGTAAATCTCCGCCAACGATCATCGTGTTGAGTTTTTCTCCGGCCGCACCTCCCGATTGAATCGGTTCAACTGTAACCTTACGGTTCTCCTGAATCCATTTTGTCGCCTCATTATCCCCCCATGGTGATGTCGTAAGCCAGTCATAGTTTCCATAGAAGCTGAAGGTGACAGGCTTGATCCCGCTGCCGTCATCAGTGGCGACCTCGGTATTCAGATTTTTCTCGCTTGTGTTTGGTGAAGTGTTAGAATTCCCCCCTCCGCTACAGGCAGCGAGAAGAAGCACCAGCGAAGTCAGCAGAAGCGATACCCATTTCATACGATTGCCCATTCTTTTCCCTTCTTTCTACATAATATGGACACTGCTATTCTTTCAATGAACCGATCATTACGCCCTTCACAAAGTACTTTTGGAGAAAAGGGTACGTCAGGATAATCGGAATAGTAGCGATCATCATCGTAGCCATGGTCAGTGACTTCGTAGTAATCGTCCGATTTCGGTTCATATGATCCAGCGCGATGGCATTCGATGAGCCAATTTGGGTCATTATGTTGGAGTTCATAACCTGCCGCAGCAGGGTCTGTATAGGAAGCAGTTCGTCCTTCGTAATATAGATCGCTCCCGTAAACCAGTCGTTCCAGTAACCGACCGCAGTAAATAAAGCAATCGTGGCCAGCACCGGACCGGAGACGGGAATAACGATTCGGAAGAAAATGCCGTAGTTACTGCAACCGTCGATTTTGGCCGATTCCTCAAGCCCCTCCGGCAAAGCGTTGAAGAAGGTGCGGATGACAATCATGTTCCAGACGCTGATGATACCGGGGATTATCAGAACCCAAAAGGTGTCCAGCATACCCAAAGAGCGAACCAGTAAATAACTAGGAATGAGCCCTCCACTGAAGAACATCGTAATCATGAAGAACACCATATATTGTTTTCGAAAAAGCAATGTTTTCTTGGACATTCCGTAAGCTAACAGGGCCGTGAAGAAGACGGACAACGCCGTGCCGCTCATCGTTCTAAGAATGGTGATCAGAAAAGAATTCAGCAGGCGATGATCCTGAAACACAATATAATAATTTTCCAGGGTAAATGCTCTCGGCAACAAGGTTATACCGCCGAGCGCCGTATCGCTCCCTAGATTAAAGGAAATGACCAGCGCGTTCCAAAATGGGTACAGCATAAGTAGCGCCAGCAGCGTCAAAAGGATATAAATACTCCGCTGCATGATTTTGTCGCCTAGGCTTAGTCTCATTGTTCACCTCTCCTAAAAGGTTTATGGAGCATTACTTACAGTCGATACATTCCAATAAAACTTGCATCGGAAGCATTCGCTATGAGTAGTAGTACCTACCAGAGACTAACATCTGCCCGGCGGGCTATTTTGTTGGCCATCACCAGCAGAAGGACACTGATCACCGCTTTGAAAAGCCCTACCGCTGTCGCATAAGAGAATCTGGCATTTAATATCCCAACACGGTACACATAGGTGTCGATAACATCGGAGTAGGGTCGCAGGATTGGATTGGTTGCCAGCAGCAAAATGTCCTCAAAGCCCGCACTAAGCAGACTGCCGATCGCAAGAATCATAAAGATGATGATAATGGGGGTAATGCTGGGGAGTGTAATCAAGTGAATTTGCTTAAATCGGCTTGCTCCGTCTATGGAAGCGGCTTCATATAAAGTCGGATCAATGCCTGCAATCGCGGCCAGATAGACAATGCTCCCAAATCCGACCTCCTTCCACACATTTACACTTACTAGAATAGACCAGAAGTATTTGGGTAATGCCAGAAAGTTAACTGGCTTCCCTACCAGATTGAATCGCTCCAGCACATAGTTCACCGTTCCGTTATCAACAGATAATAGCGAAAATACAAAACCGGATACAATAACCCAAGACAGGAAATAAGGTAAATAGCTGACGGTCTGGATAACGCGTTTAAAGCCCATATTACCGATCTCATTCAGCATCAGTGCAAGAAGAATCGGTGCCGGAAAAGAGATAATCAATTTAAGCAAGCTAATCACAATGGTATTTCGCATCACATTCCAGAACTCCGGTGCCTCGAAGAACATTCTGAAATGCATAAATCCAACCCAGGGGCTCTTCATAATGCCGCCAAAAATATCGTATTGCTGGAACGCCATGACCACGCCATACATCGGAATGTAGCTAAAAATGAATACAAAGATAATTCCCGGCCAAACCATGGACTGCAAATCCAATTGGCTGGTGAATTTCTTCCATCTACTTGGTTTCTCGGCCGTGTTCATCCGCTTTTCCTCCTCTGGACGATTCTAGTGAAACAACGGCAAAAACGCTTTGTTCTTCTCCAGCATTTCATCCAGCAGCTGTTCAGCTACAGTGACCGAGGGCACGAGCGGATGATGAACCATAGCCTGCAGGGCCATATCCCGGTCTCCGTGCACAGCCGCCTCGATGGTGAGGCTCTCGTATTGCTTGACCGCGGCCAGCAGGCCTTTGACGGGCTGCGGAATTTTGCGCAGCGGAATCGGCAGCGGACCTTGTTTGGTTACCACACAGTTCACCTCAATGGAGGCATCGTCCGGCAAGAAGTCAATCATTCCGTTATTCCTTACATTCAACGTCTGGATATCGCGGGAATCATTATAAATGGAGCGCATCAGCAGCACTGCCGCCTCCGAGTAATAGGCTCCACCACGCTGCTCCAGTTGCTTTGGCTTCTCCTTAAGCTCTACGTTCCGGTACAGCTCAAACAACTCTTCCTCCACCTTCTTCACTACCTCAGCGCGCGATCCGGTCGTTGCTGCTGCTTCCTTCTGTTCCGCAAGCATCGCGTCCGTCATGTAGTAATAGCTAAGGTAATAAGAAGGGATGGCTTTCAAAGCATTCAGAAACCGGTGGTCCCAGGAATCAAACGGCACATTGCTCGCCTTGTAGTTCTGGGGGTAATCAATGAGCTCCTGTAGCTTGCTTTTACCGTCAATTACGATATCGGATACCCAGTGCAGATGGTTGATGCCGACAAACTCCGCGTAGATCTTCTCCATAGGAAGTCCGAAAAACTCAGAGAGCCACTTTTGAAAACCGATCGGCGAGTTGCACAGGCCTACGCTTTTTACCGATGAATATTTGTGAACAGCTTCAGTCACCATACCAGCCGGATTCGTAAAATTCAGCAACCAGGCATCCGGAGCTAGCTCCTCAATGTCCTTGCAAATATCCAGAATGACCGGAATGGTCCGTAGGCCTTTCATCATCCCTCCAGGACCCGTCGTCTCCTGACCGATGACATCGTATTGAAGCGGAATTAATTCATCCCACTTTCGCGCTTCCAGCATACCTACCCGGATTTGAGTGCAGATAAAGTCTGCTCCGGCGATGGCCTCCCTCCGCTCAAGCGTCTGGTCCACGGTAATTGGCAGTCCGGACGCAGCAATCATACGCTTGCTTAGTTCCGCAATCGTATGCAGCTTCTCCCTTCCCGCCTCAATATCCACCAGCCATACTTCTCGGATGGGAAGCTCTTTATGATGCATGATGATGCCTTCAATAAGCTCAGGCGTATATGATGAACCCGCTCCGATGACAACGAGCTTCAAATTCTCCTTCATAATAATAGCCCCTCCTTACCCAGTGATAGACGATCAAGAACCTCCTGATTCACACGCATACCGCTGCTTTCCATTGCCAGAACGACCGCGCCTACAACCGGTTCCCGGGTTAGAATCTTTAAAGTGCCATTTGGAGCCGAATGCTTCACACTCTGTTCAATGGCCCGCCGGATGATGCCTGAGCGATCCCCCTTGGTTAATAAGCTGCCTGCAAGTACGATGTCAAAGGAATCCTCCTCCATAGCCAAATGGCGGATTGTCGAGACCGCTGCCAAACCGAGCTCATCCCCTTGCTTGGTCAGCAGTAGGGTGGCAACCTGGTCTCCTTCATCTGCCGCTTGAAACAGCAGCTCAGCAATCTGGGGAGGCAAGTCTCTCGAATGATCCAGGTAATCCTCCCTTAACTCCGAAACACTGGAATAGCCCAGCAAATGAATTAAGCGTTCGTTTAAGACAGTCTCTTTCTCTCTTCCATCATCTGCCCGAAGAACGCTACGGAATACCTCAATACTTAGATCATAGCCGCCGCCGTAATCACCGAACCGATAGCCAAATCCACCACATTGATATGTAACGCCTCGCGGATTTTTACCGGCGCAGTTCACTCCCGAGCCGCAGATCAGCACGATCCCATAATTACTCTCTGTACCTGATCGCAAGGCAATCCAGGTATCGCAGGAAATCTCAGTTCGGGGAAGGCCAAGTCTGCTGATGATGGGTCGTAAAATTTGAAAATCGGATTCTCTATCCGCTCCAGCCAGGCCAAACCAGGAATACTCCAACTGATCCTTTGTCAGTCCTGACGCCAGAATCGCTTCCGATACAGCCTGTTGCAAACTGTTCTCCGCCTGCTCACGATTATTTTGATGATTCCCGTTCCCTCCCCTGCCTGCACCAATGACCGATCCCTGTTCATTTGCAATCATTGCATAAGTTTTGCTGCCCCCTGCATCGACTCCCAAAAAGTACTTCACAGTTCGTTTCACTCCTAATATTTAGGTTAACCTTACAGATGCGGTGGATTCACGCACGAGAAGCTGAGGAGCGAGCTTCGTTACACCAGCAGGCATCACCTCCCCATTGATTAATTTCATCAGCAAATCAACACCAATGCTGCCCATTTGCGCCTCAGGTTGTCTGACTGTCGTCAATCGGGGATAAAATTCACCTACGAACTGCTGATCATCAAAGCCAACCACTGAGATATCCTGAGGTACCAGAATTCCTTCCTCACGCAGGGCTTGAACAACACCGAGAGCAATAAAATCGTCTCCGGAAAAAATGGCTGTCGGCAGCTTATCTTCACGAATCCATCTCTTTGCCACCTCATAACCGCTACTTACTGTAAATCCGCAATATTCCGTGCCGAAGGGCGTTAGCCCCGATTCATCCAGCGCCTGTACATAACCCCGCTTGCGCTCCGCTACACTCAGGAACACCGAAGGGCCACCGATATAGGCGATCTGCGTGTGTCCAAGACCAATCAAGTGCTTGGTAGCTTCATACCCCCCTTGATAGTTATCGACGACGACACTGGGAACATCCTCATGCTGGAGCTGGTTATCCAGCAAGACAAACGGAATACTTTTTCTTTTCAGCTCCTCCACATATTCTTTTTCCTCAAGCGGAGATAACAGGATAATCCCGTCAACGCGGTCCTTCTGAAACAGGAAGTTAACGCCTTCATCCTCATTCTCGGCTATCGACAGGGCCAAGAAGTAACCTTGTTCTGCCAGCTTCCGGTTCACCACGCGAATCACGCGGTCATAGAAGGAGTCGTTAAAGTTGGTAATCGACATACCGATGACTCCCGTCTTACCACGCACGAGACTCCGCGCCGCTGAATTGGGCTGATAATTTAACTCCTCCATAGCACTCAGCACTTTCCGCCTATTGCCTTCACGCACAGAAGGTGAATTGTTAAGAACTCTGGATACGGTCACTACAGAGAGCCCCGACTTTTTGGCTACATCATGAATGTTCATCTAAGTTTCTATGCCTCCAAGTTCAATAGTTTAAACGTTATAACTTTTAAGGAAATAAAAAAGGACTAACTCTTCTCGCCAAAACTACATCCTGACTGAGAATCGAACATTGAATGTCAGTTTCACCTTTATCGAAAGTATCAAAATGATTTCAAAAGTTTAAAGGTTTTAACTTTAAGATGATTTTACAACCATTCCCAATATCCGTCAATCCATAAACTGCAGCCAAACTTAATATTCCGCAATCTAAATCTTCGGAATAGCAAAGTCTTTCCGCAGGATATAATTCGCTTAAGGAAATATCATTATTCAAGAACGACAACAAAAAACCTTCCCTCACCCCTAGAGGTGGAGAAGGCTTAAACGCGTCACTTCCGAAGACATGGCCAGCTATATTTTCAGCTCCCCAAGCTTGATCAGCTCGACAACCGCTTGTGAACGGCCTTTAACGTTTAGTTTTTGCATTACATTGGAGATGTGGTTCCGAACTGTTTTTTCGCTGATAAATAACAAGCCAGCGATATCACGAGTCGTTTTGTCCTGCACGAGAAGCTCGAAAACTTCGCGCTCACGATGAGTCAACAGAAATTTGCTGTGGTGTTCGTTACCCTTCAATGGTGTCACCCCTCCTTGCCCTGGGTTTGTTTGGTATAACAAGGTAAAGGGATACAGTCAAAACATATTATGTACTGATGAAGTTAATGGTGCTGTCATAACTACAAAATGGGCTTAACCATAAGAAGCTGATTACACCGCTTTAGTGAGGACATTCACCCGCAAAACTTGAAATTCTCTTGGATAGAATCATCTCCTTACAGGGCAAACTACAACTTGTTGTTTCTTATTAAAAGGAGGTGTAAGTATGAGCAACTCGAAAAATAATCAACCTACTAAGGCAGAGGTACAAACTACGAAATTAAACAAATTGCCACTAGTCGGTAAATTCGAACCAGAATTTTCTGCTGAGGAAGCCGCAGAAGTATTCAAAAATCAACCCTCTACGGAACATGAATCCCATAATGAACAATAAAATAAAGACGACACAGAATGGGGCTGTCGAATAAGTAGCTTTTTCCTATAAATGAGACGGTCCGGTTAATTATAAAAACTGTAAGCAACATTAGCAGCGATTCATCCATTATTGGAGAATCGCTGTTTTGTGTTGTTGGTCGTGAACTGCCGCTCCTACAGTGTATTCGTCATTTCCTTCTGATGCTTGCGACCCAGATGACGTTATTTGCGGTGTTTTATAGGCAAATAGCGACTATGAGGGCCGTTAGCGATCCAAATCTCGAAAAAAGCTGGATTTAAGGTTAAGGGCCGCTGTGTCCGATTGCTGCCGTGTTCGCGCAAGTAAATGATCAAATCAAGCGAATTGTTACTTGCTAATTCCCGCATATAATTAGATATATTTCTACAAACTCAACTCCCAGTCCCGGGATTTTTTTTGTCGTGCAAAATATAACTATGAAATACATCACATTTTTATATTGACAGTAAATGTATACGGACTTATGATAAGTCCAGCATAAATGATAACGATTATCATTCACATATAAAAAAGGGGTGCTTCATTCAATGAAATTCACATATGCCGTGCCTGCAGGTCTACTTGCAGCCTCCATACTATTTACCGGGTGTGCCAGTAACAACAATAACAGTAATAGCAACACTAGCAATAATAACTCTGCAAATGCTGCTGCTAACAGTACCAAGGCAACAAATACATCTGATACCACTACAGCAACTACTGCCGACTTTACATCAGCGGTTGAACAATATCGTACATACGTCATCGAGCAATGTGATGAATTTGTAAAGCAAACAGAAAATTTCACGAACGCAGTTAAAGAAGCAAAAATTGAGGATGCAAAGGCACTTTATGCGCCAGCCCGCATGTATTATGAGCGAATTGAGCCGATTGCAGAAGCACTTGGTGATTTGGATCCGAATATTGATGCCCGCGAGAATGACGTAGATGCTGCTGAATGGCGCGGCTTCCATAAGCTTGAAAAGGCACTCTGGCAGGATAACACAACCAAAGATATGACCGAAGTTGCTGACCAATTATTGAAAGATGCCCAGCTTCTACGTGCAAAAGTAGAGACCGTAGAAATCGACGCCAATCTGCTCGTTACTGGTGCTGTAGAACTGCTTAATGAGGTTTCTTCTTCTAAAGTAACAGGTGAGGAAGAACGTTACTCCCACACAGATCTGTATGATTTCGTCGCTAATGTTGAAGGTGCCCAAAAGATATACGAGCTGTTAAAGCCAGAACTGGCGAAAAAAGATGCTGAGCTGGAAAAAACGATTGGTGAACGGTTTGCAGCCTTGCAAGCTGAGCTTGCTCCTTTCAAATCTGGAGATGGATATGTTTCCTATGAAGAGCTAAAGGAAGAAGATGTCCGTAAGTTGAGTCAGAATTTGGATGCCTTGGCTGAGCCATTGTCCAACATGGGAACTATTCTAGGAGTGTGATCATCATGAATAAGCAAAATAGATCTACCGGTGTACCAGCGAATGCAGAAGGTGCCCCTCTCAATGAACAATCCAAGAACAACCTTATATTAGATAAAAAACTAAGCCGCCGCGATATGCTGCGGCTTACTGGCGCCACTAGCCTTGGTCTATTATTAGGTGGTGGAGGTGTTGGTGGAATTATGGCTGCACGCCATGCCGTAGCTGAGCCAACAGTAGCCTCCGATGTTGATTCCATTCCTTTTTACGGGAGTCATCAGGCCGGCATTCTAACCCCTGCGCAGAATTTTATTTACTTCGCAGCCTTTGATCTGACCACAACGAAGCTATCCGATGTAAAAAAGCTAATGCAAGCATGGACAACTGCCGCAGCTTCTCTTACTACTGGCAGCCTCATTGGGGACGTCAATGACAACCCTAATCTCCCACCCTCCGATACAGGTGAAGTGGATGGTTTAAACCCTTCGCGCTGTACACTTACCTTTGGTGTCGGCCCTTCTTTTTTTGACAACAGATTTGGTTTATCTTCCAAGCGTCCAACCCTATTAGCCGATCTTCCAGCATTTACGGGAGACAGCCTGGATCCTAAGTGGTGTGGTGGAGATATTTGTGTCCAAGCATGTGCTGATGATCTGCAGGTGGCCTTCCATGCCATCCGAAATCTGGCACGTATCGCCCGTGGCACAGCCGTACTCCGCTGGACACAGGAAGGCTTCCAGCGCACAGGAACAGCAGATCCTAAGGGAGCGACGCCACGTAATCTTCTTGGTTTCAAAGATGGTACGGGTAATCCTGATACTGCGAATGAAGCAGAAATGAACGAAGTGGTCTGGAACAGCAGCAGTGACGGTCCTTCATGGATGAGCGGCGGCACTTATATGGCAGTTCGCCGTGTACGTTTCCGAATTGAGGTCTGGGACCGTTCCTCTCTGAGCGATCAAGAATCCACCTTCGGCCGTTATCGTCATAGCGGAGCACCTATCGGTGCAAAGGATGAATTCGATGATCTGAATCTTAAAGCGGCTGATGCTTCCGGGAAGCCTATTATCCCGCCGGATTCACACTCTGCCTTAGCACATGGTGACGGCACAGTTAAAATGCTGCGCCGCTCCTACTCCATTTCCAGCGGATTAGATGCCGCAACAGGTCAGCTCGATGCAGGATTATTATTCATTAGTTTTCAACGGGATTTAATGAAGCAATTTGTTGCGATCCAGCAGCGTCTCTCCAAGTGTGATCGGCTAAACGAATATATGACTCATACAGGCAGTGCGGTATTTGCCTGCTTCCCGGGTATTCGTAAAGGCGGCTACATCGGGGAAGCACTTTTAGGCTAAGTCAGCCCTATTTTCCAATCAAATGTTCCTGTCCATTATTGAAAGGGGATTATCCCGATGTACTCTCTTAATAAACGGCTGCTATCGAAGGCAGCCGGACTGATTCTGTTTAGCATCATATGTATGCTGATGCTGTCTAACCCGGCGGGGGCGGAGGGTGATGGCCCGGTCGACGAGCTGCTGCCGCCTGTCGGCAGCGCGCTCGTCGAAGCCGGCCAGAGCCGCTGGGACGCGGCCGCGGCCGATGTAGAAGCGTTCGCAGCGCTGTGGCGCACCGCGAACGCGAATACGCCGGACCCGGCACTTGCCGGTCCGGCTGCCGCCGTTGACGCCGCGCTTGCAGACGCGGCGGCGGCCCTTGCGGCGGGCGATGGTGCGCCCGCCAAAACGGCACTGTCCACGCTCGCAAGAAGCGTGGACGCGTATGTCACCGCCGCCACCGGCACGGACGGCGGTGACACCGGAGCCGCCGGCCAAGAGACGGCGGCGAAACTGTTGCCCGCGGCAGAGCGCACGCGGGATGCGGTGCGCAGCGCCGACTGGAACGCGGCAGCGGCAGCGTACCGCGACATCGTCAGCGGATGGAAGCCGGCAGAGCGCAACATCCGGGCCGACAATTCCGCCGTCTACAGCTTGCTGGAGACGAAGATTAGCCTGCTGCGCATCGCGCTGCAGGCAGAACCGCTCCGTGAGGAGTCGGCGAAATCAGAAGCCGAAGCCTTGTATCAGCTGCTTGCCGATTACAGTGAAGGCAAAGCAATAGATGCTGGAGATACTTCCGGTAAACCAGCATCTATTGAAGGATTGATCAGCCATCTCAACAAAGCTTCTTCCACTGCCAAAGCAGGAAAGAGCGCAGAAGCAGCTAATATCATGGAGCAATTCATCGTAGATTGGCCTTCTGCTGAAGGACAAGTACAGATTGCATCTCCAGCGGTCTATACCAATATTGAGAACGAAAGTGCAGCAGTCACTGGCTACCTGCTCTCTAATCCACCTAAGCTAGATCAAGCCTTAAAGATCATGGATAATATGGTCACTGAGCTGACTCCTTTGGCTGGTGAGACAACCTATAACGCTTGGGATGCTGCGCTAATTCTTCTGCGTGAAGGACTGGAAGCGATCCTCGTATTGTCTGCCCTTCTTGCCTACCTGAAGCGTGATGGCAACACAAAAGCACAGAAATGGATTTGGTCTGGCGCAGCTGTAGGACTTGTAGCAAGTATCGCATTAGCCGTTATACTCACCTATACCATTTCCCGCGCAGCTTCTGGTGGAGCACGCGAGATGATTGAAGGCATCACAGGTCTTGTAGCCGTCATTATGATGCTTACCATTGGACGCTGGCTGCATAGTAAATCAAATACCGCAAATTGGAACAACTATGTTGGACGGCAAGTGGATGGAGCATTAGCAAAGGGCAATCTTTGGTCTTTGTCCTCCGTAGCAGCGCTTGCGATTTTACGTGAAGGAGCAGAAACCACCATTTTTTATGTAGGGATGGCCCCTTCCATTAAAGTGTCTCAATTGCTGCTAGGGATCGGTAGTGCTCTAGTGATTCTAGGAGTTGTAGGTTACGCAATTATTGCCTTAAGTGCGAAATTGCCGATTGCCGCCTTCTTCCGTACAGCTACACTTCTTATTTACTATTTAGTATTCCGCTTTCTTGGAGAGAGCATTCACTCCCTTCAAGTCGCAGGGAAACTACCCGCACATGTACAGGATGGGTTACCTTCTATTAGCTGGCTAGGGATGTATCCAACTTGGGAAACTTTAGTGCCTCAGCTGCTTATCCTTGCATTTATTGTGTGGGAGATACTGCGCAATAGAGCACCAAAAGCGTCACAAACTGTATAGCTACAAAGAAAAACGGTTGTCATCTTTAACGATGATAACCGTTTTTTGTAAATTTTAAATGAAGCCGATCCTATGGCCTTTATATTAGAAATGAAACTAGATAATACCGGTCCGTCACGCCCGTTAGGTTACGCCGGTTTAGTCCGGTAATCTCTTGCAACTACAGTCTAATTTATGAAATGGATTCCATAGCAAGCTTTTTATTTGCGATGTAATTTACGGACGATATAATAGAATAAAAAGACTATATACAACACACAAGCATCAAAGGGAGGCTGTTGTTCTCGAATGGCTAATATAAAAGAAATCGCCCGTATGGCTGGTGTTTCCGTGACAACGGTCTCGCGAGTACTCAATAATCATCCTTATGTAAGTGAAGCCAAAAGAACCATTGTCCTAAATACCATAGAAAAATTAAACTACACGCGTAATATGAACGCCGTACATCTAATTACCGGCCGTACCCAAGCCATTGCAGTTATTATCCCTAACATCAACCTTTTTTATTTCTCTGTAATTATTGGAGGCTTAGCCCAAGAAGCGCTGCTAGCGCATTACCGACTCATTCTGTGCCAGACCAATTATCGTCATGAAGAAGAGCTCAAGGTACTGGAGATGCTGCGCAACAAAGAAATTGACGGCGTGGTAATTGTATCTACGAGAATGAGCTCAGAAGTCATTGAAGAATATACAGCATATGGCCCGATAGTCATCTGCCAAGATAGAGGCGAATGCCGCTTCTCTTCCGTGTATATTGAGCATTATTCTGCTTTTCGTTCCGGCCTGCAGTACTTGAGTGACAAGGGGTACCAACAGATCGGTTACTGTGAAGGCAGGCAGCACGGCAGCAGTAGTTCCATCCGGCAAATTGCCTTTAGTGACTTTCTAGCCGCTACCGGACAGCCTTTTCATGAAGAATGGATGATGTATGACTGTATGAATGAAGAGGATGGCGGTCGTGTATTGCACCAACTGCTGAAAATGAATAAGCGACCCAATGCCCTGATTATATCAGGCGATCATGTGGCATCCGGTCTGATCATCGAAGCGTGGAAGAACGGAATCCGTATTCCTGAGGATCTGGCGGTCATCGGATTTGACGACCAGCCGATCGGACGAACTTTAGGTCTCACCACCATAGATAACCAGTTACCTGAAATGGGTGTTACAGCTTTTCGGATCATCTATGATCAGATCCAAAATAATGATAGTCATCCTGTACACCGTAAGCTTGAGTATCGCATTATTGAACGTTCTACGGTATAGCTCGATTCAGTTATTGTTCAAAAACGGTCCACCTCGCAGTCTTCTGTGAGTGGGCCGTTTTTATTTAAATAGAAGAGAGACTAATAATTCTCGCATTTTATCCTTATTGTATTCATTTTTACCCCTTGCATCCGGTTAGATTTTGTTTTATTCTGAATATGAAAATAATTTTCTTATTTCAATAAATAATTTTAAAAATAATTTTAAAAAGCTACATTAGAAGTCGAGGTGAATGGATGTCCCCAATTTTATATGCACTTGAGCATGAAAAGTCCAAGCTCTCCCAAATGGAGCGCAAGCTGGCGGAACGGATCCTGTCATCGCCAGGTGAAATCGTTCATATGGGCATCACAGAACTCGCAGAGCAATGCGGTATTAGTCCTGCTACTATCACACGTTTTTGTAAGGTTCTGCATTTTAAAGGCTTCCCAGATTTCAAAGTAAAGCTGGCAGCTGAAATTGCTCATAGCGATGCAGGGCCTCAGGATGGCGGTTCTTCTTATCAAGATATCGTTGCAGGTAATCCGCTTTCCGTTATTGTGGAAGCGATGCAAACGAACCACCTGACCTCCATTCGGGATACGACTTCACTCCTAGATCTGGAACGATTACAAGCAGCCGTTAATTTATTGTGCCAAGCAAGGCGAGTGGATCTTTACGGCATGGCAACTTCCTCCATTGTTGCACAGGATTTCTATCAGAAGCTGATCCGCATTGGCGTGAATTGCACCGCTTTCGCCGATTCCCATATGCAGATTACATCTGCCTCTTCGCTCTCTGAAGGCGATGTCGTATTCGCAGTATCGTATTCCGGGGAAACCCCAGAGACCATTGATTCTTTAACTTGTGCCAAAGCCAGCGGAGCAAGCACAATCGCTTTAACCTCTTACGGCAGCAGCCCCTTGGCAACTCTGGCTGATATTCCACTGTTCTCCTCTTCTCTGGAAAAAGGAATGCGCCGAGGAGATATGGCCTCACGAATTGCCCAGCTACACATCATTGATATTTTGTTTACTGGAATGGTCAGCACCCGTTTTGGGGATTTTATTCCTAGACTGGAGCAATCTTATTTGAATGTCCAACATTACCGAAACAAACGAGGAGGTCAATCTTAATGAATATTCTTAAATTCAACAGTGATGAAGATTTTGTACAAACGGGTGCGAACCTAATTGCCAGCCTGCTTCAAAGCAATCCAAAAGCGGTGCTCGGTCTAGCGACCGGGAGTTCCCCAGTTGGTGTTTATGCCAAATTGGTTGAAATGCACCAAAAAGGACTTGTAAGCTTCTCGAAAGCTTCTTCCTTCAATCTTGATGAGTATGTCGGACTTCCTGTTGATCATCCGCAAAGCTATCGCAGTTTCATGAACGAGCAATTATTCAATCATATTGATATTGACCCAGGGCAGACACATATCCCTAACGGCAATGCTGCAGATATGGAAGCGGAGTGCCGCGCATACGACAAAATGCTGGAAGAGAACGGACCGGTTGACTTGCAGATCCTTGGGATTGGAAGCAACGGGCATATTGGTTTTAATGAACCAGATGCTAATCTGAGCAGCAAAACACATGTCGTTGATTTGCTTGAAGACACACTGGAAGCAAATGCCAGATTCTTCGACTCTTTGGACGATGTACCACGGCAAGCAGTCACTATGGGCATCGGCGACATTCTGAAAGCTCGCCAGATTCTATTGTTAGTACGTGGTGCCGGCAAAGCTGAAGCCATCCGGAATGCCGTTGAAGGTCCGATTACTACCCAGTGCCCTGCATCTTTACTGCAAAGCCATCCGAATGTAATTGTCCTTGTAGATGAAGGAGCAGGAAAATGGCTGAAATAAACGAAGCGCTAGGAAAATTACTGTTTGGTAAGGTGCTAACCCCCCAAGGATTAATTAAGCATGGCGTAATTGCAGTATCTCGTGAGCAGATTCATTATGCCGGCGAGGCAGCATGGCTTCCAGAGATTTACGCTCACTGGCCTGCTAGTGGTCAAGCTTCGGAAGACCTGCTTATCCCTGGATTTGTGGATGTGCATGTACATGGTGGAGCTGGCCACGACTTTATGTATAGTGATGCTGAATCTTTAAATACCATCACTAAATTTCACAGCTCCCAGGGAACAACTACCATGCTGGCTACAACTATGACTGCCTCTAAGTCAGCCATTGACCAAGTCTTTGTTGAAATAAACGCATATCGCGCTACTGAGATGCCATACACACAAATCGTGGGCATGCATTTGGAAGGACCATTCATCAGCCCGAAATGGTCTGGAGCTCAGAATCCTGAGCATATTGTTCTGGCTAATATTGAGTGGCTGGAACAATGGGAGAATGATTATCCAGGCATGATCCGGCAAGTCACATTGGCTCCGGAACGTGAAGGTGCACTAGAAGCTATCCTCTGGCTACGTAAGCATGGTATTACCGCGGCTCTTGGTCACACTGATGCTTCCTTTGAAGAGGTTATAGCTGCGGCAGATGCCGGATTAAATCAAGCCGTGCATATGTTTAATGCAATGACACCACTACATCACCGCAAGCCTGGAGCTGCTGGTGCTGTACTATTCGATAAACGCATACGTGCGGAGATCATCGCCGATGGCATACATGTTCATCCTGCAGCGATTTCTCTAGTGGCTAATCTAAAAAAAGATAACAATTTGTTATTGATTACAGATGCCATGTCTGCAACAGGTCTAAGTGATGGTGAATATACGATCGGTGATTTACCTGTGCTAGTTCAAGATGGCATCGCAACACTTAAAGATAACCCTGCCGCTTTGGCAGGTAGTACACTTACCATGATTCGTGGCTTCCGTTATCTCATACAGGAAGTAGGGCTCAGCCTAGAAGAGGCCTCCCATGCTGCAAGCCTTACTCCGGCGATATCCATTGGAATGGAGCGTTCCATCGGTACCTTGGAAGCCGGAAAACGCGGTGATATCCTGCGTCTTGACGCTGAATTGAATTTGCGAGGCGTATGGATTGGCGGTCGCCCAATTACCATTTAATAAGGTGGCTATATAATAAAAAAGCAACAATTCTCGCCACAAAGGAGAGGACTGTTGCTTTTTTTTTGTTTATAAAATCGAACTATTGATTAATAATTACGCGTTGGGAAAATTCGCTCAACCATCGTTCGGAATTCATCCACAAAGCCCTTGATCGGATGACCCGCACGGGCCTCTTCTGCATAAACGTTAACACGCTCTACAAAGTCTGGGTTTGCTGATACATATACATCCTTAATTGTTGCATCATGTTTTTTAACTTCAGCAGCGATTTTCGCTTTAATTTCTTTAGTAACCGTATCTGTTTCTTTCATATTCATCGTGTTATTTGTATTGTTCATGTGAGTCGAATGAGTACCGTTCATGTGAGTTGAATTACTTCTATAATTCGTACCATGAGTACTATTGGTGTAGTTTGGAGTGGTACTGCGAATACCCATTCCAGTCCCCAAACCATCTGTCATCCCTGATCCGGTTCCGGTTCCGGTAGAATTTCTAGTTCCCATGCCCATTCCATTACCAATGCCCATTCCCATATTGACATCACGTTTCGAACCGTTGCTATTCAGCAGAGGTCCATTATTATAAGTATGGGTTCTGGTCCCCGTTGTCCCAGTACCTGTTCCCAGACTTCCCATTCCGGTTGTTCCATTTCTGTGAGTACCCATGCCAAGTGTTGCAGGTCCAGTGCTTGTTGTACCAGGGACTGTATTCACAGTGCCTCTCAGAGCTCCGTTCGTTCCATTCGTTACGGCCCCTGTATCATTCATTCCATCGCGCCCTATTTTCACTCTTCCTGTACCCGACATTACTCCAGTCGGTCCATAATTGTGTGGAACTGTAGATGATTTGGCTCGATACGATGTAGTACCTTTGGCCCGAAGACCGGTAGTTGTATCATGTAACGTTACGGCGACATACGCATTTTTACCTGCAAGCATTACGTTCGCTGTACGAACTTCAGGCATAGCAGCAATACGATCAGCAAGCTCCTGACTGACCTCCATTTTAGTGATATTATGCGTACCCATTGTTCCTCCGCGTACGGAGTTTACACCGATACGTCCGTCATTTACCCCACGGACACTATTTGTTTGCACATTAGTCTTTTCTGCCGTGTTCGTCCCACACCCTGTAATACTCACCAAGCCTAGAAGTAATGCGGCTGAAACTGACTTGCTGATCTTGGATCGCATCATGAATTCATCCTCCATCTCTATTGTTGTATGTGTGCAGCGTAACAGTCGTTAGCATGACCTTCCGAAGAACAAGCTATCCTGAAAGGATTTGGAACTATGTCTGTTTACCGTCACCTGCGAAAGCACATCGGCGTATCTTATAAACAGTAAGCCGTATTTCAACGAAGTCGGTATTGCTCCGCAAAAGTCAGGAGGCACGTGCATGAAAGTTTTATTCACGTTTTATATACCGAGTGGCGGGGTGGAAACTTTAAATAAGCTGCGGTGTGAGAGTCTCCAGCGGAATGGGATCGAATGTCATGTTTTATATCTAATGCCTGGTTCAGGAAGCCAGAATAAGGCTAACTTTCCGGTCTTCATTTCCTCTTTAGATGAGGAGATTAAAGAAGTTCTTGAGACACATAACTATGATGCCATTATTGTTACATCCGATTATTTATTGCTTAAGCGTCTGCGCGAGCTCGGTTATGGCGGTATTTTGATATACGAATCTCAAGGACTTGGAAAACGGAACCATGCGGAAGATCTAATCAAAGACGCTATCCCTTATTTCCGCTCCTACTGTAACGCAGTCTTAATCCCACCAACGGATCATTTACTGGAGCTGTTTATTGAAATCTGTCCATGGCTACATCGGTATGTCATTCCCAATATTGTTGATGTTCAGTCCTTTCAGCATATCCCTGCCGATCCTCCGGCTGATCCGGTCATCGCTTGGGTCGGGCGTCTGGAAAGCAACAAAAATTGGCGGGAGTATTTGAAAATTGCCCATCAAATTCGCCTTCACAAACCAAACCTTCATCTATGGATGTTTCATGATCCTGAATTAGCCACAGAGGATCAAAAGCAGCTCTTCCAAGAAGAATTGCATAGGTTAGGTCTGAACGACCGTCTAAGTACCTTTACCAACATCCCTAACCATGTGATGCCCATTTATTATTCCTCCATAGCTAATTCTGGAGGGTTCCTGTTATCCACTTCTGTTACAGAGGGATTTGGATATGCCGTTGCGGAAGCTATTTGCTGTACTTGTCCCGTGCTTAGCACGGATTCCGACGGCGTTAGATCTTTTATTGTGCATAATATTTCAGGTAAATTTTATCCTCTTGGCAACATACAAACGGCCGTCAATGAAGGGCTAGAGCTAATGAACAATATATCACTGCGAAATGCACTCCGTCAGCAAGGAAGAATTTATATGGTTTCACGTTACGGTACGGAAAAATATGCGCAGTCTTTTCGTGAAATGATGAACTCCTTTGCCATCTTTTAACTGCAAAAGAACCTTCAAACCACTTTATGTGGATTTGAAGGTTCTTTATAATTTTGGGACATACTAAGATGGATTTCTTGATACAATCTCAAATAACATATTTTGAAATATTCGTGTACTTTTTTCCCAAGTGAACTCCTGTGAAACCTCTTCCCCCTTACGAGCCAATCGTTGACGTAAAGACGGGTCTCTGATTAAGGTTATAATGTCATCTGCAAGCCGATTCTCAAATCGGTAGGACATTAAGCAGTTATGACCATGTGTACAATATTCCTTATTCCCACCGGCGTAAACCGTAACGAGTGCTGCACCACAACGCATGGCCTCGATCCCTGGTAACGAACCTGTATCATACGTGCTCGAACTTACAAAAATATCGCTCTCACTATAGTGGAAACAGAGTTCTGTATCATTCGCTGGAGTTCTTATTTGGTAACGTTCGTCGTTCACTAGGGCTTGTAGTGTTGTAGATTCCGCTTGTTCTCCGGGAGGAGAAATTAAATATATTTCGACCTCAGGATGGTAGGCTTTAACCTTATTTAATTGCTGAAGTAAATAATCCTGCTCACGGTGAGCTGAGAATCCACCCTCTGGTTTTCGCATAATCGCGGAAATTACCAGCCTTTTATTACGATCACGGATTTTCGTATTTTTAAAAACAGGACCTACTCCGATCGGCACGATTCTCCCTTTAATCCCATGGTTCATCTGGACAATTCCTTGTTGCCAGTGTGATAGAACGAGTAAGTTAGGTGCAATATTATACGATGAAAAAGAACGGCTATTGTCAGGTAAAAAGGCAGGCTCATAACAAAGCGCCAATCGAACATGAATACCTTTCCCCTCTTCACTTGCCCGCTGTGATACCTCGACTGTGGTATAGAAGTTGGAGATAATCACATCTCCTGCAGGAAAATCGCTTGCTGCCAGTTCTCCTTCTTTTGCATAGATCAGTTTACATCTCATCTCGTATTCTACGACACCATCACTGGGTAAGAGGATCGTCACTTCATGACCCATTTCTGTCAGACGATTAGCCAGCTCCGTGAGCATACGCTGCGCCCCGCCCCTAGTTAGAGTTAGAACAGGAAATATTAATTTCATTTCCCTCTCTCCTTTTGCAACAAGCGTGATAGAACCCGGCGATGTCTTGCTTGTACCTGCTCAATCTCCTTTTTCTGCTCCTCTTTGTGAATCACTGAGCCCATTTCGTTATGAACTCGGTAATCAAGCAGCGGTTCCTCTACATAAGACCATGTATAATACGGCAAAATACGTAGCCATAGATCATAATCTTGTGTATACAACAATTTCTCGCTAAATTTCCCAACTGCACAAAAGATCTCCATATGGAGAAGAACCGTACTTCCATTTACCGGGCAGCCCAACATCATAGTCTCAATAAAATGGGCCCTGCTGTTAAAAATCATACTTATCGTTTCGGAAATCCGCTCACCCTGCTCATTTATATAATAATAGGCAGTATAATTAAACAAAGTCCCTGTGCTTTTGAGCATTTGCATCTGGTTTTTGATTTTATTCGGATGAAATAGATCGTCAGCACTTAGCCAAGCAAAATAGGTTCCAGTAGCCACTTCTATCCCTTTGTTTAGTGCGGAGGCCGTTCCTCCATTGCTTTTTCGTATATAACTAATCTTATCCCTGAAGGGCTCAAGCTTCTCCATCCAAAGCGTAGATCCATCATCGATTACTATGATCTCTATGTTCGAATAACTTTGTTTCAACACGCTTTGGATGGCGAGATCCACATATGGGCAGTTATAAAAAGGAATGATCACCGACACTTTAGGTTCTTCACTCATGCGCTCACCTCCTTCACCTGAAGCTCGCTCTTTATACTGTTTTGCAAGCTAATAAGGCATCTACCGGAGCATGGCCTTCACCATACGCCTCACGAAACGATGGATTTTGAGCATGATGAAAGCCTTTAAGTACAGTTACAGCATACCCCAGCTCTATAAAGTCCTGCGGCTCCCATCCGCTCCGATGCTTTTGATAATGTTCTCCTTGCAAATGATAATGGTCCGTTCCCTCCTGCGGAAAAAAACCCCGAGGTGTAAACACGACTACCCGATTATAGGCGATTCTCTCGGCCATCCCGAGTAATCTCTGTCCTTCCTTCCTTTCAAAGTGTTCTATGGAATCGATAAAAGTGACTGCCGAGAACGTCTTAGGAAGAAATAATTTATCCATATGACTAGCATCCCCATGCACTGGAATGATGTGAGGTGATTTATATTCACGATGCAGCAGGTAAGGTCTGTGAATTTCTAGTCCTAGGACAACTACGGCTTCATACCTTTCAAGCAGGGTACCGGTGCCGCTGCCGATATCCAGTATACTTTCGCAGAATTTCAACTGCTCCAATAAGATTGGTAGAAAGTCATTCACTTCAATTTCCCGGTACATAACCTTCTTACCCCCCCATAGAAGAGATCAAGTGTTGGAGCGGACCCTTGTAGCGAGCGTTGGTTGCAGCTGCCTCTGCCATAATGACATCATAATACTTAAGCGTCCCCATCCCTTCATGATTACGGTAAGCAGTGAGTGACTGATTCAGCATCACAGGTGCATACCCGTTCAGAATCGCGCGGTACCATAAATCATAGTCATGTGTATAGGGTAGTGATTCATCAAATAGCCCAATTGCTCCAAATACCTCTCTTTTGAACATCACCGTACAGCCATTAATAGGGTTACCTTGCAGAAAGCAACGTAAATATTCTAACTGATTGGGAAACAGAACTGCGGCGTTCATCTGAGTTAATTGAGATTGAGCGTTAATAAAATGAAAGTTGGTATAGGAGATGAACAGGTTGTTCTGCTCCATGAACAGCACCTGATTATTGATTTTGTCTCGATAGAATAAGTCATCTGAGCTGAGCCAGGCCACATAGTCTCCGGTTGCATGCAAAATGCCGTGATTCAGTGCGGAGGCAGTCCCTCCGTTACTTTTCCCCAAATAATGAATTCGCGGAAAATACGGTCTAATCAGATCTGCATGAACGGTCGAGCCGTCATCGACGACGATGATCTCGTAAGGCTCCCAAGACTGAGAAAGCACACTTTGCAAGGCATGTTCTATATAAGGGCAGTTGTAAAAAGGAATCACTACCGATACTTTCGGTCTCATAACATCCGTCCTTCCCAGTTCACGCGGCAATATTCCAAAATATCTGTTAAGGACTGACTAAACTCAATTCCCGGCTTCCAGCCCAGTGAAGATACATTTTCTTCAGGTGTTACAGAGGGATCTGAAGTTATTAGTTTATCCCCCGTCACTCCGTTAACCGGAATAGAGAGAGCAGCTTGTGCTGGTCCCCAGTCCATCGGAATTGAAGCACTGGAGCGGCTTAGAAGCTGCTCCGCAATATCCCCAAGTTGCCGTTGTGTCCCTGAGTCAATTTGATAAATGGTTCCATTAGTACCTTCGCGCAAAATAAAGTCATAAGCTCTTACAGCATCGCGTACATCCAAAAAATCACGTAATGCATAGCGAGATGAAAGTTTAAAGGGAGGGATTTCTTCTCCTGCATTTACTTCACTACGAACAATATGCTGTGCCATTAAAGAGCAGAAACCAGTAGAAGGACCGGGACCGATTAGGTTACAGGGCTCAGCCAGCAGAACAGGCTGTTTAAACAGCGTCCCCCACGCCAGAGACACCAGCTCTTCTATTGTTTTGCTGAGGCTATATGGGTGTGGGGGTCCTGCCACCACACCCGGTTTGAATTTAAGCCGTGAGCCTGCTACAAGAACTCGACTGGCAGGCAGACTTCGCATGGCTTCGAGCAAATATAACGTAGCCATCACATTCGTCTCCATAAAGAGCAAAGGGTTACGCCAAGACTCGGGCACCGAGTTGTTTCCTGCCAAATGAAGAACTGCCTCCGGCGTAGTTTCCTTGATCATCTCAGCTACGGCCTTCCGATTGCTTAAATCACAGTAATAAACCTTTACTCCTTCTGGAAACAAAGCGGAAGCCAGGGCACCCGCTGTCGATGACGGACGCACCACAGCGGTAACCTCAGCACCTCCTGCCAAGAACAAATGAACGGCATGTCGACCAGTGAATCCGGCAGCCCCGGTAATCAGTAGTTTTTGACCTTTCATGGCGACATCTCTGACTGTTTCATCCAGTCAGCCAGCTCTTGCAGCATCAATGGGTACGAAGGCAACGGCAAATTAACATCCGTTCTTGTATTCACTAATGTTCGATCCTGAACATGTTCATCCTCAGGGATGATTTCCACATCCTCTTTATGAAAAGCAGCCTGAATATGCTGAAGCAGCTCATACTTACTTACTGGCTTCGGATGCGCTAAATGGATCAGCCCCGATACCGTGGAGTCCAGCAGCGTATCCATTGCCTTAGCTAATTGGAGTGTAGTGACTCCGTTCCACATCACCCTGCGGTATCCTGACACCTGACCATGCTGTGCCAGAAACCAATCCATCAAGCCAATGCCATCCGGGCGGATTTCCGGACCAATAATCGAAGTGCGGATCGTAAGATGTCCAGATTGCCGCACCTCACCAAGACTTTTCGAAATCGCGTAGGCAGAGGTTCCATCAGGAACATCCTCTTCTGTGTACCCCCCGCGTGTTCCTTCAAACACGCAGTCGGTACTGATATGAATAAGTCTTGCATGCACAACTTCCGCCATCCGCCACAAGTGATGAGGAAGAAAGCCATTCACGTGGTAAGCGCCAATTTTGTCACGTTCTGCGAATTGATTGAGTACCCCCATCGCATTAATGATGCAATGAGGGGAGACGATATCGACCAGCTTCTCTACTCCGGCTATATCGTTCGCATCTACATACAGCCCGCCAAGATCGCTCTTATCCCGGGTTGTATGGAAGACGTGATGCTTGCCCTGGCGGCGGAAATAATCCGCCAGCATATGCCCCGCCATACCGTTTCCACCAAGGATAAGCAGCTTCATTGCAGGAACCCTCCTCGAATCAAGATGCTTTTGATCTCTTCCTGATCCATTAGATTCGTCTCGGAGCTGAAGCTATTAAAAGAGACATGAGGATAAGCGCTATAATGTGCCTTTAACTCTGGCATGTTCAGTGTAGGGAGGATCACTAGATACTGTTCATCGTAGACAACGGTTGTTAAGCTTTCGAAATCGCTCATTAGAATCTCGTGTATTTTCTCCCCCGGACGAATTCCGGTCTCAATAATACTTACATTCGGCTCTCCTGAGGCCTCGATTAATACCTCAGCCAGGTCGATAATCCGGCAGGTAGGCATCGTCATGACAAAGATTTCTCCACCTAAGCTAACCTCAGAAGCTTTAAATAACAACGTAATCGCATCGCGCAGGGTAAAAAAGAAGCGGGTCATTTTCATATCGGTAATACGTACCTGTCCCTTGTCCTTGATCTGCTTCATGAACAAATGTACTACGCTGCCGTTCGTTCCGAGCACATTCCCTCCACGTACGGTTACAAAGCGGGTGTTTGAGCCAATTAGATTGGCATAGACGAACAATTTTTCCCCAATCGCTTTGGTCATTCCATAGAAGTTCGACGGGTTTGCAGCCTTATCCGTAGAAATGTAGATGGCTTTCTCAACGCCATTCACAATGGCTGCTTCGATCACATTCTGAGTGCCTACAACATTGGTTTTGAGCGCTTCATAGGGCTGATCTTCACAGACCGGAACATGTTTGAGCGCCGCCAAATGGAAGATATAATCAACGCCGCGGCAGGCGGCGATCAGCGCATCCTTGTCACGGATATCGCCAATGATAAAGCTGAGACGTTGATCCTCGAACTCCCGGCTCATCGCCACCTGAGCGGACTCACTGCGGGAGAATACGATGATTTCCTTAGGATTTTGCGGCAGAAGTTGCCTAATCAGCTCATGCCCCCAGGAACCGGTGCCGCCTGTGACCACAATCCGTTTATTATTGAACATGCAGGTTCCCTCCAAGCAAAAATTTAACTACCTTTACCGAAACATCCGGAGTCAAGTACCCTTCCGGAGCTTCCCAATCCCGACGAAGTGCCGTCATCAGCTTGACGCTACGTAGAATACTTTTCTGGTCTACACCTGATACCACATTACTTCCGCAATCCACCGTTTCTGGACGCTCCGTTGTTCTGCGAATCGTAACGGTTGGTACTTTCATCAAGCAGCATTCCTCCTGTACAGTCCCACTATCGGTAATGGCACATAAGGCATGCTGTTCCAAATAAACAAAATCAAAAAATCCGAAGGGCTCATGAAATTCAACGAGAGGATTCATTGGAAGAGAAAATTGCTCGGTTAGTTTGGAGCGAGTGCGAGGATGAATGCTGCATATTAAACGAATTCCAAAATGCTCAGCCACTGCGTTAAGACCTGACATAATTTGTACAAGGGACTCTGGATCATCTACATTCTCTGCACGATGTGCTGTGACTAGGAAATACTGCCCTGAGGTAAGATTCAGCTGCTCCAGAATGCTGCTGGCCTGGATTTTTGCTCCAAAATGAGTCATGACCTCATGAATCGGATTTCCTGTTAACACAATACGTCTGCTTGGGAAGCCTTCGCTGATTAGATGTCTTTTGCTCTGCTGTGTATATGGCATATTAATGGTCGAAACGGCATCTATGACACGGCGGTTTTTCTCTTCGGGCACTTTTAGGTCATAGCAGCGGTTGCCTGCCTCCATATGCACCACCGGAATACCCATTCGTTCCGCCAAAATCGCGCATAACGCGCTATTCGTATCCCCCAGAAGCAAGACACGGTCTGGCTGTTCTTTCTGTAAAATGCTCTCTAGCCCTCCGAACATGGCGGCAAGCTGGCCGCCGAGTCCTGCTTGCTTATCCTGCAGCACATAATCCGGTGCCCGCAGTCCCAGCTCTGCAAAGAAAATGCCGCTGAGACTGGCGGTGAAGTTCTGGCCGGTATGCACCAGGATGTGCCGCTCAGCATGTTCGTCGAGAAGCGGAATGATAACACTGAGGCGGATGATTTCAGGCCTCGTGCCTAAAATCGTCATGATCTTCATGAGTTCACTCCCCTGCCTGTTTGATGATGGTCTGACTTGACTCCGTCGGGTGGACTGAGCGGTTAAAGGGATGGGGCATTCTACGGCAATTATGCCGTTAATTGCCCGCTTCCGGCTGGATGAGACACTTTCTGGGGCAGTTATGCCCCTCTTTTCACTCATTTGGCTGGATGAACGGGATTTTTACCGTTCTTTGCACA
>NZ_NFVA01000176.1 GCF_002264395.1 Paenibacillus sp. VTT E-133291
AAAGATCAAAATCGAAGTGAAAGATCAAAAGCAGAGAAAAAGATAAAGGCTCCAGCAAAAATTTGAAGTTGAAAGAATTTTTTATTTAGTATAGGCAAGCTAATTACTGTGATGACTATTGGAGGCGGCGCCGCCAGTTATAGCGGCGTATTCCACTAGCGCGGCCTGACCGGCTGGGGTCAGGGTATACCGCCCACGGCTGACACGGTGGAACCAGCCGTAGTAGTTGTGCTGCAGCATAGCGGCGGCGTTCGGTACGCCGCTACGCTTCCGCAGCTCGGCCGGAGATATCCCGGCCGAGGGGGCGCTTGAGGCAGCGCTAGGGGCACCGCTTCGCGTGCCAGCCGCCGCTGCCTCCCGTGCTGCCGTGTCCCCGGCAGCACGCCCCTCCGGCGCTGAGCTCAGCGCCGGAGCCTGTGCAGCGGTGCTCGCCGCTGCACGTTTGCCCGCTGCGAGCGAAGCCTTCGCAGCGGCCTTCTCGGCAGCGACGGCGGCTTCCGCCTCCGCTGCCTGTAGAGAAAGCGCGACACGCAGCGCTTTCTCGCGGTAGGCCGTCACGAGCTTGACGCGCGTGCTGCCGCCGGTGTTGTAGTCTCCGCTGCGCTCGCGGAACTCATAGAGCAGGCGCTCGCGCCGCCGCTTGTTGCTGCGCTGCGCAGGTGGTGTCTCGTCTGGCTCCACGAGCACCTCGACCAGCGGGGCTTTGGTCTTATAAAAAACAACGGTGATCAGCCCGAGACCAAGACGGCGGCACAGTCCGCTAAGCTCGCCCCAGCGCTGGTTCACCGCCCCTTTTTTATCACGGACACGTTCTACTGCGAGATAGACTGTAGGACTGAGCTTTAGCCGTTCCACGCCTTGCAGGAGCAAGGCGAGGTTGAACGATTTTTTCATCTCTACGATTAGAGGGTGCTCTAAATCCTCACGAATACCCACCAAATCACAAGTCCGAACCTCACCCTTGATGCTATATCCTTGCTTTTCAAAAAAAACCTTCAAAGGAGCATACAGCTCCGTTTCATGTCGTACCGCCATAGTGTCACTCCCGTAGCCCTTTATTTTCGGGTTTCCATTAAGGTTTTACTGCGATTTTATGATTCTCTATTATAGCACAGCAAAAAAGAGGTCAACTATTCCGCGCTTGCCGCATAGGTATGTAATACACTTTTTAACGCTATAGGAGAGCAAGTAGGAGCGCAAGAGGAGGCAGCGAGCAATGGATATTTTTGAGCGAATAGCTTCGTATCGGGCTGAGAACGACCGTTTGGCGTGGAGCGGGACCTTCAAGCAGTATATAGAACTTTTGAAAAAAGACCCCTCTCCCGCTAAAACCGCTCACTCCCGCGTTTATGACATGATCAAGTCGCATGGCGTAGAGGACATAAACGGACGCAAACGTTATAAGTTTTTTGAACAGGAGATTTTTGGACTTGATCGTGCAGTCGAAAAGTTAGTGGAGGAATATTTTCATTCTGCAGCACGCCGGCTAGATGTTCGTAAACGGATTCTGTTATTGATGGGACCTGTCAGTGGGGGGAAATCGACCCTAGTCACGCTGCTAAAACGTGGTTTGGAACAGTACTCGCGGACCGATGCGGGTGCGGTATATGCAATAGAGGGCTGCCCGATGCATGAGGACCCACTACATTTGATCCCCCTGGAGCTTCGTCCAGAGATTGAAAAGGAGCTCGGTGTGCGTATTGAGGGCAACCTATGCCCGTCTTGCCAGATGCGGCTGAGAAATGAATATGCGGGAGATATTGAGCAGGTCAAAGTGACTCGTGTCATTTTGTCAGAAGAAGAGCGGGTAGGGATTGGTACCTTTAGTCCATCCGATCCGAAGTCGCAAGATATCGCCGATTTGACAGGAAGTATCGACTTTTCGACCATTACTGAATTTGGTTCGGAATCTGATCCACGTGCATACCGTTTTGACGGAGAGCTCAATAAAGCTAACCGTGGACTGATGGAATTTCAAGAAATGCTCAAATGCGACGAGAAATTTCTATGGAACCTGCTATCACTGACACAAGAAGGCAATTTCAAGGCTGGCCGATTCGCGCTGATCAGTGCGGATGAAATGATCATCGCTCACACCAATGAAACCGAGTATAAGTCATTTATTTCTAATAAAAAGAATGAAGCGCTCCAGTCCCGTATGATTGTCATGCCTGTTCCGTATAACCTAAGAGTGTCGGAAGAGGAAAAAATCTACGCGAAGCTGATCGCCCAGAGTGATATGAACCATGTGCATATTGCGCCGCATGCGCTGCGTGCCGCTGCTATTTTCTCGATCCTGACCCGTCTGAAAGAAAGTAAAAAACAAGGCATGGATCTGATCAAAAAGCTCAGGATGTATGATGGGGAAGAGGTCGAGGGCTACAAAGAAGCAGATCTCAAAGAGATGCAAACGGAGTATTTGGATGAAGGCATGTCCGGAATAGATCCACGGTATGTTATCAACCGGATTTCCAGCGCTTTGATCAAAGGTGATCTGCAGTGCATGAACGCACTGGATGTCCTGCGGGCCATTAAAGACGGACTGGATCAGCATCCATCGATTACAAAAGAGGAGCGGGAGCGTTATTTGAATTTCATCTCCATTGCCCGCAAAGAATATGACATTTTAGCTAAAAGCGAAGTGCAAAAGGCCTTCGTCTACTCCTTTGAGGAGTCCGCCAAGACATTATTTGAGAATTATCTTGATAATATCGAAGCCTTCTGCAATTGGTCTAAAATCCGCGATCCGTTGACGGATGAGGAGATGGAGCCGGATGAGCGGTTAATGCGTTCGATTGAAGAGCAAATTGGTATCTCTGAGAATGCGAAAAAAGCGTTCCGTGAAGAGATCCTGATCCGGATTTCCGCGTATTCACGCAAAGGGAAGAAATTCGAGTACAACAACCACGACCGCCTGCGGGAAGCAATTGAGAAGAAGCTATTCACAGATCTCAAAGATATCGTCAAAATCACCACCTCGTCCAAAACGCCGGATGAAAGTCAGCTCAAACGGATCAATGAGGTGTGCGCTAGACTGATTGATGGGCATCACTATTGCCCCATCTGCGCTAATGAGCTGCTGAAGTATGTGGGCAGTCTGCTTAATCGGTAAAAAGAGTTCCTTTAAAGTACGTGGGTGTTCCAAAAGCCATGAAAATGGCTATGGGGCACCCTTTTTTGCCCTTTCATTTTTTGTCTACCTCCTTTTACCCTCTTTATGTTGATCTTAACGCCGCCCCCCCATCTGACTAATTTGGTTGTTTCATGTAGAAAGTTCGGAGCTGCTAAAGGACACAGGTGACCCTAAAGGTTGATTTTAAACACATTTCGAAGGTTATCGGACTCCATAGACGCTATTAGCAGGAAAAGCACTAAATATGAGCTGCTTTTTGAGTAAAAGCTGCACTGGAGTCCGAAACTCCGCTCAAAAGGCCATATGTTTGCCAATAACGTCATCTGGGTCCGTAAGCTAATGGGGGCGATGCATTTCATTAGTGGGACAAGCTCTTGTTGTTGTACAGTTAATCATACAGCTCAGCAAAACAGGAACAATCCTCCTCGCTTGCAGTTGATATAATGAAGTCACCGTACGGGGGAAGGCTGGTGCTGCACTTGAATTACAGTAAAGATATAGAGAAATGTGTTGAATATATTGAAGCTCATATCAAAGAAAATATAACTGTGGAAGAAATAGCCGCTGAGGTTGGATATTCGGTGTATCATTTTTGCCGAGTGTTCAGCTTATGCAAGGAAATGTCCGTGATGGAATATGTGCGGAGCCGGAAATTATCTTTAGCGTCAATTGAATTGTTTGCCGGTAGAAGGATCATTGATATTGCGCTGGACTATGGTTTTGAGACACAAAGTGGATTCACTAAGGCGTTTCGCAAGGCTTTTGGCTATAGCCCGACACAGTATGCCGCACGGATGAACGGATTTACTAAAGGAAAAACACGATTTAAAATCGGAGGTTTTATAATGAACCCTGTTATTGTTCGCCAGCCTGCATTTAAGGTCGCTGGGTATGGGATCCAAACTAATGTTGCAGGAAGTATGTACACCAAGGATATTGCTTCTTTTTGGAGTCATTACGAGGGTGAGAATCTGGAGTCTAAAATGTATAAAATATTAAATCCGCCTAAACACGGAGAAGTCGGTTTGTGTATTCCTTCCTCGGATAATGGCAATGCCACCTATCTTCTAGGTGTTATTGTAGAGGACTACTCCAAGGTGGAAAAGGATATGCTGACGATGGATGTACCGGAAGCCGAATATGCTGTGTTCACAACGCCGCCAGTGGATACTTCAACGGATACAGAGCAAATACAGTTTGCACAGGTTATAAAAAGCACTTGGAAGTATATCTTCGAAGAATGGTTTAAGGACAGCGGCTACGACTATGATGACAGTAAGCTGGATTTCGAATTCTATGACGAACGCTGCCATTCGCGGCCGGATACGGTGATGGAGATTTATGTTCCTGTGAAAAAATCGACCGAATGATGTGTAAGGGCAAATGCTGCTCGGTGATGATCGTAACTTCGGGGAATGTTTGGACTTTCGGTCGCTGTTGTCTCTGGATTTATTGATTATTCCTTAGCGGATTAAATCCAGAAACAGCATATGCTTTCGAAGTGAGCTTTCCTACGGAAAGCTTTCG
>NZ_NFVA01000128.1 GCF_002264395.1 Paenibacillus sp. VTT E-133291
TACTGTCTACTATGATGGGAGCATATCATTTCAGATGTAACGCCTTTTTTTTTGGCTTGTTCATATTCCGTTCATATTGTAGTCACGAAGAGGACATCTTGCTTAGTTACACTTTGAATAAGTCGCCACAGCGGCTTTAAGATACAAGGACAAGGAAGGGAAGAGATGAACGTGGCAGAATTAGTAGAAATAAAAACCACTGGAACTAAAAACCACAAGAGACGAAAATTGTGGTTAAAAATATTCGGAGGTATTGTCGGGGCGCTCGTACTGTTTATGGGCATTGTTTTTATCGTTAATGTAATCTGCAACGGGGTCGAGAAAAAGAAAATAGAATCGTATGGTCAGTATGTCAATGTAGATGGCAAAAAGATGAATGTGTACATTCAAGGCAGCGGAGATCAAACTGTTGTATTGCTTCCGGGACAAGGAACCCCAACACCTGCACTTGATTTCAAATTGCTGATCGATGAAATTTCTCCCAATTATAAGGTCGTAGTGGTAGAGCCTTTCGGTTATGGTTTGAGCGATGAAACCGAGAAAGAAAGAACAACGGAGAATATTGTAAGTGAGGTTCACGAAGCGCTGCAGCAACTGGAGATTAACCGTTACATTCTAATGGGACATTCGATCGCAGGACTTTACGGAGCAACCTATGTGAACACCTACCCGGATGAGGTTCTTGCTTTTGTCGGCATCGATAGCAGCGTTCCCAATCAACCCGGCATGGATGTCAAATTGCCTTTGAAATCCATGCAGTTTCTTCAAAAATCAGGTTTGATGAGATTGTTCCAAAAAGTGAGCGGAGATCCGTATAAATCGCTCGCATTTGATGAGCATACCAAAGAACAGATGCATTTGTTTTCGAATCAAGTCGGTGGCAATCCAACGCTGATGAATGAATTGAGCCATCTCGGTTCCAATTTCAAAAATGGAGAAAAACTCACAATGCCAAATGAGTTGCCGTTGCTTCTCTTCGTTCAATCGAATAATGAGCACAATAAACAGTGGATTCCGCTACATGAGGAGCAAGTCAAACAATCCGCACAGGGAAAAATGATCCCGATGGAAGGTTCTCATTACCTGCATCATACAAAATACAAAGAAATCGCCGAGGCATTCAAAGAGTACATGAAGCAAATCCAATTGTAGAGTTGATAATTAAACCGCGGTGCCGAAATTGGCTCCGTGGTTTCTTTGGTTTTCGCTTCGTCTGTACACTCAGCCCAGCCAATGTAGTTATCAACTTTATTCCTGAGACATTGGAGTATGGTACACTTCAAGACAAATCTTGGTCATTTCATCAATGGATTTTGCAAAATCGGATTGTATCCATTTGAGAAGAACATTATAGAGGGCCCCCGCTTTAAAGTAAATTCGGTACACATTCTCATCGCTTTTGTCATGAGCAGTTGAGAGCATCATTTCATTCAAGCAATCCAGAATCACATCATCAAACTTCGCGCTTTGAAGTGCTTTGTAGATGTTACGCTGCTGATAAATAACTTCAAAAAGCACTTTGATAAATTTTTGAGGTTCTTTGGCTTTGCCTGTTAATTCATTGGTGTAAGGCAAAAGTTTTTGATTAATCTCGAAAATAAGCGAATCGACCAAATCCACCAGAATCTCTTGCTTGGATGAATAGTTGTTGTAATAAGCCGTTCGAGAGACCCCTGCGCGCTTCACAATATCGGTGATGGTAATTTTGTTAAAAGGCTGTTCCTGGATCAAGAAGACTAAAGCCGTGCAAATGGCTTCTCTTGTCAAACGGTTGGTTTCTTTATTGGACTGATGCTGAGAGGTATTTGGGCTGTATAATTCATGATTTGGGATGACATTTCCCCTCCGTTTGTACATTCTAGTGTTCGTTTTATTGTTTTTCATGAGTCTTTTCAATATGCTAAAACCATAAGGCATTACAAATGTAATGTCAAAATAGGAGTTAGATAAAATGGGAGGGCGTCATGTTAGAGAGCTTATATAGACGATTGTCAGCGGTGCTGCTATTGATCCTAGCACTCTGTGCTGCGGTATTTATTGGTAAAGAAACGGTAATCTCGATAGTGACCATTATCCTTTTGTTAGCGGAATTAGGCATCTCCCTTTTACTATTAAAGAAGCGTGAGAAGTTACAGTTCGTATTTATTAGTGCAATGGTGGCAGAAGGGTTATTCTTACTAACAAAAGAATATTGGCTGCTTGCGCTTTCCATCCTACTGCTGATCGTAGCGGGTTCATGGAGAGGACTCTATGGGCAAACGGTGAGCAGAAGAGTCACTCCGTTTCTAGTGGTTCGAAAAGTGTTATTCAGCATTGCAGTTCTTACCGTTACTGCATTTTGGGGGATTGGAATCTATGCAAAACCTATTACAACGCCTGTGGAATTAGCAACTGAAGCGGCTGTGACGATCGATGAACGTACATTGGATTCTGCAGCAGTGATGCTGAAGGATATTGAAGTGATGAATTCTTTTGGAAGCCGTACAACCGGTTCTGAGGGTCACAATCAATTTATTGCATGGCTGGAGCAGCAGGTAACGGATATGGGGCTGCAAGTCTATCGTGATCGCTATTCTTTTGACCGATGGGAAGAAAAGAGCAGTTCGTTAAGGATTGATCAGCAGCCCATTCATGTCTCTTCAGCTTTTCCCTACTCCGGGGGAACTGACGAAAAAGGTGTAACAGGGGAACTGGTATATACGAAGCGTGGTGCATATGATCAGGCTAGCGGAAAAATTGCTGTCATTGAAATTGAAAATTTTAAAAATTTTCCTAGTGGAATCGTAATGAACATGCGGGATTCATCTCCAATGAAAAACCAAATTGCCCCAAATGAAGGGGATCTAGTGCTCACTACGGCTTTAAAAGAAGCTAAATTGGAGCATGCGAAGGAAATGGGTGTAAAAGCAGTTATTTTAGTCTGGAAAGGAGTATCCGATGATAAGATAGAAAAGCAATATGTACCTTTTACCACCGATTATGCTGGAATCCCTGCGATCTGGGTCAATGAAACGGAAGGGCAAAAGGTGATCAGCGCAGCTCATGAGCACAAAGAAGGTACGGTTATTTTAGAAGCGGAAATACAAAAAAATGCCCCAACAGAATCCTTTTATGTGAAAATTGACGGTAAAAATAAAGACGAAGCAATTATCGTAAATACCCATACAGATGGGATTAATGTGGTGGAAGAGAATGGCGCTGTGGGCATGCTGTCCATGATTCGTTACTTGCAGCAGGAGCAGCCGGAACGTACGATGATTTTCGCTTTTGTAACAGGGCATTTTAGATTACCGGAATTCAAAGGATCCTCTCAGGCGACTTCCACTTGGATGGAGGGGCATCGTGAGCTCTGGGATGGCGCGAACGGCCATATGAAAGCTGTAGCTGGAATTACGGTTGAGCATTTAGGCAGCATGGAGTGGAAGGACGATGATACAGGTAAATATGGTCCAACTGGACAAATAAGTACAGAATATACCTATGCGGGCAATGAAATGATGGCAGCCATTTGGCTGAAGGCTATTGAAAAGACAGACGGCACACGGACTGTATTATTACGTGGACATAACAAGTTTGAGTTTGGAGAGAGTCAGCCCTTATTTGAAGCAGGGATACCCGTGATTGGCTTCATTCCAATGCCAGACTATCTGCTCGTAGATAGTGAAAACAGAGAGATGGACAAATTTGATGCAAAGCTTATGCATACGCAAATTGTATCGTTGCTGAAAGCGGTCAAGCTAGTGGACGCAACGCAGACGACTAAGCTTGGGAAGTCAGATGGGTATTCTTTCTTCTATGGTCGTACGAAATGATGGTGGTAATAGTGTTAGAAGAAAAGGAGAAAGAACTATATGTTAATCAAAAATGTTGAGGATATTGAATTACAAGAGTTTACAACTTGCTTTAACGATGCCTTCTCCGATTATGTCATTCCATTTCAAGTTTCTGAGCAGCATTTAGCTGATAAATTTGCAGGTGCGGGTGTTAATTATCAGATGTCATTCGGTGCTTTTGATCAAGATAAGCAGGTTGCATTTGTTATGCATGGCATCGGTGAGCGTAACGGCGAAAGAACTGCCTTTAATACCGGTACCGGAGTCGTTCCTTTATATAGAGGAAAACGGCTGGTCGCACAAATTTATCGTCATGCTTTTCCCATCCTCAAAGAAGCCAATATTCAAAAATGTTTGCTTGAAGTCATCCAAACCAATGTTAAAGCTATAAAAGCGTATAGTGCTTTAGGATTTCAAATCCATAGAGAATTAGTTTGCTTCAAGGGTCGTATTAATGTAAACCTTCCGGCCGATCATAGACGTACATTCATTTCTATGGTTCGACTGGAAGAATTCGATTGGACATCGGTACATGCTTATTGGAATTTCGAACCTTCTTGGGAACAATCCGCTGAGGCAATTTTACGAAACCCGCATCTGTACGATGTGGTCACCATAATGGAAGACAACAAGATTTGTGGATACGCGGTAATAAAATCAGCCAATGGAGCTGTTCTACAGTTCGGCGTTTTGCGAGAAAAAAGAAATCAGGGATTGGGACGTTCCTTATTTCATTGGATTGGAGAGAGACATGCACTCATCACCGTCAATAATGTAGACAAAAGAGATATAAATTCTATACGTTTCCTTAAAGAAGTTGGTCTTGACGTATTTATAGAGCAATATAAGATGAAAAAAGATTTGTCATAACGAAGATGATATTCGCTTTAATTCAAAAACACTGATGAGTTGAGTCAGTGTTTTTTTGTTGCCAAAAAAGGGTATATATAAAGGATTGGAATGAGAAAATATCGTGTTTCTCTAACATCGAAATACGAGAATACTTGTAGCATCACATATAAGCTAATGAATCAATAGCTCCTTCGGATGCTTTTTGTGTTATTCACCGAGTTGTTAAAAAGATTTGTCCCTTTCTTGAACGTTTAGAGATGAAGAGGTCTCAGTGATTGAATTACTAAAAATTTAAGATATGATAATTTTAATCATTAGGCCACTATATTAATCGGATTGCTTCAGTATCAGGTAAATAGGTCTCGCCATCTCTTGATTTGTGAAATTTTTCTCTTTTTACATAGCAAACAACGAGGAACGTCATACTAAAACGAACAGGCAATGATATCTCTGAGCCTTGTTTAATCTGATATTGAATGCAGCCTACAGTTAGCTGGCCTAATCATAAGCATCAAATGACGAAAAATGAACAGAGTTTGAAGGGAGCAGTAAAGAATGGAAATTGATACGGTGCTATGGAGCAGGCTGGTTACAGGCTTGACTCTTGGGTTCCACGTTATTTTTGCGACGATTGGCGTCGGTATACCGCTAATGATCGCTATAGCAGAGTTCATAGGAATCCGAAAGAAGGACCCCCATTATACCCTTATGGCAAAAAGATGGTCTCGAGGATTTGTCATTTCTGTAGCGGTTGGTGTCGTGACCGGTACAGCGATTTCACTACAACTGGCCCTGGTATGGCCGAATTTTATGAAACTGGCGGGGAATGTTATTGCACTTCCGTTATTCATGGAAGTGTTCGCTTTCTTTTTTGAAGCCATCTTCCTAGGCATTTATTTGTATACGTGGGATCGGTTCAAAAATCCGTATATCCATTGGCTGCTGACGATTCCGATTGTCGCCGGTGCAGGGATGTCTGCCGTTTTTATTACGACGGTGAACGGATTCATGAACCAGCCTGGAGGCTTTGTCATGGAAGCAGGCCAATTCACAGCGATTGACCCAGTGCAAGCGATGCTGAATACAGCGACGTTCTCCAAGGTGTTCCATGTATTAAGCTCGGCCTATTTAACAGGTGCTGCCCTATTAGCCGGAATTGCAGCCTTTGCAATGCTGAGAAAAGGGGTATCCGCATACCACAAAAAATCCTTGAATCTCATGATGGCGGTTGTTTTGCTGTTCGGCTTGCTAAACACATTAGCTGGAGATGTGTCCGCCAAGTTTTTGGCCGAACATCAGCCGGAGAAGCTTGCAGCGGCAGAATGGCATTTTGAGACGGGTAGCGGTGTGGATTTGGTTCTAATGGGATGGCTGAATGCAGAGCATGAAGTTCTAGGGGCTCTTCATCTGCCGAAGGTGCTCAGCTTCCTGGCCTTTGGAGACTTTAATGCAGAGGTAACGGGACTGGAGGAATTCCCCAAAGATGAATGGCCGCCGCTTCTCGTTCATTATCTGTTTGATTTAATGGCCGGAATTGGATTTGCCTTACTCGCGATAGCGGTCCTGTATTTCCTGTTTGTGTTCTGGAAAAAACGTAATGCGCTTAACAAGTGGATGCTAAGCATCCTCGCACTGATTGCGCCGCTCGCTTTTCTGGCTGTTGAGCTGGGCTGGTTTTATGCAGAAGTTGGGCGACAGCCTTGGATTATCCGTGGATATATGCGTGTAGAGGAAGCAGCCACGACTTCTCCGAATGTAAGAATTATTTTCTTCGGCTTATTGCTCCTGTACATCGTACTCGGCAGTATGTGTGTAATCGTGCTAAGACGCTTGTTCAACAATAATCCGGCAGAAGTTGAGCTGGAGAAATATATGAAGGATCATCCTGATCAATCTACTACAGAAAAGGGGGGCACTGCATGATGAGTTACGAATTGATTGGCATCTCGGTGCTCTGGCTGTTCTTGTACGGCTATTTAATTATAGCTTCTATTGATTTCGGAGCGGGCTTCTTCGCCTTTTATGCACGTTTGACGAAGCAGGATCATTTGATTAATCGTCTGATTTCCCGTTATTTATCACCCGTTTGGGAGATCACAAATGTATTTTTTATCTTTTTCTACATTGGCATTGTCGGATTTTTTCCAGACACAGCCTATTATTATGGCTCCGCGCTACTTGTTCCGGGAACCATTGCAGTAATTCTTCTTGCGATTCGCGGTTCGTTCTATGCATTTGAAAATTACGGCTCAAAGAAAAACATTGTGTATCTTTTTTTATATGGAGCTACAGGTTTACTTATTCCGGCTTCGTTGTCAGTGGCGCTAACCTTATCTGAAGGCGGCTTTATCGTGAAGCAGGGGGAGACGGTTTCTCTGGATTACTGGGAGCTGTTTACCAATCCGTTATCGTGGAGCATCGTTGGACTGGCAATCGTGTCCGTTTTGTTCATAAGCGGCTCCTTTCTGACATTTTACGCATCTCGGGCAGAGGATCATTCTGCGTTGAAGCTGATGCGTAACTACGCCCTGTTTTGGAGTACACCGACAATAATTCTTGCACTGACAGCATTTATTTATTTGGGTCAACACAATGAGCGGCATTTTCAAAATATGATGGATTTATGGTGGCTGCTGGGACTTTCCGTTGCTTTCTTCATGATCGCGATGTGGCTGTTATATAACGGACGCCGTTACGGATTAGCTTTTATATGCATCATGTTACAATTTTTCTGTGCCTTTTTCGCATATGGAATTGGGCAATACCCTTATATTCTTGATCCGTTCATCACGATTCAGAGCAGTGCAACTTCGCCAGCAATGGGCTTAGCGTTAGTTATTGTGTTTATCGGTGGTCTATGTCTGTTGATCCCATCCCTTATTCTGGTCTTCAAACTCTTCCTGTTTGATGCGGATTATGTAAAAGGGAAAAAATAAAGCTGATTGATCTATTACGGCGTGTTTGAGGTTTCTCTACAAGCCTGTATATAAAGGAAGTGTGATCTGTGAAGAGGAAATCCAGTCTGATTTCTCAACAAATGTCTTTACAAAGGAAAAATATGGCCCTCCTCGCGGTTATTTCACTCGCGCTTGGCGTAGCTATTGTGAGTCAGGCTGGATTGCTTGCTGAAGCAGTCCAGCGGATTTTTGTGGAGAGGGCTTCGTTCTCATCGGTTATCCTGTTACTCGGCATACTTCTGGCAGTTATGGCTGTACGCACACTGTTGTCGTATGGAAACGGTAAAGTCGGCTTGCAAATGGCTGCCACTGCCAAAACAAATATGCGCGCAGCCGTATTGCAAAACTTGACCCATGCTTCCATGCCCGAAACTCTTAGTGGGCAGACGGGAGGGAAGGTCAGCATTGCTCTGGATGCTGTGGATGAGGCTGACAGTTATTTCAGTCAGTACATGCCACGTATGATGGAAGCAGCTATCATCCCGATTCTGATTTTGGTCGTTACATTTACTCAACATGCCAACACAGGTTTCATTCTCTTGTTTACAGCTCCGTTTATCCCGCTGTTCATGATTTTGGTAGGGCTGAAAACAAAGAACAAATCCGAAGAAAAATATGCGCAACTGGCTGAGTTTTCAGGGACATTTCTGGATTCTCTTCAAGGGCTGGTGACGTTGAAAATATTTGGACGGGCTAACCGTCAGCAGCAGGAGATTGAACGCAGCAGTCTGGGTTATCGGGATGCTACGATGGGAATTTTGAAGATTGCATTTACGAATACCTTCATGCTGGAATCGATCGTGATGTTAAGCATCGGCATTGTCGCTCTCGAACTGGCCATCCAGTTGCTCGTTTTCAAATCTATGACCTTCCACACCGCCTTTCTTGTTTTGTTGCTCGTTCCCGAATTTTACAACCTGTTAAAAAATACAGGAACAGCCTTTCACAGCGGCCGAACAAGTATGGGAGCGGTTCGTAAGGTGGAACAGATGCTTGTGGAGACGGCAGGGGTGAGCAGGGAGGCGAATGGCAATGAAGAGGTAGAAACATCCAATGAAATCGACGAGATCGACAATGATAACCTTTCAATGCCGCCATCCATAGAAATTGACCATCTACGGTTTCAGTATGCTCCAGATTCATTCGAGCTTAAGACGGGTCTGATCCAGCTTAGTCCAGGAGAACACATCGCCATCGTTGGCAAAAGCGGTTCCGGCAAAACGACTTTGCTTCATCTTATTGCCGGTTTGCTGAAACCAGAATCTGGAACGCTTCTGGTAAATGGAAACCCACTTTCGCAATACGATGAGGCTGTATGGTTCGAACATGTTAGCTACATTACGCAGCATCCGTATATTTTTGCAGGCACATTTTCTGAAAATATTGCGATTGGTGCTGGCGGAAACATCTCCAGAGCTGAAATGGAGCGGGCGGGAGAGGAAGCTGGCCTTACTGCGCTTACAGGCCAATTGGAGCATGGATTGGATACCTTTGTGGGTGAAGGAGGCCGGGGACTGTCTGGCGGGGAGAAGCAACGGCTTGCCTTGGCACGCGCTTTTTTGAAGCGACCTGCTGTCATTCTGTTTGACGAACCCACAGTTGGGCTGGATTTGCATACCGAGCAGGTACTGCAACGCTCCATTGCCAAACTGGCAAAAACGGCAACGATGATTACGGTGGCTCACCGATTATATACGATTCAACAAGCCGACAAGATTTTGTTTATGGACAATGGAGTATTGGTGGACTCCGGACGACATGACGAGCTCATGAAGCGCCTGCCCGAGTATGCCGAAATGGTTAATATAGAGCGGAAAGGGAGGGTATCATCATGAATGAGCTGGCTGTTCTATCAAAGGCGATGTTTCAGGAGCGCAAGGATATCGTTCTTTCGATTTTGTGTGGATTTATCGCCGGAATTGCCGGAGTGGCACTCTTTTCCGCGAGCGGGTATCTGATCTCGCAAACGGTGTTTGCGCCGCCGCTTTATACTTTGATTGTACTCACCTCGATGGTCAAACTGCTCGGTCTGCTTCGGGCGGCGAGTCGTTATGGAGAACGCTTGTATTCTCACCGAGCGACATTCTCCATGCTTAGCCGTTTACGTACATCCTTTTTTGCCAAGCTTATTCCTTTAACGCCTGGTATATTGAACAAAAATCGAAGCGGGGATCTGCTTGCGCGGATCGTTGGGGATGTGGAAAGTTTGCAAAATTATTTTTTGCGAGTCGCTTATCCTCCGATCATGGTCGTCATGGTATTTTTGGCTACGGTGCTGTTTACTTCTACCTTTTCGATCTGGATTGCCGTTTTATTTGTACTAGGTATGCTGATAACGGCATTCGTTGTACCGGGAATTGTGTTACTCGGGCAGCGGAGAATACATGGACGCGTTCGTGAGCAGAGGGCGCAGCTGTCCACGGAAGTTACCGAAGTGTTGTACGGTTTCCGGGATTTGAAAGTATACGGTCAATTGGCACAGCGGGAGGAGCATCTTCAGCATGCTTCCGCTGTATTGGCAGCTGAACAGCAACGAGCTTCCGGGCACTTGCTGCGCGGGCAATCGATGCACACTTTTGTTACGTTTCTCGTTTCCTGGGGAGTGCTGACGCTTGGCGCCTATTTAATTATGGAAGGTGCGCTTGCAGGCGTATTTCTTGCCATGCTGGTCATGGCATCACAAACCGTATTTGAAGAAGCGACAGCTATGGCCACATTACCCGCGTATAAAGAGGATAGCGAACACGCAGCCAACCGACTGACGGAAACCGTTCAGACCTTTGATGAGCAGTTCTCGCAGCCAAGTGGCACAATGTCTGTTAATCATGCTGTTACGATGGAACTATCCGATGTTACGTTTCAATATGAAGGGGAGTGGAGACCGGCACTCAGGGATATCTCTCTGCACATTTTACCGGGCTCCAAAACGGCGATTGTCGGGCCGAGTGGGTCAGGAAAATCAACGATTATCGAATTACTGCTCAAGCTGCGAACACCAACGGCTGGCGATATCCGTTTAAACGACATTTCGGTAAAGGAACTGGATGAGTCGAGCATTTGGCAGACGGCTAATGTGGTGTTGCAGCAAAGCCATTTCTTCAGGGGCTCGATTCGGGACAATCTGCTGCTGAATGGAGAAGAACATACGGACGAACAATTGTCTGATGTGCTGGCTAAAGTGCAGCTGCCCAATACATCGTTGACCGATAGTGTGTATGAAAAAGGGGAGAATCTCTCAGACGGCGAGAAGCAGCGACTGGCTCTGGCGCGAGCGATGCTCCGCAAAGGACGCGTATGGCTTCTGGACGAACCAACTTCATCGCTGGATTATGTGACAGAGCAACAGGTTTTGAAGCATCTCTTCGCACAAGCAGCTAATGACACGCTTCTCCTGATTTGTCATCGGCTTACCGGATTGGAAGAGATGGACCGAATTGTGGTCATGGACCAAGGTAAGGTAGTGGAAACGGGTTCCTATTCGGAGTTGATGGAGCAAAAAGGCTATTTTTATGAAATGAAAAAAATCGAACAGCAAATGATCGGAGAAGTTGACGTATGTTGATTTAGTGACCTCAACTCCCCAAACTCCAGCTCCTTTAACTAGATTACTTAAAGGAGGATTCCCCTTTTGGCATGATACGTAGTATGCTAAACGACACGATAGCACAATAATACACTTAACAACAAATTTTTCTTATATCCTTTTAGGAGAGTGCTACTAGTAAGTCATAAGTCCTTCTCCATTTTTTATCATAATCGTTTCTAAGCACCGATTTTAATTCCGTGGAACAATTCAAAAGAACGGCCGCTGTTCGCATCGTTTGCGACAGGGCCGTTCTTTTGTTTTTCGTAGGTTAGCTTTAAATTGCTATTCTTGCCAAACACTCATAGGGTCCCATGGCTTGATCTGATTGTCATATTTTTCAGCCAAAAAAGCTTTCATGTCTTCCAGCTTAGCAGGCACCTCGTTCCAAATTGGAAGGGGGGGTAACCCTCGTTTGCTTTTCAATAAGATATCCACTGTAACATATAAGCGTTCTGGCTGAATCCAATGAAGGAAGCGGGAAATATCCATTTGCTTGGTCAGGGACAAGGAATCAATTTCATCATTGTAATGCTTGTTGAACTCGCTGATCAGGTTCAGGAGGTAATCTCTCTGCTCCCTCACGAAGTCCAAGCCGCAAATGGCGCCATGTCCTGGAACAACGATTTCGGGTTTAATTTCATCAATAATGCGATCAAGCACTTTAACCCAATTGAGGGTTCCCTCTTCGCTGTATGCCGTACAACCGTTAAACACGACATCGCCGGCGAACAGCACTTTTTCTTTTGGCATCCACAACAGCAAGTCACTGTCAGAGTGGGCTGGAGCTACATTGTAAATCATAACTTCCGTATCGCCAAGACGGATGTTGATATCGTCCTTTATCTCAATATTCGGGAGTACCCATTCTACGCCCTCCAGGTCGAATCCTTCAAATTCCGCTGCAAAAAACCGCTCACCCGGAGTCGATTCCGTAGAATCCTTTCCTCTTCTGATGACGCTGTCCATCCAGGCGATATTTTCGGTGAGACGCTCTCTGGAGGCTTCCTTGTGCATAATAATACAAGCATCTTCAAACGCTTTGTTTCCCCAAGCATGGTCACTGTTATAGTGCGAGTTCACCACATAAGCGGGAGAGCCGCCGTTGCTTACTACCATAAAAGTCTCCCGCATTTCCCGCGCATGGAACAAATCGAAGAACGTGTCATACACCAGTCCTTCACCCTTATTGATGAAGCCGGCATTGGCCCAACTAATCCCGCGATACGGCGAAATACCGGCAAAGACGCTATCTGCGACTTCAATAAATTTAACGCGAGGTTTTTGGATAATACGTCCATACTTCATGAAAATTCTCCTTTTTCGTATATGTTTTTGGGGTAAGGCATATTAACTATGGCTTTATTATAGAGAATGGAAAACAGAAATGCAAGCAAGCACTTGCATGCATTAATTCTATGCGATAAGATAGTAACAGAACAACATCACACTAGGTGGAGGCGAGCAACATGAAGCTAGTAACCTTTCGAACCAAGACATCCCAGGAACCTTTGTTTGGGCTTGTAATTAACGAGAAATTTGTCGTGTCTTTTGCCGCAATCATGAAAAAGCAGGGAACATTCGTTGACAGTCTTGAAAGTATGGACAGCTATCTTCATTATTTGCCGGCAAGTTATGATGCCGCTAAGGAATTGATATACAGGGCCAGAAAGAGAAGAGCTCAAACAAAAAATTGCTGAAAAATTCCAGCAAGATTCGAATAAAGTAACTTTCAGTTATTACAAATGTAACCATAATGCATTAATTGGCGATGGGGATACGATTCATTGGCCTTCGTACTCTTCCTACCTGGATATCGAGCCAGAGCTGGCCTTTGTTACAGGAATGGAGAACTGCATTGCAGGTTATGTTATTTTTAACGACAGTACTGTCCGCGATGTGCAATGGCCGGATTTCCTGGCGCTGACCGGACCGACGCGCTGCAAAGATTTTGATCACAGCAAAGGAATAGGACCATTTCTGGTTACGCCGGATGAAATCGAAAATCCGATGGGACTGGATGTGGATGTATACATCGGGGAAAGACTGCACTGGAAGGGTAGCACATTTGAGTATTCTGCACACCCTGCAAAAGTGATGGAGGAGGTTCTCAAAGTTTTCACGCCGCTCCCGGGCACGATTATTGGAATGGGGACGATACGCTTTAAATAAACATTTATGAAAATGATGACCCCGATCCTGCTGCATGTGCAATACTTGTAGTAGAATGGGTTTAACATATGTTAAAGGAGAAGTACAATGCAAACTTCAGACAGAATTATTGAAGCCGCGACACGTCTCATCAAAAAGAATGGCTATCGGGGAGTAAGCACCAAAGCCATTGCAATGGAAGCTAAAGTTAATGAATCTACGATTTTCCGGCAATTTGGAAACAAGCAAGGCATATTGGAAGCCATCATTGAAAGACATTCGGATATCCCGCAGTTTGAGAAGCTGTTAAAAGAGGAAGCGACCGATAACCCGGAAGTCGATCTGCTGAATGTAAGTCAGCAATACCGTTTATTTTTCCATAAAAATGCGGACATCATTTTAATTGGCATCCGCGACAAAGGAATGCTTCCCGAATTAGACAGAGTGCTGGCCGATCCGCCGGCGAAGCTTCACTCCTTGCTGGTTGAATATTTTGAACGCTTGCAGAAGAAAAAAGTTATAGCCAGACAGAATGAGCGTCTTGTCGCAATGTCTTTTCTCTCGATGTGCTACGGATTTCAGATGAGCGAGCTGATTCACCGGCAATATCAATCCCAATTTGTCACCGAGGAAGAGTTCTACAAGCATAGTGTCTCATTGTTTGTTAAAGGAATTTTGGCTCAGTCATAAGCATTATTAAATTATTTAATGAGAAGTCAACACTTAAGTCAACGGGCTGAGTCTGGAAACACGGTGTTTCTATCCATTCATCTAATGGAAGAGCTTGCAGCAACAGCAACAGTTGATGATGTGGTGATTATTAAGCATGGA
>NZ_NFVA01000004.1 GCF_002264395.1 Paenibacillus sp. VTT E-133291
CGAGTAAGGAGCTTTTTTCTTTGTTTTCCAGTAAGGATATGGAATTCATTCATCTATTCCGGGGGAATGTGCAGGGCATTATGGTCGGCAAAAATACTATTCTGACGGACAATCCCTTTCTTACTAATCGGTATGAGGAGAACAAAAATCCAATCCGGATCATTCCGACGACCACCTTGGATATTCCGCTGGATAGCAATGTGCTCTCGGATGAGGGGAGGACGATTATTGTCACAACCGAGAAAGGGCGGGATGAATATAAAATCAAGCAAATCCGGGAAAGAGGGAAGGAGTGCCTCATCTGCGGTGAGGATAAAGTCGATTTCGTGGAGCTTGAACGTCAGTTGGAAGACAACTTTGGCATTACCAGCTTGATGGTCGAGGGCGGCGGCTTTTTGAACTGGCATATCTTCAATCAAGACATCGTCGATGAAATTATTCTGATGCAGCTCCCGATCATCATAGGCGGTTCCACGAACATTACTTTAGTGGATGGAGACGGGTATCAGCAATTATGCTTTGCGAAAAAGTTCAAGGTTGTAGAAATTCAGCCAAAAGATAATTATACGCTCATGCGCTACAAAAAAGTGATATAACCTCACACAAAGTCATAGACTGCGAATGGCTATGGACGCTGTAAAATCGAGAATATGGGGGTTGTGAACGATTCATGTCAGAGAAAGAGAACTTCTACAAAAGTGTGTATAAAATCGCTGTGCCCGTTACGCTTCAAAGCTTACTGATGGCATTGCTCAATTTGACGGATCAATTGATGGTCGGGCAGCTTGGAGATGTGGCGATTGCCTCGGTGGGGATGTCCACCAAAATATATGGGATCATCGCGGTTGTCTTGGCTGGTTTATCGACGGGTGTATCCATTTATGCAGCCCAGTTTTGGGGGAACAAAGATTCCAAAAGTGTCTCCCAGGTGCTTGGCCTTGGACTGATCGTCGGCTTCGCGTTCTCGTTCTTATTCTCTGCAGCGGTCTTCATCGATTCGCCGCTTTTTCTGAGCATGTTCACGACAGATGCGAATGTAATAGATAATGGGTATATTTTCCTTCAGATCATGTCGATCGGCTTTGTACCTGTCATGCTCACGATGATGTATTCCGCGATTTTGCGTAGTACGGGGCATGCCAAATGGCCGATGTATGTAAGCTTAATTGCTGTTGTTTTGAATATTATACTGAATTACGTACTTATTTTCGGGAACTTCGGTGCTCCAGCGCTTGGTCTGAAGGGCGCGGCTATGGCTACCCTTATTTCCAGGGTGGTAGAATGTTTGTTGATTATTGGTGCCGTGTACCAATATCGTTTACCGGGCGCTGTTGGGCTAAAGAACTTGTTCATCATTCCTAAACCGCTCATCCGCAAGTTTTTTGGAACGACGTATCCGCTGCTGCTGACTGAATTGATCTGGGTATTGGGTGAAACGGCATATGCGATTATCTATAGCCGCATGGGGACGATGGAGATGACGGCGATGACCATTACCTTCCCATTGCAAGGGCTTTGCATCGGCTTATTGTCCGGTCTGGCTAGTGCGGCTGGGGTATTGGTTGGCAACCGTTTGGGTGCGAACGAAACGGACATCGCACTCGATCATGCGAAAAAATTCATTCGTCTTGGCATTATCATCTCTCTAATTGTCGGGGTTATCATTGCGGCAGGCTCGAAGCTGTATGTCTCCGCATTCAATATCTCCGAGGATGCTAAACAGATGAGCATATATATCGTTATCGTATTCGCTGGATTTCTTTGGGCCAAAGTTTCCAATATGATCATAGCAGGCGGTATTCTAAACAGTGGGGGAGACAGCAAGTTCGTGTTTAGCATGGAATCGACCGCGACATGGCTGATAGGTGTCCCCTCCGGGTTGTTGCTATCATACGTCTGGAAGCAGCCTGTCTACCTTGTATATCTCGTCATATCACTTGAGGAGGTTGTCCGTTTTGGGTTCGGTTACGCCCGGATTTACTCCCGGAAGTGGATGAGGAATTTAGTTAACGATTTGGCTGAAAAAGCGATGTAAGGTCAAGGCACATAAAAGTAAACACACATCCGGGCTGTGGATTGCTCAAGGCTTCCGTGTATTCCCGCCTAAGGGAAAGTCACGGGAGTCTTTTTGTAACTAATGATATGATTGTCGTATGGGGTGGCTTTGAACGGGCGATAATTAATTAAACGAGTCTAGTCAGAAAGGAACTGCTATGCAAGAGACTTCTAGAAACCATAGATTTAATTATTTTTTTGAAATGATTCTCTACCTCATTTGCGGAGTATCAATTGTTTATTTTGGCCTGAATGGAAATTATGATAAAACATTTCAAGCGGCCCTTATCATTCTGGTCCTGTTACTCTTTAAGGGCTTAATCACAAGGACCAACAGCGAACTGCCTCCCGTACTTCAATTTTCGGTGCTGGTCTTTATCACAATCACGATGATGCTCGCCAATTTATTCAATTTGTATGGTGTCATCCCTTACTTAGATAAGATTGAACATCTGCTGTCTGGAATTATTTTATTCTTCGTAGGACGATTCATCTTGTTCAAGTTGGCTAAGCGTAAAGAGCTGGGCGGTCTGCCTTCTAACATCATCACTTGGTTCGCGTTCCTGTTTGCTGTTGCAATGGCTGGAATGTGGGAGATTTATGAGTTTACGGTGGATCATCTCTTTGAGCTTCATTCGCAAAATGGTAGTTTGACCGATACGATGATGGATATGATTTGCGGAACATTGGGCGCTCTCGTCGCTTCCTTCTATTTATTCGTAAAAGCACGCAGAAAAACGTAGCTTTGATCAACGTTAATTTTCACGTTCACTAGGAGACTTCTTAGGAATTCTAATCTGAAAAATGGTTTCCGTCACGGCTTCGTCCAGCAATTGCACGCTGCCATGGTGCAATTCCGCGATTTCCTTGACGATCGAGAGCCCGAGGCCGAGCCCTTCGCCTTTTCTTCCACCGTCGGCGCGGTAGAAACGCTCGAAGATATGCTCGCGATCCTTCAGGGCGATACCTTTACCCCGGTTTTTGACCGTGAGAGCCACTTCCTCTTGTTCCTCCGTTAGTCCAATTCCCAGATAATGTCCCTCTTCACCGTAACGAACGGCATTGTCCAGCAAGTTGCGCAAAGCACGTTCGATTAGCGGTGCGTCGATCATGACCTCGACATCTGTATCTTGGATGTCTGCCTCCACCACGATGTTCTTATCGTCCAGGAATAAGAGGTACTCGGCTGCGATCTTTCGCATTAATTCCGACAGATTATGCGGAGCGAGCTGAAGCCGAAGTAGATGCTCTTCTTGACGGGTAATGTCAAGTAATTGATCAAGCAGCTTATCCATGTAGCGAGAGCGCTGCAGGATGATTTTGGCCCCGGACTGAAGCTCGTTCTCATTCTTGTACGCACCGGTTCGGATCATTTCGGCATAACCCAAAATCATAGTTAATGGCGTTCGCAAATCGTGAGACAGGTCAGATAAGAGCAGTCTTCGCCGATGTTCTAACTGTTCGATGTGGGCAGACTGGCTCTGGATACGCTTTGCCATTGAATTGTAGTGCTGAGTCAGCTGAGCAATCTCGTCCCTCGACTTATCCTCCAGCACGATGATATCGCGTCGGATTCCAACTTGGTTCAGCGCGTTGTTCAGTTTTGTAATGCGACGATCGGTGGAAGAGAAAAACCATAAGGAAAGGAGATAGGGTAGCAACAACGCCAGTAACAGAGGTAAAATAAATGTTAGTAAAGCCTTATACGTTCGGAGAAAAAAATATATTTGTCCAGATGTCATGTCTTCGCTGGATAAACTCAATAACATGTAATAGGATCGATGATCATGGGCAACGGAATAAGTGAGAGTGATCGGAGTATTTTCACCCCAAAGATTATTTGGCATATGGTCAACACGGTCGGCTAATTTGCGGAAGTCGTAGGAATTATTCTCGCCGGCGGAATCATACAGCGTCGACCCGTCCTCAGCCAGCCACTCTAGGCGGATCTTGGAATGCGGGCGTAGTACTTCTTCCAGAAGGGGTTGAACCTCTGGTCCCGAGTAGGCGTCTTGCCGTTGTATAGCCGCAAGTGCTTCATGTGAGATGGCGTTTAACGTCTTCAGATCATATCCTGGGGTCCAAGTCTTCCCGGTCATTAGGGTAATCGTAATAAACAAGACGATACTTCCTGCGGCACTGGATAGCATCATCAGCCATAGCTTAGTTCGTCTCTTCATCGTCCGTCACCTGAGAGGCGGTAGCCGATGCCGCGAATGGTATGAAGATTAGATTGGGACCCGGGTGCGCTTTCAAGTATTTTTCGGATGCGGCTGATGAAGACGCTGAGGTTGTTGGCGTCATAGTTTTCATGCTGCCAAACTTGCTTGTATATTTCTCCTTTTGTTAGTACGCGGTCAGGATTGAGCATGAACACTTGCAGTAGATGGCATTCGACAGGAGTCAGTCCATGTTGTTGCCCATCATTATGTAGTACATAATTGTCGATATCCAGAATAAGCTTATTCAATTGAATCACATGGGGCCGGCTAAATGTCTCGGGATGGCGCCTGCGGAAATGGGCCTGTATCCGCGCCAGCAGTTCCATTGGACTGAAAGGCTTGGTCATATAATCGTCGGCTCCCAGTCCAAGCGCATCAATTCTGTCCTCCACCTCTCTTCTCGCACTAAGCGCAATAACCAGCGTTTCCGGACGATGTTCCCGCAAGTAGCGTAGAACTTCGAAACCGTTACCGTCGTCCATCATGATGTCCAGAACGATCAGTGAGAAAGGCTGCGTTTGTAGCTGTAGAATTGCCTGCCGCCCAGACTCCGCTTCGGAGATGTCCCATCCCGCACGTTCCAGATGTAAGCGAATAAGCTCACGAATGTCGGGTTCATCATCGACGATCAGAATCCGGTCCATGTTTTCATCACTCTCCATTCTTCGCTAAATATGTTTTCATTATTATAGTAAGATTCGATAAAATTAGATTAGAATATCATTTGGAGATTTTAATAAGTAGAAGTCGGTTCTTAGATAAACATATAATGGGTACATTGAAAAGGACAAAAGAGGGAGCTACATACATCGTAACTAAGGTCATAACTGAGGAGTGGTAGGCATGGCACGTGTCTTATTTATTAATGCTGGATCAGAGGGACATATCAATCCAACGATTGGTGTTGTACAGGAGCTTATATCTCGTGGAGAAGAGGTAATGTACTTCACTATAGAAGCTTTTCGGGAGCGTATGGAGGAGACAGGTGCTATAGTACGGACATTGGACGCTCAACAATTTGTAAAGGCCTTTATTTCAGGTGGAAGGGATTATCTGCTTGAAAGAGTCAATGGGCTTTTACTTACGGCGGATATCGTTATACCAAGCGTTCTTGAACAGATCAAAGGGGAGCATTTCGATTACATCATCCATGATTCGATGTTTGGTTGTGGACGTTTACTGGCTCAAATTCTTATTCTTCCTGCAATCAACTCTTGTACTTCTTTTGCACAGACTAAGGAATCATTTGATCAAATCATGGAACGATTCTACACAGAAGCCCCTGCAGAAATAGTAAAAGCTGTAGACGATAGATTTCAAAGTCTGACCTTAAAAATAAAGGAACAATACGGTGTACAGATTCACTCTCCTTATGAAGTGTTCTGTAATCCTGCACCACTTACCATCGTGTATACGACAAGGGAGTTTCAACCTTATGGAGAAGCCTTCGACCCATCATATAAATTCGTTGGTCCTTCCATCTCTTCACGATTAACGTCAGATCATTTTGAATTTTCTGCAATCAAGGGGAAGGACCTAATTTACATTTCAATGGGTACGGTCTTCAACCAAGCAAGTGATTTCTATAAGCTTTGTTTTGAGGCATTCGGGAATACGGATCATACGATTGTTATGTCCATTGGGAACAAAGTGCAAATCTATGATTTGGGAGAAATTCCTCACAACTTCATAGTTAAAAACTATGTTCCACAGACGGATATATTACAGTACACAAAAATATTCATTACGCATGGTGGAATGAATAGTGCGCATGAGGGTCTCTACTATGGGGTTCCGCTAATTGTAATCCCACAAAGTGCGGATCAGCCGATCATTGCGGAGCAAGTCGTCAATCTTGGAGCGGGCATTAAATTACAAATGCAAGGATTAACTGCAACTGAACTGCGTGAAGCTGTAGAGCGTGTGCTCACCCTTCCGTCATTCCCAAAAGCTGTTGCAACGACTAAAGATTCTTTTCGAACATCGGGTGGAGCTCATCAAGCTGTTGATGAGATTTTCGAATGGAAGTGTCAATATCTTGGTTAGTGTGCATGGCCATCCGTTGAAGGATGGCCATATTTGTTTAACTTTCGAGACAAGCCTATCGCGTACTCTCCACATAATTTAAAATAGCGTCTCTCAACTCAAACTCATACGTCAAACCATTCACAAGTCCTACCACATGATTGCTGTCATACAGATCAAGCATGAAGCCAGCCATTTCCTTTGCGGTATGGAATTTCCGCACAGCGCCGTGATATTCGAAGTTCGTGACATCAAAAGCACGCTTCGCGAATTCTGTTTCTGTTGCGGCAGGTGCCAACACTTTAGCCTGCATAGGTGCACCTTGACTCTTTAATTCATGAGATAGTCCTTCGGTAAATGCACTTACATAAAACTTGGTCGCGCAGTAGGTTATAGCATTGCCCACAAGGGTGTAGCCGCCGCCAGATGAAACGTTGATTAATTGCGTTCCTTCAACAGTAGAATAGTCACGAACGAAAAGAGAGGAGAGTATGGTTAACGCTTCTATGTTCAGATGTAGCATTGTAGTTATTTTATTTAAGTCTTGCTCGGCTACTGAAGCGAAGTTCCCAAATCCGGCATTGTTGATCCAGGTTTCGATGGCATATCCTTGCAGGCCCTCATACAACGTATAAGCATTCTCGATAACGGATAAGTCAGCCGTTTGAATGACGACCTCTACATTCGGTTGAATCCGGGCAATTTCAGACTGTAATTCCTCCAGCTGTTCCTTTCTGCGGGCCACAAGGATTAAGTTTTTTCCACGAGAAGCAAAAGCTAGGGCTGTTTCATAACCTATCCCTGAACTAGCGCCGGTAATTACAGTGTATTTCATGTGAATGCCTCCTATTTTTTCTACGAGAATGTAATTCGATCTTAAAGCGATTTGATTATATAGGTTAGAGTTTACTCTAAGGCAAATGTTTTTTATAATCAGGGTGACTTACAAAATAAAATAGAGTAGAGGATATGCATGTACACGATTAGCGAGGTATCCAAGTTATTGGGGATAACCACATATACACTGAGATATTATGAAAAAGAAGAGATCGTTGCTCCGATACGAAATGCCAATGGGGAAAGGGTATATGATGATACTCATCTTGCTTGGCTGCGATTTGTGCTGAGGTTAAAGCAAACCCAAATGCCCATCTCACAAATCAGGCAATATGCCCAGTTATATTTAGAAGGAGAACATACAAGCCAAGCCCGCTTGAATCTTCTGGAGGATCATAGAAGCTCAGTTCAGGATCAAATCAGACATTTAACAGAGACAGAGAAGATGCTGAACGACAAAATTGCTAATTACAAGGTCTTCATTCGAAAAGGGAATACACTGGATTTGTCTATGGATGACTAGTAGTACAATTACGTTTTATCCATGCAAAAGGGGAGTACCTCAGGCCTTACGGCCAACAGGTACTCCCCTTTTCCTCCTAAATATGGATCTGTTGCTGCGATAACGATTATTATTTCAAAGGAATTTTGATCTCCAGTTGTTTGTTGTAATTCTTAACTACATTGCCTTTGGCATCTACTTTATAAGCCCCGGCAGTGCCTTTTTCAAATACCGCTTGATAAGGTCTGATAATGAGATATTCTGCGGCCGGGCGAAGCGCCTCGAACAATAAATCTTCAGAAACAGTATTCTGGGTTGTTGCAACAGATTCCCGTGCAATATATTCTAATTCGTTTCCCAGATTATCATAAATATCATATCCTAAAGCCTGTGCTTGGGTAGCAACACCTTTCACTGCTAAAGCAATGCGCACAGAAGTCTCTCTCACAGCAACATGATTGGTTTTGATTTCAAATTGGTTGTCTTTCTTTAAAGCGGGTAGCTGAATGTTACGCGCTACTCCTGCTTGCTTGAGAGAAAACTTTAGTACATACGGATCTTCGATTCCGTTAAGCTTCACATGGATGCTCAATTCAGAGGAAGCTAGGCTTGCCTTTTGCTGTTCAGTTAGCCATCCGGTCTGCAATACAACAACCGCCTTGTTGGCGTCAGCATCACTGATCCAGCGTGGTGATTGTAAATCAATCCCTCCTGGTCCAGAGATCTTGGCGTCTATCCCCACAATGGTTCCTTCTGCCAGATAAGTTTCACCTTTCTCATTCAAGGTTACTCCTGCGAGCATTCCTGAGAACAGGGATCCCTCACGGTTCAGATCGATCTTAATATAATTACCGTCAAACTGTGCACTGCCCTTTAAAGTAAGCTGATCGTGTGAATCGGCGACTTTTGTTGTATTCAGGGAAGCTTCAGCGGCGGTTTGAACACTGGCTGCTTGGGTTAGCGCCGGCATTCCCAACGCTCCAAGGCATACAGCAGCACTTAAAATTACAGACAGTTTCGTAGTCATTTTCTTCATGAAATCCATCTCCTTAGTTTTTATTTAACTAGCACGTTTATTTCCAGACCGTCGATATAATGCTTCATAGGATTTCCAGCATGGTCTATTTTGAATGCGCCACTCTTACTTTTTGGGTCCTCGAACTCATAAAGATAGCCACGGATTGTGAGCATATTGGGATGTTTCTCGAACGGCTCTACAAGCAGATTCAGATCCCGCGATCTATTGGAAGACAGGAGTGCTTTTTGTGATATATTTTGCAGAACCATCCCCTGTTCGTCCATCACTTCAAAGCCAAATGTATTAAAATCTGCGTAATCGCCGCCAGTCTCTTGTTCAAGCTTAAGCAACAGACGTGTGGTTAATGGGCTATATTCCAGCTTTTGCAGCGTCAGACTCCATTCCTTTGCTTGTGCACGTATATCAGGTACGGCAATACTATTTTCTGTGACCTTCCGTGCAGGAATCTCTAGAATATATGGTGTATCTATACCGTTTAAGAGAAGGGTTACAGTCAGTACAAATTGATCAGGAAAAGGCTTGGTGATCCCCAAATTCGAAGCATCCACCAGTTCAAAAATAGCTGTATTCTGCTCCTTGCCTTCCATCCAGGATAGAAAAGGAACAGCTTCCCAACGACCATCTGAGAATTGCTCCATTGAAACCCCATCGATCAATACTTCTGCTGACATTATCGAACCTTTCCCTAGAAAAGGTTTGCCATCTGCTCCAATCGTCACCCCGGCAAGCTTACCGTCCAGCCCTTCTCCCTCACGTTTCACTGAGAATGCCAATCGGTTGCCATCAAATACTGCTTCTTCGGCAGACAAGGTGATTCCATCATGCGTATCACTGCTATTCGGTCGGGTGATCAGACCCAGACGCTGAGCGGCCTGCAATCCTATATCATCTGCCCTTTCAAAAATCCCACCAATCAATGGAAGCTGCTTGAGCGCATTGGCCAATGTTGGCGGATAGACGGCCGTTAGCATAACACTTAGCACTATCGCTGCAGATACAGCAGCTGCGATTTTTGGATATATCCGTTTTTTCTTTTCCTTTTTCACAGGATCCTGGACAATTGTGGCGAGCGATGCATAAATGGAATCCTGCCGCGACCGCAGTAAAGGAGGAAGCTCCTGTGCATTAGCCTTTCCTAGCTCCCTGATCTGCTTCTCTAAATGGTTATTATTCATTAGCAAGACCCTCCTCCCGCACAGGATGTATCTGTTTGGACAACAATCTCCGTGCGCGATGAAGTCGTGCCCTGACCGCTCCCTCGGAGATGTCGAGCACATCTGCAATCTGCTTAATGGATAAATCGTCATAATAAAAAAGCATGATAGCAAGCCGCAGGGATTCGTCCAACTGATTAATGAAGCTTTGCAGGTCTACGTTGCCTGAATCTTCAAAATGCACATAGGAACCGACCGGTTCTTCGGGAATCTCCGCCACAGCTATAGTTCGCTCTCGCATACGAAGTAACTGATTGCATTCATTAATCAGGATGCGTATAACCCACGTTTTAAAAAACTTAGGCTGTTTAAGGTTGGTGAGCCCTTTATACACCTTCAGTGTCGTTTCTTGAAGAGCATCCGCGCAATCTTCATCTTTTAGCAGAATGGTTTTGGCTAATCTGTACAACTGGGATTCCAGTTGCCTGAAAAGACGGGTAAACGCCTCGTGGTCGCCTTTCTGCGCTTTTTTGATATCCAGTTCGTTTTCCAGCAAATGATTGTTCCTCCTTGAGGGCCCTCTGTATGATTAGATGGAGAAGGCATACAAAAAGTTATATTTGGATAAAAAAATCTAAAATCTATTTAATATCATCTATTCCAGAATAATGGAAAATGAAGATTAAAGCCTATAAAGCTTGCTTAAGCATACAAAATGTTATCTTTTCATCCGTTACTAAATATTTTAACTATTGGTATATTGATTTGTAAGTGCTTACATAAATCAGAACGCGCACATATGCATCTAAAAATTTAGAATGGAAGGTGATCAGAACGTGAGAGTTAATCAAAAGGGTATCTCTGCATTTTTAGCAGTGTTGTTGCTGCTAAGTTCATTCTCATTCAACATGAGGAGTGCTTTGGCTGCAGATTCGAACAGTTCTTTAATAGTAAATGGCGGTTTCGAGGACAATTTCTGGGAAGATGGATCATGGAGTGTCGATGCGGCAGATTGGGATCAGGTAGAAATTAAGCATTTTGCATATGCCGATGATACTTGGCTAAATCCAGCTGAAGGTGCTCATGCTTTTAAATATTGGATTAACAAAGTTGCTACTGGAAACCAGACCATCTCGCTTAAGCAGACCATAACGAACCTGCCTGCGGGAAGTTATGAGCTCTCAGTCAAGTCGATGGGCGGTACTGACAATGAAACGGGGAATGTTGAATTGTTTGCGGGTGACGAGAAGGCATCCGCTGTTGCTACCACTGGCTATAATGCTTGGGGAACACTCAACCTGAAATTTATCCTGAAGCAGGCTACTCCGAGTCTTGAGGTCGGTGCGAATATAAGCGGCGCTCCAAGCGCATATGGATTTTTGGACAGCTTTGAATTGAAACAAGTGAGTACGGATACGACCCTGCCGGTGCCCGCAGATATTTTTGTGAAGAAGGTGGAAGGACTTCAGCCTGATTTTATTAAGGGCGTGGACATCTCCAGTATTATTTCTTTAGAGAATAGCGGAGTCAAATTTTATAATGAAGGCGGAGCTGAGCAGGATATATTTCAAACCGTACATGAAGCCGGGGTTAATTACGTTCGGGTACGGATATGGAATAATCCTTTTGATACAGCTGGAAAAGGTTATGGTGGGGGCAATAATGATCTGGCAACCGCGATTGAAATTGGGAAAAGGGCGACCGCAAACGGCATGAAGCTGCTAGTGGACTTCCATTATTCCGACTTTTGGGCCGATCCAGCCAAGCAGCATACGCCGAAGGCATGGGCCAATTTGAGTTTTGAAGATAAGAAGACTGCACTTTACGAATATACCAAAGTAAGTCTGCAAGCCCTGCTTAATGCAGGAATTGATATTGGTATGGTTCAGGTAGGCAATGAAACGAATGGACAATTCGTTGGTGAATCTAATTGGACGAAGATGAGCCAATTGTTCAATGAGGGAAGTAAAGCCATTCGGGAGATCAATCCGAATATTCTGGTTGCTCTGCATTTTACAAATCCGGAGTCGGCAGGCAGATATACCACTATAGCGAAGAATTTGCAAGATAACAATGTAGACTATGATGTGTTTGCAAGTTCTTATTATCCATTCTGGCACGGTACATTAAGCAATTTGACAGCTGTGTTGAAGCAAGTGGCTGATACTTATGGAAAAAAAGTAATGGTAGCAGAAACCTCTTACGCGTATACCGCTGAGGATGGGGATGGACACGGAAATACAGCACCGCAAAGCTCAGGTCAAACCTTAAACTATCCTATAAGCGTTCAAGGTCAGGCCACTTCGGTTAGAGATGTAATTGCAGCGGTTGCGAATGTGGGTAAAGCGGGAATTGGCGTGTTTTATTGGGAGCCTGCATGGCTTCCGGTAGGTTCGAAAGACAATCTGGAGCAGAATAAGTTGATTTGGGAACAGTACGGTTCCGGTTGGGCATCCAGCTACGCGAAGGAATATGACCCTGATGATGCAGGGGAATGGTATGGCGGAAGTGCCGTTGATAACCAGGCTTTGTTTGATTTTAACGGACATCCGCTTGCCTCGCTGAATGTGTTCAAATATGTGAATACAGGCGCAGTGGCCCCTATTGCTGTAGATGAAATTAAGGATGTTTCGATAACGGCGATTGCTGGGGAGCCCATTCATCTGCCAACAGAGGTAAGTGTTACTTACAATGATGGAAGTTCCGGCAAGATGTCAGTCGTTTGGGATCAAGTTGCGCTTGAGCAAGCCATTAGTAAGGGCGCGGGCAGCTATGTGATCGGTGGAACGGTGGAAGGCGGTCAGGTGGTAAAGGCTTTTCTAGTTATTAAAAAAGAGAACTTTATCGTCAACGCAGGCTTTGAAAATAGTGATAGAAGCATGTGGAAAATCACCTATGCTGACGTTAATGCTCCACATACAGACTACCAAAATAAAGTTACTGATGCCAAAACAGGCAACTATTCACTACATTTCTACTCTGCGAAAGCAGTGGATTTTAGAGTAGAGCAGACTATTTCTGGTCTGAAGCCGGGATATTATAATCTTTCGATGTTTATTCAAGGGGGAGATGCTGCCAACCCCAATATGAATCTATTTGCTGTAACGGATGGTAAGGAAGTGAAAGTAAACACCGGTGTGAAAGGATGGGCACAGTGGAATAATCCTGAGATCCAGGATATTCTCGTTACCGATGGAACCCTTACAATCGGAGCTAATATCAAAGCAGATGGCGGCGCATGGGGATCGATTGATGATTTCTATCTAAGCTTTGTCAAAGGTATTGAGGAATCTGCTATTGTTGATACGAATGCAGAAGTACAAAATATCACATCTATGACAGCTACAGTTGGAGGAAACATCACTTCGGACGGTGGTGCTACGGTTACAGAGCGCGGAATGGTATATTCTACTAGTGCCAATCCGACAATTGAGGATGGTAAGGCTATAGCTGAATCAGGTGGAACAGGAGCCTTTTTAGTAAGTCTTACAGGACTTCAGTCTGGATCTACCTATCATGTACGTGCCTATGCTGTGAATGGAGTCGGAGTAAGCTACGGACAAGAGATTACGTTTACAACATTAAGTTCCAGTGCAAGCTTGAACAGCTTGAATTTGAGTGGGATAATATTGGATCAAACAGTGAGCGGAAGTGTATACGATTATACAGCGAATGTACCGTATTCCTTATCTAACTTCACAGTAACGGCAACGGCCAGTGATGCGGTTTATGGCACCTTGACAGCGAATATGTACAATAGTGCCAATACGCTTGTGGCGGGTCCGATAAGTTTGGCAAGTGGGGCTACCAGCATAGAGCTTCCTCTTGAAGTCGGTAGTAATAAATTGGAGTTATTCGTAATTGCCCAAGATGGTACAGGTACGAGATATACAGCAATGATAACGAGAGCTGTGCAAGATAACGGTTCTGATGGCAATGGAAACGGCGGTAATGATGGTGGTAGTACCTCTAATCTATTACTTCCGGTTATCTCCTCCAATGGGAAACTGACGCTTCCTGCAGGTCAAGCGGGCGAAGTCAGACTGGATAATGGGCTTGTTATTTCTATTCCAGCTAATGCTTCAGGCAAGCAGTTGGTATTAACGATTGAGAAAGTGCTCCAAACAGAGAGTCTTCTCAGCAATCATGAGATTTTCGTAAGCCCGATCTATGAAGTTCTAAAAAACTTCGCGGAGAACTTTAGTAAACCAGTCACGATAACCTTTGTGTTCGACTCAGGACAAGTGAAGAGCGGTCAAACTGTAGCGATCTTTTATTATGATGAAGTGAAGAAGAGCTGGGTGAAAGTTAATGGCGGCAAAATAGATGGAAATCGTATTGCTGCAGATGTGGAGCACTTTACGAAGTTTGCTGTACTCGTAGTGGATCAAGCGACTGGATTACCAGTAACAAATGCATCTACTGAACCGACAATAGAGGCTCAATTTAGCGATATCTCGGGACATTGGGCACAGGCTAATATTAAGAAAGCGGTGAGCGAAGGGATCGTCAAGGGTTATACCGACGGAACGTTCAAGCCGAATGCTGCGGTGACACGCGCTGAATTTGCGGTGATGCTGATGAATGCGCTGAAGCCTACTGGAAACGGTGTGGAACTGGGCTTCACAGATACAATCCCTGCTTGGGCCGAGAAGTCCATTGCACAAGCCTTAGAGGCGAAGATTATACGCGGCTATGAGGATGTTACCTTCCGTCCGGCAGCGAGCATAACACGTGCAGAGCTTGCGGTAATGATCGCTAGAGCAGCAGGAGTAGATTTAACAACGGCGGCATCAACAGGCTTTGCTGATGATAGCCAAATTCCTGCATGGGCAAAGGATGCGGTTGCAGCCGTTAAGAAATCAGGCATTGTGAGCGGACGTAACGGCAATGTATTTGCACCAAATGAGACAGCAACAAGAGCAGAGGCAGTGACCATCATCATGAATTTATTGCAAACTAAATAGTAAGCTTACTTGAGTAAGAAAATAGACCGTCCGAGGGACGGTCTATTTTCTATGTACGCCCAAGCTAGGCATTCAAAAAAGAAGAACCAGCAGAGTCTGCTGGTTCTTCTAACTTATATATATAATTTGCATGCAAGAAAAGTTCATGATATTATAAGATAATCACTGTTTATTTATCTTTTTTGAGCATAAATATAACATCTTATCTACACTATTATAATACCATGTGGATTAACAGTTTGTCAAATTTTAATTTTTGCTTCTTTATAACAAGACTGAAAAGGAGCGTGTTCGTGAAGATGGTAAACGTAATGGATTGGCAGCAAGAACAAGATCGGCTTGATTTGGTTACGGAAAAGCTGCGATCAAGAATCGCAGCACTAGAACCAGAAGTGACTGGGTTACGTGATCAAGTGGTGGACATTCGCAAGCGGTTTTGGGAAGAAGTCACGGTCAATACGAGCACCGACGAAGATTTCGAAGAGACCTTCTACAGTATAAAGCAGCAAGAAGCGTTGTTATCCGAGCGGGAGCGCAGCCACCGGCAACGGGTGCAGCGTTTTAAGAATATGCAACGGCTACTGCCGTCTCCCTATTTAGGACGAATGGATTTTCAAGAAGACGGTTTGAGCTTGAGTGAGAAAATTTATATCGGAGTGGCTTCTTTCGTTGATGCAGACGGTGTGGACTTTCTGGTGTATGACTGGCGAACGCCTATTGCAAGCATGTACTATGATCATTCCCCAGGGCCATCTACTTACGAAACGCCGGGAGGACAGATTACTGGTAAGATGATGCTGAAGCGACAATATCAGATCCGTTCCGGTCAGCTCCAGAATGTGTTCGATACGAGCTTAACGATAGGGGACGAATTGCTGCAGCAGGTGCTTGGTAAAGGCGCAGATTCACAAATGAAGAGCATTGTGGCGACCATCCAGAAGGAACAGAACGCCATCATCCGTAATGACAAAAGCCGTATGCTTATTGTGCAGGGAGCGGCTGGCAGCGGCAAAACGTCCGCAGCGCTGCAACGGGTAGCCTATTTATTATACAAACACCGCGATAGGCTCAAGGCGGATCAGATCGTTCTTTTTTCGCCAAATCCGATGTTTAACAGTTATGTATCGACGGTGCTTCCTGAGCTCGGCGAAGAGAATATGCAGCAAACGACCTTTCAGGAGTACCTTGCCTATTGGCTCGGATCCACAATGAATTTAGAGGGCCCCTTCGAGCAGATTGAATATGTACTGACATCACAATCCTCACAGGGGTATGAAGCACGGTTAACGGGGATGCAATATAAGGCTTCAGAGGCTTTCCTGCATGCTCTCCAAAGCTACGCATTATGGTTAGGCAAAGATGGAATGCTGTTCCACAGTATCCGTTTCCGGGACCGCGAGTTGATTACTGCGGAGCAAATGAAGTCGCAATTTTATAGCTATGACAGCTCTATACGATTGGCTAATCGCGTCGCTTTACTACGTGAGTGGCTGCTGCGTGAGTTGACTAAGCTACAGCGTCAGGAAATGGAGGCACCCTGGGTTCAAGATGAGGTCGATTACCTCGACAATGATCAATATGCCGAAGCATACAGTGAGGTGCTTAAGAAGTACCGGCGAGAAGAGGCTGTCTTCGATTTTACGGAGCAGTATCTTGAAATCTATGGCGATTTTCGTACTCAGAAGGACGGGGAAGAGAATGTCTTTGATTTTAGTTCGCAGGAAGATGAGCTGCTGCGGGGCATGATCGTGAAGGAGCACTTCAAACCGCTGAGACGGGATGTCAAACGGTTAAAATTCATAGATATGATGGGATTATACGAGCAGTTATTTAGGGATGAAGCCACTTATCGGAATATGACGGGTGAGACCGAAGTACCTGATCAATGGCCAGAAATCTGTATGCAAACGAAAGAAAAGTTGAGCCATACCGAACTTTTTTATGAGGATGAAACCCCATTCCTGTATTTAAAAGAGCTTATCGAGGGTTCACGCACGAATACAATGGTGCGGCATTTATTTATTGATGAAGGACAGGATTATTCGCCGTTCCAATTCGCGTTTCTCAAGCAACTGTTTCCCCGCGCCAGCATGACAGTACTCGGCGATTTCAGTCAAGCGATATTCCCGCAAGCGACGAATTTGCAAGAGGTGGATTCTCCTTTGATCCGGCTTTATGGTGAAGAGGAAACGAACCTATTTCGTTTAATCCGAAGCTATCGTTCGACTCGTGAGATTGTGGAGTTTACGATGGCGCTGCTACCTAATGAAGAGATCGTACCTTTTGATAGGGGAGGCAAGAAGCCGCACCTATTGAAGGCTAGCAATGATGTGGAGCGGGCGGTGCGGATAAAAGAGGATCTTGCGGCGCTTATGGCTGAAGGTCTAGACTCCATCGCCATTATTACTAAGACTGCTGCGGAAAGCCGCGAAGCCTATGAAGCATTGCTTGCACAGGGGGGCGAGAATCTGCGGCTTATTACGAAGGAGACGCTCACCTTTGAGAAGGGAACGCTAATTATCCCTGCGTACCTTGCTAAGGGCGTAGAATTCGACGCCGTGCTAATTTACGATGCTTCTACGCAGACTTATCATCGGGAGAGTGAACGTAAACTCTTTTATACAGCTTGTACACGCGCGATGCATCGGCTTCTACTGTACACGACAGGCGATTGGTCGTACTTTATTCAAGCCTTGGATGCATCTTTGTATGAAGTAGTGTAATTAGACATATCAAAATCAACTTCTTCAAGAAATTCGATAACTTCTCCATTGGGGCTGTGAACGATCGCGTTCTTGATCAGAAGAGGCGGTTCACCAAGGGAAAGCGAATCTGGTTCTATAAAAGCCTTTGCTCCATGAGCAAGGGCTTTTTGGTATATCTCATCCACATTATCTACGTAAAAAGCAAAATGTAGTAACGCTCCGTGTGCTACTTCCTCTTCAGACAAGGCTTTTTTCCCTTGGGCGGCAATGACTGCATCGTTATCAAAAATCTCTAAGCAAGTTCTTTGATCAGGTGAAATAAGCATCGAAGCTTCTTTGATTTGAAAGGAGGGCAGACTCCAATGATGACCTAACTTGAACCCTAAAACGTCGATATAAAATGAAATTGTTGCTTTATAATCTTTGGCTTGAATCGCTATATGTGCAAGGCCTTTTACGCTCATCTTTAATCGCTCCTATATCTAATGTACTATTTATTATAGTTGGATTAAAATAGGAGATACATATATAAGATAAGTGTTTTATACTGACATGGTTATTGAATATAAGGTATTTTAGACGAAAGAGTTTATTTTATTAAATAACGTTAGGAGGCGCTTGATATGGAGCATCTTATGGATGATATTGATAGAAAGATTATGCAATTATTACAGTACAATGCCCGAATGCCCATTTCACAAATCAGCAAAGAGGTTTCGATGTCACAACCATCCGTTAAAGAAAGAATCATTAAGTTGGAGGAAAGGAACATCATATCGGGGTATCATACAGCTTTTAATTTGCGGGATCTGAACCGAGGTACGACTACTTTTATTCTAATTAAAACAGAACATTGCCAAGAGCTCACCGATTTTTGTAACAATGCTATGGAAGTTACCGATTTGTTCCGCATTAGTGGAGAATATAATTATCTCATTAAGGTACAGACCTCAACGATTGAGGCGCTTGCTGAATTTCAAGATCACCTTATAAAGTTCGGGCCTTCCAAATCGCATATTAGCTTGAAAAATATTTTGGAGAACAGAGTGCTACTCTAAAGCAAAGTTTCCAAATACAAGATATAGTAACCGCTTTCTTTTCGTTGTAGAATGGGTCGAAATAGCAGTCGTATGGATACGTATATAAGGGAGCATGCGCATGGAGAGGAAACTGTCTAGTAAAAAGTATATTCCATTCACATACAAGATGATGATTCCGTATCTCATTCTTGTATTGCTGACAGATATGCTGGTAGGTTATATAGCCTATACAATGCTCGTAGAGTCCAGGACTGAAATGGCGGAAACGAATGTCCGGACCGCATTAAAGCAGACGAGGAACAACATCGAATACCAGACAGATGAAATCAAACGTATGACCAACTCGCTGTTTCTAAATACGAATTTTCAGAATGCCCTTCAGTTCAGGGGAGATCCTTTGGAAAATATGCTCAAAATGAGAGATGATATCGTTCCTTATATGAAAGCCCCTCTGCAATTGTATGGGAACAAGCTGAGACTTGCTCTTTTTACCGTCAATGAGACGATGCTTGAAATTACCGGGGATGATATGTCGACACCCATCGGTCGAAGTGATTATTATGTTCTTTCTGACCAGGTGATCGAGAATACGGAGTGGTTTAAGTCGATTGTTACGAATAATCAAGACAGTTTGTGGCTTCAAGCGGATACCGACCGGGAGCTGGGTAATATTTCATATTTCCGCAAGCTTGTTTCTTCCAAGGCAGCACCTGCTATTATCGGATATATTCGCGTTACGGCGAGGATTGATGAGCTATTTGGTAATTTTGATACTTTTCCGATTGAACAGGGGATTGAACTTCGTCTGTTGGATAGGGCTACAGGAATGACTTTGTATGAGCAGGGTGTTGCTGCTGAAGATACGAAACAAGATGCTTATTTAGTTATTAGTGAAGATATTCCGGTATCAAGCTATGTCATTGAGGCGCGCGTACCTCACTCTTATTTGAACAAAGATGCTAGTAGAATGCGGAAGGTGATTAGTACCGTTTGTTCCATCAGTTTTTTGGTGATGGCTATGATCGGTTTTCTAGTCGCACGTATATCTGGCAAGAAGATCAAGCGGATTGTGTATTTGGTCCGATCGTTTCAGGAGGGTAATTTTTATAAAAGAATCGGATTTCCGGGGAACGATGAATTTGTCTATATCGCTAATAGCTTCAACCAAATGGCGACCAGCATTCAGGAACTCATCCGGAACGTCTATGTGCAGGGCATTCAGAAAAAGCAAGCGGAGCTGGATGTGCTTCAAGCCCAGATCAGTCCGCATTTCCTGTACAATACGCTGTCGACCATCGGCAGTCTGGCCAATATGGGGGAAGTGGAGAAGGTTACGCAGATGGTGCAAGGCCTCTCCAAGTTTTATCGACTCACATTAAACGACGGGCATGTATATATTTCTCTTGAAAATGAGCTGGAGCAGGTGAGGATGTATCTGGAAATTCAGAGAGTGAAGTATGCGGACGCCTTTGAGGTTTATTATGATGTCGATCCGGAAATTTTACAGGTACCTATTATTAAGCTGATTTTGCAGCCATTTGTGGAGAATATATTCAAGCACGCCTGGTTCGGGGAGACCATTGCGATTCGTATTACTGGAAAGCGGCTGGGTGACCGCATCGAACTCAAGGTCATTGATAACGGGATCGGCATGCGTCCGGAGACGCTTCAAAACATGCGATCAAGCGCATATCAACCAGGCAGCTACGGTCTGAGAAATGTGGAAGAACGAATTAAACTGCGATACGGGAGCGATTTCGGCATTCAAATCGGCAGCTATTTTGGAGCGGGAACGACAGTTCAAATTATTTTACCGGTGGAAAATGCAGAAATCAGGGAAGTGATGGGGGAGTGAGGAGTATGGCGATGGAGATCAATGTTCTGCTGGTGGATGATGAAGTAATCGATTTGGAATGGCTTAGACGGCGTGTAGCCGGCAGTGATCATTTGTCTTTGCATAGCGTGAGAACGGCAACGAGCGGGTTTGCCGCACTGAAAATGATGGAGCAGCATCCTATTGATATCATTCTTTCTGATATCGGCATGCCGATTATGTCGGGCGTGGAATTTGCGCGGAAAGCGAAGGAGATTAACCCTGAGGTCCATATTCTTTTTATTAGCGGACACCAGGATTTCAATTATGCCAAGGAAGCGATTCAATTGAATGCATACAGTTATCTGCTTAAGCCTGTGGATGATGACGAGCTGAACGAGACGCTGACCGAACTCTGCGCCAAGATTGAGAAGGAGAGGACGCAGCGTACTTCCTTGTCGGAAACGCTGACGCTTGTTAATCAGGAGCTACTGCTGCGTTGGTTTAACGAGGCGGCACCGGGACAGGTTGAAACGCACATTCACAACGTCCTCACGCCATACTTACAAGGTGCATCGGCGGTTGCCATCATTGAGATCGACGACATGGCGCGAAAAATCCAAACCTGGACGGAAGAAGAGCGGAGTTTATGGAGCAGCACTGCCAATCAGTTTATCCGAAAGTTTGCTCAGGATCAAAATTTGGGCATGGTAATTACGACCTATGACGATCACTTTGTGATCCTTGCTGCGGTTCAGGAACAATATTTTACAGCTTTGCTGGAAGAGTTGATTCGGGCGTTCTATCAGGAGTTCTCCTGTTCGATTACGATCGGAAGAGGAATGTACACAACCGACCCGGTCAAGCTACATGATTCCTATCGGCAGGCGCAGGCCGCTTTAAGCATTAAATGGATCGTAGGGAAGAATAGGTTAATCCAAGATGCCTCGGAATGGTCTCCAAAGGAAAAGATGGCTTCGGACTTAGAGGTTATTGTGGATCGTATGCTTAAAGCTATGCTCGACTACGACCTTACCACTATTGATGATTGCTTGCTTCAACTATTTGCCGGAGACAGCCCGATCTCCCAGAAAAACGACATTTACGATATCATTATCCGGATCACCTCTAAGCTTCATGCTGATCTGCAGCAAATGAATGAGCATTTGTACGAGATTTTGAATTGGGATTCGCATCATCCTTTTGTGCTGTTTCAGTTCGAAACGGTGCATGATATCCTATCGTGGCTGAGAAGAAGATTCTTTGAACTGTCTGAGCTTCTTTATTTGAAACGCCAAAGGCAAAAACGTAAGTTAATTGATGAAATCACGGAGTATGTGAAAGAAAGATTAGATCAAAAAATAACGTTAAACGAGGTCGCCGCACATTTCGACTTTACCCCTAACTATCTGGGGCATCTGTTCAAGGTCGAAACCAATAGTCTCTTCAGCGATTTTCTAAGTGAATTACGTATGAAGCGGGTATGCGAGCTACTCGAGGATCCAACGAAGAAAGTATATGAGATTGCGGAACAAGCCGGATATAAGAACATTATTTATTTCAATAGGCAGTTCAAGCAGTATATGGGCATGTCGCCCGGCGAGTACCGGAAGAAAAATAAAATCTGAATCGATTTCTTATTGAGGAGGCTCGTGTTCTATATGGAACAGGGTCTTCTTTTTATCGAAATTGTTTATGAATCGTTGAATTAGTATTATGTTTAGTTGTTTCGCTGAATTATCTCACCGCCGCCGTCCTTTTATAATGAGAGATATAGAGAAGAAAGGGGTGCAAAGATGAAAGGGCATACATTTTGGAGCGATTTGAAAAACTACAGGGTTCTATTGCTGATGCTGGCTCCGGCGGTTGCTTTTTTTCTTTTGTTTGCCTATGTCCCGATGGCAGGCATTATTATTGCCTTTAAGCATTATGATTACGCGGGCGGTATTTTTGGAAGTGCCTGGAACGGGCTCGATAACTTCCGCTTTTTCTTTGAATCAGGGGATGCCTGGCGGGTTACACGAAATACAGCATTGTACAATATTGCATTTATCGTAGTGAATAACTCTTTGCAGATTTTTGCCGCGATCATGTTGTTTGAGGTTGGGGGCAAATGGTTCCGCAAAATTACGCAATCGGCGCTCTTTCTGCCTTATTTTATTTCATGGGTCGTTGTCGGCGCGATTGCCTATAACCTGCTCAATTATGATATTGGTACTGTGAACGCACTCCTTAGAGGACTCGGGCTAGAACCTATTGATATTTACAATACGCCTGCCTACTGGCCGTATATCCTGGTTCTCGTGTCCGCCTGGAAAGGCCTTGGATACGGAACAGTAATGTACTTGGCCGCGATTACGGGCATAGATACTGAACAGTATGAGGCGGCTGAAATCGATGGCGCCAATATTTTTCAGCGGATCCGGAAAGTAACGATTCCAAATTTGTATCCGACGATTATTATTCTGGTGCTATTGGCGGTCGGGAATATTTTCCGCGGTGATTTCGGGATGTTCTATAACATGATCGGCAACAACGGTTTGTTGTTCTCTTCGACAGATGTGATTGATACATTTGTGTTCAGGTCGCTGATTACTTCGAATGATATCGGCATGTCGGCTGCAGCTGGCGTTTTCCAGTCCGTTCTTGGCTTCGCAACGATCATGACTGTGAACTATGCTGTTCGTAAATACGATAAAGACCGCGCTTTATTCTAACCGCATCAGAGGTACAGTTTTCATAATGGAGGTAACGATATGAAGCAGCTCGATCGTAAAATATTCTCGGGTATTGGTTATGTATCCCTAATCGTTCTCGCAATTTTATGTATATTCCCGTTTGTACTTGTCGTCTCTTCATCACTGACGGAAGAGTCGAAAATATTAACAGAGGGCTATCAATTTATACCTACGGCCTTCTCAACAGAAGCCTACAGCATTTTGTTTAAGTATCCCGACCAGATGATTCAAGCCTATATGGTGACCATAGGCGTTACTATAATAGGCACATTGCTTGGCTTGTTTCTGACTTCGATGACGGCTTATGCGCTATCCAGAAAAGATTTTAAATGGCGCAATAAATTTTCGTTCTTCTTTTTCTTTACAACTTTATTTAATGGTGGTCTGGTTCCATGGTATCTGCTTATGGTCAATTACCTCCATATCAAAGATACACTGATGGCTTTAGTGATTCCGATGATGCTCAACGTCTTTTACATCATTGTTATGAAGTCGTTTATGGGCAGCATTCCGGAAGCAATAGTAGAATCGGCTAAAATTGACGGTGCAGGCGATTTTAAGATTTACGCCCGTTTAATCCTGCCTCTCTCTAAGCCGGCTCTAGCTACTATTGGTTTGTTTCTGGCTCTTGCCTATTGGAACGACTGGTACAATGCCCTTCTATTTATTTCCGATGAGAAGCTGATGCCGCTTCAATATTATTTGTACAAAATGCTTGGTAATATGGACGGCATGCGAAAAGCCATGATGGGTGCAGGAGCAGTTGTAACCACATCGATTCCAAGCGAGAGCTTGAAGATGGCAATGACGGTTGTAGCTACAGGTCCGATTCTGCTCGCTTATCCATTCGTTCAGAGATATTTCGTTCAAGGCTTGACGATTGGCGCTGTGAAAGGATGAACCCGGGGGAATCCGGTTTATCAATATAATGAATACAAGGGGGAAGGCTTGAAATGCTGAGAAAAAATAGATTCATTATGCTCGCACTCGTTTTAACCTTCGTAATGATCTTGAGCGCATGTGGTGGTGGCAACAACAAAGCCAATACACCGGCTAAGGCTACCAATAATGCCGCTGAGGTAACAAGTGAGCCTACCGAAACAGCGAGTGCAACGAATGCAGCCGAAACTTCAGATACCATAGACACCTCTAAAGAAGTAAAGCTGAAAATGATCTTCGTTGGGCCTAAACCGATAGACTATGATAGTGTTTTTGCTGAAATTAACAAGAAACTGAAAGAAAAAATTAATGCGACCCTTGAGGGAGAGTTCTTGGACTGGTCTGACTGGGCTCAAAAATATCCACTGAAGCTGGCGGCAAATGAAGATTTTGACCTCATCTATTCGGCAAACTGGGCTGGTTATAATGACCAGGCGCTGAAAGGCGGATTTCTAGAATTAACCGACGAGCTGCTTACCAAATATATGCCGCAAACTAAGGAAGCTATGTCAGATGTGAGCTGGGATCAGGCAAAAGTAAACGGTAAGCTGTATATGGTTCCGCAAAACAGAGGAGAGTCTGTTGAAAAGCTGATTCTATATCGTGAAGATTTGCGCAAGAAATACAATCTTCCTGAAATCAACAGCCCGGAAGCATATGCTACCTATTTGAAGACGATAGCTGAGAAGGAAAAAGGAATTACACCTTTCACTCCGGAAACAGGAGACTGGAAGTATCATAACTTGGACCGTGTATTACTGAAGCAGCAAAACGAATGGAATATGTTTGACCTGGATCTTCCGTTTGCCTTCAAATTGACCGATGAAACAGGCAAAGTCTTTAACGTCTATGAAACGCAAGAGTTCAAGGATCTACTCGTGTATTACAAAGATCTCGCTGATAACAATGCCTGGTCGAAAAACGTTCTGAACAGCAAAAATGATCATCAGGCGGATTTTAAAGCAGGCAAAACGGCCTCGATTACGCATAATAACGGAACACTTGGAGCACTCATGGCCTTGATGCGCCAAGAAAATTCTCCTTATGAAGTGGCGTTGGCTGATATCAACCAAGGGAAGAAAAAATCAGTGGCGATTTCTACACAAAACGGTACGTCGATTCATGCGACTTCCAAAAATGTAGAACGTTCCTTGATGCTGATTGATCTGATGCAGAATGATAAAGAACTGCACGACCTGATAATGTACGGAATTAGTGGCGTGCACTATGAACCGGTTGGCGACACCAAATATAAAGCACTCGACAAAAATCCAAACTTTACTGGATTCTCTAATTGGAACTTCAACTCACCACTCAACCTTGATAATGAAGCATTCCCTCAAGAAGCTAACGATCTGGCTAAGGGATGGGAAGCTAACGTCTACCACTATGCCCTTGAAACCTTTGTATTCGACAATAGCAAAGTGAAGACGGAAATTGCCAATGTGGGCAATGTAATGCTCCGCTATGCCATTCCGCTCGAGTATGGCGTAATTAAAGATATCGACAAAGGCCTTGCAGATTTGAACAAACAGCTGAAATCAGCTGGCATTGATAAAATCCAGGCTGAGCTGCAAGCGCAAATCGATGCTTTCTTAGCGAACAAGTAATATACAGGATAAGGGAGGCCCAACAGTCATGAAATGACTGTTGGGCCTCCCTGTTGTGGGGATCGTCCGAATAGGAGGTCGCTATCGGACACAGGATTTATCTTTAAATTTACATCAAATTATCAAATTAACGGAAGTTTAGCACCCTCTTGGAAATAATCGGAGCAAATCAACAGGGGTGGAGGTTCCGATTTCCGGGCATGTTACTTAAAACATGTTTAGGAGGGGATAAGGGATGTCCAGAAGAAACAGGAAATATGCAGTGCCGGGAGTTAATCGCGGAATGCAAACATTTAAAGCCGAGGTGATGCGGCGCGAGGGTTATGATGTAGATCCGGAGCGGCCTGATGATGTGAAATATGAAGTCGCAAAAGAACTTGGTATTCCATTGGAACACGGTGAGAATGGACATTTGAGTACGGAATCAGTGGGTCAGATTGGCGGAAAAATTGGTGGATCGATGGTCCGCGAGATGATTCGGCTCGCACAGCAGCAATTGGTGGATCAGGAGAGGGAGTAGCATTTTTTCTAAATCATAAAGTTGCAGAAAATGTAGGAGGCGGCTTTAGTCCTGAATTACCTGGGACTGAGACCGTTTTCTTTGCGTTTTCCCAAAACAACCTAATTAATGGTAGAATTTTACCGATGTTCCACAGTATAGTGAAGAAGGTTATAACACCATTCAATTCTGTATTGGGAGAGGAATCGTCGGATGAATCAGAGGTATCGTAAACGCAACACAGCTGCTTTCACAGGGGTATCGTATTTTGCATTGGCTGCAGGTCTTTTTCTATTCTGTTTGGGGGTGTACAACGACGATTGGGAATTGAACGTTAAAGGGTATTATTTGCTTTGCATGGTGTTAATTACGATTAGCTGTATCGTTGTGCAAAAGGTTGTTAGAGACAATTCAGAGGATAAGGAAATTAAGCTAGAAAATCCGAAACACAGGATGAGAAATACAGGGGCTTTCACAATTATGGCTTTTGCAGGCTTGGTTATTGGGTATGTAATGTTCTTTATTGGTCTGTACAATGCTCCATTTCAATTGAATGTAAAGGGGTATTATATAGCTGTTATTCTGTTGATTTCATATAGCGCCGTTGGCGTTCAGAAAGTGACGAGAGATAACGCGGAGGATAAAGAGATTCTCGCCGAGCAAGATGCCAGGAGGGACATTCAAGGGTAAAGAGGGACCTAGATAAGGAGCAGTGAAATGAACTTTATAAAAGAAAATCTCTTTTGGCAACATCCAACCAGCACTTCTTCTATTACAGATAACAAGATTGAAATTGTGACTGAGCCTAATACTGATTTTTGGCAACGCACCTATTATGGGTTTAGAAATGATAATGCACCTGCACTACTGATGAAGACTGATGAGAAATATTTTTCTTTTATAGTGAAGACTGATTTTGATAGTGCTCATAGATTTGATCAGTGTGGAGTAATTGTCTATCAGGACAGTGACAATTGGTTCAAGGCATCGATTGAATATGAGAATGAAGAATATCAAAGATTGGGTAGTGTGGTTACGAATCACGGATATTCGGATTGGGCTACAACAGATATCGATGCAACTATAAAAACAATGTATTACAGATTAAGTCGGCGTGAGAGTGACTTCTGTGTTGAAAATTCTCTTGATGGGATTACATTTAAGCAGATGCGTATTTTTCATTTGTTTGAAGGGAGCAAGTATATCAATTTTGGTTTATATGCTTGTAGCCCAGAAGATTCATCATTTAAAGCAACATTTACAGAAATAGAAATCACAGAATGCCAGTGGTTGGAACATAAATAAAGTTATGGAACTAAGATTAAGCTAAAGGAGCCTCGTGAGTAATGACGAGGCTCCTTTTTATTTTAAAATCTTTGTATGTTAACAAAGTTTTGAATGAACTAACCGGGCTCGCGTAGGCACTCATTTTTTAAATAAGCAGCAAAGCTCTTGATATTCATCCGTATGTGCCGATTATTACCTTCGAGCTTGCTCATCATGATACCACCCTCCATGATGGAAAGGGAGAAGGTAGCTAGTGCCTCAATATCGAGGTCTGCTTTGAATTCACCACTTTGTACACCCTCAGAAATGATTTTCTTTTTGGATTCTAGTGTGCCTATTAGGGCTTGCTGGGCTTTTTCACGTAAGCCTGGATGACTGTCGTCGCTTTCAATAGCCGTGTTGAGGAGCGGGCACCCCCCAATAAAAGGTGGCGCTTCAACTACTTTCTCGTATACATGTAAATATGCTAACAGCTTGCCAGAGGCCGTTTCTTGCTGACTAATGGCATTAGCTAGTTGGGCCCCCACAATACTACCCGCATAGCTAAAGGCTTCATATGCAATCTCATCTTTACTGGAAAAATGGCGATAAATGCCACCTTTCTTAATGCCTGTCAAATCTGTTATATCAGATAACGAGGAGCCCGAATATCCCTTCTGGTTAAACAGTTCAGCGGCTTTAGCTATGATGTATTTGCGAGTCTTCTCCCCCTTTTCCATTATCATCCTCCGTCCTTAATTGTATATGTACACGTAGTATATCAAATGAAATTATTCTGTTGCAAAAAAAAGCATTTATGCTAATATAAAAGATACCGAACGGTATCTTTTATATTAGACAAGGGTGGAAACCATAATGGAAACGACATGGTTTAAGGAATCCAGGTATGCATGGATTGGATTAGGATCTCTCTGGGTTATTGGATTTATTGGTGCATTGACCCGCTTCAGCTTGTCTTTCTTTCAGGTGCAGATATCGACGGATTTACAGATTAGCAGGGGATTTATCTCAATGGCATGGTCCACCAATTTATTCATCGTAGCCGTATGTGCACCTTTGGGGGGCTGGCTCGTGGATCGGTATGGCACAAAGAAGATACTAATGTTAAGTGCAATTTTGAGTACTTTGGGTACTGGTATTGTCGTGTTAGGTCACCATCCTATTGTCTTTTTTATTGGATACGGTGTTATCTCTGGTTTGGCAGGTATTGGGGCGACGACGAATTATATATTGATGTTTGAATGGTTTAGGCATCATCGGGCTAAAGCAATGGCTTTGCTGGCGAGTGCTTCTTCCGTAGGATTAGCGATTGTTACTCCTATTTTCGTAACCATAGACTGGCTGACTTGGAAGAACGCTTTTATGGCTTCTTTTATCTTAGGTGTTTGTGTGACGCTTCCCGTAATTTGGTTAGGAATTAAGAGTTCACAACCGAAAAATACGGAGAGGTCTCCTTCGGATCGTTCAATAGAAGTCGATGGTCAAGATACATTATCTAGCGTAATTGCACCGTCTAAAAGATTTATCTCTTTTCCTATCTTTGTCGTGGTCGCGATTGCGCTGTTCACCTGCGGTATCAATATGGGATCCGTCGAGATGAATTTGGTAGCCATACATCAGTTGGCAGATGTATCACCAAGCATGATCGCCTTATCTATGAGCATACTTGGAATTATGGAAATCACGGGGGCTCTTATTTGCGGCTATTTTCTGGACCGATACAATAAATTAATGATGATGTCTCTATTGTATGGCATACGTATTGTAGGTTTTGCTTTCCTTTTTATGCATTTAGGAAGTTCACCAATTCTTTTTGCTATAGCGTTCGGAATTACCTACTTAAGCGCATTACCAGGTGGAATGCTTGTTATTAATGAGATTGCAAAGGGTAAAGGAAAACAAACTGGTGTTCTACTTCTCATGCACCAGTGCGGCGGTATAGTAGGTGCATTAATTGGAGGCCTGTCCTTCGATTATTTTGGGGATTATCAGAACTTGATTGTTGTTGATGTTATAATCTGTATCCTCGTAACGATAGGGTACTTCGGATTATTCACGACACATAGAAGGAAGATTCGGATTGATAATAAGAAGGTGCATGCATAATTGGCCACCTGATCCTTCATATTATTAAGGGTACTCATCTAAGAACAAAGGAGAATACACTTTGCAGCAGCAACTACAGCCAGGAAGCATGACAATAGGGGGGCAGCAGCTAGACCACGGCGCCCATGAAATGTTCGATGTGCACGAGGTATTGTCCTGCCAGATCAATGTACTGGACCAGTTTATGATGTTCAGAACTTTTGTACAGGATCAAGAGCTTTTGTCTATTTTGGATCGGCAGTACAATTTCATGCTGGATCAGTACAACTTGACCTGCCAATGCTTTAAGACAGGGCAAAAGCCAAGCCAGGAAACGGCTACCTATCTTATCCCGAATATGACACAGCCGGTTTACGGCCTCCAACCGGCCCAGCCGAAGAAGCCTAACCAATCACTGGAAGAGGTGAAAGATGCGGGCGTCAGCGGGTATATGCTGGGTCTAATCAAATCCCATGCCTCACTGCTGGCCATGTCTTCACCCGAAGTGACGAACCCAGCGCTGCGCCGGGTGCTGGCTTCACAGGTGCAGCATTTTATTGAAATGGGATATGAGTTGTTCCTTTATCAGAACAAACATGCCTACTATCAGGTTCCGCAGCTTCAGGTTTCAGTAATACAGCAGATGCTGGATGCCTATGTTCCCGCTGCCGGTTCCCCTCAGATGCCCGTAAATAACTAGGCACTGACCAATTCTAACCGTAGAAGACCCGACTCGTTTGTTGTTGAACAGGAAGTCGGGTCTTCTTTTGTCTGCCTAAGCCTATACCAGAATAAAATAGCTCCCGAAAACGCATAGTAACACCAGACGGGGGGATATACATATGGGTACTCCAACTGGCAAGCTACCTTGGTGGCAGCTTACTCTGTTTGGTGTAGGCTGCACAATTGGCACGGGATTTTTTCTTGGTTCCAGCATCGCTATCCGTAAAAGCGGATTATTGGTGTTGGTTATTTTTGTGTTAGCGGCTGTGGCAACTCTGTTCGTCTATGAGGCGCTGGCCCAAATGACTATGCAGGATCCTCAAAAGGGTTCTTTCCGTAGTTATGCTAAGGCGGCTTTTGGACGTTGGGCCGGATTTGGCATGGGCTGGATCTATTGGTGTTCAGAAATTTTAATACTTGGCAGTACTATGACTGCTTTGGGACTGTTCTCGCGGGTATGGTTTGCGAGTTGGCCGCTTTGGGTTTTTACCGCAATTTATGCCGTGCTGGGTCTGCTGGTAATTATTCTAGGTAGCCAGGGGATTAACAAAGCGGAAAATGTATTCGCCATGATCAAAATCGCCGCGGTACTGATGTTCATCGTGGTCGCCATGGTTGCCCTTTTGAGAGGGAGGGGGAATTGGGATACGGTTCACAGTTCGGCAGCATGGTTGAACAAAGGATGGATGGGCGCTTGGAAAGGGTTACTTTATGCGTTCTATGCTTTTGGGGGTATTGAGGTTATGGGCTTTATGGCGATGGACTTACGCGACCCAAAAGAAGCTCCGAAAGCAGGCAGGTTTATGCTGCTGGGCGTGACCCTGCTGTATGTACTGTCGATAGGACTCGCCCTATTATTCGTGAGCCCTGAGAAAGTGAGACCTGATCAAAGCTCAATTATTGCTGCACTTGAAGCGATGGAACTACCTATTCTTGTATACGTGCTGAACGGGGTAATGATCGTGGCCGGGTTCTCTATCCTAGTGGCTTCATTGTATGCGGTCTCGACTATGCTGGTGACCTTGGCCGAGGATAAAGATGCCCCTTCTTGGTTGGCGGTGACAAAAGGAAAAAGAAAGATGCCGCTCTACGCGCTTGGTATCAATATGCTGGGCCTTTGCGTAACAATTGTACTGAGCTTGTTTCTGCCAAAGCAAATTTTTGAGCATATCACTACAGCTGCCGGTCTAGTTATTTTGTACACATGGCTATTTATCCTTGCCTCTTTCCTTAAGCTATTGAAACCAAAGATGGGCGGTTGGATTAGATCCATGGTCGCTACGGTGCTGATCATTGCTGCCGTGGCAGGTACACTTTTTGAAAAAGGGGGCCGTCCCGGCTTCTGGTCCAGCCTTCTGATCATCTGTGTCGTTGCTTTGATTACCTGGTTTAGGGAGCACCTCTTGAAAAAACGCGAACAAACCTCATAAGCGCTTAAGAGTGAAATTTAATTCCTATAGCTTTGAACTTGTTCTTCATATAAGTATATGGACATTTAGACGGCGCACTTTCGTCATCCCGCAGAAAATATTGCTTCCATTCCAAATTGCTCTCCTGCCCATACCATTGAAGGGAAGGATGCGCAGGAATACTATCATAGTCTGCGAGCTTCTTGCGGATCTGCTTTTTCATATTTCGACCAAATGCGGTAGAATCGTTAATATTCTCGAATACCCAACGCGGCTGAAAGGCAATCACAAAATAAGGGGTATGGCGGCTTCTTCGCAGCTCATGTGCCGGGGTTGCGCAGAACGCAAAATACGGATGCCCATCATAGCAGAACTCCCACGAAGGATGTGCGGGATCGGTAGAAATTTCATCCGGCCAGGGCACCGTATCCACCGCACTGACGCGGCCCAGAATGGACCAGAACAAATTCTCATATTCCTCGATGGAGTAGCCTTCTGCCAGATCTGCCGGAGTTTCAAAAAACAGGACAAGGGAGGCATATTTACCGGTATCCCGCGAGCATTGGCCATATTGGCGAAGTAAATGAGCGACTTCCGTAGTCGAGTCTTCGTTTCGTGGATCAGCAACGAAACCAAAGCGTAAATTATTGGATAGAAACCCCTGCCGTCCCGGGATACAGGGATATTTGCCTTCAGGATCTGCAATCATAGATGTAAATTGACGAAAAGCATCCTGCTGCCAGTACGGCAGCTCAGCCAGATGTTCATCCAGCCAGACCTTTGTGTTCAAATGGGCCATCCAAAAACACCCTCCTCGTTAAGTTCAAAACATCCTATGCGAAGGGAGGGAGATAGGTGAAGGCCTAGGGAATCTCTTGCTGGTTGAACCTATTAGCCAAACAACTGTATAAATGCCTGAGAGCCGAAGTAGATGCCAAAACCAAGAAGGCAAATCCCCGCGGCAAGGGAAATGAACCGGAGCATAGAAGGGCCGGTGAACCGATGAAAGAAGCTAGACAGCATCGCCATCACCACATCCCAGAGTAGGATGCCGACAAAAATACCCATGCTGTTCCACAGCACCTGATCGAAATGTTGATTTTCTATGCTTTTGGCCAGAATGGAGCCGTAAATGCCTAACCAGAACAGAATGCTGAGTGGGTTCATCAGTGCCATTAGAAATCCAGAACGGAAGGCGCTAGTGCCGGTCTGTGCACCACGCGAGGCGGATCCAGGCACGGCATTGATATTTTTCAAAGTGTCAATTCCGGTATACAGGAGAACGAAGCTGCCGAATGTCCATAGGAAGGTTTTCATAAACGGGGTATTCAGAAAGTGAGCTAATCCAAAGTAAATGAGTAGCATATACACTAAATCCGCACACATGGCCCCCAGTCCAATCATCCAGGATTGGAAAAATCCCATCCGCGCTCCCCGGTCAAGCTGGGCTGCATTGATGGGACCAATAGGTGCAGATAATGAGATGCCGAGTACTATATAGGTGATAAAGCTATTCATGGTCATCGCTCCTTGAATGAGATGTTAACTTGTACAAGTCATTCTATTCAAGAAGTGGGCCGGTTAGAAGACGAGCCTGGTGGGCGCTATTCTTTTTGCAACATACTCTAAAGAATCTCTACGGCAATCGGTGTACACTTGTACCCATTGCAGACACTTTCGGAGCAGGGACAAGCTGATATGGCAATGATCAGATCCATCTCAGCCCGCAACTCCATATAATCCCCGGCTTTAGAAAGCGGTCGCTCCACGCTGACTTTTCCAGAAGGATCAATGACAGTATTCATAAAAAGATTAAACGGATAATGCTGATCGGGAGCGGGCAGGCCAAACTCCGATAGCGCCTCATTCAGGTTATTGTAACAGCTGGCGTGATCCTTTTTGTTATACAGCACCTCATACATCTCGGGACGACAGGCAGAGTTAATGAAATCATGACGGCCCACAGTATCCTTAATAATCGTAAGCAGTGGCCTGTATTGGTTGGAATAGAGGATGTCCCCCGGGAGCACATTCATCTTGCCTAGAGCATCTATCGTTACACCGGGGTCAATCCGTTCATTAGGGCGAACGGCGTTATAAGCAGCAAAATCTGCTACCTGCTCTCCTTCTACATCGGTTACCCGGACGATCTGCCCTTTGTCCAACTTGAAGCCCAATCCCTTGGTTGCTGGAATTAGCCATTGGTGTTCACTCATGAGTATTCTCCTTCGGTCATAGTCTGTGAGAAGTAGTATGGCTTTTTGCCAAAAAAGTCATACCAAGTATGGAGCAGTGTGACGTTCATAGAAACAATTGTATTAGATATGATGACATTACAAGCCTATAGTAGCGTTGTTGCAGGAATCATCCCATTTGTCGTTGAATATATCCCGTTAACCGTATTGCGTATTCAAGATACGCAGCCACAGGAGGGAACAACTTTGAAATCGACTACCGTTCAAAGCCTTACAGAGAAGTTTAAGCTGGAAGTACTTGCAGGTGCTAGCTGCATGGAACGTGAAATCACTCGTTCAAAGGCGCATAGACCTGGTCTGGAGTTCGTGGGTTACTTTGATTTTTTCCCAACGAAGCGGGTACAAGTATTGGGCTGCAAGGAAATCAATTATCTGTTAACCCTAAGCGTTGAAGAGCGCAAGTTACATATTGGTAATATCGTCAAGTATCATCCACCATGCTTTATTGTGACGACAGGTCAGCAGGAGATTCCTTATTTAACTCTATTCTGCGAAGAAGAGGGCATCCCGTTGCTTCGGACGCAGGAGACGACGACAGAGATCATCGCAAAGATTGACACCTATCTGGTGAAGGCGCTGGCGCCAGAGCTTTCAATTCATGGGGTATGTGTAAATGTGTCTGGTATAGGTGTCCTACTCCGGGGCAAGTCTGGGATTGGAAAAAGCGAAACCGCGCATACGCTTATTAGAAGAGGCCACCGGTTTGTGGCGGATGATATCGTGGTGCTGAAGAAGCTGGGACCGGCAACGCTTCTCGGCACACATAATGAGACGACCCGCGAATTCCTAGCGCTGCGCAGTATTGGTCTGATCAATGTTGTACGCCAGTACGGGCGTAGAGCTTTTCAGGATGAGACGCGAATTGTACTCGACATTGAGTTGTCTCCTTGGCGAGAGAATTCCTTGAATAATGAGCTCGAGCTGGAGCCGAAGTTCACAGACTATCTTGGTGTCCAAATTCCACATATTGAAATCCAGCTTCAGCCCGGCCGTGACGTAGCCGGCCTAATCGAAGCTGCCGCCAACAACTGGTATCTGAAACAGCTTGGCTATAGCGCCGTTGAAGAGTTTATGCAGAGGATTGAAAACGGGATGCAGTCGTGAAGGTAAAACATATGGATAAATAGAATATCCAAGTACTTTTGAAAGGACTGTCCGCAGGTGAGAGTGCTGCTTATGGACGGTCTGTCTTTTTATTATGACCTACGCATTACTTTTTGCGTATGCTAAACTGTAATAATGAAAAGGGGGATGGACCATGGGTAGAAAACAAACTTTTACTGAAACCGAGCTGCTTGATATGACAAAAAAATTAGTATTGGATCATGGCTACGATGGCTTTCATCTCAAACTGCTCTCGCAGCATCTGTCCGGTGCCCGAAGTACCATTTATCAATATTATGCTAATAAAGAAGAAATCGTTGCCGCTTGTATGAAGCGCGTAATTGCAGCGGTATTAGATAAGGCATTAACAATTAACGAGGCAAATCCCATGGACGCTCTCGAGCAGTTACTTCTCATTTACGTAGAAGAATCTTCGCTCCATCAGCTCCTGGGAGATGCCAGTAAAATAAACACAGCGAATTCTGCTGCAGCGGCGAGGGATCTTGAATTTATTGAAGAAGCACATAAGACTCTTAAAATTCAGCTATCTGGTTTGTTCGCACGCGCACAGCAGGAAAAAAGCCTACGGCAGGATATCCCACTTCCTGTACTTATTGGTGTTTTTTTTAACCTAATTAATACACCAAATATGCTGAATATCCCAACACCTGATTGGGGTAAGGTGTTATTTCAAATGTGGATTGGGGGTGCAAAGAGCTGATCTAATTTTGAAGAGAATTTGACACATGTGTCATTTATATTGTTTAATAAATGAGACAGATGTGGTGGTGCCATCTAATTTGACACATGTGTCAATTAATATAAAGGGAGCTGAAAAAAGATAATGTTCTTAGCTATGAAGGAAATAATGCATAGTAAAATGAAGTTTTCAATGATTGCTATTATTTTTGTATTAATTGCTTGGTTGGTATTCATTTTATCAGGTTTAGGAACTGGATTATCTACACTAGCTGCATCCACACTCAAGACTATGAAGGCTGATTATGTAGTTTTTGAAGAAGGGTCGCAGTCTTCGATGAGCAAGTCTCTTCTGTCTGAGCAGTTATTGACCGAAGTGGAGTTATTGCCAAATGTTAGTGCTGCAGCACCGATGGGAAGTACAATGGCAACAGCGCTGAAAGAGCAAGGTGCTAAGAATGAGGATAAGGTAGACATCGCGATTATTGGAATTAATCCAGGAAGTTTCTTGGAGCCGACTATCGTGGAAGGGGAGAGTTTAACTTCTGAGAATTCTACTGGTGTACTAGTGAACTTGACCATGAAGGATGAGGGTTATAGCCTAGGTGATACTTTTCAGTTAGACGGTACAACGGAATCATTAACGATTATCGGGTTTGTGAAGGATCAGACCTATAACCACGTTGCTTCCGTATTTACTCCGATGGAGGAGTGGCGGAAGATTAGTTTTGCTGCTCCGGGTTCAGATAAAGGAATTCCAGGTCCGGTTAATGCAATTATGCTGCAAGGCAAGGATATCGATCCAGAAGTAATGAATAGCAAATTATCAGGTACGGATACGGTTACCCGGGCAGAAGCTGTTCAAGGGATGCCAGGTTACAAGGAAGAGAATGGTACTATTTTAATGATGCTAGCATTTTTGCTGGCGATCTCTGCATTCGTGCTTGGAGTGTTCTTCTATGTAATTACGATGCAGAAGAGCAACCAGTTTGGCATTATGAAAGCTATAGGTGCCAGTAACAAATTCCTTGGAAAAGCCATTATATCGCAAGTATTTATAATTTCTTTGACTAGTATTGTAATTGGAATCTTACTGACTTATGGGACAGCCGCCATTATGCCGAAGGGTATGCCTTTCAAGCTGGAAACGAATCTTGTCGTAATTTATTCTTTAATCTTACTAATCATCGCTGTGTTAAGTTCGATGGTATCCGTTCGAAAGATTACAAAGATTGATCCGCTACAGGCATTGGGGAGGGTTGAATAATGACTAAGGGATTACAAATGAATGATGTCACAAAATACTATGCTGAAGGAAGTAATCGTATCGCCGCACTCGATCATGTAACCCTATCGGTCGAGCCGGGTGAGTTCGTGGCTGTAGTTGGACCGTCGGGTTCAGGTAAAAGTACGTTCTTGTCTATCGCTGGAGCCATGCTTGAAGCTTCAGAAGGGGAAGTTAAGCTGAACGGGCATACTATTTCTACGCTTACTGCCAAAGAACTGTCGAATATAAGACTACAAGAAATCGGATTTATTATGCAATCTTCAAATTTGGTTCCATATTTAAATGTTTTGGATCAATTGCTAATAGTAAAAAGGATGTCGAGCACAGTAACTAGAGAGGATAAGCAATTGGCCACTAAGCTGCTCGAAGAGCTGGGTCTTGGCGCGAAGCTAACAAGTCTTCCAGAAGAGTTATCAGGTGGGGAGAAGCAACGGACAGCCATCGCTCGCGCTTTAATAAATAACCCTAATGTCATCTTGGCGGACGAGCCTACAGCTAGTTTGGATACTAAACGGGCCCATGAAGTAGTTAGTCTAATCGCGCAAGAGGTGAAGTCACGCCAGAAAGCAGCGATTATGGTTACTCACGATGAACGTATGCTTAAATATTGTGATAAAGTATACCGGATGGAGGATGGTAAGTTATCTTTGTTCCCTCTAAAAGATGTTTATAAATAAATTTTTCTCTGTCTACACAAATAGACCGCAGATCAATTCTGCGGCCTATTTTTTTAATAGTAAATTATGCTTTCAGAAATTAGAGGATCATTTAAGATTAGAGGTGTTGTATTCAACCAGCTCGAGTCAGTTGCTAAGTTTGAAACTTTTGTTAAAGACTGAGTAGCTAATGATGAAAAGAATCGTAATCAAAGAGCGACTGTGGCTGACACGGCGCTTTTTTTGTGATGATTGTAATCTTCTTGCGACATACTATTCCTATGTAATAACCCCCTCAAGGGTATGAATACGCAGGAGGACTTGCGTTATTGGCTGGGCATAGGCTATAAATGGTATAATTTCTAATAGGTATTTTGAGTGATCGTTACTAGGAGGTATTAATGATGAGTGATGAGCTATTGGAAAAATTGGACACTTGGCATGAAGAGGATGAATTTCAAGAAATCGTGGATGCAATAACGGAAATTCCTGAAGAGGAAAGAGATTATGTTCTAACTAGTCATTTGGGCAGAGCACTTAATAATCTCGGGCAATATGAAGAGGCCTTAGAGCAGTATTTGAGCATTGAAGAAGAGGGCGAAGGTGATCCGCTCTGGCATTACCGTATCGGAGTTTCCTACTATTATCTGAAGCGCTATGACGAAGCTTTAAAAGCATTTACAATTGCAGACGAGCTAGAGCCTGATGATGAGGACACCTTGGAGTTTTTGGGTTGGATCAAACGCAAATTGGCTAAGAAAGCTACCAAAAAGCCTGTGAGTAAACCCGCAAATAAGCCTGTAGTAGCAATCGACTCCACCAATTTTTGGGATGACAGCGAGTATGCGTTCGAAGAATATATCTCTGAACGGCCTACAGATGCATTGATTGCTTCAGTGGAAGAAGAGCTGGTATTTAAGTTGCCAAAATACTACGTTGAAATGATGAAGTTACATAATGGGGGAATTCCTCATAACAATCGGTACCCAATTCCGGGAACAGGAGAATTTATTACGATTTCAGGTATCCTTGGCATTGGACGAGATAAAAATAGGTCGCTCTGTGGAGCTTCAGGCAGCCGGAATGTGATTGAAAATGGACGTTATCCAGAGGTTGGTGTGGTGATTTGTGATTGTCCTTCGGAGAATGAAGTAATCATGCTGGATTACCGCGAGTTTGGAAATGATGGCGAACCTGAGGTTATCCATGTAGATCGTGATAACAAATACAAGATTACTCGCTTGGCTGACAATTTCGAGTCCTTTATCGGTGGACTGGTGAAATAGTGGATTCGGCGATTTAGCTGAAGGCGAGACGGGTTCCGAGTCGTTAGACTTTGGTGAACCTATAATTAGTCATGAATCAGCCCATTCATGAACCAGGAAACAGAGCAGCGGTTATCCAATCATGGAGATACGCTGCTCTGTTTTCTTTTTTATCCACTCATTGACCGTTAATGAACACCCTGGACTGAAGTACATCGAGCGCTTGGTTGATTTCCTCCAATTCTTCAGTAGAAGAATCTTTAATTCGATCCAGAAAACGTTCGCCGATTTGCTCAAAAGCTTTATTCATCATCGCTTGTCCCTCTTCAGACAGTCGGATAAATTGCTTACGCCGATCTTCTGCGACATCAAACTTCTCACAAAGGTTCTTTTCCGTTAATTTCTTAAGTTCACGGCTTGTGTTTGGCATAGAGATATTCTTACAATCGCTGATTTGGCTGAGGGTAACAGGCTGGCTAACGGCAATATACTCCAGAATACTATATTGAACAGGCGTAATACCTTCCGGTCTAACATCTTTGGTTAGGTCGAATGTTACTTCATGGACTGCCGTCGTAAAGGTCACTAATTTATGGAAAAACGCTTCTTTGTCCATTACGATCACCTCTTAGTGTAAACCTTAACAAAATAATTATCATAATACAATTATCATTTGACAACTAAATATAGGTTGTGATACGATTTTGTTATCAAATGATAATTAAAGAGGTGGAGCAATGAACGTCTTAGTCATCTATACACATCCGAATCATAAAAGTTTAAGTTATTCTTTTTTCAATAAAGTCATCCAAGGAAGTAATGAGAATCAACAGATCTCGAAGATAGAGGTACTTGATCTATATGAAGAGCAATTTGATCCGGTGCTGGTTTTTAATGAACATAAACGGAGAAGAGACATGCACACCGATCCCCAGCTAGAGAAATATCGTGAGCAGATTCGTCAGGCCGACAAAATTGTATTCGTGTATCCCATCTGGTGGGGGCGGCCTCCGGCCATGCTGCTAGGTTATATTGATCAAATGTTTGCTTCTAATTTCGCTTACAGAGAAAAGGGCGGGCTTATACCTGAAGGGCTGCTGAAAGGGAAGTCGGTAGTTTGTATTTCCAGCATGAAGGGTCCAACCCTGTATCCTTTATATTGGTTAAATAATTCCCATAAAGTGCTGATGAGAAAAGCATTGTTTCAATATTGTGGGATCAAGAAAGTGAAGTTTTTTGAGTTTGGCAACATGGAGAGCCCGAAAGGTAAACATGAAAAGAAGCTAAATCAGGTGTATCAATATTTCAAATCTGTAGCTAATTAATACGATAGATGAAGCAGCGTTATGATTATTTCGGCTCGTTGTATAGATAGGCAACATAATCCTGTAGCACTGAGGTATGATCCATTTGTCGCAGCATTATCCCGATATTACCGCGGTGATAGCTGCCATGATTCGCGATGTGAAAGATAGCTCCGGAAATAGATGTCTCAAGCGATCCCATAGTTGGATGATCTAACACAACGGTGGGGTCCTTATCTATGTGGCTATTCAGAACCATTTTATTTTTACTGGATAGCTCACGATAGAGGACATCCATTTCTTCAATATCTTTTATTGCTAACAAGGGCTCTAGTTGTGCTGCTGATGCTATAGCTTCATTCCTAGTTCGCCCTGAAATCAAGTCAAACCAAATATTCTCCACGACATAAATATGCGTCACAACCTTTGCTACCGAAGAAAAACCACTCTGGATATCCTTATGATAAATGTCTTTAGGCAACTCCTTTAAGCGATGGATGATCGTTTGATTAGCCCATACATTGTAGTCATACATTTCTAACGTAGGATGTTTCTCCATGAGTTACTCCCCCTAAGATTATTGATGCTTTAATTATACCCATTCCAAAAATGTTCGGTACAATTTAGAGATGTTTATTATAGGATCCTTTGTCCAAAATAAACCAAGATACAGACGACAGCGATAAAGCAGAGGAGTAGCCAATTCGCTAGCTTCATTCCCATCTACACCGTACCTGCCTTGAACATTGTTAAGTCCTCGCCGCTTACTTGTTTGATTAAATTCATTACCTTATAGGCTCCTCTGCCGTTCTCATAAGGCTTCATCTTATCTTTGTAAGTAGAGCGGTTCTCGTATAGCATCATAATCGAATGAACAAAGGTTTGATTAGTCATCTCTTCTTCAAGTAACATTTCAGCGAGTCCAGTTTGTTGAAAATACTGCGCTTGGGCAAGTTGACCAGAGCGGCTGCCACCATTCGTGTGAGGAATTAATAACATTGGCTTTTGCATGGAAAGAAGCTCCATCATAGAATTTGAGCCTGCACGCGATACGACAACATCCGCCATAGCTAATAAATGCGGCAGCTCACAGCTTGTAATGAATTCATACGATTTGTAGCCTGACATAGAGAGGTGATAATCAACCTTTCCCTCCCCGCAAATATGAACCACTTGAAATTTATCTATCAACTCAGCGAGTACATTGTTCACCATTTGGTTAATGCTGTGTGCCCCTTGGCTTCCTCCCATAATAAGAAGAACAGGCTTAACAGAGGTGAATCCGCAAAAGGCTAAACCACGTTGTTTATCCGCTAATTTGAATTGCTCCTTCAAGAGCGGTCCCACATGAGCGGTCTTGAGTGAAGCAGATTTGGTTACAGTATCCAGAAAATTTGTACACAGATGAGTGGCAAACGGAAGTGATATTTTATTAGCTAGTCCAAGATTTAAGTCTGGTTCATAAATAATGATGGGCACTTTGTTAAGTTTGGCTCCAATCACGACCGGTACAGAAACAAATCCACCTTTAGAAAAAATTACACCTGGTTTGATGGCTCGTAGGAGCCGGTAGGATTGAAAGATGCCCTTCATGACTTTGAATACATCAGTTACATTTTTCCAGTCGAAGTAGCGTCTCAATTTTCCTGTGGAAATGGGGTGGTAGGTCACATCCTCCTTGTATTCAGACAAAAGCTTGCGCTCAATCCCTTGTTCAGAACCTATATAATGGACGTCCCAATCCTCTGCAAGACATTTAGGGATCAACACTAGATTACCAGATACATGTCCTGCGGAGCCTCCGCCTGTAAATACGATCGAGGGCCTCATGATAGGAACCCACCTTGTTGTAGCATTTCTTTTATTGCGGGTTGGCTCATCAACACATGATTGGAATCATAGCTTTGGAAGTCCACAGGCGGGCAAGAGGCATAAGCTTCTTGTAACCCTTCTATAGGAAAAGGAGGGAGAATCACATAATAGTGATCATCCAGATGAATGGAAGAAGCACTCTCGAATTCCGAAATTAGGGCCTCGCTTAAGCTTTCTCCTGGGCGAATCCCCGTTTCATTGATTTGGATCGTGCTAGTTGATAAGTTATCAATTAAGACTTGGGCAAGATCCTTAATATTGCAAGCAGGCATCTTGGTCACAAAGACTTCTCCGCCCCTGCTTTCTTCTGTCGCTTTAAGGAGTAAGGTAATTGCATCATCTATGGTTAAGAAAAAGCGAGTCATTCTAGCATCTGTAAGGGAAATGTCTACCTCATCCGCAATACTTTGTTTGAAAATGGGAACCACACTGCCGGTTGAGCCGAGGACGTTGCCACTTCTCACACATACAAACTGTGTTTTGGTTTGTCTGAGATTGGCATGAACCATTAACTTTTCGCCGAGTGATTTTGTCATTCCATAGGTGCTCGATGGATGAGCTGCTTTATCAGTGGAGACGTAGATCACTTTTTTAACGCCATGTTTAATAGCGGCTTGAATCACATGCTGAGTTCCGAGTACGTTAGTCTTCATCGCACTGTCCGGTTGTTGTTCGCAGATCGGGACATGCTTCAAGGCCGCTAAATGATAGATATAATCTACCTGATGGCAAGCCTGCATCAGTTCTTGCTTATCACGTATATCACCGATGATGAACGTTAGTTTGGGATTATGATGATATTCCTGTTGTAGTTCTACTTGAAGTGACTCATTGCGGGAAAATATTCTGATTTCTTTAGGGTCACTTTCCAATAACCGTTTCACGAGTTGTCTTCCCCATGATCCGGTTCCCCCAGTAATTAATATGGTTGTATTTTGCACGGTTTGTTCCTCCTATGATCTTAGCTACACAACAATCATAGTGTTCATATGTTACGTGAATATGGCAAAGCGAAAGCTCCCAAAATCAAAAAAAGGTTAAAGAACCCGTATAACAGGTCCCTTAACCCTTCTTTTAACATCTAATAACCATCGGTTTGTTTACCGGATTGCTCCGCAATTTCCGCGCCGGCTCGATTATCCGAGGTACCTATATGCTTGTGGTCGGCTTGGGCTTGAGCAAGACCTTCAGCCACTCGACGGCCATAGTCTGGATCGGCCTTTGTGAAATGCTCGATCATATTATTCTGAATGACAGGCGCACATATTTTCAGTGCTTCGACCAGGTTATGAATCAATTCATCCTGTTCCCAATCCTCGAACTTGCGATAGGTATCTCCAGCTTGCCCGAAGTCATTTGCCCGACTAATTTTGTCGCGAACTAGTCGATCATTATACATCGGTTGATGTTCTTTGCCAGAAGGGGTTGCCTCCTTTAACCCGCCAAGCGAGGATGGTTCGTAATTCACGTGTGGGTTTTGCTCAGGTGCCTTATCCACATGATAAGTCATTTGCCCATCCCGCTGATTCGTTGCTACCCTTGTTTTTGGAGCATTAATCGGCAACTGAATGTAGTTCGCGCCCACCCGGTGCCGCTGAGTATCCGAATAGGAGAACGTCCGGCCTTGCAGCAGCTTGTCATCCGAGAAATCCAGACCGTCTACTAGAACTCCAGTCCCGAAAGCGACCTGTTCGACCTCGGCAAAATAATTATCTGGATTTCGATCCAGAATCATCTTCCCTACAGGTAAAAATGGAAAACGTTCATGATCCCAAAGCTTAGTAGGATCGAGTGGATCAAAGTCGAGCTCTGGATGCTCATCGTCACTCAGGATTTGTACACAAAGCTCCCATTCAGGATAATCCTTGCGCGCAATAGCCTCATATAAATCCTGCGTAGCATGGCTGACGTTTTTGGCTTGGATATCCTCAGCGGCTTGCTGAGTGAGATTCTTAATGCCATGTTTCAGCGGCTCCCAATGGTATTTGATTAAGACGGCTTCGCCTTTTTCATTCACCCATTTATAGGTGTTGACCCCAGACCCCTGCATCTGCCGATAGTTGGCTGGAATCCCCCAAGGAGAGAACAAAAACGTAATCATGTGAGTAGCTTCAGGAGAGTTCGATACGAAATCAAACATCCGTTCCGGGTTTTGCAGATTGGTCACGGGATCTGGCTTGAAAGCATGAACCATGTCAGGAAATTTCAGCGGATCACGGATAAAGAAAATCTTCAGATTGTTGCCGACCAAGTCCCAGTTGCCATCCTCTGTATAGAATTTTGTGGCGAAGCCACGGGGGTCCCGAAAGGTCTCCGGAGAGTAAACACCATGAACTACCGTAGAAAACCGTACGAATACAGGTGTTTTTTTGCCTGCTTCTTGAAAAAGCTTAGCACGCGTATACTTCGAGACGGGTTCATCGCCTACTTTTCCATAAGCTTCAAAATACCCGTGGGCTCCTGCACCCCTAGCATGTACAACACGTTCCGGAATACGCTCTCGATCAAAATGAGATATTTTCTCGATAAAGTGGTAGTTTTCGAGCGTCGACGGTCCGCGATTGCCTACCGTCCGTATATTTTGATTATCTGTAATTGGATGACCCTGTCGATCCGTTAAAGTCATATCTTCTTTTTCCTTGTCCATAGGGCAGAGCTCCACCTTTCTTCAGATATGTATAGTATTTTCTACCATAATTCTGAAAAGTATGCGAAACCCACTGACAAGAGATGTTATGAAAGTTACAATTTTTATTGGCATTTGAAATAATGACTGTTATATTTGAAAATACTATGTGTTATAAGCTTAGCAACTTGGGATCGACAGAATGGAGAGGCGGAATTACATGCAACAATTTTTAGATAGTATGATTAGCGTAACAAATGATTTTTTATGGTCGAAAATATTGGTGATCCTTCTTATTGCTTGTGGACTTTATTTCACCGTAAGATCGAAATTTGTACAGTTTGGTATGTTCAAAGAAATGTTTCGGGTTCTTAAAGGATCTAATGAAAGGTCAAAAGATAGTATTTCATCCTTCCAGGCCTTCTGCATCAGTATGGCGGCGAGGGTAGGGACAGGTAATATAACGGGAATCGCAATTGCTATTGCGATAGGTGGTCCAGGGGCTATCTTCTGGATGTGGGTGATTGCCATTATTGGATCAGCGTCTGGTTTTATAGAAAGCACTTTGGCACAGGTATATAAAGTGAAGGATAAGACCGGATTTCGCGGTGGGCCTGCCTATTATATGGAGAAAGGCCTGAACAAGCGCTGGATGGGAGCGATATTCGCGGTTCTGATTACATTATCCTTCGGGCTTGTATTTAACGCGGTCCAATCGAATACGGTCACAGTGGCCTTTGAGAATTCATTTGGCACCAATCGGGCCATTCTTGGCCTTATAATGGCTGCTGCCTTTGCGCTGGTTATCTTCGGCGGTGTTAAGCGTATCGCAAGAATGTCCGAATATATTGTGGTGGTAATGGCAGGAATCTACATTGGGGCTGCTCTTATTATTATGCTGATTAATATTACAGAGCTCCCGGGAGTTCTCGCACTCATTGTGAAAAGTGCCTTCGGATTTGAACAAGTCGCTGGTGGCTCTCTTGGTGCAGTAATTCTACAGGGCGTGAAGCGTGGTTTGTTCTCTAACGAAGCGGGCATGGGGAGTGCGCCAAATGCTGCAGCAACGGCAACCACAAGTCATCCGGTGAAACAGGGGCTAATGCAAGCCCTGGGCGTACTCACGGATACGTTACTTATTTGTTCGAGTACGGCATTTATTATTTTACTGTCTGATGCCTATAAGCAGCCTGGGCTAGATGGGATCAAGCTGACACAAGCCGCATTAAGCGAGCATATTGGTTCGTGGGCATCTGGATCACTAGCGATCATGATTTTATTGTTTGCCTTCAGTACATTAATTGGAAATTATTATTATGGTGAGACTAATATAGAATTCTTGAACTCCAACAAAAAAGTATTATTATTCTATAGATACAGTGTCTTGGCGATGATTATTTTTGGTTCCGTAGCAAAGGTTCAATTGGTATGGGATTTGGCTGACTTATTTATGGGCTTCATGGTTATCGTGAATTTGATTGCCATCCTGCTATTATCCAAAGTGGCCTTTGCCGCCTTGAAGGATTATAAACGGCAGAAAAGTGAAGGGAAGGACCCTGTTTTCTATAAAGACAGTATTCCAGGGCTGGAGAATATTGAAGGTTGGGACAATTCTTCAGATATAAAAAGATAGAAATGTATTTGAAGGGCTCAGGAGACTGAGCTCTTTTTGCTGTCAGATTAGAAAAACGAGCCTTTAGAATTGCTTCTATAGGCTCGTTTTGCATAGAGAATATTTAATCTAGTATTTAACCTGCCGCCCACACATCCAACTCAATTTTTAATTCTGGTAAACCTAATCCTTTAACATAAGCAATGGTCATTGAAGGAGGCGTCATCCCGAATACTTTATTCCAGATTTCATAGAAATGATCCCAATCGATTTCTTCTGTGGCCCAAATGTTGATCTTGATTACGTTATCGGGAGTTAACTTTTGAGAAGAGAGGACTTCCACAATATTACTCATCGTATTTGTTACTTGTTGATTAAAATCTGTAGGGATATTACTGTTTTGATCGATTCCAATTTGACCAGAAAATACATACATTTCAGCGTTTCTACTTATTTTTGTTACATGACTATAGTTACCAACGGGTTTCGCAATATTTTCTGGATTATATCTTGTAATCACATTATTATTTAAGTTCATTTTATGAAGTCTCCTTTAAATAGATGGATACATAACGATAGCTAGGTTATATATCTCCACTGTTTTTTGGTTTCTCTTAATTTTTGACAGACCTATCCTATCCATCATTAATTCTAGAAAAAAACAGCAGTAGAATACCCAATACCAAAAGATAAATATTTTAGGGATCTCTTTTTCATCAGGTATTCCTCCTTCGTATTTAAAGTAAGATAACTTCATCAGAATGATAACATTAATCCTCGTAAGACGGCAACTTTGCCTCTTTCAGCAAAAAAACACTTACATTATTGAGATTTATATTGTTATAATGACAAACAGACCGGTTGGTATGTTAGGGGGGATAAAATATTATGGATACAAAATTACTAATGATTGATAAGGCGACACTCCTGTTTCAACAAAAGGGCTATAAGGGTGTAGGCGTCAGTGAAATTTTAAAAGCTTGTGATGTTACCAAAGGAGCGCTCTATCATCATTTTCCAAATGGAAAAGAAGAACTATTAATTGCTTGTTTAATGGGCCTAAAGGAAGCCATAACAATAGATATGGAGGACATTTTCAAAAGGCATTCCTCTACACAAGAGGCTACGCAATTCCTGGTTAATAAATTAATTCATAACTTAGAAACCGAGGGCAAGCTTACAGGCTATACATTTAGTAGTATGGTCAGTGAAATGGCTACTGTCAGTGAACCTGTCCGCCTAGCATGTAACTCACTTTATGAGAACCTACAGACTATTTACTACACGAAGCTTGTAACTGAAGAGTTCTCGAATGAAGTAGCTTCTGATATTGCTTTATGGATGACCGCTTCGATTGAGGGCGCGATCATGCTATGTCAAACACAGCAATCTACAGCACCTTTAAAGACCATTGCCAAACTAATACCCACAATATTGAAAGGAAGAACATCATGAATCTAGAAACAAGATTACCAAGAAACGGTAAAGAGGGTGCATTATACGGAGCAATTATTTGTACACTAACCGTTCTGTTTATGTCTTCATTAAATATTATTTTAGCAGTTGGAGAATTCAATGGGGAAGTTGCCTTATCGATCCTTAAGCTGTTTCCGATCATTTGGGTCATTGTTATGATTATAGAGCCTGTGGTTATTGGGCGTATCGCAGAAAAGCTGACAGCTACATTCACACAACCTAGTGATAGCTTCAACGCCAAAATTCTATTTCGTATTCTTTTCACTGTATTAGGAATGTCATTTGTGATGACCTTTATTGGAGACATTATCGGAAATGGATTGAGTTCTGATACGTTCCATCACTTCTTAGCGAATTGGCCAAGAAATTTCCTGATTGCACTGATCGCTGAAAGTATAGTGATCCAGCCTTTTGCACGATTTGTGATGGTAAAGCTACATGCTTCTCAGGATAAAAAAAAATCCAGCGCCGCTGGTATAACTGCATAAGGATTTTCGGAAAAAAACTCGTAACATAAATAAGCTCTCAGGCGAAGCGTTTCGTTTGAGAGCTTTTCTATTACCGTATATAATGATATTTTAGTTGAATAATTGAAACCCTCCTATAACAAAGAAAGCTTAACAATGAAAGGTAATATCGAACATGATGATCTATAGTCGTCTTGCCATAATGATGCCCCCATTTCCCTAGCTAGGCTCATATTCTTGTTGTTCTAGGATATAAGCTTGTAGGAGGGCGAATTTAATATGAAAAAATATGCAGCACCATCTTTACTGCTAATGATTGTTCTTGTGGCTTTTCCGCAAATCAGTGAGACGATCTACACTCCATCGTTGCCGGATATTGCGGTAGCACTTGGGGTCTCTAATAGTTCTGTACAATTAACATTAAGTATCTATTTTATCGGATTTGCTTTAGGTGTTTTGTGTTGGGGTTGGCTCTCTGATTTCATCGGACGGAGACCTGCCATGCTGGTTGGCCTCATTGTATATGGTATTGGATGCTTGATGTGTTTTAACTCGGAATCCATTACTCTACTTCTGGTCAGCCGTTTCATTCAAGCGTTTGGGGCAGCGACAGGCTCAATCATTACACAAACGATTCTTCGTGAGAGTGTATCCGGAAATAAGCGGCATGCCATGTTTGCCCAAATCTCGGCGGTGATTGCGTTTACTCCAGCCGTAGGGCCTCTTATTGGCGGATTCGTGGATCAAGCTTTTGGCTTTCGGGCGGTTTTCTTTACACTAGTAACGATGAGTGTGTTGTTATTTGTATATGCTTTTTGGAAGCTGCCAGAAACGACTGATGTTTCCGCGAGAAAAAAGGTGGCTATTCTACCTATCGTTAAAAGAATGCTCTCATTGCCACGTGTACTGGTGTTTGGGTTACTGATCGGGGGCATCAATGGAGTTTTATTTAGCTATTATGCAGAAGCACCCTTTATATTTATTGAACACTTTAACATTTCACCGGGAGTATATGGTTTTCTAGGTATTGTTGTGGCTTTGGCATCGATAGTGGGAGCGATGATGTCCAAGAGATTATTGAGTCTCTATGCCGCAGAAAAAATAATTCACATCGGCTGTCTAGTCATGGCTACCGGTTCCTTACTATTAACATTAGTATGTAGTCTCGGAACGTTGCCGGATATGATACTGATCGTATGTATCTTGGTAACCCTTTTTGTCATGTTAATGGGGGCCGGTATCGCCTTACCTAATTGTCTAAGTCTTGCGCTTGTCAATTTTCAGGATGTTGTGGGAACAGCAGGTGCGATCTTCAGCTTGGGATATTACTTATTAGTTAGTTTGGCGACATGGGGAATGAGCGCCCTGCATAATGGTTCATTACTGACGATGCCCATCTATTTCTTAGGGATTAGCGGCGGAATGTGGTTATTAAGTAGAAAGTTTATTGTAGCGGAATAGAATTTTTATAAGTGATTTGCAAAGAGAAGGTATGGAACGGGGCATCCATATAATAATGGCAGTCTGGAACCTTTTGAGTTCCGGACTGCTTTTTATTTGTTAGTCCACTTCCGGCACAATGACTTGGATATGACGAGGGAGAACACTTAGCGAAATTGGTAAAATCGGACCTTCTTCACCATCCACATTGGTTCTTACAGCTTCTGGAGAGCTTACAGTTACATTTTGGGCCGTGAAATAGACAACGTCTTTATGATCCTTAAGACTGCCAAGTAATAAAGAAATACTGGCTGTAATGGTATTGAGTATACTGAGGTCTTGAATAATAAAACAGTGAAGCAGACCATCGTCAACCGCAGCATCAGGGATCAGATTCTCGAATCCGCCAACGGAGTTGGTTAACACGGCGAGAAAAAGCGGGGAATCGCCTTGCCATGTTTTCTCGTCATAATGAATAACAAGAGGGTGCGGGGAAGTGCTTGTAAGTTGTTTTAGGCCTTCTTTCAAATATGCCAATGAGCCGAGCTTGGTTTTCTCTTCGATTGTTACGGAGGATAAGGATCCGGCGATTGAACCTACGGCAACAACATTTCCGAATAAGCGGTCATTCAAGCAACCAATATCTACTGTCTTTACGTTAGAGGAAGCAAGAGTTTGAATGGCTATTTCGGGATTCAATGGAATCTGTAACGCGCGGGCAAAATCATTAACTGTTCCTAAAGGGACTACACCTAACTTTGGGTGTTGTTTCTGATTCATAAGACCATTAATGGTCTCGTGAAGTGTGCCGTCCCCGCCAATGGAGACGACTAAATCGTAACACTCCTCACAGGCAGTGATACAATAACGAGTTGCATCTAGTTCTTTTGCCGTCTCCTTGATTGTAACCAAGTAGCCTTGATCAGCTAGAACTCTTTCTGCATATCTGACATATTCGCCAGCTTCTTCTTTACCAGATGAGGGGTTAATAATAATCATAGCTTGCGGCATAGGGATTATCCTCTCTTATTCAATCTAATACCTATTAGATGATTACCCCAAAGTGGTATAGCAGAAATCATAACAACCTAAAAAAGGTGAGCAAGAACGACCTAAGTCGCCTTACTCACCTATTTATATATACATAATTCTTATATTTCTTCTGGATTAATAGACCTTGTCACCATTAAAAATGGAATTCTTAACGATAACATAATCGACTTTACGAATGGCTTCTAATTTATTGCCCCCAGCATAAGAAATCGAGGACTGAAGATCCTGCTCCATCTCTCTCAAGGTTTCTGCTAAAGCGCCTTTGTGTTCGACAACTATTTTTTTGCCCTCAACATTCTTCTTTTCACCTTTTTGGTATTCAGAAGCGGAGCCAAAGTACTCTTTATACAGCTTTCCATCGATCTCGATGGTATCACCAGGAGATTCTTCATGCCCGGCAAATAGGGACCCGATCATGACCATAGAAGCGCCAAATCTAATAGATTTGGCGATATCCCCATGTGTCCGAATACCTCCGTCAGCGATAATAGGCTTACTTGCAGCTTTGGCACACAAGCGTAGTGCTGCTAATTGCCAGCCACCTGTTCCGAATCCTGTCTTAATCTTCGTGATACATACTTTCCCTGGCCCAATTCCCACTTTAGTAGCGTCGGCCCCAGCGTTCTCTAATTCTCTAACGCCTTCAGGAGTTCCCACGTTTCCGGCAATAACAAAACTAGCAGGTAAATACTGTTTAATATGTTTGATCATTCGAATAACAGCCTCGGAATGACCGTGTGCAATATCGATTGTAATGAATTCTGGAATCAACTGCTCGTTAGCTAATTGTTCAACGAAATCATATTCTTCTTCTTTGACTCCGACACTAATGGATGCGATTAATCCACGGGCGTGCATGTCTTTGATGAAAGACGTACGTTTCTCCGGTTCAAAACGATGCATAATGTAGAAGTAGCCATTTTCCGCTAAGTAGCTGGCGATCTTCTCATCTATGATGGTTTGCATATTTGCGGGTACTACAGGTAATTTAAAAGTATGACCACCTAAGGTGATTGTTGTATCACACTCCGAACGGCTATTTACGATACATTTTGCAGGAATTAACTGAATATCTTCATAATCGAATACTTTTTTCATTATATACACCTCTAAATGCGAACATTATAGTATTTTGGTTTGTTTATTGTTCGTCCACTTTGTAATGTACAGCATTCCGAACAAGAAGTCAAAATTCTAGTACATTATGGTGTGAATTGGACTTAATTATACAAACGATTTAGTGTACGGATTATGATTCATATAAAAAAATAGTTGTTTAGAGGTCATCGAGCGATTCAAGCTTTATAGACAAAGAAAAACCCCTTCTGCAGTTTGTTCAGCGGAAAGGGCTACATTTTTCTTTGGAATTTATTGTGCTTCTGCCTTGCTTACAGGCACCTGGATTTCATAAGTATCATCAATCCCTGCTAGTTTGACCTGAAGGGTTAATTCGAACTCATCCGGCAGCTGCTCACCTTCCTCGGGAATTATATCCACCAGAGCAGCATTCTTTTGTACAGTATGATCAGAATTGATGATTGGCATCACGCTCATTAAACTTCGCTCACCGTTCACCAGAACGATAAATTCTTCTGTCACCAGAAGACCTCTTTCCCGATTTTCCCAGTGTCCAATTAACTGATCGTCCGTCGTGGTTACTCCCTCGCGTTCAAGGGCAATCGACAGGCGGCTTCCATCGTGGTAAGCCTCAGAGACTTTCAGTGTTACTCCTTCATGGGTATCGCTGATGCCGAGCTTGGTAATAAGGCCATTCTCTGCAGCCAACTTCAGCCCATTATCCACGTTATTATTGAACAGACTGCCTATGACAGGAATTTGTCCCAGTGTATCTGCCATAGCGGGTGAGATAAAGCCAGTGCTGATAATCCCTAGACCAAGTGCAGCTGCTGTAGTGGCGGCGATTAATGTTTTCTTAAACATACGTCCTCGTTTAGTGGTTTTATTCATGGGATTCTCTCCTATCCGGTTCATAATTTGTGTACTAAGGCTATACTGTGGCGTCCCGGTTTCCCGGATCATGCTTTCAATTTGTTCCATTTGTCTGTCATTCGTTGGATTGCGCAAATAATCCGCCTGCCCTTCGTTGTTTATTGGCTTGTTCCATGAGCTTCTGGCGCAAGCGCTGATATTTTTTTCGTACGGTTGCTGCCTTACAGTCCATGATTTGACCAATCTCTTCAAAATTGTATTGCTCCACTGCTTTCAGCAATAGAATGTGCCTTTCCTCTGAAGTGAGATAGGTCAGTAACTCAGTTAAAGGCGATTCCGGCTCTGGAATGTGCTCCGTGGCTTCCTCCTGTTGTTTGAAGTACGATACAATCTTTAACCTTCGATGCTGTTTCTTTAGCAGGTTTAGGCTGTGATGATAGGCAAGCTTGTACAACCATGCAGAGAAGGAGACAGTAGGCTCATAACGGTGAATATCTTGATAAGCTTTGATGAATATTTCTTGAACGGCATCTTGAGCTTCTTCCCGGTTTTTGAGCAGATGATAGCAATAGATGTACATGGGTTTTTCAAATCTGTGGATGATAGATGTATAAGCCTCATGATTTCCCGACTTAACCAGTGAAACAGCGGCCTCTATTTGCTCTGTAGCAGCGCCGCTAGGTCTAGCTTCTTCCAAGCGATCACCTCCTTTGCTTTTCGTTTATATAACAATTTCAAGTCGTTGATTTGTGACATTGTTTTGTTTAGAATCTCAGAGACGTCGATAGTGACCTCTATGGAATTTGTAGCATCAGCATAAATGTCATTCCAACTCATGACCTTTTGTAACTAGTAAGGTCCCAGGGGGTTACACTATAATAAAGGTCAAGTCAGCACAGTATATAGGGGGCAATGTCTTGTTTAATCTGGTCAAACAGTGGTTCTGGTACGATTGGCTCGTCCTCCTGTTTCGGATTTGTTTTTCTACTTCTTTATTGATTACCATGTGTTATCTTTCGGATAATTTTACGATTCCTTTTTGGATCGCGTTTGTTTGGGGCTTGATCGCTTTTTCAGTGCCTTGGTTCTGTTTGCAGCTGCATTATAAATATTATCTGATTGCGGAGATCCTTCTATCGGGTGGTCTATGTTTATATTTGGCTGCGCTATTTCCTGAATCCTATGTAACTTTTTTACCTACTGCCTTTATGATTGCTAGCAATAGTGCACAGAAGTCTTATCGTTGGTCAGCACCGATTACGGTTATTTTGATTCCAATTCTGTTGTCTAGGTTGTCACAGCAAGTGGATGCTGTATCGATGATCTTGAATATTGGCTTGGTGTATACGCTTGGCTTCGCCTTTCATTTACTGATGGTCAATCACAAGCAGAGCGGAATCATTAAGGATCAGAATGCGGTCTTGGAGCAGTATATCTCACAAGTCGAGCGTATGACACTTCTGGAAGAACGAGATCGGTTGTCCAAAGATCTGCATGATACGGTGGGGCATTCTTATACATCCATTCTTATGGGGCTAGAGACTTTACGTACGGAGGTGAACACTTCGGACGGGGCGCAAAAGATAGATGCCTTGTTAAAACTAACTCGCCATGGCCTAGATGACGTTCGGAGATATTTGCACCAAGTGGGTTCTTCGCAGGATTCGTTGACGCTTATACAGTCTCTGCAGAAATTAGTGGATGATTTTCAAACCTTCTCTAAGGTTAAGATTCGCCTAAGAACGTTCGGAGAGGCCTACACAGTATCCAAGCAGGCTCAAATGACATTATACAGATGTCTCCAAGAGTCAATAACCAACGCTGTACGTCATGGTCAAGCCAGTGAAATTGTCATTAGTCTCCATTACGAAGAGAAGTTGATCCGGCTGGATGTGCAGGATAATGGATTAGGCGCAGAGGATTTAACAGCAGGGTTTGGTCTGAACGCGATGAAGGAACGAGCTTCTAACTTGCAAGGGCAAGTGTATGTTTATTCAAAGTTAGGAGAAGGGACCTTAGTGACCTGTAGTTTGCCGAGGCTTGAAGAGATACAGGAGGAAACGGTCCGCTTACTACTGGTAGATGATCAGCCTTATATCCGGGATAGTCTGCGAATTATTTTAGAGCAGGAACCCGATTTTGAGATCATAGGTTTAGCAGAGAATGGTGAGCAAGCAGTAAGCTTCTGCGAACAGGATCAACCTCACGTGGTGCTAATGGACTTAAATATGCCAGACATGGACGGTGCGGAAGCAACGAAGCTTATTAAGCAAAAGTGGCCAGGGGTACGCGTGCTGATCCTGACTACTTTTCAAGAAACAGATTTGGCAGTCGAAGCACTGCAAAACGGGGCAGATGGCTACTTGTTAAAGTCTACTGAAACGCAGGAGCTATTCGAAGGGATACGTCTCGTACATCGGGGTGTGAAGATGATAACACCAGCTATTACGAATGTATTAATTGATCATTATGAGATGCACCCAACATCTGAAGCGCAGACTGAGCAGAGTAATGAGTATGGGCTGACCCCGCGCGAGCTGGAAATTCTAGAATGCCTGTCAAAGGGCATGCGTTATAAGTCTATTGCAGCTAAATTGTATTTGTCCGATGGCACGGTGAGAAATTACGCTTCTACCATCTATGCTAAGCTAGGTGTACGGAATCGCGAAGAGGCTGTTGAGAAAGCCTTTGGTACTTTGGAATAACTAAAACCGAATGATCTGAAATTGAAGCGCGAGCACCTTGTTGTCTATATTCCCTTACGGGAGTAGGCAATAGGGTGCTTTTTTTGTATGAAAAACTGTCATATGACATTACGGCACTGGTCGATTTTACATCAGAAGCGCTAGCATGGGAGTTGCTTAGATGAACAAATTTTTATTGCAGAGAGGGAGAGAAGAAGATGAATCAAATGATCCGGAAACATGTGAGGAATTTCTGTTTCTTATTAATTACTTTTGCCACAGGGCTGTTTTACCTTTGCTTCTATTTGGTAGGCATCACCTTTGGAGTTGCAATGTCCTTCACCATAGTAGGGATTCCGATCCTTTATTATGTTTTGCGTTCTACCGAAACCTTTTTACAGCATGAGCGAATTCGAACGAAAATCTATACGGATATCTCCGTTCGCACGCTTCCAACCCGATCTCAAGAAGAAGGAAGCATGTGGGAAAGGGTTAGGGCAGAGTTTCTAAATGAACATAACTGGAGAGCGATTATAGGACTGATGCTGCAGGGTATTATCGGAATGCTCAGTCTAATATGTGCAACCCTTTTTTACTTGGCTCCTATTATTCTTTTGTTCGCACCTGTCTTGTACTTACTCGGCATCTCTTCTATATCGGTATTCGGGATTGAAAATAATACGCTGAGCATCTCACTTTTTTTCATGCTGTTAGGTGCGTTATTTCTATGGATAGGTGCTTATCTTGGAAACAGTCTGGTAAAGATGATCGGCAGGTATACGCGGCGTTTAGTAAAAGATTTTGCTAGAAGATAAACTTAAACGGGAAGAAGGAAGAATAATGGTAGCTTCAGTTTCATTTATAAAATTATTCTCGCAATCTCTTTGGATGATGTGGGAGAGCGTATTTGCTGTCATAACCAAATTTCGCAGTCAGTCTGTGCGCACATATGGGATATGTAAATTGGTAGTGGTGAAGTATCACGGGGAAAGTGTGGTCTGCCAAGATGGGCACCAGATACTTCCCGGTGATTGGGTGGGTGAGCTTCATCTGGATAATCGTCAGGTCGTGCAGCTGACACGTACATTTGGTGCAGATCGAGCGGGAATCCGTACTGCACGTATGCTCCGTGAGGCTATGAAGGAGATCAGTCGTGATCTGGACAACAATCCAGAACTAAGCAAAGTGCAGGCGTTAACGGGGATTACGCTACTTCACCGCGGAATCATTCATGGCATAGGGTTTGAGCAGCATCCTATCAAGTCCAAATGGCAGCGGCGATGGTTCGGAATCTATCTTCGGTTCTTACTTCGGATGCTGCATCCTGAGGGGAAACATCGCGTTGAGGACAGCACGGAGAAGTTGTCTCCTAAGATGCTCGTGCTTAGTAAGCAGTCTTTGAAAGCACGGTTTGCTCCTCGAAGGAAAGAGGCGGTTTCCTGATGCTAACGTTCATTATTCTAGCTATAGATATAATTGTTCTCTTTATGATCGTTCCTTTTGTGATTACCCGCATTTGGGGATGGGGAGTTCATACGGAAGGAGGAGCCGCGAAGGAAATTGCTTTTACGTTCGATGATGGCCCAGATCCTTGTTATACACCTGAACTACTGGACTTGTTACATGAGCATGACGTTAAAGCGACCTTCTTCGTATTAGGCAAAAAGGCTGAGCAATACCCGGATATAATCGAGCGAATGCACCGGGAAGGACATCAGATCGGCATTCATAATTATGCGCATACGCCTAATTGGATCTACTCCCCATGGACGAATAGACGGAAGCAAGTAGATCGAACTGCTGATATTGTGGAACGAATCACAGGCGAACGTCCTATCTTTTACCGCCCGCCTTGGGGCCTTCTGAATCTAGGGGATCTCTTTTTAATCAGGAAGACTTATCGGATCGTGTTGTGGTCTGTCATGGTCGGAGACTGGAAAGCGTCAGTTAGTGCAGAGCAATTAAAGCATGCCTTATTAAAAAAAATTAAACCAGGCTCCATCATCGTTCTTCACGACAGTGGAGATACGCCTTGGGCAGATGAAGAAGCGCCATTGAACATGATCACAGGACTGGAAGAGGTCTTAAAGGAGATTCCTAGAAGGGGGTTAAAGGGCCTGCGGGTGGATGAGCTGCTCAACAAGGAAGCTAGTCGTATTGGAGAAGCTAGATCCAGAGTCAACCATCACGGTCAGATTAATCTGTAGCTATGGATGACATGATGTCACTAGATTGGAAGGGAAATCCGACATTGAAAAAGAAAACCGTTCGAACTATCGTTATGACCGTTGCTGTAGTATACATGGTGTTGATTTTTGCAGGTCTATGTATGTATACATTTTCTGAGTTTAATGAAATTCTCAGTCATGAAGTTGAACAAAAGCTTAACTATAAGGTGGAGCTTACTTCTACTAAACTAAATAGTCGATTCTCGAATGATTTCGAGAAGAGCTTGGCTGGAATGAGGGAGGATGCAGGTTATTATTTTGTCATAGATAAAGCTGGTCGATATGTAGCAAGCCAGAACCCTAAGCACGTTATAGGCAAAGCTATATCTGATGAACCGGACATACAGCTGCAAAAGGTCGGTCAGGTCATAGCACAATCTACGGGAACTAGTGGTACGGAGAACTCGAAGAATGTCTATGCCTTTACAAGAATCGGCGATACAGATTATAAGTTAGTGCTGGTGATGCCTGTAAAACAGATTTTGGAGCCTATGATGGATAACCAATATTTAATTATAAGCGGTTTTGTTATCGCTCTGATTATTTTTATTGTCTTACTCTTCATTATCTTAACCCGCCTTATTGTAGGACCGCTTCGCAGAATCAATGAGCATGTAATGGAGCTTGTTGAACACGGAGGCGATCTGACTAAGAAGCTGGACATGAAGCGAAATGATGAGATTGGGATGTTGGCGTATTCTATGAATCAGTTTCTGGATAACATTCGGGCCATCGTCAGGAATGTCACGTCACAGGCCAATCATCTGAATGAAAATGCAGGGATACTTCAAGTTTCAGCAGAGCAGACAAATGAGACATCCAAGCAAATCACAACGATTATTACGGATATGGCTGTGAGGTCGACGGAGCAAGCAGAACATGTGCGGCAAGTACTCACGATGATGGAACGGACAGTTGAAATCTCCGAGGAAATTATGCAGGAGACGGTAAATACAGTTCACGATTCCAATCATTTAATAAAAGCCGTGCAAACTGGCCAGCGTGCAAACCAGGCATCTGTAGATCATTTGGAAACTATGGTTAGTTCCATTGAAAACTCAACAGAAACCATTGCACAGCTGAACAACCGATCCAGCCAAATCGGTGAGATTATTCTCGTGATTTCCGAATTAGCCAGTCAGACGAATCTACTCGCGCTTAATGCAGCCATTGAAGCGGCCCGCGCTGGAGAGCAAGGGAAAGGTTTTGCAGTAGTTGCAGGAGAGATCCGTAAGCTTGCTGAAGGTTCCGAAAGAGCAGCCGAGCAGATTGCCAAGCTTGTTGGCGCGATTCAAGCGGATACGAATGCAGCGGTCAAAACGATGGAATCAAGTCAACAAGTGGTCAATCAACAGAATGACTTAGTATTACAAGGGCAACAATCCCTAGAGGAGATCGTACAGAAGGTTGATCTAACGACCCAAAGCACGCTGCGCATTCAAGGCATATTTGGTGAGTTATCTACCATGTCACATCAATCATTGAAGGCGCTAGTGCAATCTTCGCAGCTCATTGATCAGTCGGCATCTTCCTCACAGGAAGTAGCGGCTTCCACGGAGGAGCAACTTGCGACTATCGATGAGATGACGACCAGACTTAGAGAACTCAGCGAGTTATCTGTATTTTTAAAGTTAGAAGTTGGGATATTTACGATATAGTCTTATGCTAAAAACCTTTCAAACATTTTTATATAGGAAGGGCTATGGTACCATTTAGGATAAAGTGGTTCGCACCTATATTAAATCGTTGAGAAAAGGATGGGGTAGCATGTTGAATGCTTCTTACTGGTTAACCAATATAAGATTAGAGCAGGGTTATGTTATTGAGGATGGACAAGTGGTTGGTACGGATACGGAGGTTTGTCATATCCGAATTGACGGAGATAAGATTTCAGAAGTGGTTGGAGCGGACGTAGAGCTTCAGAGTCATCTACCTAAATATGACTGCAAAGGGTTATTGATGCTTCCTTCTTTTGAGGAGGCGCATATCCATTTAGATAAAACATATTTCGCTGGACCCTGGAAAGCGGCAAAGCCTGCGGCCGGTGTCTTCGAACGCATTGAGGAAGAGAAGGTATTATTGCCTAAGCTGCTGCCTATGGCGAGACAACAAGCGGAGAGCATCTTGACGCTTATACAGCGTTTCGGTGCGACACATGTGCGTAGTCATTGTAATATTGAGCCTGTCAGCGGTCTGAAGCGTTTAGAAGCAACCCTGCAAGCTTTGGATACCTTCTCCGGAAAAATTTCATCTGAAATTGTAGCTTTTCCGCAGCATGGTCTGCTTCGCTCTAATTCTGTTGAATTAGTAAAGCAATCTCTGGCAGAGGGGGCAACCTATGTAGGTGGTGTCGATCCATACTCCGTGGATGGAGATATCGAGAAGTCACTCCGGACCATGGTCGAGCTAGCGGTAATGAATAATGCTGGCATTGATCTTCACTTACATGATGGAAAAGAAGCAGGAAAACAGACATTGTCGCGTTTGGCTGATCTCACAGAAGAAGCTGGCTTACAGGGCAAGGTGACCGTTAGTCACGCATTCTGGTTCGCAGGTGCTCCGCAGCAGGAAACAGAAGAAATGGCTACACGGATGGCATCACTTGGTATGGGTATTGCATCCACAGTTCCTATTGGAAGAATGATGATGCCATTACCGATGCTGCACAGCCAAGGTGTACAAGTGAAACTGGCAACAGACAGCCTTACGGATCACTGGTCTCCTTTTGGAAATGGAGATCCATTGGAGAAGGCGGGACGGTACGCAGAGTTATATGGGTGTAGTGATGAACGGTCACTATCGCAATCCCTTAGATTCATAACAGGAGGGATAACGCCTCTTAATCTTAAGGGTGAACAGGTATGGCCAAAAGTAGGAAACACTGCAAGCTTTGTGTTACTGCATGCCAGCTGCTCGGCCGAAGCAGTAGCAAGAAGAGCGGACCGTCAAGCGGTATGGTTCGAAGGGCGTCTCGTGAGTGGATCATTATAGGGATATGAGAGGTGGATGACATGCTCATCTCTAACCATTTACAACAGTATAAAGCAGCGATGCTCTCTCTTCCGAAGGGAACCGCGCTATCGAAAGACGATCTGCAGGTGGATGAGCTTCTAATGAAGCGATGCGGGAAGCTTGAAATGTACTATGCACCCCACAATGAATACATCAATCCCTCTGCAAAGGTGATTATTATCGGGCTAACACCCGGTTTTACACAAATGAGAATAGCCATACAAGAAGCAGTCATTGGGTTGAAAGCCGGGTTTTCAGATGAAGAGGTATGCAGAAAAGCAAAAGAAGCGGCGAGATTCGCAGGCTCCATGAGGAGGACGTTAATTCGCATGCTAGATATACTTGGCCTTCATCAGTATTTGAACCTTACCTCTTGTGACCAATTGTTTCAGGAGCAGCAAACGAATTTGCATACCACCTCTTTACTGCGTTTTCCTGTATTTGTAGAGAAGAAAAATTATAGTGGGGCACATCCTAAGCTGCGATCAGATTCATTCCTTAGAGAATGTGCATTATTGTCGTTAGAGCAGGAGCTGGGCATCCTGAGCCAAGCTTTAATTATTCCTTTAGGAAAAACGGTGGAGGAAATGCTTCAGCTGTTGGTATCTGAGGATAAGCTCGATGATCACCGCTGTTTATGGGGATTTCCTCATCCTTCTGGAGCGAACGGACATAGATTTAAACAGTTTGCCAGCCAGCGAGATAACATGACAAAGACGCTCCAAGATCATTTATGGAACGGCTGAGTGATCAATCTTATCGCAACATTTGTTCTGGACCTTCCGTCAAGAATGATAGAGTAACACAATTTCATTCATCTCAGGAGGTATAATTCACTATGAAAACATTCAAAGTAATCGGAGCGGTTCTGGCTGGCACGCTCATAGCATCGAACGTCATCTCTGCTGCCCCAATCCAGCCAGCTCCAGTCACACCAGCGGCTAATTCCTCAGCGCCGCAGGATTCTTATGGTGGTCTGAAATATGTGCTAGTCATTGATGGTAACGGCTTCTCCCCAGTCGATGTTCCGCTATACGTAGGTTCAAGTAAGGAAGTTATGATCCCTATCCGTACAGCAACGGAAGCGCTTGGATATAAGTTAACATGGACTCAAAGCCTTCAATCGCTAGGCCTTGAGAAAGAAAGCCAGTCGATATCCTTTCAAATTGCAAAAGATGCTTACCGTAATGGCACATCAATTCATTCGCTAGGTGCTGTACCAGAGCTAAAGAACGGTAAAACCTATGTTCCATTATCTTTCTTCGAAAAAGTATTGGAGCTTGAAGTAGTCGCAGGACCAACTGGAACCATATCGATTAATTCCAAGGAACAAGGAAATGGAGAGACTGCCTCAGACACGATCAAGCAAGGATCAATCACTAGTATCTATAAGGGCGAGAAAAATGCTGAAATCGGCCTCAACGGCTATGGTCATGGCGTTCGCTTAGGCATTTCTGATGAAACGGAAATCGTATCTGCTGATAATAAGAAGCTAACCTTTGCTGATCTGCAGCTAGGCATGTCCATCGAGGTTGAGCACAGTATGGTCATGGCTATGAGCATGCCGCCATTGGCGGGCGCGATCAAGATTGTTGTGAAAGACCAAGCTCCGGATCAGCAGACCCTGGGAACGGTTGGCGTGATCGAAGAGGTTACTTCTTCAGATAATGGCATGACCCGCGTTGTAATTAAAGGCGATAAGCTCAGTGATTCTTCCTTCGAGACGATTGTTCTAAATACTACAGACACTACGACTATTCTCGGCACGAAAGATAATCAGAAGATTGCCACAAGTGAGCTGAAAAAAGGTGACAAAGTGTATGCGTTCTACGGTCCGATGTTAACCAAGAGCTTGCCACCTATCGGCCAAGCGACCAAAATCGTTGTAGAAAACTAATTTACATGAAATCGAAGAAATAACGGATGACATGGAAAAAGACCGGCGAGGTGTAGGTCAAGCTGTCTACACGGCTTAAATAGCTTTCTTTTAAAGCTACGAATTTATCACCATCACCGATGAGCAAATCTCGCTTCAGCACGGAAACCGTTAAGCTACCCAAGAAGCCGCTCAAACTGATTAACATGCCTGACAGGAAACCGAAAATTGGGTTGAGCGGCGTCAGGTAGGGATAGATCAAATAGGAGACCCCGGTTGTTACGACAAATGCACAGGCAAAACCTTCCCAGGTCAAATACGGGTTGGCAGTTGGGACCACTTTGCGCTTTCCCATATAGAGGGATGCGAGATAGTGGACCACATCATTCAGCTGTGTCAGCACTACTAGGAATAATACAAGCCCCGCCCCATACTCCGGTGTAGCAAATTGAAAATAGGCTAAGTGACTAAGTCCGAAAACCATCAGCATTAATCCCCACTGGGTTGAACTAACACTACGCAGGAAGCCAACGGTCCCTTTATTAATAAGCCTAGGTAGCGGTAGGAGTAAGAAAACATAGACTGGAATAAACACAATAAACATCCCGTACCACTCGATATAAATCCAGTAGAACTGTAGAGGAATGGATAAGTACGCCCACAGAAATAATCTGCGGTCGGATTTTCGTGACTTTATCATGGAGAAATATTCTTTGAGTGCGAAGAAGGTCAGCACCATTAGTGCCAACAGTGAGACGACTGGATTAAAGAGAGTAGCTAAACAAAAGATAAAAAGCATGCCCCACCAGGTTTTGATGCGGAAGCCGATACCCGTATAGTCTTTACTGGGCTGTAATTTGCCTATAACTACATACATCAAGTGAATGGCCGATAAGGCCGCAAAAATCAGGATTACCGTTAATAGAGAGCGGTCGATAGCTAATCACCAACTTGTCGTAGAGTAGATTCCATTAATGGGTTCATATGTTATTATGAAGGAAACGTTCAATCTTGATAAGGGGAAAATTGTAAATGGCAGATGATCCATCGGTCTTTATCTTGCTTACGAACACCGGAACGCTCTTTACGAAGCTTATCCAAGGCTACACGAGAGCTCCTTATAATCATGCCTCGATCTCCTTTAATCGGGAGCTTTCCGAGTTATATAGCTTTGGCAGAAAGCACCCAAGCAACCCTCTAAACGGAGGGTTCGTGAAGGAGAATATTAAGACAGGCACGTTCAGCAAATATCCAAATACGACGTGTGTTCTATATGAACTTCAAGTTACAGCCCGTGAAGTGGAGAAAATGGAGCGGGTACTCAAAGTCTTTATCCGAAGCCGGCAAAAGTACCTCTATAATATTCTCGGCGTGATTGGTATCGCACTGAAAGAACCTGTCGAATTCAGCAACTCCTACTTCTGCTCACAGTTTGTAGCGGAAATTCTGGAGAGGTCTGGCATTAAGCTATGGAACAAGCTGCCCGCGCTCGTAACGCCCGATGATTTTCGGCAAAGCGATCGGCTGAAGCTGATTTATCGAGGCAAATTAAGTGAGTACGAACCTAAAAGCTAAGGGAGAGTATTGGGATGAATAACAAAGAACGTTTCTCAAATCGGGTAGATTCGTATGTGAAATATCGCCCGAGTTACCCTAAAGAAGCCATTGATTATTTATACAATACGATTGGGCTAAAACCGAATTGTGATATTGCGGATATTGGCGCAGGAACAGGAATATTTTCGGCACTGCTTCTGGAGCGCGGGAGTCGTGTGACTGCCGTTGAACCAAATCCGGAAATGCGTACAGCTGCGGAGGAGATGCTCGCAAAGGATAACCATTTTCGCGCATTGCCTGGGTCTGCCGAGAAGACAGAATTGCCAGACCAGTCTGTAGACTTTATCGTATGTGCCCAGGCGTTTCACTGGTTTGATAGGGACGCAGCGCAATTAGAATTCAAGCGGATTCTTAAACCGGGTGGAAAGGCAGTTCTGATATGGAATTCTCGGCGTACTTACGGTACCCCATTCCTGGAGGAATATGAGCAGCTTGTGCAAACCTTCGGCACCGACTACACTGGGGTTAATCATAAGAACATTACTCCTGAAATCCTTAGCTCCTTTTTTAAGGCAGGGCAGATGCAAGTAGCGCACTTTAGCAATCAGCAGGTGTTTGATTTCGAGGGATTAAGCGGACGGGCGAGATCATCTTCCTACATTCCAGCCCCCGGAGATCCACATTTCGAGAGTATGATGACGGAGCTGAGGAACCTATTTGAACGAAATAAACAGGATGATAAAGTATTTTTTGAATATGAGACCGAGGTCTATTGGGGCGAAGTATAGTATATGATCAGCATATTAAAAAGACTCAAATCCTAGTGATAACAGGGATTGAGTCTTTTTTTACTTTTAGTTATGAAAGATGAACGTAAAAGGTGGTGGATTCGCCGACCGTGCTTTTGGCGTAAATTTTTCCTTTATGTTGTTCAATGATGGATTTGGCAATCGCCAGCCCTAGGCCATAACCCCCTTGTGTACGCGCTCGGGAAGCATTCGTACGGTAGAAACGGTCAAAGATTCTCGCTAAGTGCTCCGGTGCAATGCCCTCACCCGTATTGGTGACCGATAACACCATATCATTATGGTGGTTTTTAAGGGATAAAGTGACTGAGCCTTTAGGATTCGTATATTTTACAGCGTTGTCTAAAAGGATCATAATCACTTGTTTAATTTGTTCACTATTCCCTAGCACGATCAGGTTAGGTTCAATGTCATATTCAAGCGAAATATGCTTTTCGAAGATAACAGCTTCCATTGTTAAAATAATATTCTCAACCGCTTCGCTCAAATTGAATTTCGAATAGATCAGGGTCGATCTGGAATCGTCCATCTCGGTTAGGTATAGCAGATCATTGGTCAGACGGGTCATTCTCTCTGTTTCCGACTTGATATAGTGCAGCCACTTCGATTGATTGTGAATAGTATCATCACTGTTGGAGAGAAGAACATCCGCATTGGTGTTAATAATGGTCAACGGCGTCTTCAATTCATGGGAAGCATCGGCAATAAACTGCTTCTGTTTATTAAAAGCCTCCTTCACCGGTGCGATAGACCGATTAGCGAAAAACCGGCTTGTGAAGTATAAAATAATTAGCATCACCGAGCCAACTACAGAGAAGGTATAGATTAGATTGGTGAGGATTTTCTGCTGGGCAGTGATGTCCAGAAATACAAGCATCGCTCCATCATTCGTATGCTGGATGTTGAAGATCCATTTGCTGCTGTCCAAGGTGAACCTTCCGGTATCTTTATCAGCACTTAGAGCCTCTTGCAGAGCTGTAGTATAAAAATCATCATCCATCGTAAATTTGGAATCTTTCCCGATGAGGTTCGACGCTGTATCTATCTTCAGCATAAATGAGACAGACCGTTCCGGAGGTGGAGTTCCGTTATCGATACGTTTATTATCAGCATGGGGTAACTGGGAACTTCCCTTAGTTGAGCCCATTCGTCCTGTATCACCGCCGGGAGACTTGTAGTTCTCCATAATTCTGTGAAGATCCATCTGAATATTGTTTTGGACATCTTGGTACGTAATGACATAAATCGAGATGAAAGCCACCAGCATTATTACGGATATAGTTACTAGGTTAACAATAAGAAATCGATTTCTGAGCTTCGTGAACATTAGGCTGTCACCTCTAATACATACCCTACATTTCTGATCGTACTAATGCGTACAGTGGAATTTAAGAAGGTCAATTTTTTTCTCAAAAAAGAAATATACACTTCTACATTGTTGTGCTCTGCCTCCGAATCAAACCCCCATAACTTCTCAATAATTTGTTCCTTGGAGGTTACGGCTTGTTTCCTCAGAATCAGAAGCTCCAATAATTCACTTTCCTTAAGATTCAGCTTGATCTCTTTGCCACCTACGGTAAGCTTCAGAGTCGATGTATTCAATTCAATATCCCCGAACTTTAAAGCATCATCTGGAATAACCTCGTTTTTACGTCTTAGTACAGCCCTTATTCGTGCCAGTAAGATCTCCGAGGAAAAAGGTTTGGCGATATAATCATCAGCCCCATAGTCTAGTCCAGTGACCATATCTGTTATCTCACCCTTTGCTGTAAGCAGGATAACGGGAGTGGATACCCCCTTCTTACGCAGCGACTTGAGGACGCTAACCCCATCCATCTCAGGCAGCATAATATCGAGCAGCAGCAAATCATAAATTCCGCTCAGTGCATAATCCAGACCCGATCTACCGTCATGGACTGCGTCCACCGAATAATTATGTTTTTTTAATATTTGAGTTAAGGCTTCGGCGAGATGAAGCTCGTCTTCTACGATTAATATTCTCATGGTTCTGCCATCCCCTACATAAAACGAGTATTTGTTATTGAGGTCATTATATCAGTATTACCTTTACTGAACCTTAATGAAGGTTGGTATAGAACTGTATTGTGAAAATTGAACAGGTGGCAAGTAACGGAGGGGAATTTTGGAACTGTAGGAGCAATAGCGTCCGCCTTTGTCTGCGAAAGTCCAACATTCACCGCAGTTACGATTTACACCTCTGTTAGTGGGATGTAAAACCATTTAAGATTCATTAAAGGTTTGGGATCTAAGATACATTCATAAGCACAAGAGACAACGATAAGCAGAAAGGAATGATCCCATATGGCGATTGAGGTATTCAACCGTTATGAGAACAAATATTTACTGGATAACGAAGCCTACTATAAATTTTATAACCAATTACTTGAATACATGGAGCTAGACGATTTCAACAAGCAGCATGAGTTTTATTCCATAACCAACTTATATTATGATACTGCGCACAATACGCTGATTCGTAACAGTCTTGCGAAGCCGAAGTACAAAGAGAAGCTGCGTTTAAGAGCTTACGGTGTGCCAAATCAAGATACAAAGGTTTATCTGGAAATCAAGAAGAAGGTGTTCGGGCTGGTGAATAAAAGAAGAACGTCGCTCAAATTGGACGAGGCTTATGCTTTTGTTGCCACAGGCAGGGAGCCAGAATTCGAGGACTACATGAACAAACAGGTGATTGAAGAGATTAAATACTTTTTAACGCGATATGAATTGCAGCCTAAAGTGTATCTGTCTTATGACCGCAAAGCGTTGTTTTGTAAAAATAATCGTGATTTAAGAATCACGTTCGATACGAATATCCGAAGTCGGCGGTACGATCTCAAGATGGAGCATGGCGTTTATGGCGAACCATTACTAGAGCCGGGTCAGTGGCTGATGGAAGTAAAGGCTGAAAATACGATTCCGGTCTGGTTAGCAAAAATGCTCTCAGAGCATCAAATGTACCGTACAAGCTTCTCCAAATACGGTAATGAATATAAAAAAATGCTGAAGAACAGTAAAACAGATCGGGGGAGTGCTCTTTATGCTTGATTCATTATTTACCGTAGCAACGAGTACAGAGCTAACGTTTACCAACGCAATTCTAACTATTTTTATAGCTATCGCCCTTGGCGGGATCATTAGCTACACCTATATGAAGACAAATTCCGGCGGGTATTCGCAAAGCTTCACACTCACGATGGTACTGCTGCCCGTAATTGTGGCCATCATCATTCTGCTTATTGGCAGTAATGTTGCCAGAGCCTTCAGTCTTGCCGGAGCATTCTCCATCATTCGGTTCAGAAGTGCGCCTGGCGATCCGAAGGATATCACCTTTGTATTGTTCACCATGGCATCAGGACTTGCCTGCGGGGTAGGTTCTTTCGGATACGCGGTGTTGTTTACCCTTATTCTGTGCGCCCTGATGTTTATTCTTAATCGGACTAATTTTGGGGTAAGAACAACATCGCAAAAAACACTAAAGGTAACTATTCCAGAGAGTCTGGGGTATGAAGAAGCCTTCGCAGAAGTTTTCAATACATTTAATGTAGGGTATGAGCTTAAGAAGATTAGAACGACTGAGCTTGGCAGTTTATATGAACTGGTCTACTCCGTTACGCTGAGTGAGGCTGTGAACCAGAAGGAGTTCCTGGATGCGATCCGTACTCGAAATGGGAATCTAGATCTCTCGTTAACCATGACTCCCACTGTAAATGACTATTAAAATGACCGAAAGGATGGATGGAATATGAAAAATTATATAACAGTCAGTAAAATAGGGATTTTGTTATTGTGTGCGGGACTCATGTCGGCTTGCAGCAATAATAATACAACAGCACAGTCTGAAGCTACGTCGAGTGAATTAACGTTGAGCCAGAGTGGAGCTGCTACTGAAGTACAATTGGCAGGTGCTAAGCTGTCGGACTTGGTAACGTTCGATGAAGACGATTCTAATACAAGTTGGACGGCGGACCAATCCACGGATATTGCCCTGGCTGGCACGAGCGCTGTTGTCGAAGGTGCGGGAGCTGAATCCAAAGATGGGTCAGTGGCGATTATTGCAGCAGGAACCTATGTGCTTTCGGGTAAGCTGAGTGATGGGCAGATCGTAGTTAATAATCAGGATGACGGAATTGTACATCTGGTGCTGAACGGTGTGAACATTACGGACAGTGACAGCGCTGCAATTTATATTAAAGAAGCGGGTAAAGTAATCATTACCTTGGAGGACGGAACAGAGAACTCCGTATCGGATGGGGCAACTTATGTCTATGCTGATGACACTACAGATGAGCCTAGTGCAGCTATCTTTAGTAAAGCAGACTTAACAATCAATGGCACAGGGAAGCTGTCTGTTTCTGCTAATTATAATGATGGGATTACAAGCAAGGATGATCTCAAAATCATGAGTGGCATCCTTGAAATTCAGGCTGCTGATGACGGGATTGTCGGTAAAGATCTAGTTGCTGTGCAGGATGGAAGTATCAGCATTACAGCTGAAGGTGACGGAATCAAATCGACCAATGATACCGAAACGGATAAAGGCTTTATTGGTATCACAGCAGGAACGTTTGATATTCAGGCTGGCAATGACGGAATTCAGGCGGAAACTGCACTTGTAATCGATGGCGGAACGTACACCTTGGTTACAGGCGGAGGCAACGAGAATGGTGAAGTGAAGACAGGTGATCCAGGGGCAGGCATGGGCATGAGAGGTAATCGTGGACAAGGAACAGGTGGCCAAGCACCAGGAACAACAGATACATCGACATCAGAAGCAAAGCCAGAGACAATGCCGGAGGCGTCACAGCAGGAAGCGTCAACTACATCAACAACGGCAGAATCCGAAACAGTAAGCACTAAAGGGTTGAAGGCTGGAGGAGATATTAGCGTAAACAACGGAACATTTAACATTGATTCTGCTGATGATGCAGTGCACAGCAATAGCAACATTGCGATAGCCGCTGGAGAATTTAACATCAAAACTGGCGACGATGGAATTCATGCGGATGCCTTGGTGGCGATATCCGGTGGCAAAATTGATATTACGAAGAGCTACGAAGGGATTGAAGGAGCGAACATCGCGATGTCCGGAGGCGAAGCTCACGTAGTCTCTTCTGATGATGGAGTGAATGTTGCAGGAGGTAATGATGAAGTGACTGTAGGAGGTGGCCCTCAGGAGCAGGATCAGTTCAGCGATGCTGCAGCTAATGTACTCACGATTAGCGGAGGAACATTAACGGTCGATGCCACAGGTGACGGATTGGATTCGAACGGCTCTATCGTGATGTCCGGTGGTACAGTAATTGTTAACGGACCTACTAATAGTGGAAACGGCGCTCTCGATTACGATGGCAGCTTTGAACAGAGTGGCGGTACTCTAATAGCCGCGGGAAGCTCGGGTATGGCTCAGGCAACGTCTGACACCTCCAGCCAACATGCAGTCAGCATGACGTTTCCTCAGATCCAGAAGGCCGGAGCATTGGTCCATCTGGAGGATAGCGAAGGAAACACAATCCTAACCTTTGCTCCATCGAAAGATTATCAGTCGCTCGTGATGAGTTCCCCTGATTTGAAAGACGGTGGATCATACACCCTCTACTCGGGAGGTACCTCGACTGGCAGTGAAGCAAATGGATTGTATACGGATGGCGAGTATACTGGAGGAACGAAAGTAGTAACGTTTGAAATCACCAGTAGTGTAACTTGGCTGAATGAATCCGGAGTAACCACCGCGAACACCAATCAAGGCCCAGGTGGCGGTGGTGGTGGAAAAGGAAGACCATAATCTATAAAATGCATATTAAAAGCCACTCCAGCACATTGGAGTGGCTTTTTGGTGGTTGAGATAATTAGTCGCTATTAATAGAGAGCAAATTCTGCTTAATGGGTTGATTTGAAGTCTTTATGATCACATTATGTGAATTAAAAGACAGAATTTGAATCAGCTGCTCGGCCATATGGTTCGCAGTATATTTGAACCCTCCTTTTACCCATTCCATGATTAATCCAAATAGAGCATAGGCCGTATAGCTAGAAAATAATTCGATATTTATATTGTTATTAGTATGATTAACCGCGACTAAGTCCTGCTTCGTTAGCTCCTTTAAGATGTCACAAATCTTATTTTGAAACCCAGGCAGAACATTGGAATTTACAATGATGGTATAAAAATTAGAATAGGAAACGACATGCTCAAAAATTTTGATGCTAGAGGTAGTAAGCTCACTCACCATAAATTTATCGGTATGGAGATAGGGATCTTTATAAGCCTTAATTAAATCCTCCAGCACATCATCAATTAACTCATTAAGAAGTTCTTCTTTGGTTTGATAATGCTTATAGAAGGTTCCACGGTTTAAATCGGCTAGGGTAACAATATCGGTTATCGTAATGGTGCGGAAATTCTTTTTTTCCATGAGTAATATCAATGCATTTTTTAGTTCTTTCCTCGATTTACTTGTTCTTCGATTTTTAAGCAACAGAAGACCACCTATCTGTCTATTTTCTAACCCTATTTCAACACAATCCTGCTTTATATTTATTTATGAACATTTGGTGTCCCGTTTGTATATTGATAGTTAAATTGCAGATGATTAAACTTAAGTAGAATAAATTTTAATCGTTTTAGAGATTTTATATATTAATACTTACATTATAGATAAACGTAAAGGAGACTTCCAACATGAAACTTCAAGACAGAGTTGCAGTTGTTACCGGAGCAGCATCGGGTATGGGGAAATCTATCGCAGAGTTGTACGCTAAAGAAGGTGCTAAAGTAATAGTAGCCGATCTTAACCTGGAAGGTGCGGAACAAGTCGCAGCAGGAATCGTTAGTAATGGTGGAGTAGCTAAGGCGTTAAAAGTAAATGTTGCTCTAGTCGAAGATATCAATAACATGATTGATACCGCAGTAAATGAATATGGAACGCTAGATATACTAGTGAATAATGCGGGTATTATGGATGGATTTGAGCCAGTTGGTGATATTAATGATGAGAGATGGGATCTTATCTTTGACATCAATACCAAAAGTGTAATGCGGTCCACACGTAAAGCGCTACCTATTTTCCTCGAAAAAGGAAAGGGCGTTATTGTGAATACCGCTTCTACAGGTGGCGTAAGTGGTGCTCATGCTGGAGCAACTTATACTGCCTCCAAACATGCAGTAGTAGGCTTGACAAAAAATACAGCTTTTATGTATGCCAACAAAGGCATTCGTTGTAATGCCATCGCACCAGGAGCTACTGCCACTAACATTAGTGCTTCTATGAAAAATATTAATGAGTTCGGCATGAGCCGTACTCAACTTACACAGGCTGTAATTCCTCGGGTGGGTTCACCTGAAGAAATCGCACAAGTTGCGTTGTTCCTGGCTTCCGATGACTCCAGTTTTGTAAACGGAGCAGTCCTCGCTGCCGATGCGGGATGGACTTCTGCATTCTAAAATTAGATAGCATAAAAACTCCGCTAGAGATTACTCTAGCGGAGTTTTTTATGCGCTTGATATTTCCAGGGCAACCCTTCAAAATAGAGAGAATGCTAACTATAAAGGGAGTTATATGAAATGAACGATGTTAGGGCGCGGAATCACGTGAAAGTGATTGGAGAAGGAGAACGAACCATTGTTTTTGCACATGGATTTGGGTGTGACCAGAGCATGTGGCAGTTTATTACGCCCTCTTTTGAGAAGAAGTATCGAATCGTTCTATTTGATTATGTAGGCTCAGGTAACTCTGATTTAAGTGCATATACAACAGATAAATATCAATCGCTCCACGGCTATGTACAGGATGTATTGGATGTCATCGAAACGTTGGAACTCAAAGATATTATTTTTATAGGTCATTCGATTAGCTCTATGATCGGGATGCTTGCTTCGATTGAGCGGCCGGATTATTTTGATAAAATGATTATGATAGGTCCTTCTTCATGTTATTTAAATGAGGGGAATACTTATTTCGGAGGCTTCGAGAAGAGTGATATTACCGAGCTTCTGGAGATGATGGAGATGAATTTCGCTGGCTGGGCTAGCTTTATGGCACCTCTTGCTATGAACAACCCTGACCCGGTGTTAACGAAAGAGCTGGAGCGCAGCTTTATCTCGGCAGATCCTGTTATTGCAAGGGAATTTGCAGAAGTTACGTTCTTTTCAGATCATAGGGAAGATCTACCTAAGGCTACAATCCCTACACTTATTCTACAATGCTCGGATGACAGTATCGTACCTATAGCGGCTGGAGAATATTTACATAAACACTTGAATAATAGTACCTTCCGTTTAATGGAGGCTAAAGGGCATTACCCACACATTAGCCATCCTGAGGAGACCATCACTTTAATTAATGAATATCTTACGTAAGCTAGATGAGATTATGCTGTGTTGAAAGGATATTTAGATCATGGATGACCGATTAAGATATGCGCCTTGTGGCTATGTTTCTATTACCCATGAAGGAATAATCAAGGATGTAAATCAGACGTTTTTGGACCGTATGGGGTATAAACAGGTTGATTTGGTGCATAAGCATTTTGAATCTATCATGTCTACGGCAAACAAGCTTATTTTTCATTCATACTTCTATCCTTTTATTAATCTTAATGGACAGGTGGAAGAGTTATTTATAAATCTGAAAGATAGTGATGGTAAAGCGGTTCCCTATTTATTGAATGGCAGAAGGCTCGAGTGTGAAGGTGTAGAGGTCATTGATTGTATCCTGGTACAGATGGGAAAACGTATTGACTATGAGCTGGAGCTTCGGTCTGCCAAGAAGCAAATAGAAGTGGCTTATTGGGAAAAGGATCAGGCGCTTGCCGAGCTCAAGCGAATTCATTTAGAAATTGAACAGAAACAAGCCGAGCTGCTGGAGATGAATGCCGTTTTAGTAGAGTTATCTAATACAGATAAGCTGACTGGGCTGAAGAATAGAAGGTTTCTTCAAGAGAAGCTGGAAGAGCAAATTGTAGGGTACGGCCAAGTTCAAACAGCATTTTCGCTGTGTATTATAGATATTGATCATTTTAAAAAAGTGAACGACACCTATGGGCATCAGACAGGTGACTATGTGCTGGAGAAAATGGCGAGTATCTTGAAACTGCAATCTCGTAAAGAGGATATTGCGGCTAGATATGGCGGTGAGGAATTCATACTTCTTTTACCTAATACAGACATCTCGGAGTCAAGGACTATAGCTGAGAATTTACGGCAGTCTATCGCGTATTCAACTTGGGAAATGGGCCGGATAACGGTGAGCATTGGTGTAGCTACATTTATTCCAGCCGATTCAGAAAACACCCTGCTGCAAAAAGCTGATCAAGCGCTCTATGCCTCTAAAGAACAGGGGAGAAACCGCGTTACCCACTTCATAGATTTGAATGAAAAGCTTCTTTAACAGGGGGCTTTTTTGTTATTTATAAACGATACATCCTCTTTGCTCTAATTGCTCTAAAATGTCTGTTTCCTTCAAGCTGTGATTCCATCTGAGATCCAGTTTCTCTAATCGTTCTAGTTGTAGAAGGGAATTCGGAATTTCTTGCAGGTTATTGTCTCTTAGGTCAAGCTCAACAAGGCTGCTTAATTGACCTATTTGCTCAGGCAGCTGATTCAGTTTATTTTTTCGAAGGTTCAGTTTTCTTAACTTGCTTAGTTTACCGATGGATGAAGGTAGTTCAGTGATTCGATTATCATTTAAATCAAGTATCCGAAGTTCTTCTATAGCACCCAAATGCTCGGGTAACAAGACCAGTTGATTACCATACAGATGGATCTCTCTTAGCCCTTTTATTTGTGTGATTGAATCTGGCAGACTTTCTAGCTGATTGTAATATAGCCGCAATTCAATTAGACTGCTCATTGCGCCTAAAAGAGTAGGCAGTTGCTTGAGATTATTATCTGTTACATTCAGATACTTGAGTTTCTGGAGATTACAAAGCTGCTCCGGCAGCTGCTCGAACTGATTATTACTTAGGTATAGAAAAGAATCCAACCCCCGTAGTTCTCCAATACTCTCCGGCAATACCTTGAGTTGATTATGGCCTAAATCAAGCATTCTTAAGTGAACTAAACGACCGATGTTCTCGGATAACCGTTCGATGTCATTACCCGCATAATTTAGTACCTCTAATTCATCATGAAGGAAGAGTTGATCGGGAATCTCTTTAATATGGTTGTTGTACATGCTCAGTTCTAGTAGAGGATTGCTCTCAAATACGATCTCTGGCGTTTCTGTAAGTCCTTTTCCGTCAAAATTATATCTCATAGAAGGTTCTCCTTTGTTATTGGTATGGGCAATCGTTACGATAGAATATAACAGGATAATGATTTATTATCTGTATGTTGGCATACAAAACTATGGCGTGTTTTAGAAAGGAATAATGAGATGGAAGCTTCTTTTTGGAAAAGGGGATTTCTTTGGCGATCTGGAAGTGATCCGTCCCTCCAATGCAAGAGTGATATCAGCGGTGGCGATGAACGATACACAACCCGTTAGTTAAGGAACAATTGATGCTGCTGCAAATGGACCGTTTATTTTTATCGAATCGGTTAACCCGAAATGAAATTTCATGCTGCGAGAGCGCGTGCAATTTTTACTCTAAGAAGACTATACCAAATATTCGGGATAGAGGAGCAAGGCGAGATGAGGATTAATCTCCGGCTGACCCATCAGCAGTTCGCGGATATAATCGGAACGCTCCGGGAGACGGCTACCCTTGTGCTTAAAGATCTGCAAGAGCAAAAGATTATTGAGATTCAACATCAACAGTTAACCGTGTTAGACCTGTCGTACTTACTGTAGTAAACGGATTTTGATTAAGAATAGTAGTTCTGGGATCTTTTTAAGAGAATCGAAGATGAAAGGGGTTATGAATGTGGCTTGTAATCATTGTGTAGTAAGAGAGCTGAATTTTGAAATTATGGCTCATGGCGAGCTTAATCTAAGGATGTTACCTGAGGTTATTCATCATTTGAGTAGAAGCAATACGATACATAAGGTAGAAGAAAATGTGATTACGATTAAAGAGGCTGGGGCGCGGGATTTTCTGGATTTCTGTAATGATCATATGGCGTCGAAGCAGATTGAATTCCGTATAGATGACCAAACATGGAGACCTCTATCTGAGATGCCCACTGTACTTGATATGGAGTGGATTGATGAGGTTATCACTAAGGGGTTAGTGATTTGTCACTTCCAGCCAATCGTGAATGCAAAGGAAGAGATTTTTGCATATGAGGTCTTATCCAGATTTAAAAAAGAAGATGGAGCCATTATTTATCCTAATGAGATCTTTACGGCGGCACGAAATCGTGGCCGTTTATATGCTTTAGACCGGTTATGTAGAATGACTGCTGTAAAATGTGCTGCACCCTTAAATAAAAAAACGTTTATTAACTTTATCCCAACGTCGATCTACGCTCCAGAGTTCTGCCTAAGATCAACAGTTGAATTGGCCAATCAATTAGGCGTAGATCCCTCTCTTTTTGTCTTTGAAGTTGTTGAGACGGAGAAAGTGGATGACCTTGCTCATTTGAAAGCTATTTTGACATATTACAAGGATCGGGGATTTGAATACGCTCTAGATGATGTTGGCGAAGGCTTCAGCACAATCGAGATGTTATTGGCACTTAAACCCCATTACATGAAGCTGGATATGAAATATGTTCAGGGTGTGTCTAGTGATCCGAACAAACAGAAAGTAGCAGAACAGTTTTTAGAAAAGGCATTAGAAATCCAATCCGTTCCCTTAGCAGAAGGAGTGGAATTTAGAGAGGACTTTGAATGGCTTAAGCAGAGTGGTTATCAGTTGTTTCAGGGATATTTATTTGGAAAACCTGACCCTATTCCCAAACAGTGATCCTAATGAGTAGATCTCCGTCTAGAGGATGAGATGAATTCAGGTCAGAGTCTGATTACAGGTGAGCCCCGGGGCTGTACAATTTAGGTAATTGAGAAGGGGGTCGGATGAATATGGAATGGCATAAATACATCACACGTTGGGCAGATTCCAGGGGCTGGGAAGGGCGAGAGATTGATTATCAGTGGCCTTCTCCCTCATTTCCAGTGGTAAGTATTCGCAGCAATTTAGGTCGCTACTCTGGTCAGGGTTATGGCGGCAGACCTCGTGTGAAGACAGCTGTTGGATTAATTGCTATTGGAGATATAGCTGTAGGCTTGATTTCCATAGGTGCGATAAGCGTAGGGGTTCTATCCGTGGGTGCAATATCACTAGGAATGTGGTTAGCCCTTGGAGCGATAGCACTTAGCTGGCTTGGCTTCGCAGCTGGGGCGATTGCTATTGCAGGAGTGGCTGTAGGAGCGATCGCGATAGCCGAAAAAGCGTTGGGTGCTGTCGCCATAGGGGATACGGCATTTGGAGCGGTAGCCATAGGACGGATTGCTGGGGGAGCCGTAGCTATTGGACAATGGGCATATGGTCTAATCGCGGTTGGCGAGCATGGCTTTGGGTTAATTCCGATCACAGGTGATGTGTGGAATTGGTTTCGGCGACTATTTGGAGGTTGAATGCTCCTCCAGTCCTAAAGTATCACGCTTCGTCTGGGATAGTTGATAAATAATATCGATCAGTTAGAGGAAATTGATTGCAATTACCTATGTCAATCAAATATCAATCTCATACCAAATAATCATGCAATAAGATGCATAGTTATGTTAACCTTTGTAATGTAATCGAAACTTCATAGGCAAACCTATGGAAATGTAGGGACGCAAAGCTATAGGGACTAAGGTTATCACGACTATTGTCAGCCAGCTGCCAAAGAGTGTATAACGCTTTTTGTTTTTAAGGTTTAATAAAAATTAAGTCTTAATTTTTATGCAACTTTAGCTGCAATCAAGCTACTCTTTCGGGGTAGTTTTTTTTGTGCCCATTTTTAGGCATTGAAGAGATTCATATTACATCTGGGGGGTAGAAAAGATGAAAAAAATGATTGCAATCGCTACATCGGCAGCCATGTTAGCTAGCTTTTCGAGTGAGGCAGGTTATGCTTTAGCAAGTGATGTAAGCAAGGTAACTGTAGTGAACACTGTAGTACAAAGCAAGGCTGACCTAATAAGCAATGCGTCAGTTATTCCGTTTGATCTGTACGGCAAGGCTATCCTAGGCGCTTATAATGATGTTTTTAGAATGAATCCTGCAAATATTAAATCCATTACCAATAACGGTGGTAACTACTCAGGTTCACCTATAGCTAAGGCTATTGATGGCGATATGAATACACATTGGGAAACGGGCAAACCGAATAGTTCAACGTTTACGAATGAGATTGTCTTTGTATTCAATGAGTCCACTGAATTAAATAGAATTGTATACGCTGCAAGACAATCCAGCACAAAGGGTAAGGGGTTTGCCCAGGAATTTGATATTTATGGCTCAACAACGGATGCAGGCGATTATACGCTAGTATCCTCTGGAGAATATAAAGGCTCAGCAGGTGACGTAGTAGAGGTGCAGTTTGACAGGGCAACCTTTAAGAGACTTAAATTTGTCTTCAAAAAAGCTAACCAAGATTGGGCGAGTGCGGCTGAGTTTTCTTTTTACAAAGAAGATGCCGTATCCGCTAAAATGAAAAATTTATTCACAGATGACAGCTTGAGTCAAGTTAGCGCAGCATTTAATACGATGGAGAAATTAACGGCTTTAGAACAAGAAGTTCAGACACATCCACTGTACGCGCAGTTTCAAGCAGATATAGAGAATGCAAAAGTACTTCTGGAGAATCATCAAATAGAGGCAACAACGGCTAAGGTTTCGAAGCTAAAAGGCTATGGTACAGCATATGAAAATGCCTATAGCGAAGCTTATAGAATGCCCAACTCAAACGTATCAAAAGTAGCGGTGAACGGCGGAAGCTACCCAGGTACGAAACCGGAATACATGCTCGATGACCAACCGAATACACACTGGGAAACCAATAAAAACAATGACGACAGCTTCACGAATGAAGTTGTGTTTGAGTTAGCGCAAGCGAAAGTATTAGATAGAGTGGCTTTCCTGGCTAGAGATAACCGCAAAGGCTTCCCAGAGGCTTTTCAAATTTATGCATCAGAAACAAGTAAGGGAGAGACCTTCCAGCTCGTATCTAGCGGAACCGCGACTAGTACGAATGACTTTCTGGAGTTTAAATTTGAACCTACGAAGTTTAAAAGATTGAAATTCAAGTTCACAAAAGCCAATATCAACAGACCCTTTGCAGCCGAATTCAGATTTTATACAGAGGATAAAGTAAGTGAAGCTGTAAATGGTATTTTCACAGATGGTACGATGAGTGCGGTTTTTCCTGCTTATAATAGCGTCGAAGCAATCAACGAATTAGAAGAAGCGGCAAAAGTACATCCGCTCTATCCCATCCTGAAAGATTCTTTGGATTTAGCTAAGAAGCTAGTGAATGGTGAAATTCAAACCGAAGGCACCATCATTGAGGCGGAACAACGTGGAGATATGAAAAAGCATGCGCAAGAAAACCTGAGAATTGGTTTCGGTACGAACAACCAGCCTACAGGTCTCGTTGCAATGCCTGGAGATACGATCAACGTTTATGTGGACGCAGCTTCGAGCGATAAATTGCCTTCTTTAATCTTTTCTCAACAAGAGGCGGCTTGGAACGTTTGGGCTAGCAGTGTGAAATTGCGTCCAGGTAAAAACACAATAACCGTTCCTGAATTTGCGACGAATAGTTATTATGCACATGAAGTGACTAAGGGCGGTACAGTGTATATCGTCAATCCATATACAGCGGAGGAACAAGGTAAAGCACCTATGATCCGGTTCGAGGGGCTTACCAAGATCCCTATGATGACCAAGACTACAGATCCTGAACAATTCAAAGCCTTCTTAACCACCTATAAACAAAAAATAGATGAAGATAAGGCAGCGCATCCGAATGTTCAAGATCGCAAGCTCATTGATGTGGTGGAAATGGTCAGCGATCATGTTATTTTCACAGGCACTGCGACAGAAGCTTATAACATGTTTATTACGCAAGGAAATGATCCGCTGGGTACCGTAACCGGCTATGATACTTGGATGAAGACGATCTTTGACTTCTATGGCTTGGATGGCAGTAGTGTGATTCATGATGCCAAGCTAATTCGTGAGAATATCCGATTGATGCAGCCTTATGGTGCGATGTATGCAGCGGGGGACCATACAGGGATACAACTTGGAACCGTGGGGACAATGTTAGGTGATTTTAACAAAGTCTATCCAGGCTGGGGATTGAATCATGAAATAGGGCATCGCTTGGCGATGGGCGAACGAGAATATGGTGAAGTAACCAATAATATGGTGTCTATGCTGATGTCAGTCTATGCGGACTCGATGGATACTCGTATTCCTTTTGAAAGTGATATATATAAATATGTAATCGAAGAAAATAAAGTGGCTATGAATCAGCAGGGCTTATTTGCACAGCTTGGTGCCTATTGGCAGTTAGAATTGGCGCATCCGGGTTACTGGACAGAACTGACCAAGCTGTACCGCGAGCGGAAGGTCTCCCTTCCGAACGGCGACAATTCCAAGCAGCAGTATTTGGTGGAGTTCTCCTCTGAAGTGCTGGGGTTAGACTTAAGTAGCTATTTTGCCAGACATGGCTTCACTGTGAATCCTGAAACAAAAGAGAAGTTAGCTAAATATCCAGCACCGAAAAAGCTCTGGTATTTAAACAATTCAGTGGTTCATTATGAAGGAACAGGAATAGCAGATAAGAATGTTGCGGTAAAGGTTAATATCACGCCTAACACTACTGCTAAATCGAACACACTAAGCTTCAGTATGGATACGGATCTTAAGAAAGATTTCTTAGGTTATGAGGTGTATAGAGACGATAAGTTAGTAGGGTTTACAGGGACTGACCAGTTCGTGGATACGAATGTAGATAACAGCATCAATTATACGTACAAGATCGTTGGTTATGATAAGAAGCTGAACCCACTGAAGCCGGTACAGGTTAAAGCCTTCAAGCCAGCGTTATCTGTTGAAGATCAAATCACGTTAAAGCTTAATCAAGCTTTTGATCCGATGAACTATGTAAAAGCGACTAACTATCAAGGAAACGATATTACAGCTAATGTCACCCTGAAAGCAAATACCGTTGATGTAACGCAAAAAGGCGACTACGAAGTGGTATATGAAGTGAAGAACGAAGGGGTTACAGAAACCAAAAAAACACTGGTTACGGTAACGAGTGACTATGCTTATCTTTCGGATCTTAATGCCAAGTCAGTCGTTGTTGGTTGGGGTGAATTAAAGAAAGATAAAGCCGTTTCTGGTGGAATCATCAGCCTTGTTCGACAAGGGCTAGCTGCAACCTATGCCAAGGGAATCGGTGTACATGCGAACTCTGAAGTTGTTTATGATATTGAGGGTATAGGTTATGACTTCTTTGAAAGCTACATCGGGATCGATCAAGCGATGAAAGGAAAGCCATCCTCTGCAACCTTTGAAGTGTATGTAGATGGAGAGAAGAAATTCGCGAGTGATGTTTTCCGGGCAGGGACAGAGCATGAATTGGTGAAAATACCTGTGACAGGTGCGCACGAAGTGAAGCTGGTTACCACAGATGCTACAGATGGCAATGCTTCAGATCATACGGTATGGGCCGATGCGAAGTTTACGAATACTTCAAGTAAGCCGACCATCACAGTGCCGGAAGAGACAACTTTCGTTAAGTTGAATAGTGAATTTGATATTTTGACTGATGTCACAGCCGTTGATAAGGAAGATGGTAACTTGATTGGAGCCGTTGAGGTAAACCCGAATGGTTTCACTTCAAGTAAAACAGGCACTTACACCGTCGAACTGTCAGTTACAGACCGGGATGGGAATACAGCTGTGCAGACCCGAAAGATCGTTGTGTACAGCGCTAGTAAATACTTGAGTGATACAGCTTGGCAGTCGGCAAGAACGGATTATAATGTGGTTCGTAAGGATAAGGCAAGTTCTAACAATCCGATTAAACTACTTGTAAATGGCGTAACCAAAGAATTTACGAAGGGCTTAGGAACGCATGCTAACTCTGAAATTGTGTATAATCTGGCGGGTGCTAATTTCGAATATTTTGAAACATATGTAGGGGTTGACCGAAATATCCTAGAGCAAAATAATTCTAGTGTGATCTTCAAAATCTTTGCCGATGGGGCAGAAGTATATAATAGCGGACTGATGAAATTTGGCACGGAAGCTAAAATAGCTCGAATCCCTGTGAAGGGTGTAAATGAATTGAAATTGGTATTAGATAATGCAGGTAACGGAAATGCATCAGATCACGGTGATTTTGCGGATGCGAAGTTTATGATTCTGAACAGTACACCGGAGCTTACGATCCCTAAACCTGTATCCACCAAAGTGGGGCAAGCCATAGCCATAAACGAAAGCTATTCGGCAACGGATTCAGAAGATGGCGACTTAACGGCTCAAGTAAAGGTTACGGGTGAAGATCAGGTTAAATTCAACAAAGCTGGAAAGTATCCGATCACTTATATGGTAACTGATAGTGATGGAAATACGACCACGAAGACTAGAACTATAGCCGTAGTAGACATGACGGATTTTACGTATCTGACGGATTACGACTGGAACTCTACTCAGAACAGCTATACCGCACCTTTGAAGGACAAATCTGTTAGTGCCAATACGCTGAGATTAACAGATAAGGGCAATCAAGTGGTGTCTTACGAGAGAGGGATTGGAACGCACTCCAACTCGACGATTGTATACGATCTAAGCGATAAGAACGCGGACTACTTCACTTCCTATGTGGGTGTAGATCGGCAAATGTACGGTACGGTTGGTTCGGTGAGCTTCGAAGTGTTCGTCGATGGAGAGAAGAAGTTTGATAGTGGACTTATGAGCTCCAGAGATCCACAGAAATTTATCGAGTTAGATGTTAATGGAGCCCAAGAGCTGAAGTTAGTCGTTACAGACGGTGGAAATGGCAACGGATCTGACCATGCTACATGGGGGGGGACCAAACTACATTTCGCGAATGGAGATCACCTATTCACTGGAGATCTGGAACAAGCGATTGCTGTGGCGAAAGCAATTTCTCTTGAAGGTTTCACAGCCGAGAGTATTGCGGTGTTTACGGCCAGTCTCTCGGGTGCAGAAGCAGCTTTGGCTAATCCTTCGGTCACACAAAGTGAGGTAGATGCAGCCGTAGCGGCGTTACAACAGGCAGAAGAGGGTCTGACCGAAATAGACCTTACGCAAGAAATCACGATTGCAGACCCATATTTAAGTGCCTCAATCAAGGCCGCACTAGGCGTATCTGGACAGCTAACGCTAGGGGACATGTATAAACTTACGACGTTAACGAGCGTAACTGGAAGAGCTAAATCTTTGGAAGGTCTTCAGTATGCTAAGAACTTAGAAACACTTAATATTGCTGGGAATGAAATTACGGATTTCTCTCCACTACAAGGATTGACTAAACTGACTAGCTTATTGGCCGACCCACAAGTGATTGAGATAGCACAATTAGAGGGTCCTGTAGTTGAATTGACCAATCTGGTGAAAGGGCTCGATGGCAGTAAAGTAATTCCTAGTTCAGCAGGGGTTAGAAACACTGGGACATTTAAAGAAATTATGTTTGATATGAATGAATGGGCAGCTAATCCAGAGGTGTTCACCCTAGACCTATCGAACGAAAAGAAGGGAACTTACATGCTAGGGGTAACTTATCAAGTTGCAGGTAATCTCGTGCAATTGATTTCTTTTATTAATAATCCTTAAATTCATAGGCACAGGAAAACAGGCGAATTGTGGTGTATTCAACCATGACTCGCCTGTTTTTTATTGAGCTTATCTAATAAGCCTCACTTTTATTTGGTGGCCGTCTGGGTAGGCGTTAAGCGCTTTTGGCTCCGCTGCTCTGCTAGTAGATGGTTCATCCATTGCTGAATACTTCTGCTCTGCACTGTTGCTAGGGTGGTGTGAGCAAGGTTGCGAGCTTCTAAAGGATCTTCAGTTAAGTTGTAGAGCTCAAACTCCTCAGGTACGGGTACTGTTTTAACTTTTGTAGTCCATTCACCGGGTTTTCCCTCCACAGGCTGGAGCGTGACATCCTGTACCCCGGGCTCACTCCAAAACTTAGGATTATCGAAATAGCGGGAAAATTTCCATAGCTCTGTCCGACCCTTTCTTTGGAGATACGTTAGAATCGTTTCAATATGGTTCGGCTGAACGACGGAGGAATAGGGTTCTCCCAAGGGATTCGTCTGATGCTGGCCGCGAGTCACATCATCGTCGGTCATGAAATAGACGGGGGCATCAGCAATCGCAGAGGAATCGTGCCCCAGTATCTGAGGCGCAAGATTACGGCCCACAAAAGGGCGGGCATCACTGAATCTATTTTGCATACGGCTCTGAAGGTTTGTGATGTCCAGATTGGCGAGCCCCAGCATAGTAGGAATCAGATCTACATGGCTTGTTAGGGCATGGGCATCCTGAGATTTGGGAAATAAGCGTCTATTATGGATGAGAAAAGGGACATGTAGAAATTCTTCGTAGGCAGAGTACCATTTTTGATGGAGATCGCCATGAGCTCCTAATAAATCTCCGTGATCGGAGGTAAAGATGACGATGGTATTGTCATAGAAAGAAGAGCGAGTTAGAGTCTCGAAGATCTTTCGCATTTGAAGGTCCGCGTTTTTTTGAAGTTGATAATACAGTTGGCGATAAAAAGGCTGGTCAATAATAGGCTGCAAGGCTTTTGGATAGAGGTCCCGGTAGCTGGCTTGGCAGCGCGGCTTGGTAGCTAATGATTCATTTTGCGTCGGAGAGGGAGCAACCTCAGGCATAGGCTCGACCTCAAACCTAAAATTAGGCAAATGTGCAGTGAGGGCTCCGTATAGAACAATATCATGTGGATTTACAAGGGAAGAGACGAGAAGCCAGGGTGGAGCGTTGTTGTTCTGGTTTTTTTGGCGATCCAGTGCTTGAATGATTTCTACAGTTTCTGCACCATATACCTCGTCGCGTCCACTTAATCCGATCGCGGCTGAGGAAGCAGAGTTTCGCGGATTTTTTCCAATCGGATCAGGTCCCACCCAACCAGAGAACCCAAAGTTATCTAAACGGTTCGCTCGTAAATAAATTTCTTCAAGCTGCCTGTCAGGGACGCCAGTCACCGAATTATAGCTGGGCAAGCTGTCATGGGTACCGGGAATGATAATATCCTCATTGGAGATATGCCACTTCCCTTTATAGTGGGTTTGGTAACCGGCTTCCCGGAAGTAGTCACCCATTGTAGGTACAGTGTTACTATCCAGCCAAAACATATTGGAATCAAAGGATTCTTTGGCAATTCCTACTGTTTGACTGACACCATGGAGCGAGGGATAGTGACCTGTAAACAGGGTTGCCCGGCTGGGACAGCAGGCCGTAGTTCCGATGTAGTGTCTGTGGAACTCAAGGCTATGGGATTTTAATAATTGCTGTGTGACTAGATTCTGACGTCGCCATTCTCTGATTTCGGGATGTTCATATATGGGGGCATATCGCTCCTCATCTACGAGAATAACAAGAAAATTGGGCCTCTCTAAACGGCGTGATGATCCTGTAGCGCCACTCATGGCAAACACATCCTTGATTAGATTATTTACTTAGATTATGTGGGTTGACTCCAAAACAGTAGCCTATCAGGAAGACCTTTTTAAAGTTTGTTTTGCAAAAAAATCCAATTTGTCATATGACAAAAGAAATGACAACGCTCACTATAAGCAGACTATTCTTTTCACTATACTTAATCAGAAGTGTATGAAATTAAATTAAATTTCTATTTCTGCTATTAAACGGTATCAAAAATATAAATATCTAGAGGTGATGCAAATGTTAGGAATCGGGTTGATCATCGTTATTATAGCTGGAGCCTATTTAATCGTTGCTTGCAACCAATTGATCATGATGCGTAATCGTGCGAAAGAGTCCTTTGCTACCATTGAAGCCTATTTACAGCAACGATTTGAGGCGCTGACGGAAGTATCGGAAATGGTTATCTTTTATGCCGTAAATGATCGTGAGACATTGGCGTTAGTGAATAGAATGCGTGCGGGCTTAAAGGATCATCAGCTACCTGTTGAGAAACTAACTAGATACGTGGAAATGGAGAAGTATCTTCATACCATAAATGTTCAGGTGGACAATTATCCCGAGCTAAAGGCTGGTGATGAGTATATTAAATTGCAACGAAGTATAAATATTTTAGAGGAAAAATTATCAGCCAGTAGACGGATCTATAATACAAATGTGACAAGCTACAATACGATAATTAGCACCTTGCCTTATCGTTTATTTGCAAGAGCTGCTGGGTTTAAATCAGAAATCTTACTCAAAATGGAGGGAGCCAAGCGGTCAGAGGTTAATTGGAAGGTATCCTAAGACGCTTTGCTCTGAAAAATTAAAGAATGCATGATTGTTTGAGGGAGTGGTTTCTATGAAAATCGTTATTGTGGATGATCATCCGTTAGTTAGAAGAGGGCTGGCATCTGTCATTTCAATGCAGCCAGGTGTGCAATTCGCTGGTGAAGCTACGAATGGTCAAGAAGCATTTGATGTGATTGAAGCGACAAAGCCGGATATTGTTCTCATTGATCTAAAGCTTGTTGATGAATCGGGCTTGGATGTCATTAAGACAGCACGTGCTCGCGGCATGGTTAGTAAGTTCATTCTGCTGACTTCCTCTGCAAGCAGAGAGGATTTTTTGAGGGCTGAAGAAGCACAAGTAAACGGATATGTCCTAAAAGAGGCACTGCCGGAAGAGTTACTCTTTGCTATCCAGTTAGTGCATAAAGGGAGAAAGTACTATGATCCTGGTCTAATGGAAGAAAAGATGCGTATTAGCGGCAGCAGCCCGGCGGATGAATTGACATCGAAAGAGAAGGAAGTACTGATTGAACTTGGACAAGGTGCTTGCAACAGAACGATTGCTACACGTCTCTTTATCAGTGAATTTACGGTGAAGAAGCATGTCAGCCAGATTTTAGCGAAGCTGCAGGTTAATGATCGGACACAGGCGGCATTGTACGCAAACGCGATAGGGCTAACGAAATATGAAATGTCTTATGAGTAAAATATGTCATCAGCATTATATACGAGGAGGTGTCTCAGCAGCCAGTTCATAGCTCCTGGGGCACCTCCTGAATTTTTCTTTTTTGTATGTAATGTATTTAGGAAGCGGCTATGTAGTCCTCCGCATCCTTAAAGCTGATTCGTTTAAGTCCAGTTCAGTGAGTACTCACCTTTAGGTAAGTACATGAACTAAATGTGCGTACTTACGCAATTCCTTGATGTGGGTTACACTCAGTTTCAGAAACAGATACCGCTCAAGGAGGGAAAAACATATGAAAACACTTATTATCGTCACGCATCCAAACATGGACACGTCCATCGTCAATAAACGCTGGATAGAGGAGCTCCGCAAATACCCGGAAAAATATACGGTTCACGAGCTTTATAAAGCCTACCCGGATGGAAAGATCGACGTGGAAAAAGAACAACAGCTGGTTGAAGCTCATGACAAGCTGGTCTTACAGTTTCCCCTCTACTGGTGGAGTTCCCCGCCGCTGCTAAAACAATGGTTCGATGAAGTATTCACACACGGATGGGCGTATGGATCGAAGGCCAAAGCATTAATAAACAAAAAAACGGCTCTGGCCGTAACAGCCGGGGGAACGGAGCATGATCTTAGCGTGGAAGGAACCTTAGGAAAGACTCTTGAACAGTACCTGGTTCCCTTTGAAACGACTTTGTCGTACTGCAAAACTAATTACCGCTCTTTCTTTGTCTTTTATGGCGCTGAACACTATTTAGCAGATAACAGTGATTTGCCACTTATTTTGGACCGCAGCGCGCAGGGGTACGTGGAGTTTCTTGACAAGCTTTAATGTAACAAAAAGAAGCAGCATTTCTATCAAAGGAAATGCTGCTTCTTTTCATGTTAAATTTGGAGCGGCTCTGTCTCCGACTTAACATCGGATACGATGTTTTCCTCTCCCCATATGCATATCATATCAAGCACGGGAATAATCGCTAGAACTAGCTCCTATAGCTTCTACAGTAGGCAGATCACCAATTGCGTAGGGTAGTCTATGTAGAAAAGATACAATTTGAATCCTCCGTATTCTGGGATGATTGAGTGTTTTTTTCTATATTATCACAATGAAATTTTATAGATGTCATATGACAAAATAGATGACAAAGTTAATTACAACATAGGATTCTATGGCGAGATCAGATGATATAATGAGTATAACTACTTTTCGATATTGTGTATTCTGTCTACCTAATTGTAACTAGGGAGTGCTGTTAATGTTTGAGTTGCCAGGATACCAAACTTTAGATTTTATAGAGACTACCTCAGATATCAAGCTGTACAGACTGCTACGTCAAGAAGATGGCCTTAAGTTTATCGCCAAGACAACTACAGGCGAGTATCCAGGGTCTACTATGGTTGATGCTTTTCGTTATGAGTATGACATACTTAAGCGACTTAACGGTCGTGGAGCAGTCGAGGCGTATAGTCTGGAACTCACACCGGAACGGCCAGTCCTTCTCTTGAAAAATATAGAGGGGGTGACGCTGGATCAGATACTGCATACACCTGATTCACTGGAGCTTCCAGCGCTACTTCGTATTGCCATAGCTATAGCCGATTGTCTTATGCAAATTCATCGTGAGAAAATAACACTAAATGAACTAACCCCCGCTCATCTAATCGTAAATCCTAGCACCTTTGAAGTGAAATTTATTGATATCCGTATGTCCTGTACCGAAAGTGTTTCCAGTCCTTTGTTATCATTAAGTGGCCGACCGGATGCTTTGCTTCCTTATATATCGCCAGAACAAACGGGCAGAACAGGGGTGAACCCGGACTACCGTTCTGACTTTTATTCGCTTGGCGTTATCATGTATGAGTGCCTGTCAGGTAGTCTTCCCTTCGAACTTCATGATGTGGTTGATATTGTATATCGTCATCTTGCAGATACACCGGAGTCTATACATCGCAGGTTTCCCACTATCCCTCTATCTGTCTCAGACATTGTTGGCAAATGCATGGAGAAAATGCCTAGTGCGAGATATGCCAGCGCCTTTGGAATTAAGTCGGATCTTGAGGAATGTCTAACTCACCTAGAACAATTCGGGTACATCGAGCCCTTCTTGTTAGGAAGCTGGGATATTCCGGAGCACTGGATGGTATCGGAAAAATTCTACGGAAGACATTTTGAGAAACTTAGCTTACGAGAAGCGCTGAAACGAGCATCACAAGGTGCTGTAAAGACGGTCTGGCTTAGTGGGGAGAGTGGTATCGGCAAAACAACCTTTCTAAAAGAAACGCTTAAAAATACGATTTCTTTGGATGTTTTTTTCGCCAGAGGCAAATTTGAATCTCTACATACCTCACTTCCTTATGGCATCTGGCATCAAGTGATAGAGGAATTGGTCAGTCAACTGCTGATGGAAACGAAGCTGCAGCTGGAGGTTTGGAAGCTGCGTATTTTACAAGCGGTGGAGAATTACGGGCAGCTGCTGATCCAGTTTGTTCCTAAGCTTGAACTCTTGATTGGCCCACAGCCTTCCGTACCTCCGTTGCCTCCGTTGGAAGCTCAGCATCGATTTCGATTAATCATGAGCCGATTTATTCAACTCTTTCCTCATGAAGATCATCCTTTGATCTTGATATTGGACAATCTGCAATGGGCGGATGAAACATCGCTGCAATATCTCATTTCGCTTATAGAAGACACGGCCACGAGTCATCTGCTAATCGTTCTATCCTATCGTGATCGGGAAATTACGAGGCTGCATCCGCTTAGTAGATTGGAAAAGCATCTGATCGACCGTAACGCAGCGATGAGCCGAATCAATTTACAAGCGCTTGAACTCACGGATATAAAACAACTGCTACTTGATGTGATGCGTTATGAAGCTGCAGACTTGGACGAGCTGGCGCGGGTGCTGCTACATAAGACTGATGGAAATCCGTTATTTATTAAGCAATTCCTTCAAGATTTAATTGATGATCAGCGGGTGGAATTTGATGAAAATATGCGAAGCTGGAAATGGGATCTCCAGCGTATTACTGAATTGAATGTTCCTGATAATGTAGCAGCATATCTAACAAGTAAATTACAGCAATTTCCTGAGCAGACGGTATATGCACTTAGTAGAGCCGCTTTACTAGGCAGCATATTTGATGTGGGTACGCTTGCCGAAATAACGGAGATTCCGATAGAAATATTGACCGAAGCGTTGGCAGTAGCTGTAAATGGACGCTTGCTACAACCTGTTAGCGGGGAGAAATATACGCATTTTAAATTCCAGCACAACCACATTCATCGGGCGGCTTATGCGCTTGTTCCCGAAGAGGAGCTCCCAGAGTTGCATTGGAGGATTGGATCACTATTGCTGGGTCGTCACCCTGATAGTGAGGGAACAGTCCTATTTGAAGCTGTCCATCATTTGAATCAGGTACTTACCTGGATAGATAACCCTGAACAGAGGCTTCAACTGGTAGAGCTGAATTTAGAGGCAGGGATAAAAGCCAAACAAACAACCGCACATGAGACAGCCTTACAATATCTGCTTCAAGCGACGGCGTTATTAGAGGAGCAGAGCTGGGAGCAGCATTATGTGCTAACCTTTCGGGTATTTCGGGAAAGGGCTGAGCTCGAATACTTATGTTCCCATTTCGGCACGACTAATGAATTATTCCATTTGTTAATCCATAAAGCTACAACAGATATGGATAAGGCTTATGTCTACGCGATGAGGGTTCAACTGGAAGCAAGTAATGATAACCATAAAGAGGTTATCTCTTTAGGGAGGCATACATTATCGTTACTGAAAGTGAAACATCAATTTGATCCGAGTTATGTTCAATTGACGCTCCAGTGGTTACGATTGCGGCGTAGGCTAAAGAAGGTTTCTATCGAGTCGCTTAAACTTTTACCTCCAATGACCGATGAAGCACGTAGAATCGCCATGTCTACTTTAGATCATTCGAGCAATTCCTGCTTCTATGTTAATCGAGAAGGTTGGCTCGCTTCTTCTCTCACTATGATTGAGTTAACGCTCGACTATGGGATGACTCCGGAGGCTTCTCTTGGATTCATAGGCTACGCCATGTTTCAATACTATTACTTCCGTAATGATGAAGAGACATTCAAATGGGCCATGCTGGCTTGCAGCTTATCAGAACCTTATCCGAAACTTCATGTGACAACCCTGTCTGCATTCGCCATGTGCTATGATAGCTGGCGGAAATATGATCCAGCTATGCTCCAAACATTTACTGAGCATGCAGGTAAAGTCGGTTTGGAATCGGGCGATCTATGGAAGGGTAACCAGAGTATACTGATCAATTGTGCTTCCCTTTTACAATTTGGTCACCCACTCGGTGATATCTATAATCGGTTAATTACTCATTCTGGAGCTTTGCTGCGCCATAACAACAGCCTCCATTGTAAGCAGGCTATCATAGCAGTGGCCATTCTTGTTCGATTGACAGGGTATCGCTCTGTGGATGATCCATTTAACATCACAGAGATTAGCGAATCTGATTTTGCACAGTCGGTTCATGGCGACACCTTTGATTTTATACAGGAAATGGTCTGGATCTATCAGTATTTGACAGGTTATATATTTGGGGAGTACAGAGAAGCCAGTGAGGCATTAGCCAAATCAGCAGCCATTATAAAATCACGTGAGGATGGGTTAGACACTCCTACACAGACCATGTACGAAGGTTTAGTTTGGGCGCAGTTGTATGAGGAATATGATGCTGAAGAGCAGCGCATATATCGGAGAAAAATGCGCGGTTGCCTGGAGAAAATGAAAAAGCTTGCTAGGCGTAGCCCGGAGAATTATCAGCATAAATATTTATTGATGAAAGCTGAGCTTACTCGTCTATCACGAGATCCTCGCCAAGCTGAAGTCTTCTATGAACAATCCATTGAGACCGCTCGTATTTACGGACATATCCATGATTTAGCATTGGCAGCGGAGTGCTATGGCAAATATGGGCTTCGCCATGGCAAATTACATCTGGCAAGAATCTATATGACGGAGGCCTACGAGGCTTATCTGCAATGGGGCGCAAAGGCTAAAGCGGATGAACTGGAGAAGCAGCACAGCTATTTGCTGCATATTAAACGCGAGCCTGGGCTCGATCGTGTGGATTCTCTTTCCGTGGTAATGTCTGCCCAAGCTTTGTCGGGTGAGATGGAGATGAGTCGATTATTGGCCACATTGATGCGAATCATGCTCCATAATGCTGGGGCTGAATATGGAGCCGTTATTTTTGATCATGATGGCAAATGGATGGTTGAGGCTTATGGTACCTCGGAAGCTCAGCATATAGAATCTGTACCGCTTGGGGAAGAATCGTCGCTGGTTCCGGCAGCAATTATAGCTTATGCGGCAAGAACACATGAGCAGGTTGTATTACATGATGCACTCAGTGAGGGAATATTTACGCGTAATACTTACGTTAGGAATCATAAACTGAAATCCGTTCTTTGTCTTCCGATCATGAATCAGAATAAATTGGTTTGCCTGCTCTATTTGGAGAATAATCTATCACCAGGTGTATTTACTCCGAGCAGGCTTGATGTGCTCAAGCTGCTTGGCTCTCAGTGCGCCATTTCTATCGCCAATGCTAAGCTTTATTCAGGAATTCAATATCTTAAGAAAAATCTAGAGGACCAAGTCATAGAAAGAACCCGTAGTCTGGAGCGTTCAATGCGTGAAACGTCTGCAGCTTTGGCTGAAGCTACCGTCTTTGAGGAACGTAATCGTATTGCCCAAGAGATTCATGATATTGTCGGGCATACACTTACGTCGACGATCCTGCAGATTGAGGCTGGAAAGCGGCTACTCCATAAGAAGGACATTGACAGTGGATTTCAGCGTCTGGCTGAGGCCCAGGATCTTGTGCGGCATAGCCTGAATGAAATTCGCGGCTCCGTCCATATGCTGAAGGAGGACCGGTATTCTGATTTAACCGTTATGCTGAAGCAGCTGATTAGAGATACAGAGCGCAATACAGGCGTTGTTATCCATGCAGTTATTTATGATCTGCCGGAAGCCATGTCAACAGCCTATAAGAAGGCACTGTATCATGCTCTACAGGAGGGATTAACGAATGGAATTAGACACGGGAAAAGTACACAGTTCCATTTTAGCCTGGAGTCTGTTGGAGCGAATTTGCAGTTTAGGCTAAAAGATAGTGGGCTAGGGGCTAGTCCTATTGTGATGGGATTTGGTCTAAGAACGATGAAAGAACGGGTTGAGCAACTTGGGGGCAGCTTATCCATCGATTCAGAAATGAATGAGGGCTGTTTACTGGAGATCGATCTGCCAATGCGAAGGGTCGTGGATAGAAATGAGTAAGATTAAGATTGTAATTGCCGATGATCAATTGTTTACGCGTGAGGGACTTCGCACCATTCTAGATCTGGAAGATGATATGGAAGTGGTTGGTGCTGCTAAGAATGGGGAAGAGGCCTGCGAGATGGTGGAAGCATTCCAGCCTGATCTAGTACTTCTTGATATTCAAATGCCGGTTATGGATGGAATTAGCGCCTTGAAACGAATAAAGCAGATTCGGCCAGACATCTTTATTTTGATTCTGACTACTTTTATAGAGACTGATTATATTGTTGAGGGGATGGCCTACGGAGCGAGCGGCTATATGCTGAAGGATATGGACGCAGATAAAATGATCGCATCGATTCATGATACGTTATCCGGTCAGTTTATTCTTCCAGCTCCTGTAGCAGCTAAACTGGCAGCAAGGATGAATAGGCTAACAGAGGAGTATGAGCATTGGCAAAGATCTAGCCTAGATCGCATCAGTCTGACAGAACGGGAGGAGGAGCTGGCGCAGCTCATTATCCGGGGGCTTAACAATCGCGAAATTGCCGATACACTGCATATTGCGGAGGGGACAGCCCGTAACTATATTAGTAATCTTTATAGCAAATTAGAGGTGGTTGACCGGGCTCAAGCGATTGTGCGACTTCAAGCTATTATGTAAACGTGATTGATGCTAGCCAATTACTGTTGGAGCCAAGTAATAAAACATTGGAAAATTTCTCAGTATTCCAAATGTAACGGTCAGGATCAACATTACAGCCATAATACAATAGCTAAGTGGTTGAATACGCTTCTTTTCAGTAATCAAGTACAACATATACAAAGGTGCTAGAATAAATAGTAACGGGTTAAATCTAAACGACTGAATGAAGTCGAACTTTAATAAGGATAAGATAGCTCTTGTAATTCCACATCCCGGACAATAAAATCCGGTCCATTCATGAAACAGACAAGGAATACCCATATGGGTTAAGGGCAGCCATACAGTGAAATACAGTAAGCCAAGGAGACTTAAGGACACACTCCAGAATAGTTTGGGCTGTGTCCTCTTATTAATCGTAAAATTATACCAATTTATTAACATCTGATTGCACCAAAGCGTATGTAACAATACCAAAACTAAAGATTGTGAGGATCACATAAAGAGCTGAATTATCGGACACGAGTTGGCCGCGTTGTCTTTGAGCTTCTGCAACATGTTTACCGATCTGGTAGGCCCAAACCAGGCTCCATATCCCGCAAGTAATCAATGTCAGAAGAAAATGCTTTCCTCCAGTAAATGTGTAGTCCCCACTTAACTTGCCTACGTCATTCGTTAGAACGATAAACCAAAATATTCCGTATATTCCACATGTAATTAATGATAATATAATGGAAAATGCGACACTTCTTTGACTAATCATTGTTCACTCTCCTATGTATTTATATGAAAATTTTACAGTATTATCATAGTCAATTGTGAAAACATATACAAGATAATATTTGGTAGTTTGTTTTCTAGGAGAAAATCAGGAAACGTGGAACAAACTTACTATCTGGATATAGTGGAATCATTACTCCATATGAAATATACTTTTAAAGATTAGCCGCAAGACAGCTAGAATTTGAACTACGATTGGAGAAAATGAAACAATGTCTAATTTACCGAACTGCCCGAAATGTAATTCTGAGTACACTTATGAAGATGGAAGTCTACTAGTCTGCCCGGAATGTGCACATGAGTGGACATTAGAATCAGAGTCTGAGAATAGTGAAAGTCAAAAGGTTATCAAAGATGCCAACGGCAACGTACTAAACGACGGCGACTCAGTAACTGTAATCAAAGACCTTAAGGTAAAAGGAAGCTCATCCGTTCTGAAGATAGGCACCAAAGTCAAAAACATCCGTTTAGTGGACGGAGATCATGATATTGATTGCAAAATCGATGGGTTTGGAGCTATGAAATTAAAATCCGAATTTGTTAAAAAGATATAAAAAATATAAAAGAAAGAATCAGCCTACCTTCTATAAAAGCAGGGCTGATTCTTTCTTTTTTTAGGTAATGTTTAAAGGCGTGTCATCTTATGATCTCGACAATTTGGTTTCGTCCTGCATTTTTGGCTTGATATAAAGCTTTGTCCACTGATTCGAATAAATCATTTAGCTGATTGGTCGGGCTTTCGGCATACTGCTCTGCAAAATTATTAATAGAGAGTAGTCCCATGCTTACAGTGATGGATACAGAATGAGGAATCTCATCCACATGTACTTTATTGGCCTCTATCATGAATTTGATATGCTCTGCCCAGAGGTTTGCTTGTTTGTGGTTCGTATTTGGTAAATAGACGATAAACTCTTCCCCACCATAGCGTGCCAGAATATCCGTCTCCCTTAGTGAATGCTTAATGACCTCCACCGTGCTGCAAATTACAACATCGCCGACTAAGTGGCCGTAATTGTCATTCACCGTTTTGAAAAAGTCGATATCCAGTAGAATGATGGCAAAAGGCTGCTTCAATATCATATTTTCTATAATCTCTTTTTCTAAGTACTGCGTTAAGTAATGACGGTTATAACAACCAGTTAAGCTGTCGGTTATGGCCATCTGCTTGAGTTTTTGGTTGGTCTGAGAAAGCTTATTCTGGATTTCAATTAATGCCAGATTACGCTCTTGCAGGATCTCGTTCTGCTGATTAGTCTCAGCAATGAGGCGATGCAGTTCACTTCTATCCTGAAAGGTGAGAATCCGTCCAACCATGATCTCGCCTACGACAATGGGTGCCGCTGTAATATTGATGTATGCTTGGAGCGAGGTGTAGAAGACTTCAACTTCGGTTCTCTCCATGGGCTGTTTAAGATATGTATGTTGAAACAATCGGAAAGCGCTGGCAGTCTGCTCCAGGGGTGTTAGCGTCGATAAGTCGAAGCGGTCACCGATCTGTAGGTTGATTTTTGGCAAAAGCGATCGATTGATCTCTACCACAGTCTCGTTATCATCAAGTACAAGAATACCTACTGTGAGTGTGTCAATGATATCCTGATGGGCAATGGTTACGAGATCAAATATTTTATCACGATGGATGGCAATGACGAAAAAGATCGCAGAGATTAGTATTCCCAGAGAGGTCATCCCCGGAATCACCGGCTGAGATTTAAACAGTACTACATTAAGAAAGACATCCAGTAATACAAATACAGTCAGCACTAGCACACCCTTAAGTACATGCGTAACCTGTTTTTTGATCCGCTGTGTGGCGTTCGATATAAGCGCTGAATAGATGATATACAGAGAAATAATAATAGTGCAGATCAAGAAGAGAATAAACAGCCAAAAAAGCGGACCATAAGATCTTTCAACATATCCACCATGCATAGGCAGTACAAAGCTTTGCTTTGGATTGACGATCACGCCTATTAAGATCAATGCTGCGACAATGTATAGGAGCAGCGTTTTCTTTTTTCGGAGAAGGTATGATTTTCCAGTTAGAAATATCGTAAAAAGAAGCCATCCAATCGTTAACAGTATCGAGTCAATAAAAGCGAGCTTCACATAAAACAATTGAACATCGGGATCAGCTGTAGTTTTGAGAGCGAATTGACAGAAGGGCCATAACATCATCGTGAAATGGAAAGTCAAGTAAACCTTATGTAAGTTAGTGATGGTTACAGTAACAAATATGTAGATGAATAGAACGAAAAGAACGAAGAATAATGATAAGTCAATCCATGTCATGATATTCAATTTGGTAACACCTTCTTATATAAAAAAATAGGTTCATCTTTATTCATTTATGCTCGAAACCTTCTCCCACTCGGTTAGCAGCTCTTGTACACTCTGTGCGGACTGTGGCTTACTGAATAAGTAACCTTGAATTTTATCGCAGCCTTGCTCCTGTAGGTAATCGAGTTGTACAGTTCGCTCTACACCTTCTGCAATAACACACATATTCATGCGTTTACCAATCATAATAATTTGTTCGACGAGAACGGCTTGATGTGTCCCTGTTCGAATGGAATCAATGAAGGACTTGTCTATTTTTAATGTCGAGATCGGCATATGAGTAAGATAGCTTAAGGAGGAATAACCTGTACCAAAGTCATCCAAGGCAATTTTGATGTTGTGAGCTCTGAGTTCAGTCAGTTTGCTGCTCACATATTCGTAAGATTCAACCAGAACACTTTCAGTGATTTCTAGCTCTAAGAATTCAGGGTCTAGCTCGTAGGCTTGCAAGGTGTCTAGCACTAACTCATTGAAATCGCTTTGCAGGAGCTGCAGCATTGAAATATTAACAGACATGGTCAGATGTGATAATCCTTGCTCATGAAGACTTTTTAAAAAGGCACAGGCCGTTCTGAGCACCCACGCTCCAAGAGGAATAATGAGATGGGAATCTTCTGCTATTTTGATGAACTTATCCGGAGGGACCATGCCTAGTATAGGGTTATTCCAGCGCATAAGAGCCTCTAGTCCCGTCACCCTGTTCTGAGTCAGATCAATCTGGGGTTGATAGAATACTTCCAGCTCATTTTTCTCTAAAGCATTATATAACTGCTTCTCAATGTTCATTCGCTCAGTGAAGGTATCGTTGAGCAGTTGATCAAAGACAATAATTTGCCCCTTACCAGCGTCTTTGGCTTTATACATAGCGATGTCTGCGCATTTAAGGAGTTCCATAATATTACTTCCATGTTCGGGGTGAGCACTGATTCCGATGCTTAGGCTAACATGCAGCAGACTGTCATCCATCTCAATCGCATCTTTAAAACCGGCAATAATGTGGGTGGCTACGCTAGTTATACACTGACTGTTCTCAATAGAATATAAAAGAATGATGAACTCATCCCCGGCGAAACGATACACTTCCCCACTACTCCCAACCAGGGTCACCAATCTCTCACTAACCTTAACAATTAGCCGGTCACCAAATTCATGGCCCATTGTATCATTTACATATTTGAAGTAATCAATGTCGATAAACATTAAGGCTGCAATGTTATTCCTTTCCAAAATGTGAGGCCCATTCTCATAAAATGCTAATTTGTTGGGCAAGCCGGTTAATAGATCATGATACGCCAGATAATGCATCCTTTCTTCATTCATGGCTAGCTTCTCTTGATTCTCAATGAGCTGATCATATTGTTGTCTGAGTTCTTCTTCCGTAGCTGTGATTTCCTCATAGGCGGCCTCTAGATTTTCGTGGGCACTCACCTTATCCCTATAGGCAAGATCCAGTTTTTTTTCGATCCGTTTAATCCGTTTCAGAGTACCTAGAATTAACGCAAAGATAAGCAAAGCTGTTATGAGGACAAAGAACCAGCCTTTAATTATATTACTAAGTCTTATCCACTCCGGATCTCGTGTAAAAGCGGAAACGGCTTTATCTGTTAAAGGGATCCATAAGCACCCTATAATAAAATATATTACGGCGATTTTTAAGGAACCCCGAACAGGATTGAAGGATTGTTTGGATATGGAATTTTTGTGTTTATTTCTTTGAAGCATATGTCCCTCCTATATTAAGCATGAGATGCACGAGAGCTACTTGTTTTAGATCATTTCAACATATTTCATCAAAATCCTCTATTTGTCAGCGAGGTTCTGCAAATTTTAAGAATGAGTTTTTGGACAAGCTGAGGCTAGGCATTAATGCCTAGCTATGCTTGAACGTAACTTGTGTTATAATCAAACAAACAACTCGAAGAGAAAACTATAGTTAGGGGGGAATCGTAAGTGGAAATAGGTATCAGTACGTTCGTAGAAACAACACCGGATGTTCAATCAGGGGAGTTAATAAGTCATGCACAGCGATTGCGCGAGGTAGTAGAGGAGATTGTTCTTGCAGATAAGGTGGGCTTAGATATATTCGGTGTGGGTGAGCATCATCGAAAGGATTATGCTGCATCTTCTCCAGCAGTATTGCTGGCTGCGGCTGCCTCCCAGACGACACGAATTCGGCTGACCAGCGCGGTAACTGTGCTGTCCTCTGCTGATCCAGTACGTGTATTTCAGGATTTTGCAACACTTGATGGAATCTCAAATGGACGGGCAGAAATCATGGCAGGCCGGGGTTCTTTTATCGAATCTTTCCCGCTCTTTGGATACGATTTAAATGACTATGATGAGTTATTCGATGAGAAGCTGGACCTGTTGTTAAAAATAACGGCATCCGAAAAAGTAACATGGAGTGGAAATCACCGTCCAGCCATTAATAATCTGGGGATTTATCCGCGCCCTGTTCAGAATCCATTGCCCGTATGGATTGGCAGTGGAGGCAATACAGAATCTGTAATTCGTGCTGGCCTGCTCGGGCTACCACTTGTGCTCGCGATTATCGGAGGAAGTCCGTTGCAGTTTGCTCCACTGGTGAAGCTCTATAAGAAAGCGGCGGCCCAAGCAGGACATGATGTGTCGAAGCTTCCGGTTGCCTCACACTCGCACGGCTTTATTGCAGAGGATAATCAGCTTGCGGCCGATATGTTCTTCCCCTCTACGCAGGCTAGCATGAATGTGATTGGTCGTGAACGTGGCTGGGGTCATTATAGTCGGGCGAGCTTTGATGCGGCACGTAGATTTGAAGGTGCTTTATATGTAGGAGATCCAGACACCGTTGCAGAGAAGATTATCCACCTGCGCAAACACGTAGGAATTACACGCTTTATGCTGCATGTGCCGCTAGGTACGATGCCTCATAAGGAAGTAATGAGAGCCATTGAGCTATTGGGGACTGAAGTAGCACCCATTGTTCGAGCTGAGATATCGAGATGGGAAGCAGAGGTCGAAGCAAAATAGGATTGACCCTTTCTAGATTAACCAGTATGATCTTACCAATTATTGTACTGATGGGAGGAGGGGACTGAAGTGGCGGATCGAATCATAGCGGACAGGCTTGAGGAATTAGGTATTGTTCTACCTAGTGCCAGTGAACCGGCGGCAAAATATGCTAACTACGTCATTGTTAATGGATTATGTTTTGTATCGGGAAAAGGCCCTGCCGGGCACCCCAAAGGCAAGCTGGGACAAGACTTCACCACCGAAGAAGGTTATCATTTTGCACGTCAGACTGGTATAGAGATCCTTGCCGTCCTTGAGTCAGCTTTAGGTTCCTTGGATAAAGTGAAGAGAGTGGTCAAAATTCAAGGATTCGTGAATGCAGATCCCTTATTCGAAGAACATCATAAAGTGCTCAATGGCTGTTCGGATTTAATGCTGGAGGTATTCGGAGACAAGGGCAGTCATGCTCGTTCGGTATTGGGCGCTGTTTCTGTAAGGGATAATCTTCCCATTATTATCGATTCTATTTTTGAAGTGGAATAACAAGAGGGCTGTGGCACCGAAAGGTGACCGCAGTCCTCTTTTTTAAAAAATATAGGCTATGTTAAATCTTAATGTGGGACCGGGATTTCTTTTTCCATAACAAAATCATCCATGACGAATCCATGCCCGATATCCGCAATTTGCTCTCGTACGGTCCGGAAGCCTTTTTTCTCATATACCGCTATACTCGATTCGTTATGACGATTGACCGTCAGCCAAATATGGCTTAGGTTTCGATCTTTGCACAGCTTCTCAAGGAATGCCAACGCTTGGCTGGCATAGCTGCGTCCCCTGTACTCCTTGCCGATATAAAACTTGCTCAAGAAGAGCTTTCCCTCTTCTTGTCTGGCCGAAATATATCCGACTGCGGAGCCATCGTTATGGAGCAAGTAATATTCGTAGCCCTGATGCTGGATCTGATCCGTAATCGCTGGAACCGATTGGTACTTGTCAATCATGTAATCAATCTGCTCGATTGTAATAATGGAAACATAATATTCGCGCCATATTTCTGCCGCCAATCGCGCAACCTCAGCGGTTTCTTCTGCTGTATTCACGTGTGAAAACATAAGCCTCATGACAGGTGCCTGCCTTTCCTGGATCTTTCGCTTCATCCAATCAATAGAATATCATAAATTAATATATATAGAAGCGCTAGTCGCAACTAGCGAAGCATGAAAGGTAAGTAACGCTTCCAGTTGCTTTTGTGGGCTTCCACCAATAATTGTAACAGAACTAATTACCCTTTTTTTTAGTAATAATAATTGAACATATCAATCAACGAGGTGATGACATCATGAGGATTCATAAGAAAGCAACACTACTTGTACTACTTACATCTATACTCTATACAGTTCCAGCCCATGCGGCGGTGACGCCTCAGAATCAGGTTACGGGCGTTTTTCTGGATGATCGGCAGCTTGAATTAGAGGTTCAGCCCTTGCTCATAAACGGTACAACGCTTATTCCCATGCGCAAGCTGTTTGAAGAACAGGGAGCAAAGATTTCATGGAACAACGATACCAAAACAGTTAAGGCCACTAAGGGAACGCTGCTGCTGACTTATCAAATAGGAGATTTAACTGCGAACAAAAATGGACAAGTCTTAAGCTTAACCGTTCCGGGTCAGGTTGTCGGTGGAAATACGATGATGCCGCTGCGTTTTGTCAGCGAGGCTCTAGGCAGCACAGTGAAGTGGGAGGCCAACACTCGGACCGTCCGCATCTACTCAGCGATGAATTACGATACAACGATTCGTTATGGGGTTAACCTCCGCAGTTCGCCGAATTCATCGGATCAATCAGGTGTCCAGCAAATGTTGTCCGTAGGTGATAAAGTCCATATCGTTAGAGAAGTGGATGCTCTCTGGTTAGAAGTGCGGACGCAAGACAACAAGACGGGATACATATCTGCTAAACCGAAATATAGCGATTATACTAGTGAGTCGCTCGCTGAGAAGCAGGGAAACGAACTGCTTGCATACGGAGAGAAGTATCTGGGAACCCCTTATGAATTTGGTGCAGCAACAAACCAGACGTCTACCTTTGACTGTTCTTCTTTCGTAGGGCATTTATTTGAGAACGTGTTGTCGGTGGATCTGCCACGTGCCTCTTATAATCAAGCCAAAGAAGGGAAGGAAGTTGGGATCACCGAACTGCGTAAAGGTGATTTGTTATTCTTTAGTGCACGTGGCCTCGACATTGGTCATGTTGCCATGTATGCGGGGAATAATCAGATATTGCATACGTATTCGAAGGAACAAGGCGTCCATTATGAAGCCCTGAGTGAGAAGTGGAAGAAGCGTTTTGTGACGGCCCGTAGAATGTTTTGATTGGGTAGCGATTAAGCTATAATGATCACAATGAAGCAAACAGTTCTATTTATTCCTCATAGATTTCATCGAAACCACTCCATCCTAGGAGTGGTTTTTAAATTTGGGGTATAATGGATGTAGATCATATAGTATAAACCTACAGGGGTGAAATATAGATGAAGCGCATTACGATTTTGATTGCGGATGATGAGGCGGAGATTGCGGATCTTGTGGCTTTGCATTTGCAAAAAGAAGGGTATCATATCATTAAAGTATCCGATGGGCGGGCAGCGGTGCAAGCTATTGACTCCCAAACGATAGATTTGGCGATTCTCGATATTATGATGCCAGGGCTGGATGGCTATGAGGTAACCCGTCACATCCGGGAGCAGCATCATCTGCCGATTATCTTTTTAAGTGCGAAAACTTCTGATCTCGATAAGATCACTGGACTTGTCATGGGCGCAGATGATTATATGACCAAACCGTTTAATCCCATGGAGCTAGTAGCCCGCGTTAATTCTCAACTACGGCGCTCTATACAATTCAGTCAGCCCGCGGCCATTCTTAAATCGGTCCTTGAAGTAGGTGGGCTGACGATTTCACCAGATGAGCATACCGTCACTCTTTACGGCGAGATAATAGACCTAACTCCGAAAGAGTTTGATATTCTGCATTTATTAGCCAGTCATCCGAAGCAGGTGTTTAGCGCAGAGAGTATTTTCCAACAGGTATGGGGAGAGGCCTATTATGAGAGTGGCAACACAGTCATGGTACATATCCGCACTTTGCGTAAAAAACTTGGAGAAGACATCAATAAGAACAAATTTATTAAGACGATCTGGGGCGTAGGATATACCTTTACTGGGTAAGACCACTGAACTCTTATACATTTTAAGAAAAACTTTATAATTGTCCTGCCTTTTCTTTAAAGTGTCTTCGTTATTCTATTCCTATCAAGCATAAACGCTTTAAGGAAATGGGAGGACATTACGGATGAAAAAGTGGGGCTTTTTGGTGATTGTTGTGTTATTTCTTGGTTACGCTGCAGCTCGTTATTTACCAGATACGGGTAATTTAGCTGATAAGAATGATAAGATTCAAAAAGGATCGATTAGAAATAGCGATAGTTTAAAGGTAGTTACGCAAGATCAGGTATATCAAGGAGATTTATTGCTGGTGAACAAACAATATCCGGTACATGAGAACAGTGTGAAGTCCGATATTGTAACCTTATCTGATCAGAAGGAACTGGTTCAGGGCTACGGATTACTAGATACCTCGATTCGGTTGTCTGAAAGTGTAACCCATAAATTTATTAAGATGATTAAGGCTGCTGAGAAGGATGGCGTGAATCATTTTTTAATTAGCAGCGGGTACAGAGACTTTGAGGAGCAAGAGGAATTGTATAAGGAAAAAGGTTCAGACTATGCTCTGCCAGCACAATATAGCGAACATAATCTAGGATTATCGCTGGACATCGGGTCGTCCCAATCGGAAATGAGCAAAGCACCTGAAGGCAAATGGTTGGAAAAGAATGCGTGGAAATACGGCTTTATTCTACGCTATCCGAAAGACAAAACGGAGATTACGGGGATAAAATATGAACCTTGGCACTTCCGTTATGTCGGCTTACCGCATAGTGCGATCATTTATGAGAAGGGAATTGTGCTGGAACAATATTTAGATCTTTTGAAGGAGAATAGAGAAATTTCAACGGTTGTAGACGGCAAAACATATACGGTGAACTATTATCCAGTATCAGGATATACAAGTATTAAGATTCCAAAGGAAGGGCAATATAAAACGTCGGGCGATAATATGGACGGCGTAATTGTCACTACATTTTGATGAGTACGAAGCCTAAGAGCGAGTCTACTATGAAATTATTGCTGGCAGCCGTATTTATTGTCTATATGTATTTCTTGATCCGAATTATTGTATTTAAAGGTGCACCTTTTAGCTTGCCATCACTTTGGGAACAGGCTGGGCGTATGCTTGAACATCCCGACAGAATTTTTAATCGACAGGGCAACTATATACCTTTTAAAGAGATCTCGCGGGGGATAGAACATCTGTCACTTTCAGATCCTTTTTCATCACTTAATTTAGTGGGCAATCTTCTGGCGTTTATTCCTTTTGGAGTCATTGTACCTATGCTGTTATCGCAAAAAGAAAGGTTATTCCAAAAGGTCTTCATGCTCTCTTTTGCGCTGAGTCTGAGCTTTGAAGCTACACAATTAGTATTGTATATCGGCACCTTTGACGTAGATGATCTGATCTTAAATACTTGCGGTGGGGTAGTCGGTTACGCCATGTATAGAATGCTGGTTTCTTCTGGATTGTTTACAACTATATCGAAGCGGTGTTAGTATTTGTGGATGGTAGATATAGACAGGAAATAGAAGGGGCATGGTATGAAAAAACGTATTTCGGATATTGTTTCCATCATTGTAGGAGCATTGCTGTTCTCCTTGGCCGTTAACTTGTTTGTGATTCCGAACGAATTCGGTGAAGGCGGGGTAACGGGACTGACTATGATTACATACTATTTGTATCAATGGTCACCGGGTATTGTTAGCTTAATTCTTAATGCTTTATTATTGATTATGGGTTATAAATTTTTGGACAAAACGACGACGGTATACACGATTATTGCGGTGTTTTTTAACTCGTTATTCTTGATTCTTACGAAGAATTGGCATATCGCCAGCGATGAGTTGATCATCAATGCAATATTTGGAGGCATCTTGTCTGGTGTGGGTATCGGAATGATCATACGCGTGGGTGGGACGACCGCAGGTTCAACCATTATCGCCAGAATCTTGCATAAATTTTTGGATTGGAACGTTAGCTACGCTCTTCTTCTGGTCGATTTAGTTGTGGTATTTGCTTCGTATTTCATCATTGGTGTTCAAAGTCTGATGTTTACGATTGTGATGCTCTATATAGCGACTAAGGTGATGGACTTCATTATTGAGGGAGTGAATCCTAAGAAGGCCATTACGATTGTATCCAAGGAGCAGGACAAAATTGCTGAACAAGTGAATCGAATCATGGATAGAGGGGTCACAGTCATTTATGGCCGGGGATATTATACTAAAGAACCCAAAGAGCTGCTTTACATTGTCATTAGCAAACAGGAAGTGACCATGCTTAAGAAAATTGTAAGATCGATTGATAAAGAGGCTTTTATCGCCATTCACGATGTAAGAGATGTGTTCGGGGAAGGCTTTGTGGAACTGGCAAAATAAGAGCTAAAGTGCTGTCCGGTAGCTACCTGAGCTGCTTGGGCGGCTTTTTTTTTGGGTTGGGCATTCGAATGTGATAGATATCATTGCGTTTTCTGTTTGTTCACATTTTATTAAATTTTAAAGTGATTCAGCGCACACTCGCTCATTTGCAGCTTCTATATGCTTGTTATAGAGGCATTATCTAATTGCAGGAGAGAGGGTTATTCATATGTTAGATCAACAAACGATTGCTATTATAAAATCAACAGTTCCTGTATTACAGGTTCATGGAACAACCATTACTACGACGTTCTATGGCATGTTATTTGAAAACCATCCAGAGCTATTAAATATATTTAATCATGCCAATCAGCGGCAAGGCAGACAGCAGACAGCGCTTGCTAACGCAGTCCTAGCAGCGGCTATGAATATTGATCAACTAGAGAATATCTTACCAGTGGTGAAACAGATTGCTGAGAAGCATCGCGCGCTAGGTGTATTGCCTGAGCATTATCCGATTGTGGGTGAGACCTTGTTAGCTGCGATTGGGCAAGTGCTTGGCGATGCGGCAACACCGGAAATTATAGATGCATGGGCCAAGGCCTATGGTGTGATCGCAGATGCTTTCATTGGTGTGGAAGCGCAAAAGTATCGTGAAGCTGCGGAAGCTCCGGGGGGCTGGAGTGGATTCAGAAACTTTGTCGTCACTCGGAAGGTTAGAGAAAGTGAGCTTATTACTTCTTTTTACCTGTCTCCTGAGGACGGAGGGGAGATCTCCTCTTATGCCCCGGGTCAGTACATCACGGTACGTGTTCAGCCTAAGGGCGAGGAATATTCCCATATTCGCCACTACAGTTTGTCCAGTGCTCCGGGACAGATGTATTACCGTATCACTGTTAAACGGGAAGGCGAAGGGTTAGACAGACCCGCAGGCGTCGTATCTACTTATCTGCATGATTTCGTCCAAGTGGGCTCTATTTTAGAAGTGGGTTCTCCAGCGGGCGATTTTGTACTGGATCAGCGTAGTGATACTCCGGTGGTTCTAATCAGTGGGGGTGTGGGCTTAACCCCAATGGTAAGTATGCTGGAGACAATAATTGCTGCACAGCCAGAACGCGAGGTAACCTATATTCATGCAGCCATCAATGGAAGTTTGCATGCTATGAAAGATAGGGTGGCAGATTTAGCGCAATCTCATTCTTCTCTTCGGTCCTATGTATGTTATGAATCTCCAAACGAAGGAGAACAGTACAATAGATCTGGTTATATTGATCTTTCTTGGCTTCAAGAAATAGCAGATGTGAACTCTGAATTCTATTTCTGTGGGCCGACCCCTTTTATGAAGGTCATATATAAGGCGCTCAAGGAATGGAGGGTACCTGATGACAGAATTCATTTTGAATTTTTTGGCCCTGCCGGCAGTTTAGAAGAATAATATATAACAAAAAGCGCTTCAGCCGATTGGCTGAAGCGCTTTTTGTTTTGCGTTAGTATTTATTTGAAAGAAGCAAATGGATCGGTGCCTTTAGGCAATATTGAACTGAAATTAAAGGTGTAGGTAGGAATTCCAGCTGCATAAGGTGCGATTTCATATTGTTGATAGAAGATAGCTAAGCCACTTTCACTGACGTAGAAGGCTGGTTTATCTGTGAGTCCACCCGTTGACTCCGGAAAAGCAATATCCTTAGTGCTTGCCTTCAACATTTTATCTAGCTTTTGTTTGTAGTTTGGTTCTGCCTTTAGCAGGTCTTTAAGCTCTATCTTCTTACCATCCTTCAGCGAGAAGGTATGTCCCTCGCGCATGGTACCGCCGTGTGCTCCACCGCTGTAACCATATTGATCGACTACAATACTAAGTATGCCTTCGCGGTTAAAGGTGACAACATAATTTTGAGAATAGTCATATTTATTCTCTATCGTACCATCTCTACGGCTAGACTCTTTCTCAGCCTCTGACACGAATAGTTCAGCCTCTTTTTTGAAGGTAGCATTAATCGTATTTTGCACTTCATCGGTTAGACCGCTGATTTTTGGATATTGTACTTTAATACTAGCATTCTTATTGCTCTTGTCTAAGGCAACAGAGGTGATCTTGATGTCATTCATCACCTTATTGCTAAGCTCAAGCGATTTCTGAGCTGGATTATATACGCCTTGAACACCTAAATAATCATTTAACAGTTTGAAAGGAACATATAAGCGGTCATTGATCATCTTCACTTCATGATTTCCGGTCATGCTATAAATGTAATATCCGTTTAAATCGGTACTGACGCCATAGTCAGAGACCTCCATGTTCAGCTTCGCCGAGTCACTACCTACACTGTAAGTCTTTGTGGTTGAATTGTATTGAATAGCAAGGCCGAAGGCATCACGCAATACGGTTAAAGGGATCATGGTATTTCCATCTACGATTTTTCCTTGCTGCGTTAAGACTTGGCCTTTATATTTAAGCACCACAGAAGGCTGCTGAACGGCTTGTTTAACCGTTTTCGTGGTCGTTGCAGCCTGAACAGAATTCCCTCCGATGAGTCCAGTACCTCCAAGTAATACTCCAGTTGCTAATACAGCAGACGTCCATTTCATAGTTTTGTTCATGATTTAATTTCTCCTCTCCAATGATGGGCTTATGTAGTTCATTATGATTTTTGATGTTGTCTATCACTCCTACAATTATACCTAGGCCCCCAATAGATTTGATTACAAACAGGGTTACAGTGTTGTTGCATAGACGTGCAAAAGGTATATACTTTTTAACCATTTATTAATTTTTGACACAATCATAAGGACTTTAAAGTAATTACGGTAAGCTCGGGGCGGCAATTAAAACGTATAGGCATACGAGTCACTCCAATCCCGCGTGTGGTATAGATCTGGAGTCGACTATCTGGGAGCTGGTATAGTCCGCTTGAATATTTACTGCCGTGAGGCGGAGTATACAAGGCACCTACAAAGGGGAGACGCACCTGTCCTCCGTGACTATGGCCGGACAATTGCAGATCTATGGGAAGATCACTATATTCATCAGCAAAATCAGGCTCGTGAGCAAGGAGTAGGGTACATGCCTTATCAGGGATATGGCGTAGCGCCTGATGAATATCTGCTTTGCCGACCCACGGATCATCTACTCCAGCTAGATAAAGCGCCTCCGCATCTTTTTTTAAGACAATATGTTCATTATGAAGCACGTGGAAGCCAGATTGCGCTAACCCTTTCGTTACAGCTTTCCTAGTACCAAAAGCATCGTGGTTACCTAATACAGCATATTGTCCAAAGGGTGCCCGCAACTGTGAACATAAGTCTACAGCCTCAGAAATATATTCGGTTGAATGATCGAGTAGATCCCCAGTGAAGCAGATCAGATCTGGACTTACATGTTGAATTTGCTGTACTAACTCTGTTAAGGCTTCGGACTTCGTATACACGCCTAAGTGTAAATCACTGAAATGAACGATACGAAATCTATCGAATGTTGGAGGGAGTAGAGGAAGCTTTATATCTATATGTTTAACTTCAAGCCAGTAGGGCTCGACCCAGTGAGAATAAATGCCGGTCGCACTAGCGGTTCCAAGCAGCCCGAGCGACACTTGAGCACTTTTCTTCAGAAATTGGCGTCTGCTAATAGGTTTAGTATTCATGAATCCATCCTACGGTAGAATTGTTACTTTAATATGACAATATTCATTATGTCACCCATTGTGTCGATAAACTTACATATACATTTACTTAATGGGAGATGAACAGATGAGTATTATCGATGCCTTAGTCCTCGCAGCACCTTATTTCAAAAAGATTCACTCGCAGGATATTATGATTGGAATCACGGACAGGGAAATCTTCCAGTATTATACTCCTAGTAATGCCATTAATCTTGGATTGGTTAAAGGAAGTCCTATTCCACCTGAAGACTTAACCATTTCAAATGGATTGAAAGGTGAGGTTAGCTTTAACCGCATTCCAGCAGAAATATATGGATCTCCTGTGATTTCAACATGTGTTCCTATATATGGAACAGATAACGAGGTAGTGGGCGTGTTCGCAATTGCTTACACACTGGAGAACGAGAATAAGCTTGAGGTATTTACAGAAGAGATTAATGGGATAAGCAATCACCTAATGGATATGGTTCAGAGCGTAGCTGCCCAATCTGAAGAATTATCGGCCACCTCTCAACAAATATTAGATAATACACGTAGAGCGGTAACGGAGTCTCAAGAAGTAAATAAGGTTACTAGCTTCATTCGTGAAATTTCTGAGCAGACGAATCTGCTAGGACTAAATGCGGCCATCGAAGCTGCGCGTGTAGGAGAGCAGGGGGCGGGCTTTGGCGTTGTGGCTAAGGAAGTACGCAAACTGTCTGTAAATACCAAAGAAGCAACCCATAATATTGAAAAATCACTCAGTGATGTTCAAAAGTCCATTAAACAAATGGAGCTGGAAATTGAAGCGATCTCCGCTTCTTCACACGCACAAGCAGAACTTGTCACCGAATTCAGCGGGGTAATTGAACGCTTGAATAAGGCCAGCAAAGAAATGACTACTTTCATGCAATCCATCATCCAGTAGGGTGTATGCATAAAGTTACTTATCCTAAACCATGCTAGAAGAGACAGGCGCATTTCAGAAGGGAGCGAATTTCATTTATGAAACAACCCGATTCCAGTCTGCAAGCGAACGACAATGTAACTCAAGCCAAAAATGCTTTAGGCAAACTTCATTTCTCTGTCTCTCAGGCGCTTAGTCATCCAACAGAACAGACTTTGGCACAGGCTGAGAACCGTTTGGCGCATACCGAACAGGCGGTGGAGCAAGCTCAGGCCTGGTTAGGCCCCCAAGGTGTGGAGTTGGCTGAAGAACTGCTGGCCGAGGATAAGAGCAGGCTTGCTGCATTGAAGACGCAAGGGAAACGTTCAGAACGCTAGATGTTCCTGCTACAACCCGTGAGGCGACTAAGCTTCACGGGTTGTTCTCATGCACTGTTTCTTTAAGGGTGTAGCTTAGGATTGAGGATGGTATACTGGATTGAAGGTTCTGGCAAGAGCTTGGATGGGGGATAAACGATATGAATGGTAAGGACATTGAAGAGTTAACCCGGCAGGCGGAGGCTTTCGTTCGACAATGTTACGCTGAACTTGATAAGACTGAAGCTGATATGGATCATCGCATCCAAGCCGTACGAGAAGAAATTAATCAATCCGGGAGTTACACACATACAACGGAAGAGTTGGCTCATGGGGCAAGAATGGCTTGGCGAAATAATAGCCGCTGCATTGGCCGCCTCTTCTGGCAATCCATTGAGCTGATGGATGAACGTCTGGCAGAGACCGAGGAGGATATTGCTGAAGCTTTGCTGCGACATCTGGAAAAGGCGAGTAATGGAGGACGCATTCGTCCACTTATCACGGTCTTCCGCAGCGGGGTAGATCCTGACCGGAGAATCCGGATTTGGAACCATCAATTGATTCGTTACGCGGGATATCCTGGTGATGCTGAACATGAACGCGCTGGTGATCCGGCATCGGATGAATTTACGAAATTGTGCCAACAACTAGGCTGGCAGGGAACAAGGGGCGATTTTGATGTATTGCCGCTAGTGATCAGCATAGGTAATGGGCATCCCCATGTATTTCCTATTCCTCAATACCTCATTCAGGAGGTACCGTTAACGCATCCCGAAATTGAACGTTTTGCAGAGCTTCAGCTTCGCTGGTATTCTGTACCGATCATTTCGGACATGCAGTTGGAGATTGGGGGAATTCTATACCCCGCGGCTCCTTTTAACGGCTGGTACATGGAGACTGAAATAGGCTCACGTAACTTAGGGGATACTGGACGATATAACACTTTGCCGGCTGTAGCTGATCTGATGGGACTTGACCGCTCCAGTAACACAACGCTTTGGAAGGATCGGGTGCTTCTTGAGTTGAATCGTGCAGTACTGCATTCCTTTAAGCAAGCTGGGGTCAGTATCGTTGATCACCATACAGCAGCCGATCAATTTGTGAGATTCCAAGAGCAGGAGCAGGGACATGAACGTCAGGTTTCGGGACGCTGGTCATGGCTGATCCCCCCTATGTCTCCGTCGTCTACACCGATTTGGCATGACAGTAAGCTGAAAGAATATGATTACAGCCCTCGTTTCCTTTATCAGCGATCACCTGTGGCCACCTGCCCTTTTCACTAGCCATCGAATTTATGATCAAAAAAGCGCCAAGTTCCCCTTATAAGGAAACTGGCGCTTTTTAGGCTTTTAAATGATCCAGGAAAATTCGTTTGAGAAGCTCAAGCTGATCGTCGGAGTCTAGGTCCGATTCTAGCAGGAGAATATTCTTTTTCATCGTTAGTTTCCTGGAAAAGAGGGCAAAGCTATTCATAAGAGTGATCAAGGTCTCTTTCACAGGGAGACCGGCACGAATAGAACCGTCTTCCACTCCATTTTGAATGATTCTGGAGTATTCATGCCAGATCTTACGATTGAGTGCATTGAAATTCAGCACATCCTCCACAGGCTCACTCGAGTGTGAGGCGTAGCTTTCGAAATTGACCATAAAGATAATACTTAGATGATTCTGATCCAGTATAAAGAAATCAAATAATTTCTCAATCTTTTCAAGACAGGTAAGTGGCAAGTCGGCCACATATTTAAAATAATCGAGCATAGGCTCCAGCATTCGGGTGGCCACAGCCACGATGAGCTTTTCTTTTCTAGGAAAATATCGAAACAACGTCGCAATCCCTATATTTGCTTCACTCGCGACATCCTGCATCGTCGATTTTTCAATTCCTTTTTGCGAAAATACCTGTTCTGCCGCTTCGAGAATCGCAAATAATCGTTGCTGCTTACCGTCGGATCTTTCTTTTTCGTAGCGTGTTTTAGGATTCATGAGGGATAGACCCTTCCATTTTTTGATTAGGTTCTTTAATTATTAGTATTATATCCACCGTTTATTGGATTAAGCAAGGAGTAGTTGTAGTTGTTTCATAATAATGATATGATGTATATCACAGTGATAGTGTGACTATCATCACTCGAATTATTATATCACAATACGATTATAGAGGAGACTTAATTATGAATCGTCTAACTAATAAAGTAGCAATCATTACAGGTGCAGGCAGCGGTATGGGTCGTGAAGAAGCGCTTTTGATGTCCAAAGAGGGCGCTACAGTTGTAGCAACAGATATTAACGAAGCTGCCGTACAAGCGGTTGTGAAGGAAATCGAAGCCAATGGTGGACAAGCAGCAGCTTATGCACATAATGTAGCTTCTGAAGAAGATTGGATTAAGGTTGTAGAAGATGTGGTTAGCAAGTTTGGTAAAATTGATATCCTGGTAAATAACGCAGGGATCTCTTTCCCCGTTCAATTGCTTGAATCCACTGTTGATCAATGGAACAAAGTAATGAACATTAACGTGAGCAGCGTATTCTTAGGCATGAAGCATGTTGTTCCTCAAATGCAGAACAATAAAGGCGGTTCCATCGTCAATATTTCCTCCATCGCAGGTTTGACGGGCAGCAGCGGTGCTGGCGCTTATACAGCTTCTAAAGGTGCCGTTCGTATGCTGAGTAAAGCAGCAGCTGTAGACTTTGGTAAAGATAACATCCGCGTGAACTCTGTTCACCCAGGCTTTATCGAAACCCCAATGAGTGCTGAATTTGTAAATGACGAAAGAATGCATAGCTTCTTTATGTCCCAGACTGCATTGCCACGCGTTGGACGTGCTTCTGAAGTAGCTGAAGCTGTATTGTTCTTGGCTTCTGATGAAGCTTCATACATTACAGGTGTTGAGCTGCCAGTTGATGGCGGAGTGGTAGCTAAATAATAAATTTATAAATAGGAAACACTAAGAAAGCCGTCTCATGCGTAGAATCTGTCTATACGTAGGGCGGCTTTTTTGCACCCATTTCTACCGAACATTAGCCTACAACCCTGCATAACATATAGCACTTGTAAGTAGGAGAAGGGTGTGGTTCGGAGATGGGCATCCAGTTAACAGCGCTCCATTATGTATATCTGGCATTCATCGTGTTCATTATGGCACTTCTGATTAAGCGGCGGGATACAACGATGATCTGTATTGCAGGCATCTTTGTACTAGGCTGGCTCGCGACAGAAACGATTAGTGGTTCGGTCACAGGCGTATTTAACTCTTTTGTATATGCAACTAAGGAGCTAATGGGTACGATTATGATTATTTCGATCATTGTAGCCATGAGCAGAGTATTAACACGTACCGGAATAAACGAGACGATGGTTGCTCCGCTTACCCGTTTTTTACGTACGCCGTTTATGGCATTTTGGGGCATTGGCTTCATTATGATGGTAACATCATGGTTCTTCTGGCCTTCGCCAGCCGTTGCCTTGATAGGGGTTGTGCTACTGCCCGTTGCTATTCGTGTGGGATTGCCTGCACTTGGAGCAGCAATTGCGATGAATCTATTCGGTCATGGGATTGCGTTGTCGAGTGATTATATTATTCAAGGGGCACCTAAATTGACGGCAGATGCGGCAGGGCTGCCGGTAAGCAGTGTCATGGAAGCGAGTATTCCACTTGTGATCGTGATGGGTGTAGTCACTACGGTAACAGCTTATTGGATGATGCGGCGGGATCAGAAGAATGGTACTTGGCGGGATGGACTTATCTCGGGGAAAAATGCCGGGAATGCGCTAGCTGCAGAGAGTGATGCGGTAGAAGATCTAGCCGTCATTCCGCCCACACTGAAGAAATGGTTGGCTATCTTGATCCCACTCTTGTTTCTAGCTGATGTAGCGGGCATGTTTCTGCTGGATTTACAGGGGGGAGACGCAACTGCTTTAGTTGGCGGGACTGCTGTATTTATCTTGGTCGTAGTAACATTGCTCGCACATCGTAATAAAGGATTGGAGCAAGTTACCTCCTATCTAATCGATGGACTTACATTTGGTTTTAAAGTGTTCGGTCCAGTGATTCCGATTGCTGCATTCTTCTATTTGGGTGATTCGGCCTTTGCTGAATTGTTTGGAAAAGTTTTACCTGCTGCATCTCAGGGGATTGTTAATGATCTTGGGGTTGCACTAGCGCATAATGTGCCACTGAATGGTGCTGTAGGTGCTGTGACCGCCACCATCACAGGCGCCATTACGGGTCTTGACGGTTCAGGGTTTTCCGGAATCTCACTTGCGGGGTCCATCGGAAAATTGTTCGCGGTCGCCACTCATTCTGACGCAGCTACTTTAACTGCACTTGGTCAAGTATCTGCCATTTGGGTGGGTGGGGGTACGTTAATCCCATGGGCATTGATCCCAGCCGCTGCGATCTGCGGTGTAAGCCCGTTTGAGCTCGCTAGACGCAATGTTAAACCGGTACTAATTGGACTGATAGTTACTACAATTGTTGCTATGTTTCTGGTGTAGACCCAGCTTAAAACATGATGGAATTCAAAAAAAAGCTGCCGAGAATATTCCCGGCAGCCTTATATGTTTATCGTATACCCTTCATGAAATTCTGAATCTTCGAAGAGAACAGGAAGAGAATTAACGCGAGCACAATGGCGACTCCGCCGATGACTCCGAAGTACAGCATTTCAGTATCCGGGGTATAGAACTTCACAATCTGAGCATTGATAGCTTGCGCAGCAGCATTGGACAAGAACCACATGCTCATCATCTGAGCTGTAAAAGCAGCGGGTGCCAGTTTGGTTGTTGCCGAGAGGCCAACAGGTGACAAGCATAGTTCCCCAATGACGACGATAAAGTAGCTGAGAACCAGCCATAATGGATTCACCAATGAATGGGCTCCACCGAAGTAAGCCGGTACCAGAATCACTAGGAAGGACAGACCGGCAAACAATAAACCAAGCGAGAACTTTTGGGGAATCGTTGGTTGGCGGTTACCGAGCTTTAACCAAATCCAGGCAAATGCAGGTGCAAGGGCGATAATAAACAGTGGGTTAAGCGACTGGAACCAAGCAGGAGAAATGTGTATGCCTGCAAAATCCAACTGGGTGCGCTTATCAGCAAAGCTTGCTAGAACCGTTGAAGTCTGTTCCTGAATCGCCCAGAACATAATCGAAGCCATAAATAAAGGGATGTATGCGAGAATCCGTGATCGCTCTACAGCAGTTGTCTTGGGACTGCGGTACATCACAATAAAGTACATGGTAGGAATAAGCAGTCCTAAGACCCCTACAATTTTAATGAATGTCTCAAAAGTAAGTGCTCCAGTAAGAATGCCTATCGTAGCTAATACAGCAAGCACAACTAATCCAATCCCAATCCAAGTAAACAATTTTTTCTTTTGTTCGGCTGGAATCGGGTTGTGTACAATCGTTCCCGCCAGACCTAGATTTTTGGTGCGAGTCATTACGTAAACAACTAGTCCGATAAACATTCCGATTGCGGCAATCGAGAATCCTAGATGGAAATTATTCATACCTACCGCGCCTACAATTAGTGGAGAGATAAATCCGCCGAGGTTAATACCCATATAAAAAATGCTGAAAGCAGCGTCGCGGCGGTTATCTTGTTCGCTGTAGATTTCGCCTACAATACTTGATACATTGGGCTTAAGAAGTCCGGTTCCGAGCACGATCATAATCATCGAAGCAAAGAATAGGGTGGCATTTCCCGGTATCGCCAGTAAAATATGCCCGAACATAATTAGAACGCCGCCGTAAAAGACAGCCTTGGAAGTCCCGAAAATTCGATCCGCAAGCCATCCACCTATAATTCCAGACATATATACAAGTGATCCGTAGATAGACATAATCGAAAGGGCCATATCCTCTGGAAATCCGAGTCCACCTTTGCTTACCTCATAATACATGTAGTAAACAAGGATCGCTCTCATGCCATAATAGGAAAAACGTTCCCAAAATTCTGTAAAGAAGAGTGTGAATAGTCCCTTAGGATGTCCAAAAAATCCGGTTTGCGGGACACTATCTACAATTTTTTGCCTGTCTGTTGCTGACATGAATCAAATCCTCCTAGATGCTAATTGCTCTTTTCATGAAGTTAACACAACTCTACACTACCTTAATATTTATAATACCCTCATGAGGAAAATCACAACCCTTTGGTAAGAAGGTTCTGAATAATGTCATATTTTTTAGTAATATTTCCAGCGTAGATTATGAATTAACTTTTATTGTGAATGTCATCCAAAACAATTGAGTTTTGAAAATTATATTGTTTGGAGTTGCATTATTTCGGAGATGAGCATATACTCTGAACAAGAAAGTGATTGATCAATAACCTAATGAGATTAGGTTACGTAAGGAGATTATCATGACAACAGAATCTAGTTCCGGTCGCAAGAAATCGGATGAATCGGTCACTGTAAACCGCCGGGAACAAATCTTGGAGGCAGCGGTTATTGTGTTCGCCGAGAATGGATACTACCGAGCTACAACAGCACAGGTTGCGGAAAAGGTAGGTATTTCTCAGCCCTATGTATTCAAGGTGTTCAAGAACAAAGAAGAATTGTTTGTCGCTTCCTTAGAACGGGCTTTTGAGCGGATTATTCATTCATTTAAAGGAGTAGAAGCCCCAGCAGATCAAGTGTTGAAGGAAAGTATTAAGGTATATGAGTTGTTGATGGAGACGCATCCGAATGAGATTATTTTGCAAATTCAGGGGTTAGGGATTCGCGATGAAGTCATTCGTGAAACCATGCAAAAGGGAATGCTGGAAATTATCAACCTTGTGCACGAGAAGTTTGTCGCCGCCGGGATCGAGCAGCCTGAAGTAGAGGTAAGCACCTTTATGGCCAATGGTATGCTGTGCAATATTTCTATGGCCCTTGGAATGCCTGAGCTGAAGCCGAAACATCGGAAATAGGTGTAGAGAAGAAGATTCGTTGTAACATCTAAGAGCTTAGGCTCCTAGATGTATGATTATAAGGTAGTGATTGATCAATAACAATAATAGGAGGAATGATTTATGTTAACAAAAGCGCTCGTGCTTGGTGCAACCGGGGGAACAGGGACTGTTATTATCGCTGAATTGTTAAAGAGAGGGATAGAAACGGTGGCCTTTGGACGATCGATTCCAAAGCTGGAGAAGCTTGCAACAAAGCTGGGTAATCCCGCCGCGCTTAAGCTAATGGCAGGAGACGTATTTAATGTGCAGGATATATTAGCAGCTGCACAGGATGTGGATGTTATTTTTCATAGTGCATCTGTTCCATATAATGAGATGAGCACGCGACTGTTACCCATGGGAGAGGCGGTCATGGAGGCGGCTAATACGCTGGGAATAAAGGTTGTCGCAGTGGATGGCATTTATCCTTATGGGAGAAGACAGAATGACAAGCCGATCAACGAGGAATATCCGAAGAATCCGCATACAAAAAAAGGAAAAGTGAAACTTGAGTTTGAACGAATGTTTTTTAGCCGGCGTTGGAGTAATACACAGGGACTCATTGTCCGATTACCGGATTATTATGGACCTACTGCCAATGAGGCTTCTTATTTAGGATCGACCCTAGAGTCCATCGCTGCGGGTAAACCTGCAATGTTCATTGGCAATATGAACGTTCCCCGTGAGTATGTATATTTGCCGGATGCGGCTGTCATGATTGTTGAGCTCGCTTGCAGAGAAGAGGCTTATGGTCAGAATTGGAATATTCCGGGGACAGGCACAATTTCAGGTCGAGATATCGTTAAAATAGCGCAAGTAGCACAAGGTTCCAAGAAGCCCGTTATCTCTGTAGGAAGGATTGGATTATCGCTGCTCGGCACATTCGTTCCAGTCATAAAAGAGATCGTGGAGATGCTGTATTTAACCCAGGAACCAGTGATCCTAAGCGGTGGTAAATATGAGCGTAATGTGGGTCCAATTCCCACTACTCCTTTTGAGCAAGGGATAACTGAGACGGTGCTTGCTCTGATGAGTCGTCAGGTCAGGGGAGAATAAAGAACAACGGTCATTGTGAAAGATAGAATAAAAGGCAAACTTATGATACTATTTACTCCTATATAGAAAGAGGACGTGAGCTAAAATGATCAACATAACTATGCCCAATGTGGATGTTCGAATTACTAAACAAATCAACCCGCAGCTAAGCAATATTTACGGATTCACTGATTTCCATCTGATTCCAAGAGATTACGGCGGCATCTTCATGTTCTACAATGACCAAGATGAGTTGTTGTTTGTAGGTAAAGCGAGAAAGCTAAGACCCAGAATCAAAAAACATTTTGAAGATACCGTATCTGATATCAAGCTGCATCGGGACGAGGTCACCAGAATTGATGTATGTTTAATCGAAAGTCCAGTTCATAGAGAGATATACGAAACCTATATCATTAATGAGCTGAAATCTAAATACAATGTAGACAAAGTAATGTTCAGATAAATATAAAGAAGAGGCGCCGTCTAATGACGGTGCTTTTTTTATGCTTGAAGAAAGCTAGGAATGAAATAAGAGCATCGGAACACACTATAAAAGATAGTTAATATCCTTAAAGGGAGATCGGTCATATTGAAGACTAAGTTTTTGATATTGAAGCTAACCTTACTGTGTATGTTTCTTGTGGTTAGTGTAATGCCAGTAACTGCCGATGCTGCAGCTAAAGAGAAAAAGAGCTCACACAAGCTATGCTTTACGCCCTCTGTAATAGAGCTTAAGGATAATCTCAGGAAACTATGGAGCGATCATGTGATATGGACAAAAAACTACATAGTTAGCGCTTTTGCGAATTCCGAGGATAAAGAGAAGGTACTGGCAAGGTTGCTACAGAATCAGCAGGAGATAGGGGATGTTTATAAGCCGTATTACGGTAAGGCAGTAGGGGATAAGCTAGCTCAATTATTGCGGGAGCATATCCTGATTGCCGGAAAGGTAGTTGCTGCTGCACTAGCAGGTAATCAGTCAGACTTGGAGAAATACAATAAAGAGTGGTACGACAACGCTGACGACATTGCAAAGTTCCTTAGCGCACAGAATCCCAAATATTCGTATGAACAATTGAAAGAGATGCTTCATGAACATTTGGAGCTAATAACGGATGATGTGACAGCTAGAGTTAAAAAGGATTGGGATGCCGAAGTCGTCGCCTTCGATAAAGGGCTTGAGCATATAAATATGTTTGGAGATCTACTAACCGTGGGTATTGTTAAACAATTCCCTGATAAATTCAATTAGAACCAGAGCACCCGCAAGGGTGCTTTTTTCTTGTTATAGGCAACCATTTAGGTCTTTTGATCCAATTCAAAAAGTTAGATATAAAGGCTCACTTACAGACAAGGCAAGTAAACTATAATAGACTCGTGGGCACTCGACATTTTTTGACATTTTTTTATAATTGAGGTGATAAGATCAATGATTTCTCCCTTTTTTAAAAAGAAAGATTCCGTGGATAAGCAGTCCAAACCGGGTATGGTTCAAAAGGTGCAATTATCAGAAGAGCAGGGCGAGGAAGTAGAGGAACAGATCGCTGGCGAGACTTTAGCAGGAGTGGTAACTACGGGAAAAGCTCCGCTTGATAAAAAATCACTCGATCTAATCTTCTCCGTGGAGCAGATTATTCAGGCCAGACAGCATGCCGAGACAAATATTAATGAACTTCAGGATCGGTTGACGCATTCCAGCAGCCATGTTGAACGTTTGAACCGGGACATGAAGAATCTCAATAAAGTGATTGAGGAAAGAGAGAAGAACGTTCGAGAGCTTGAGCATAAATTGATTGAGAAGAATCTAAAGGTCGATCAAGTGCTGGAAGATTATCGGGAGCTTCAGACCACCCTCACCGCAGAGATTGAAGAATTAAAAAGTACGATCGATCTGGAGCATCAAAAGTATGTAAATCTGATCCAAAAGCATAACGAAGCTCATGCAGAGAAGCTTAAAAAGATGAATGATCTGGAAGAGAAGCTCGGACGGATTGAAACTGAGAATGCGCATTTAAGACAGAAATACGATACGATCCGCCAAGAAAAAGCCTACCTCTCCGGTATGATCAGCGATTTTACCAATCGTATGACCGTCCCTTTTGGGAATGGAAGCACGCTGGCGGGAAGAAATGAAGACAACGGAGATACATAAGATTCATGGCAATGAATGAACCGAGCGCTGTTCTAATGATTGAGTTGCTGTCGCTTGAGCATGAACAGGCTGGTTATCAGATTGAGATAGGTTTAACCCGTGATATCGGGTATGCCAGACGCATGCTAACCATAGATGAATTTACATATGAACAACTAAACGCGTTGGCTCCCTATTTTGGGGAAAGAATGAGATTGTCATTGTATCCGAAGTGGGATCCTTTTCGTAATAGTTACTACAGCACACTGGTCATTATGAACCAGACCTTCAGCGAAACCCTGTATTTTGCTTGCTCTGAATATTATGTATCGCAGCTTCTTCAGTTAAAGGAATTAGACGATCCCCATGTACATGAAGAGATTGCTGTTGAAACGACATCACCCTCTATACCTCCAGCACGTAGGCTAAGAAAGAAAAACAAAAAACGGTTTGGAAGACTTGGACTGCAGAGTATTGTGCTCGCTTCTTGTTTAGTAGTTGTATTGTCTCTTCGAATGGGTGGTCAAGTTATGGATCGTGCAGAAGGGTTGAAAGGTCCCTCACTAGGCACCAGCGCTGAGGGGATCGAGAAAATGGTCTCTCTACCGTTCATTCCCCCTATTGGTAAGATAGAAACGACCCCTAGTCAGCAAGAGGAACCTGCGCCTACGCCAGAAACTTCTAAGCCTTCACCAGAACCTTCAGAGCCTCCTCAAGAGCAGATGAAGCGGTATGAGGAGATTAAATTAACCGGGGATAAATACACCTATAGCCTGCCGAAGGGTTACGTAGCCTTGTCATTTGATGATGGCCCGTCGAAATATACGAAAGAAATCGTAGATATTCTAGTAGAGCATGAGGTGGCAGCCACCTTTTTATTTGTAGGGAATAAGGTCTCTCGTAATGTGGAAGCGGTTAAGTATGCGAGCGAGCATCAGATGTCGATTGGAAGTCATTCGTGGGATCATAGCAAGATGACCGACAATGGGGTTAAGGAGAATCAGAATAATTTGGCGAAGGCTAATCAGGCATTGGAGCAAATCACTCAATCGCCGATTACTGTTTTTCGGCCGCCATACGGCGCGATTAATGATAAGTTAGCAGCCAATGTGACAGAACAGCAGATGAAGGTATTGTTATGGAATCGTGATTCTGAGGATTGGAAACGAAAGACCCCAGAAGACGTCATTCAATTTGTTCATCATACTGATCCGTCCGGTGCAGTCTATCTCTTTCACGAAAAGAAGATTACCGTGGAGGCATTGCCTGCTATCATTCAGTATCTAAAAGGGAAAAACATGAAATTCGCCATTTTTAAATAACATCAATGATCCATGATTGGGACTTATTTTAGAATAAGAGTAGCTGTTACAGGGTTATGATCGCTGTGTTCAAAGGATAGGTCATGGCCTTGTACGCCACTTATTGTGATATTCGGTGAAACTAGGAAGCCATCAATTACAGCCCGGAAATTTACACCTTCTGAATAAGCTACATCAAGTGTCCGGACGGACGGCACTTGAGCATCGACAGCCCATTGAAAGCCCTCCGGTTTGAAATCTTCAGGGAACTGCTGTAGCCATTCTGGCCAAGCTTGTGTAGTCTCAAAGGCCTCAGGGGTTGTGCCCGGTAAAGAATGATTCCAGTCTCCGCCTAAGATGAGGTAATTGCCTTTATCATTCTCTCTCTGAATATAAGTAGAAAGATATTCTAATTGCTGCTTACGAATCGTTCCCCCTTGATCAAAGGCTGATAAATGAAGATTGATCAGGATCAGTTCTTTCCCGTTATCGACGGGGAATCTGCTCTCCATAAAGGCGCGGTCAAGTTCAAACAGTTGACGAGGCCAGCTTTCTTTTCCCGGAAGATCATATCTAACGTTACTTGTGCTACTGAATTTAGATAAGGTTAATAAACCGCTATTTACTGAGCCCATCGGATCAAGAACGGGAATCGGTACCCAAGGCACCTTGTAGTTCGTTGCGAATACGTTGCTGTAATCAGAGAAGGTATTCGATAACAAGGAGACCTCATCTATGTGGTTGCTACGAGAAGAATTGATGTCCACCTCCTGCAACATGAATAGATCCGAGCCTGAAGTGGTCATTAGAGAGGCTATTGCCTCAAGATTTGTCTTCGTTTGTTCCTCGCTGCTTGAACGTGAATGGGTCCCGCCATCCATAAAGAAATCCTGCCCCCTATCCAGCCCGGCATAGCCAATATTAAAGGTTGTTATTACAAAAGGCTCTCCCTGCTTCATCATTTGTTCCTGATTATGGTTAACCGTTAGTGGAGTAGTCTCCTTCGGCTTATAATCGGTAATGGTAATATACAGTAAAAAGCCACCAAAGATTAAGACGGCAGCTAGAAGGGCAAAACCGATGATTTTTATTGTGGTTGAGCTCATTTAATTCGATCTCTCCTCAGATGTGATTTCATAGAACGGACTTCTAATGATGTAAACTTCGACGCTTCGCCACAACTCCCCTTGTTTAAATAAAAAAAATTTGAGACAATGAGTAGTGATGGACTGAACTTTAATGTTTTGAAAAGAGGATAACGAATGAATATGGAATCCATTTATGGATTAACTTTTGATCAACTGGCGGCATGGATGTTAGAACGTGGACATAAAAAATTTCGAGCTACGCAGGTCTGGGATTGGCTTTATCGGAAGCGGATTACAGAATTCACGGAAATGCTCGATGTAAATAAAGAGTGTGTAGAATTATTGGGGCAGCACTATGTGATCCACACGTTGGAGGAACATGTGAAGCAGGAGTCTGCGGATGGGACGATTAAGTTCCTGTTCCGTTTGAAGGATGGCAACCTGATTGAGACGGTACTCATGAGACAGAAATACGGTTTGTCCGTATGTGTCACTACTCAGGTTGGATGTAATATCGGCTGCAGCTTTTGCGCTAGTGGACTGTTAGCGAAGAGTCGCGATCTTAGCAGCGGTGAGATTGTAGAGCAGATTATGAAGGTTCAGCAGCATTTGGATGCAGCAAACCTCGAACAAAAGGTTAGTCACGTTGTAGTCATGGGAATTGGCGAACCGTTCGACAACTTCAAGAACCTGCTCAATTTCTTATCGATTATTAAGGATCACAAGGGATTAGCCATTGCAGGAAGAGGTATTACTGTATCGACGAGTGGGCTTGCTAACAAAATCGTTGAATTTGCCGATGCGAATACCCAGGTGAACTTGGCAGTTTCGCTTCACGCGCCTAATAATGAGCTGCGGACGAAGATTATGAAGATTAACAAGGCCATTCCTATTGAGAAGCTTATGGAGTCCATAGATTATTATTTGGAAAAAACAAATCGCAGAATTACGTTAGAATACATTCTGATGAAGGATGTAAATGACGGCAAGGAGCACGCGCTTGAGCTGACCGAGCTAATCGGCGACCGGCGCCAGCTCGTTAATGTGAACTTGATTCCTTATAATCCAGTCGATGAGCACAGTCAATATCAAAGAAGTGAGCGGGAGACCGTACGAGCCTTTTTTGATACCTTGAAGAAGCAGGGCGTCAGCGTAAGGACTCGTCTGGAGCATGGTGTGGATATTGATGCTGCCTGCGGACAATTGCGAAGCAAACAGATCAAGAAATCGAAAGCTATGGCTTGAGGGACGGGGCGACCCCTTCACGCAGCTTTTTGTGATACAATGACGTGGCAGGTATTAGGAAAAGAGGTTGAATGAGCAATGTTGACATTTACAAGCTACAACGTGGAGAATGTTAAAGATCCTTTTGGTATACTAACCGGTAAACGGTATGAATTCGTGGTTCAACTAGATGTTCCAGAAGATGATGAGCTCTTTATAGAGAATGGAGTTTCTGCTAGGGCGATTATTAAAGTGGATGAAGATCAAGTAAGCATCGTGAGTTATGATCTACAAGAGACAACAACAGGTCAGTTGCTTGATTTTGATATGGAAGAGGACGAGGAAGCAGCATTACTCCTTTTCTGTAAAGAGCATTTGCCAGAATAATGATGCAGCATTGACATCCTTGCCCAATGTTCAATTGTGGCAGGGATTTTTATTTAAATATAAGAAAGTATAGGTTTTGCACCTATACTTTAATTTTTATATTTCTCGCTTAAACGCTTGCTGTCCTTACAAGGACGCCGAAGGCGTTTATGCTTGTCGCATGAATGTGAAATATAGGTTAAACTATTATAAAGCATCCAAAATAGGAGTTGTATACATGTCTAATGAAGAAGTGTTCTTGACCAAAGAAGGATTGGCTCAATTAGAGGAAGAACTGAAGGAATTGAAGGGCCCAGGGCGCAAGGAATTGGCAGCACGGCTCAAATTGGCGATCAGCTATGGAGACTTGAAGGAAAATAGCGAGTACCATTCGGCCAAGGACGACCAATCGTTCATGGAGACTCGTATTATGATTTTGGAGAAAATGCTGACCAAAGCCAAGATCGTAGATGAGAGTCAGATGGATCTGTCAAAGGTTAGTATGGGTTGTATCGTTACCCTGAACGATATCGAATACTCCGAGAAGATTGAATATAGAATTGTAGGGGCCGCTGAAGCAGATGTCCTAAACAACAAGATTTCCTATGAAAGTCCGCTGGGCAAGGAATTGCTGGGTAAAAAAGTCGGGGATATCGTTAGTGTAAACGCACCGATGGGTATCATCAAATATGAATTGCTTGAAATCAAAATGATGTAACACTTGATAAAAAAGTCTCAACTCCGTCTCAGGGGTTGGGATTTTTTTAATTATAGGTAATGGCTATTGTGTATATTGATTTCATATCTTAGACGTCTTGCTAAGGTGCGCTTATAGTTTAGATTAACTTAGAGCAGAGGAGTACTGTTCATGATCCAGAGCGTGTTAACAACGTTGTATCAAGTCATCGTGCCATTATCCATTCCAGTCATTGTCGGTGCACTGCTTGGACGGTTTAAGAATCTGGATACCAAGCCGTTATTGACGCTCTATTTATACTTTTTAACGCCGGCTATTATTCTTAATACACTGGCTACGGCCGAAATTTCTATGGATGATATTTACAAGACGCTAGCCTTTTCGCTGCTAAATCTGTGCTTTTTATGGGCGATTGCAAATATCATCGGGAAATTATTGAAGCTCGGCCCCTCTGAAATATCGGGATTGACTCTGGTCTCGACATTTACGAATAGTGTGAATTATGGACTTCCCTTGGTGTTGCTGGCTTTCGGACAGCTTGGGCTCGATAAAGCTTCTGTGTATGTGATTGGGCAGATGATTATCGTGAATACTGTGGGCATTTATTTTGCGGCTAGATCGCAGTTCTCGGTGAAAAATGCTGTAAAGTCCGTGTTCTCTCTTCCTGCCATCTATGCAGCTATGCTAGCACTTTTTCTTAGAATATTTGACCTGCATTTACCTTCTGAGCTTGCTACAGGGGTCTCCATGGTTGCCGGAGGTTATTCACCAGTCGTACTGGCGATTCTGGGAGCACAGATGGTCAAAGTACGAACCATGCCATCTGAACGCAAGGGCCAGTCTGTTTTTTGGACAGGGATGATCATTCGATTAATCTTAGCTCCACTAGTGGCATACCTCGGATTATCTATTCTGCATATGGATGGTATTTTATTCTCTGTACTGCTGATTCTGGCCTCCATGCCAGTTGCCGTCAACGCTGTGGTATTAGCGGAGCGATTTGAAGCCTCTCCAGAGCTGGTATCCAAATGTATTTTATGGACGACGCTTGCTTCGTTTCTTGTGTTGCCGATCCTTATTGTGCTAGTGCAAGGTGCGTAAAGACAAAAAAGACCCTATCTTTCAGAAATGAAAGATAGGGTCTTTCTTACTGTTACTTAACCTAGTGGTTGATCTCTTAGAAGTCGAAGTTATCAGGGTCAGGACCTACCCGTTGATCTTGGTTCAGGGCGTTGATTAGATTCATATCCTCTTCTGTTAACAGAAAATCAAACACATCTACGTTTTCGATGATCCGGTGCTCTTTAATAGACTTTGGAATAGTAATAATTCCACGCTGCAGGTCCCAACGGATAATCACTTGAGCTACGGATTTACTGTGTTTAGCTGCTATTTGTTTCAGTACAGGCTGATCCAACAATTGCCCTTGCATTAATGGAGACCAAGCCTCCAATTGAATTCCTTGTTCCTGGCAGAAGCTAAGGAGTGCTTGCTGACTCAAATAAGGGTGGAGCTCTACTTGGTTTACCATCGGCTTAATTTCCGCATTCTTCATCAACTCTTCAAGATGATGGATCTGGAAATTGCTGACCCCAATCGCTTTTACGCGTCCCTCTTTATACAAGGTTTCAAGTGCTCTCCATGTCTCTTTATATTTTCCTTTTACAGGCCAGTGGATAAGATATAGATCAAGGTATTCAAGTCCAAGCTTAGCTAGGCTAGTCTCGTAGGCGGCAATGGTTTCTTCGTAGCCCATATCTGCAGTCCAGACCTTTGAAGTTACGAAGAGCTCTTCTCTGGACAGGTTGTTGTCCTGCAAAGCTTCTTTGATTGCTTGACCTACGCCAGTCTCATTGTCGTAAATCGCTGCTGTGTCGATGCTGCGGTAGCCATGTGCAATAGCAGATTTGACTGCTTGGATCAGCTCAGAGCCTTCTTCAACTTTAAATACGCCGAGTCCTAGCCAAGGCATATTTACCCCGTTGTGTAATGTAGTTGTGTCCTGTAGATGTTGAGCCATAATAAAATTACCTCCTGAGATATTTAAAAGTTTGATTGGTATGTTAATGCAAGGTTGATTAAGCAGCCTCCGACTGGAGAAGAGTCTCATCTTTCTTCTCCAGCGCACGACTCCAAGCGGTTAGGAATACAGCGGATAGAACCATTATAGCACCCACCCAGGTGGTATGAATCAGTCCCATATGATCCGTGACGATACCGCCAAGATAGGCCCCAATGGCAATACCGGCGTTAAAAGCAGCAATATTCAGCGCAGATGCTACATCTCGCGCACTCGGTACATATCGATCTGCAAGTGTAACTACGTGTACTTGTAGCCCAGGTACGTTCATGAAGGCTAACAGACCCATAAAGAAAATCGTAAGTAGTGCAGCCACTTTAAAGGGAGCGGTAAAGGTTAAGACGAACAGTACAACAGCTTGTATAGCAAACATGTAGAACAGGGCATTCATAGGGTTACGGTTAGCTAATTTGCCTCCAATGACGTTGCCGATGGCGATCGCTATACCATAGACAAGAAGAATGATGGCAACGGTACTCTCTTTGAAACCGCTGATTTCATTAAGAAGTGGAGATAAATAAGTAAAGACTACAAAGGTACCTCCATACCCTAAAGCAGTGATTGCGAAGGCGAGTAGTAACCGTCCGTTCGTCACGAGTTTGACTTGTTCACGAAGCGGTGTTCGGGTTCCTTTGCGCAGTCCTGTGGCAGGGACCAAGAACAGGTTGCCAATGAGCGCTATAAGACCGATGGCAATAATGGCAATGAATGCAGCCCTCCAGCCTAACTGTTGCCCTAGAAAGGTACCCAGTGGCACACCAGTAACAGTAGCTACGGTAAGTCCTGTGAACATGATCGCAATAGCACTGGCTTTACGATTCTCAGGCACGAGGTCGGCGGCAGTGGTCGAAGCAATCGACATGAACAGACCATGCGAAAGGGCAGATATTACTCTAGCTATTAGCAGAATTGTAATACTGTCGGCAGCCGCGGCAAGGCTATTGCCGATAATAAATACAATCATAATGATAAGCAATAATGTTTTGCGCGATACCGCGGTGGTCAGCGACGTTAAGATTGGGGCGCCAAAGGTTACCCCTAAAGCGTACAAAGTAACAGTTAATCCAGCTGTGGTCAGCGGTATATTCAGGTCATCAGCGATTAAAGGCAGCAGCCCTACACTGATAAACTCGGTGGTTCCGATCGCAAAGGCGCTAATGGCTAAAGCCAGGAGTGCCAGGGTACTTCTTTTTTGGTTTAACAACATGTCTCTCACTCCTACACTCTGATAATCACCGGCCGGTAAGTGCAATTATGAAGGCATGAGTCATTTAAGTATAGTACGTACTTTAAAGTGCTATAGGTACTAAAAAGTACCTATAAGAAATCACCTAAGGATATTGTCATCCATTCCTGGGAAATTATCCGCAAAAAAGCGTTAGGTCTCCTTCAGTTGAAGGGAGTACCAACGCTTTGATGATTGATCTATTGTGTTCAGTTTGTTATTCGAAGCTGTATTTGATTCCCCATTGTTCTCTAACATTACTCATAATCTCCATGACATCTAAGGAGAGCTTGAGGGTTTCCTGGTTGCCGTTTGCCGTGATATAGCGCTGCATATCCTCGATTTCGTATTGCAGCGCTTTGGAAGTATCGCCGGCTTCAATCGTTTCTAGGGTGCCATCTAAATATTGAATTGTAGCTGTAGAGGCCCGCGGAAAATTGTCTACGGTAATAAAGCCAAGTTCTCCAGCAACGATGCCGCGTTTAGGCATTTTGGAGCGCATCGTAAGGGAGATGACTGCCATTTCATCCGCATCATTGTTCAGAATGATTCCGGATTGTTCATCGACACCTGTCTCGAAACGTTTCACCGTCGTAAGAATCTCATATGGCTGTTTGGACAGAAAGAATCTTGTGAAGGATAAGGCATACGTCCCAATATCCAGCAGTGCTCCGCCCGCCAGATCTTTGCTAAAGAAACGGTTGTTCACATCATATTCTTTATGGCTGCCAAAGGAGACCTGCACCATTTTGAGGCGTCCGATCTTACCTTCATCCATGATTAGCCGTAGCTTTTTGTACAGTGGCATATGGTAGATGGTCATCGCCTCTGCGACGACTAAGCTTTTTTGTTTAGCAAGCTCGGCGATTTCCTGTAGTTGTTTGCTATTTACGGTGATCGCCTTTTCACAGAGGACATGTTTGTTATTCTGCAAGCTTTCTATGATGTATTCGTAGTGGTTACTATGTGGTGTTGAGATGTAGACGACATCAATTTCAGGATCTTGCAGCATTTCGCTGTAATTGCCATAAGCCTTCTCCGCTCCATATTGGCTTGCGAACGCTTGGGCTTTCTCTAAGGTCCGTGATCCTACCGCATATAAAGTTCCACCGATGTCATTTAGAGCAGCCGCAAATTCAGTAGCGATACTTCCCGGGCCGATGATGGCCCATTTCAGATTGTTCATGGATAGCACCTCTCCTGTTTTGATTGTTTGATTAAAAAATTGATATATAGCACATTTGTGCAATATAATAAAAAGTGTGCAAAAATAATCGTCTACAGTATAACGAGGGGTTCTGAATCCGTCAAATCCTTGTAGAAAGCGGGGAGTACTATCATGGATCGAAAAGAGGACAAGAAGCTGCTCATTAAGATTGCACAAATGTATTATGAGCAGAATTTAACGCAAAGTGAAATTTCGAATAAACTTGGCATATATCGCACTACCATTAGTAGGATGCTGAAGAGAGTCCGTGAAGAAGGTATCGTTACGATCACCATCAATTATGATATCGGCGATCATTGTACACTGGAGCAGGAACTGAAAGAACGATTCGGGCTGAAGGAAGCCATTGTTGTAGAGGTAGATCCAGCCCAATCCGGGGTGATCAAACGCAAAGCTATTGGACGGGCTTGTGCAAAATGGCTGGAGAAAGTGCTTCAACCAAAAGATATGATAGGCTTCTCTTGGGGAAGCAGCTTAGCTGCGGTTGTAGAGAATCTGACCCTCGCACAGAGACCTTTTGTAACCTGTGTACCTACGGTGGGCGGTCCATCTGGAAAGATGGAGAGCGGATACCATGTAAATAATATCTGCTATCAAGCAGCTTTAAAGTGGGGTGCACGCTCATTAATGATTGACGTCCCAGCTATCACGGAGCAAAAGGAGACCCGGGATCAGTTGATGCGTTCGCAGTATTACCAGACCATTGCCAAGGCATGGGATCAGCTGGACATCGCTGTATTCGGCATTGGATCACCGGAAATTAAAGGTGAAGAGGCTTGGCGTGGATTTTATGGCGATGCTGTGATTGATGAGCTGGAGAGCGGGAGAGTAGCAGGTGATATTTGCTCACGTTTCTATGATGGCAATGGATTGCCTGTGCGTACAGCAATATCGGATCGAACGCTGACCATAGAGCTGGAGCAGATTAAGCGGGCGAGGTACGCTATTGGTGTAGCGGAATCGCTAGAGAAAGTCTCGGGGATCTTGGGCGCGCTGAATGGCGGGTATATGAATGTACTCGTAACAACTGAAGAGACGGCGCAGAAGATCTTGGAGTAACCACTACTAAATGTAAACCATTGAATTTCGTGAAAATAACCTGAAAATGGTATGCGGAATACTGAAAATTTTGCTTGTAAGCACCCGACAGAGCGTGTAAGATATACAAGGTATTCATATCGAACATTAACAACAAACTCATATAATCTTGGGAATATGGCCCATAAGTTTCTACCGGATAACCATCGTAATTATCCGACTATGAGTGAAATAGCGCATCTAGGGTTCCGCTTTCTTCTTTGGAGGAAAGGTCTGGACCGAGCGATGCGGACACTATGCAGTGTTACACCACTAAGGGACAAAAGCCCAGAAGGACAGATTCACTTGAGAGAAACGACTCAAGGGATTTGTCCTTTTTTTGTTTTTTTAATGAAGAAGGAGAGATCAGTTCACGATGAAAGTACTTCAAGAGCGCATTAGACAAGAGGGTCTTATTTTATCAGATACGGTACTAAAGGTAGATTCATTTCTGAATCATCAGGTCGATACGGAGCTTGCGCTGCAAATCGGTCAAGAGTTCAAAAAATTGTTCGGTCATCAACCGATCACAAAAGTAATTACTATTGAAGCTAGTGGAATTCAGTTCGCCATGGCTACTGCGATTGCATTAGGTGTACCGTTTATTTATGCGAAGAAAAAGAAAGCAGTCACCCTCGCGGAGGCGGTCTATTCAGCGCCTGTACATTCCTTTACACGCCAAGAGGACTATCTGGTCAGCGTCTCTCAGAAATATCTTGGACCGGATGACAAAGTGCTTATTGTGGATGATTTCCTCGCTACTGGTGCTGCACTTGTAGGACTGGTTGATATCGTGAAAGAGGCTGGAGCAGAGCTCCTTGGTGTCGGTTGTGTGATTGAAAAGAGCTTCCAAGAAGGCCGGAGCCTTCTGGAGAACAGAGGCATAGAAGTCCATGCCTTGGCCCGTATTGCATCTATGTCACCAGGTGAAATTCACTTCATTGATAATGAAAGCTCATTAGAGAAAATCAAGGAGAGTGCGGGATGTTAAGCAAGAAAAAAGTATTTGCGTTAGGATTTCAGCATGTATTGGCGATGTATGCCGGAGCAGTTATTGTTCCTCTGATCGTAGGGAACGCACTGAACCTGAATGCCACTCAAATGGCCTATCTTATCGCAGCTGATTTGTTTACTTGCGGGTTAGCTACTTTGCTGCAGATTATGGGTACTAAGTATTTTGGCAGCAGGTTACCAGTTATTCTTGGATGTACCTTTACGGCAGTAGGCCCGATCATCGCTATTGGCAGTGCCAACAATCTGGCAACTGTGTACGGAGCAATTATTTTATCTGGTCTATTCGTGGTACTGGCGGCCCCGCTTTACGGGAAGCTGCTGAGGTTCTTCCCAACGATAGTAACGGGCTCAGTCGTGACCATTATTGGGTTATCTCTTATTCCAGTAGCTATGAATAGCGTAGCTGGTGGAGAAGGCAATGCTGATTTTGGAAATCCGCGCAATTTGTTGCTTGCACTGATCACGCTACTGGTCATTCTAGCGGTTAACCGTTTTACTACAGGATTTCTTCGCTCGGTCTCTGTTTTGATAGGTCTTTTAGTCGGCACAATAATTGCTTACGGAATGGGCATTGTTAGTTTCTCTACAGTAGGTGGAGCCTCTTGGGTAAGTGTTGCACAGCCGTTCTACTTCGGATGGCCTCAGTTCAATCTTACGGCTATTTTTACTATGATCATTGTTAATATTGTTAGTATGGTGGAGTCCACAGGTGTTTACTTTGCGATTGGTAAAGTGACGGATCAGAAAGTGGAACAAAAGCAGATCGTAAACGGCCTGCGTTCGGAAGGATTGGCGATTATGCTGGGCGGGATCTTTAATGCATTTCCGTACACAGCATTTTCGCAAAATGTAGGTTTGGTTTCACTAACTCGGGTCAAAACTCGTAATGTTATTTTTGCCGCTGGCGGGATTATGGTTGTACTGGGATTGTTGCCTAAATTGGCGGCTCTGACGACGGTTATCCCTGATGCCGTTCTGGGTGGAGCGATGATCGTGATGTTCGGATCGGTTGCTGTCTCCGGTATGTCGATTCTGTCAGAGGTAGATCTGCGTAAGGATGGCAATCTGCTAATTGCCGCTTGTAGTATCGCTGTTGGTTTGGGTTCAGCAACTGTGCCTGCGATGTTCGACCAATTGCCTGAATTCGCTCGGATGCTTCTGCAAAACGGTATCGTTTCTGGTTCGCTTACAGCGATTGTGCTGAACATCTTCCTCTCGAAGACAAAGGATGATGTGCAGGTAAAGGATAACACCGTACCCGTTCTTACTAAGGAGTCTCAAGTCTCCTAAACTTTATTGGATTGATGAAAAGGCTCAGACTAGGTGAAGTACAAACCTAGACTACCTGCAAAAACGAAATAAAAGATCTGACCCGGCTTCATGCACGGGTCAGATCTTTTTTTAAATATAATAATATATTATTCCACGCTTAAAAAAATCCTTATATTTTCTCCAGAAACGATTAACGGTTACTATGTTTGATTAATATCCCTATATTACGCGCGGTGCGCTCCATGTTGAAGGAAGCATCGGTGAGCGCTTTATCAAGCGTACAAACCCCTGGAACGATGGAGAAGAACATATCAATACCATGCTCGTACACAGCTTCTACGCCAGTACCTAGAGAACCCGCTAAGGCAATAACAGGTACACCAGCGGCTTGTGCTACCTTGGCAACACCAATCGGTGTTTTGCCATAGACGGTTTGGCTATCCATCCCACCTTCACCTGTGATGACATAATCCGCATCTTTCACTTTATCCGCAAGATTCATGGCATCGACGACGATGTTTACGCCTCGCTTCAACTGGGCTCCTAGGAAGGCCATCACGCCAGCACCTAGTCCACCTGCTGCACCGGCACCTGCTGTATCGTTCACTTCTTTACCGAGATCGCGTGCAATGATGTTTGCGAAATGTGCAAGATTTGCATCCAATTGCTTCACCATCTCAGGTGTTGCCCCCTTTTGCGGGCCGAAGATGGCGGATGCTCCACGCTCCCCAGTTAACGGATTGTCCACATCACATGCAGCTACTACCTGGAGACCTTGAAGCCTCGGATCTATATGAGCACTATCAATACGAGTAACTTCACTCAGCGACCCTCCACCATATCCAATCTCCGTTCCATCTTCTCGCAAGAAGCGGAATCCAAGTGCTTGTGCCATGCCTACACCACCATCATTCGTCGCACTGCCACCGAGACCCATAATAATGGAACGTACGCCTGCATTCAGCGCATGAACGATGAGCTCCCCGGTACCCTTTGTTGTGGTGATCAACGGATTACGATCTTCCTTCGCTACAAGTTCAAGTCCAGAAGCAGCTGCCATTTCGATAATCGCGGTTTTTCCATCTCCCATAATGCCATAAAATGCATTCACAGGGTGACCAAGCGGCCCTGTTACGTTACATTGTACAATTCGTCCGCCTGTCGCATCGACGAGCGATTGAACCGTACCTTCGCCGCCATCCGCCATCGGAACCTTAATATATTCTGCATCGGGAAAAGAGGAGCGGAGTCCTCGTTCTATGGCCTCACAGGCTTCCATTGCGGTCATACTTTCTTTAAATGAATCTGGCGCCAATACAAACTTCATGCTCTCCACTTCCTTTTGTGTTGTTCATGCTCCAATACTTGTTATACAAACCATTGGAATACACCGAATACTAATGTCGATACGATGGCTAGTGTTAGACCAACTGCAGTTTCATAGGGAATCAATTTGAGACGTTCTTTCATCTGCATGTTCACACTACCACCTGTTGCATGGAAGAAGCTACCGTGAGGCATATGGTCGAATACAGTCGCACCCGCGTGAATCATTGCCCCCGCTCCTAGCGAAGCTACGCCAAGTCCCATGATGGTGGAGCCGAACACAGAGCTCGCTACGGCTGTACCTGCTGTTGTCGATGCTGTTGCAAGAGACATTAATGCACCACTGATTGGAGCAAGCAAATATGCCGGTAGGCCAGATGCCGTAAGACCATCGATAATAACATCCTTCAATTGCGAATTCGCAATGATACCAGCTAGTGTACCTGTTCCGATTAACATGATGGCTACACCAGTCATTTTACCAAGACCAAATATAGCAAACTCATTTAACTTCTTAAATCTTCCCATTGCAATGGCGCCTATGATACCTCCAACTGGAAGTGCGATTACTGGATCGATGACGATGCCTGCAATTGGACGAAGGGATAACAAGATAATGGCTACAAGTGGAGCTAGAAAGGCTGTGAAGAAGCTTGGAAGCTGCTCATTCGGATTATTCGTCACCTCAGAGGCTTCGACCTTACTACCTTTATTGTTTAAACGCTTTGCGATGAAGTACGTTACGATAATTCCGAACACGGCTGGAATTATACCTGCTACCATCAACGAGGTTAATGGAATGTGAAGTGCATCTGATGCTGCAATTGCATTCGGGTTTGGTGACATGATGTTACCGGCCTTCCCGCCACCAATCATAGCGATCAGGATTGCCAATTTCGAAAGATTTGCACGTTGTGCAATAGCTAATGCAATGGGCGCTACAGTAATAACTGCTACATCCACGAATACACCGACCGCTGTAAGAACCATTGTTGCTAAGGCTAATGCGAGTAATGCTCGTGTCTCGCCGGCCTTCTGAACCAGCGTTTCTGCAATCTTTTTCGCCGCGCCTGATTCAATCAATACACCTGCTAACACACCTGCTGCCAAGATACGAAGCACGGCAGGAATCATCCCTTTGGCACCATCCATCATCAGCGTAATGGTATCCACCATACTCACACCGCCGATTAAACCACCTACTAGCGCACCAATCATCATGCCGTAGGCTGGCGGTACTTTTTTCAATATTAGAACGATTGCCACAACCAATGCAGCTAAAGCACCTAAAACGCTTACACTCACTGTCATGAGTAATTCCTCCCAGTTTTACACAGAATGTATAGGTAGATATGTGGTTTGAGCTCATACCTATACTTTAGCGATATTTTGTAAGCGTTTCATTAGGCGGACAAATAAACATTTCGCAATGGTTAATGTCTTTTTTTGTGCAAATGAACATATTACCTCCTATTCATCACGGGACATACCAGAATGATCCAACAAATATAACCAACGCGCACTCATGAGTAGGAATAGCTCCTGATAATTTCTTGGATCTTTCCCTGTGAGCTCGGTTATACGCTGGAGTCGGTAACGTAAGGTATTCCGATGAATACGCAGTCGTTCAGCTATATGCTGTTGCTCTCCATTTTCGAGGTAAAATAGAACTAATGTCTGCTGAAGCTCGCCACTACGATCCTCCTCCATAAAATGCGCCCATAGCTGCAGCAGCTCCTCCGACATCCAATTCTGCACACTTGGAACGGCCATCGTCTCCAGTTGCAGATCCGTTGCATAATAAACCGGCTCATCCGGATATATTGCATAGCCTGCACGCATCGTATCTTCTGCGGATTGAATGGACTTCATCATCCCTTGAATCCCTGTAAAAGGTTTGCCTACAGCGATACGTAGTGGAGAAATCTCCTTTACATCTAACCAACGTCTTATCTGGTGAATGCCTTCACATATATCTGTATGTGGCTTCCGCTCGTGGAGATGGTCCTTGATCAGAATAACTTGTCTGGCATTACGAATGGTAATCAATTGAACAGCCGGGCGTCCTTCCAATACATCAGCTACCCGCTTCATTGTCACCATGAGCTCCTCTTCATTACGATCAATGAATTCAATGATGCATGCGATATGTGGCTTATCCACTTGAAAATCAATCTGCTGTGCTTGATGTCGCAAGTTCTGCACGTTCGCCTCAGCGCCATTCATCACCGCGAGCAGGAAATTCTCCTTCATTCGTTTGTCCCATTGTGCCTGCTCTAACAGCTTCATATGCTCAAGATACATTTCTGCCGTCATCTTCACCAATTCACCATACTTCGTCACTTCTTTGGGGTCCCCTGTAATCCCGATAACACCAACAATCTCATTCTCAAACTCAATAACCAGGTTCGTTCCAGGCAATACCCCCTGCAATCTAGCAGCGCTCTCCTGATCAATCTCGAATCTGCCACGACGCTCGATCGCGAGTAATGCTCCCTCATGTGATTGCCCTAATCGCTTACCATCTCCAGATCCAATAATTCGTCCTCGCTTGTCCATAACATTGACGTTGTACCCAATCACATGCATCGTACGTCGAACAATTTCCATCGCGATTTCTTTGGTCAAGCCCCTCATGGCTACTACCCCCTATTTAGAAAGTCTCTATGCGAGTCCTTGTTAATTTCATGCGCGATATAATATACCTTTAAGATCTTATCATTAGCACAAGATGAGCTTGATTGAAACACTACTAGTATATATTGCGGAGAATGGAGATCATAATCGAACTGGTATGTGGAATGATGTGGCGGAAATAAACCCCTATTCTAATTGCCAACCTCTTTTTATAGGCATAAAATTAGTTGAGCAGGTATAGATAAATTAGGACAGGGATGGAGTAGGAATGAATGAGAAAGTAGTAATGAATGATAAAATTGTCATGCCATTATGGACGATGTGCCTCTTTATTGTAGTGATGAACACAACGATGTTTAATGTATCGCTTCCATCTATTATTCAGGATCTCCAAATTTCTGCTGACCTAGGCTCATGGGTCATTTCCAGCTATTCGATTGGATATGCGTTGTCGACGGTGATTTATAGCCGGTTATCCGACTTGGTGCCGGTTCGCAAGCTCTTGACCATTGGTTTAATTACGCTTGGGACGGCATCAGTGTTTGGATTGTTCGCACATGACTTTAATATGCTATTAATTACGAGAATCGTGCAATCTGCAGGCGCCGGATCTATGGCAGGATTGGGGCTTGTACTGGCCAGCCGCTATGTTCCGATTGAAAGACGCGGCGCTGCTATTGCGATGATCTCGGCGGGTAGTGCAATGGCCTTTGGTTTAGGTCCTATTGTCGGAGGCGTGATCAGCCAGTACTTTGGCTGGAATGGATTGTTCGGAATTACTTGCCTAGTGCTTATCGTGCTGCCGGTGCTGCTGCGGTTATTGCCTAAGGAAAAGCCACAGCCTGCAAGCTTTGACATCCTGGGAGCTGCGCTGACCGTTGTAAATGCGGCAAGTTTACTGGTAGCTGTAACTACCCAGTCGCTTGTATGGCTAGCGGTGGGTGTAGCGTCTATTATCGTGCATGCCGTACATCTGAAGAAGGCCAAGGAATCATTCATTAATCCGCAGCTGCTTGCCATGCCAGGTTACTTGAAACTGGTTGCCGTAGGCTTTTGTATTCTGGTGCTGAACCTGGGGAACCTGTTCCTGATGCCGCTAGCGCTCGCTAATCTGTTCGGTAAATCAGCGCTGATGATTGGTTTGTATATCGCACCGGGAGCGCTATTATCTGCATTTCTGACCCGGTATGTGGGACGTTTTATTGATCGTTACGGTAATATCCGCTTCTTATTGATTGGACATTGTATACTTGCAGTCGTTATGGCTGTGTTTGCTATGAATCTTTCTGTATCACCTAAAGTACTACTGCTAGGTTATCTATGTTTCTCTCCCGCCTTCTCAGCTACGATGGCATCCTTAAATAATGAAGCTTCTATCGTTCTTCCGAGGACTTGGATTGGTTCTGGCATGGGGCTTTTACAACTGGTTCAATTCTTCGGAGGCTCTGTATCTGTTGCAGTCTGCGGGCTTTTACTGCATGCTCAGCGTGATATCTCCCCTGCAAAAGCATATCAGCATGTATACGGCGTGTTGTTCCTCGTTAGCTTGTGCTCGTTAGGAATTCTTCTTTTATATAGACGTTCTAACGCCAAGATTAAGGCTGGGCAGTCTACGCACGCCTAGAACTGAAACGAAAAGGTAATAAAGACGTATCAGATGCTATAGCAGAACTAAGGAAGGAATGGTAATAATGGACAATGGGATGAATGTAATCTTATTTGAAAAAATGCCGGAAGGCGGGCTGCGAGTCATTGAGGAACGCACGTGGAGCATGAATATGATCGCAGCACTAGAGCATGTCAATTATATTGTGGTTGGCAGTGTTGAATATGAAACGGTTGAAGGACGGCTGAATGTAGATGAAGGTAAGCTGGAGCTTTTACTTGTTCCGATGCACAACGAATGATTGAGATAAGGGAAGGAGAACCTTACGATGTCTAAAGATGAAAAGGATAAGGAATTAGCGGTATCCAAATTATTCACCTCTGAGGGTAAGCCCATTCGAGTATTATCTACTTCGCTAGGCATAGCTTTGTTAGCGAATGCTATGTTTATTCCTGGCGGCGCAGGGGCTAGCGCAAATACTTCTGGAGATGAACCACAGCTAGTGTCCTGGTCTACCGAAGAGGTTAAAGCCTATTTTGACAAAAATGTGGATTGGAATATTCCATATCCGGAAGGTGCACAAGAGGTAGAACAGGAAGGCCAAGGTGTTGTAACCAATAATGGAACGACGGTAGTGAATAACTATGGTGGATATCATTCAGGTTTTGGATGGGATGACTTGCTGCTGTATCACATGCTGTTTAACAGTGGTGGCAATTACTCTTCCAGAGGATGGTCTAAGGACCGCCCAACTTATTATGGAGGCACGAGAACAACTTATAAGCCACCTACCTATAACAGTGAGAAGTTCCAGAATAAGAAGGTTCCGGGTTCTGTTGTAAAGCCCAAAACATCGACTTCCTCCACAGGCTCCATTACGAGAAGAGGTTCTTCTTCAAAAAATGGAATCGGTGGCACTTCCAGCGGATTAAACTCATCGAAGAACTCTAAATCCAGCTCAGGATCGAAGTCCTCTTCGAGATCAGGCTCAAGTAAGAGTGGTTTTGGCGGATGAGTGAGCAGCAGAGTGTATTTGAAATTCTAGATCAGTCTGAGCTTGAAAGAGGTCCGCGGGTCAAAGCGTTGTATGAGCTTGGGTTCACTTGGGCGGATCTTGAGGATGAAGAGTACTGGTTGGATGCGATTGCTCTAATGCACAGGGACACTTATAAGGAGCTTGAAGAAGCCTCATCAAAACTTTGGGATATCCTCGATAAAGCGGTTCGCTATGTTCATCTAAAGCGCGATTTGTATGAACTGCTTGGGATTCCCCCTGTACTTTGGGAGATGCTTGACGATTGTCCGATGCCAGAAGAAGGATTCATTAGTCGGTATGCCAGATTCGACTTTGCCATAGCCCATGACGGGACGATTAAGTTGCTCGAACTGAATGCGGATACCCCAACAGGTTATGTGGAAGCCTCGATAGCTACACCATGGATCTGTGAGCAAGCTGGAATGCAGAGTCCTAATCAAGGGATGAAGGAACAGGTTGCGGCAGCCTGGCAGGAGGAACGTCCGGATACGGCAGCTTGTGTCGCTTATGGGTCTCATCTTGAAGATTCAGGTACGATCGAAGCATTAGTGATTCACAGTGGTCTCGATATCCAGTGTGTGGATTGCCTTGATTTATGGGTCGATAATGGAATTCTCAAGGATGGGGAAGACCGCGTGATTGAGCGGATGTTCGCCTTATATCCTAAAGAGTGGATGGCTGTTGATGAAGGCGGGGATGCCCTCGCCTATGCGGTAGAGCAAGGAAATCTTCAGCTCTTTAATGGTCCTCACAGTATATTGCTCCAATCCAAGGGGCTGGTTGCAGCGGTGTGGGGAATGTATGAGCTGGGCCTGTTATTCGACAAGGAAGAGCGGGAGACGATCTCGCGCTATATTTTACCTACTTATAATAAGCCTGTATTCTCAGGGAACTTTGTGTCCAAATCTGTTTTTGGTCGTGAAGGGGGTTCGGTGCGCATGTTTGATGATAGCGGTGCGCTAGAGCTTGAAGATGAAGACGGTTATGACAGTAGTCAGCTCTTCCCCACTGTGTATCAAAAAAGAGCCGATTTAGCACGGATAACGACTTCAAAGGGTGAATTTCATCTGCTGACAGGCATGTTCGTGATTAACGGGGAGCCTTGTGGGTTGCTCGGCCGAGCGGGCGGATTGATTACAGGCAATGCCAGTCATTTTATTGCGTTGGGAGTGAGATAATTGGATAAGAGCAAGAAAGCCCGAATCGGAGTCTTCTGTATGATGCTTTTGACGGTACTGTTACTAAGCGCATGTTCCAGTAATCAGGGCAGTGTATTTGATTCAGGAACAGCTGGAACCTCAGATAGTGTAGCACGGGTACCGTGGGACTATCGGGTGGTAGAGAGTACCGTAGGGGATTTAATTGGGAGTGACATGACGGTTTTGCCGGATAATGAACTGCTCCCGAATGATGGGAATTATGCTACTGGCGATAAAATTTGGACACTTCAGTTCATGGACGCCGAGTTAATCACGGATGCTGATCAGAAGAATGAAGTTCGCCTGTCTTCATGGAGCACGATTAAGTCTTATGCAGATGAAAAAACGGCAGCAGAGGATCTTACTAATCTTAAAGTATCGGTAACCACTGATGTTGATCTTGTAGGAGTATACAAGACTAAGTATAAGGATAAGACAAGAAACTTTGCGGTGCTTGAGCTCCCTTCAGGTAATCGGATTAAGCAGCCGATTGATGATGAACGCTATACTGCATTAGAGAAAAAGAAGACCGCTTCCGTAGTCCTTGAGGAAGTACATGATTTTGCCGATTATGATTCGGCGTATGCGAAATTTCGGGGGTGGGCGAAGTGACGATGGTGGTTAATTTGGTAGTGAGTGTGTTTGTGATTATTCTTTTGCAAGTGTTAGGCATGGTGATCTTTGGTTTGATGACTCCGTTTAAAGATATGGAGGAGCTGAAGAAAGGCAATGTGGCTGTAGCTTTGGCTTTAGGCGGCAAGTTTCTGGCAACAGCCATTATTATTGGTGTAGCGGCGTATACGAATACCTCCATTCTGCACATGATCATTTGGTTTGCGGTAGGTTATGTGTGCTTGATAGCGGCTTATTGGATCTTTGAATTGGCAACCCCAACCTTTAAGATTTCAGAGCATCTGGAGAAAGGGAATGTGGCTGTAGGCACTATGCTTTGCTTGGTATTTATTGGGACTGCATTTGCGATTAGCAGTTTGATTGTTTAGTTTCAACTTGAAAAGGGATAATGACATAGGTTGCCCCGATCCATCCGTCGAGAGGCAGCCTATATTTCTCGCATAAACGCTTGCTTAAGTCCTTGAAGGACGCCGAAGGCGTGTTAGCTTGATGTGAAGAAGGGGTGGCAGATGCATCTGTTTCTGAGAATTTCCACCAAGATGATGCGGTTACGTAAACGGACGATAGGGTTAATCATTCTGATCTTTATAATTCTTAGTGCGTCGATTGCTTACCTGATCGAACCGGGTACGTTTCATAGTTGGTTTAATGCATTTTATTGGGTCATGACAACGATGGCGACTGTAGGGTATGGGGATTATTTTGCAGAGACCGTAGTTGGAAAGCTGTTTACCATGTTTCTATATATCTTTGGTATCGGTCTCCTCAGCTTGGTTATTGGTAAGGTCATTGACTCCATTGCGGAGGTGCAGAGAAGGAGAGGAGCGGGAACGTTGAGCTTTCGGGGAAAGGATCATGTGATTCTAATTAATTGGAGTAAGAAAGCACAAGCTGCCGTAGAGGAGATTCTATGCTATTCGCCGAAATGCCATATTGTTATCATTGATGAGGTAGGCGCGCATCCCTTGGAGCATATGGAGCAAGTCCACTTTATAAGTGGTGATGCCTCCAGTGATGACATTCTGCTTAAGGCTAACATCCATGAAGCAAGAGCGGCCATTGTGTTCGGGGATACAAGGATTGATGAAGCATCGCTGATCGACGGCAAATCTTTATTAATAGCCTCTAGCATTGAGCGCATTGCGTCACAAGTACATACGACTGTAGAAATAATGCAAGAGAAGAATATACAGAATTTCAGGCATGTTCAGGTAAACGAGTTCGTTCTTTCGCATGATGCCATCTCCAGACTGGCTGTTCGTTCTGCACTGCAAGAGGGCAACTCTGAGGTGATAACGCAGCTGCTGAGCCGTAAATATGGTGATGATATTTATGAGATTCCAGTGAATACTACGTGGAAGACTTATGGGGACGCGTTTCAGAACCTGCTTCTGCAAGGTGCAACCTTATTGGCGGATCGTAGCGATCTAAGTATCAATCGAAAGCTGGATCAGGTTATTCCTAAGGATGCTAGATTGTATGTTGTTTCCGATGAAGCGACGTATCGTAGGATTAAGGGTTAGGTCAGAATTAGATGGAATAGGCGGATTTTCGGGAGCTGAGGCTTCGCGGAATTCTGTCTTTTTTTGTTTGCCAATCTTTCCTTAAGGGTAAGAGATACATGATAATATCTACTTTACCTTTGGAAGGAGCCATTGTTAATGAGTGAACATCAAAAAGTGAACGGAAACAGCAAGAATGAGCAATTGGAACAGTTTCGCAGTAAGGATGAAGGTCACACCTTAACAACGAACCAGGGTTTAAAAGTATCAGAGGACGAGTTCTCCTTAAAAGCGGGTGATCGGGGCCCAACCTTATTGGAAGACTTTCATTTCCGGGAAAAAATGACGCATTTCGATCATGAACGAATCCCTGAGCGAATCGTGCATGCACGTGGATTTGCTGCTCATGGTGAGTTTGAATTATATAAATCACTGAAAGAATATACGAAGGCGAAATTCCTTCAAGATCCCTCCGTGAAGACACCGGTGTTTGTCCGGTTCTCGACGGTAGCCGGATCACGGGGATCAGCTGAGACAGTGCGGGATGCCCGCGGATTCTCTACCAAATTTTATACTGAGGAAGGGAATTACGATCTAGTCGGAAATAATATGCCCGTCTTTTTTATCCAGGATGCGATCAAGTTCCCAGATTTAGTACATGCGCTTAAGCCTGAGCCGCACAATGAAATGCCTCAGGCCGCATCGGCTCACGATACCTTTTGGGATTTCATAGCCAATAACCAAGAATCGGCCCATATGGCAATGTGGCTGATGTCGGACCGTGCTATTCCACGTAGCTTCAGAATGATGGAAGGGTTTGGGGTGCATACTTTCAGGTTGATTAATGAGCAAGGAAAAGCCCATTTTGTTAAATTCCACTGGAAACCGGTGCTCGGTGTACACTCTTTGGTGTGGGACGAAGCTCAGAAAATATCGGGTGCGGACCCTGACTTTCATCGCCGTGATTTATGGGAATCGATTGAAGCCGGCAACTTTCCGGAATATGAGCTGGGCATTCAGCTTCTAAGTGAAGAAGATGAATTTAAGTTTGAATTTGACGTGCTGGATCCTACAAAGCTATGGCCAGAGGAAGATGTACCTGTACAGATTGTTGGGAAAATGACCTTGAACCGCAACGTGGATAATGTTTTCGCCGAAACGGAGCAGGTAGCTTTCCACCCTGGACATGTGGTTCCAGGCATCGATTTCACCAATGATCCACTGCTTCAGGGCAGATTGTTCTCTTATACGGATACTCAGCTAATTCGGCTTGGCGGCCCGAACTTCCATGAGTTGCCGATCAATAGACCGGTATGTCCTTTCCATAACAACCAGCGTGACGGGTATGGACGGCAGACGATTAATCAGGGTTCAGTGAGCTATCATAATAATTCGCTTGCTAACAATACGCCCGCACCTGCAACAGAGGCTGAAGGTGGTTATGTACATTATCAGGAGAAGGTGGAAGGTCGTAAGGTGCGTAGCCGGAGCAAAAGCTTTGAAGACCATTTTTCACAAGCCAAGCTGTTCTGGAACAGCATGAGTACTCCAGAAAAAACGCATATTATTGAAGCCTATTCATTCGAGCTCGGGAAGGTAAAGAGTAAGTCAGTCCGGCAGCAGGTTGTAGATATGCTGGGGAACGTTACGTTAGAGCTTGCTGTGCCTGTAGCAAAGGCTATTGGGGCGAAGCCTCCGATAACAGGCGGTTCCGAGGTGACTCAAGCCTCCCCGGCACTAAGTCAGGTAAATACGAAGAAGCACCCAAACACACGTAAAATAGGGGTGATTATAGGCGACGAATTTGATGAAGTCTTGGTGATGCCTGTCCTGGATACGCTTATGAGAGCCGGGATCCAGCCGGAAATAATTAGCGATAAGCTTGGATTTATTAAAGGCTCAAAGGGGACAGAGCTTGAAGTCATTCATACCTTATCCACGACAGATTCGGTCCTCTTTGATGCGATTTATGCAGCTGGTGGAAATTCGGAACGTAAGAAATTCCATAAGGATACGGCGCAATTCCTGAACCAAGCCTATTCTCACTTTAAGCCCATCGCAGTGACTACTGAGAATGCTAAACTACTTGAAACGGCCGAGCATAGAAGCAGTCCGGGTGTAATCATTGGAGATGGCGGAGAGGTGTTTGCTGCCAGCCTTGTCGCGGCAATTACTGCCCATCGTTTTTGGGAACGTATGATTGAATAAATAACTGATACAGAGGGGATATCCCGTTCGCCAAAGGCGTAAGGATATCTCTTTTTTGTCCAAGAATAGATACATAACGCTCACAGTTGATTTAACATTTTGTTGTATATTACCGTTATAGATAATACTAGGCAGTAAACAGAATAGGAGAATATTAAAAGGAGGTGATCACTTGAGGAAAATAATCATTGCTGCACTAGCGATATTTGCAGGCATTATAGGGTTAACGGCATGCGAAAAAACGGCAGCACCGAATCCGTCCAATAGTGCTCATACTAATTCTCCAGCACCAGTAGATTCAGAAAATGATACCAAGGTAACCCAGACGCAGGAAGTAACTGACTTAGAGCAGTTTATTACCTCGAAACTCACAGGTGAGCACGGTTTATATACTAATCATATTGAAACAGATCAGTCGGCGGAAGCGGCGAGTGGATACGAAGTTCTGAGTGAATCGGCATCTCTCCGGATGCTGGCAGCTGTGCGTAGCGGCCAACAAGAGAGATTTGCAGAACAATGGCAACTAGCCAAGCAAACCTTTGATATCAAGAGCGGTTTCAGCTACCGTTATAGTCCTAAACAGCAGAAGCTATACCCCTTGAATGCTGCCGTTGATGATTTGCGCATGATTCAAGCTCTTTATGAGGCAGGGGAGAAGTTCGGCGATAAACGCTATACAGCTGAAGCGGATAAATATGGCCAAAGATTTTATGATTATAATGTAAAAGACGGAAAACTTTATGATTTCTACGATATGGAATATTCTTCAACAAACACATTCGTCACTTTGTGTTATATTAATTTGGGCACTTTGCGAAAATTGTCGATTCCTAGCCAATTTAGTAAGAAACTGACGAATGATATGAACGTAATATTGGAAAACGGATATTTATCGGATGAATTCCCCTTTTATGAGACACGGTTTAATTATGAGACCGGAAAATATAGTTCGGAAAACATCAATACAGTAGAGTCGCTTTTATCCATTCTAGCCTTAGCTGAGGTGGGCCAGCAGAAAGCCACCAGCATTGATTTTATCAAAAGGCAGGTCGAAGCTGGAACGTTGTATGGGCAATATTCGAGAGAAGGTAAGCCACTGAGCGATATCCGGTCCACAGCCATTTATGCCATTACGGCTATGATCGGCGCAGAAATCGGCGATGAATCTCTCCACCACAAAAGCATTGAAAGAATGAACGAGTTCAGAGTAACAGATGTGGATAGCCCACTGTACGGAGGATTCGGTGATGTGGCTAGCGGCCAAGCTTATTCTTTTGACAACCTGATGGCATTACTGGCCTATGTCTATTAACTTAAACTTAATGTATTGAAGGTGAACCTGCATGATGGACAACACGGTAAAAACACCTCTAAGGCAGGAGTTAACTCTTGCTAATTTATCGGTTTCTCCTGCATTTCTTGCTGCATTTGGAGTGCTGCTTATTACCATCATCGCGCTGTTCACAGCTCCGTATGTCGGAGTGGCGGATAACGGTGACTTTTTCCGTAGCATTTATAGTAATGGACTCTATTTCAATCTGCCGGATTATGATAGTCAGTACTTTGGTTATTTTGTGAAGCAATATGGGATCTTTCAATATTTTAATGAGAATGGTGCAATGTTATTTTCCTCTCAGTCCTTATTTATCAAGCTGGCTATAGGACTTAACAAGTTGTTCTTCAGTAGTGAGGTATTCGACATCCGCTTTCAAGCGGCAATTTATACGATTCTATATGTAATCGCAATTTACTTATTAATAGAGGCTATTACATGGAAGATGTCCCGAACACAGGGATTCATCATTGCAGGTGTTGCCGTTTTTATATTCGGAGATACCGGGTATACGGCTTATTTTAACTCCTTTTACGGCGAGAGCGTTGTGATGATTACGACGATCTTCATGTTCGCTTCATGGCTGATGTTATATCGAAAAAGATTCAATGACTACGCGATGCTGGCCATATTCGTAATTAGCACGCTGATCCTGACTACTTCTAAGCAGCAGAATGCGCCAGTGGGGATGATCATTGCTGTTCTGGCATGTTCACTGCTTTGGATTCGTAGAGACAGGATATTTCGGATCCTGACAATGGCGTCTCTTGCTCTAATGCTGTTCGCAGGTGTGTTTACGTATTTGAATATCTCAAACGAGTTCGTAAACATTAACCAGTTTCATGCCATGACCCGAGGGGTGCTGAAGGAATCGCCTGATCCAGAAGCAGCTTTAAAAGCGTTAGGGATGGATGAGCAATTCGCCATTCTGAAGAACAGCATTCACTATGAGAAGTACGTGACTATAGACGTGAATTCACCACTTCTCGAGGAGAATTTCTACAGTCGTTATGGATTTGTATCCATCCTTAAATATTATTTAACGAACCCAGACCAGCTTAATTCGATTCTTAATGTAGCTGCTCAAAGTGCATTCTCGATTAAGCCTGCGGCTATGGGGAATTTTGAGTATTCCGTTGGTAAGGAGTTTCGAGCACAGAGTCACTTTTTCACCGGATACAGCCAACTGAAACAAACGCTGGCCCCGCGAACATTCGGGTTCATCTTTCTCTGGATGGTGCTTGTCATCGGTCTCTACATGCCTTCCTTTGTAAAAGCGATCAAGTCCCGTGATTTCAGAGGTATGCAGCGAATGGTATTGATTGTCGCTTCGATTGGCATTGGGCTTTCGGGTATTTTTGTATCGATTATCGGGGCAGGCGATGCCGATATTTCCAAGCATGAGTTCTTATTTACATTATCCTTTGACTTGGTCACTTTTCTGACCCTATCCAGTGTGATTGGGCGTAGAGTTTCTAAAAACAGTAATCAGGTTAAGCAGGTTAGAAAAAGTACCCCTTCTAGCCCGTATACAAAGCCTCAAAAGGATGTGAGTGTGTGAGTATCAGAGGAGTATTAAACGGTATATTGCTACTGACGTTGACCCTAACGGCCCTTCTGATTCCCGTCACACCTGTCCAATCTGCTGCTTCTCCACAGCAGGTTCTACTACTTTATGACAGCCTCGCTAAGGGGACAACGAAGGAAGGCAATGTGATTGAACTCCAGCGACTGCTGGCGGCCTATTCCATGAAGGTCACACTTAGAAGTCTGGATCAATATGAGCAAGGGATGCTGGGGCATTACTCCAAGGTGATTATGGTCCGTAATGCAGCGGACATTGTGATGACTAATCCAATCTATGATGAGGATTGGGAGCATTATCAGGGACAGTATTTGCACATCGGGTACAGCCCTCCAGCCTCGCTGAAAAAGAAACTACAGTTAACCACAGATGTCATGTATGACGCGAATCCATCTATCCAGATCGGACAGTTCTCGGGAATTTCAGTTCAGGTACAGGATATGCTCTATATAGCCGGAAGTCAGGGAACCCAGTCCCTTGGAAAGCTGACCTTCCAGGATGATAGCCTGCAAGCACCTTATGCAGTGAGTAAAGAGGGTGCTGCTTATGTTCCGTATTTTGAACAAGGCAATGTCAGTGCACTAGCGATGGGGTATGTTTTGAAGGATTGGCTTCATATCAACGCAACGCCTAAAGTGTATCTTGCGATCAAAGAGATCTATCCCTTCTCTGATCTGGGATTGCTGACAGAGACTGCGGAGCGGCTGTATCAAATGGGGGTTCCTTTTCTCGCAAGTGTGCGGCCAGTGTTCAGCAATACCGATTATCCGGCCATGCAGCGTTATCTGATAGCCATCAAAAGAGTGCAATCGAATAATGGCAGCATTCTGGTCAATGCCCCTATTGCGATGCATTCAACGAGTACTAGTAATAAGGATCATTCACTTCAGGCGAAGATGGACGCGTTCATTAATCTGCTGGTGCACAACAAGATTGGGCCGCTTGGAATCGGAGCACAAATGCACTGGGCGTATGACAAGGAATACTCGGAGGCGGGGATGGGGTTTTTCGATTCTGTGATCCTGTATCCGGATGAAAATGTTGATTATATGGAGCAGAGCGACACCTCCAAGTCCTTTCCATCCTCTTTATATAGTGTGCCGATTAATTTTTTGCAGGATTTGCAAACATCCAATAATGTGATGCCAGAACTGCCGATGGACACGGTAATCACTGTGGATATGCCTAAGGATAAGGAAGAACTTGAGGCACTGCTGAAGACGTTGGAACAATACTGGGTTTCTTTTGCAGATTATAAACAAGAAAGGCATGAGGTTGTTACAGACGTCAATACGATCACTTCATCAGAAGGAGTGATTTCTATCAATGGACAACCCCTGAGTCTGAATTATACGCCAGAAACAGTGAATAGCGATTATCGGTATACAGAAGAGCAGAAGAAGAGCTTTACGACGCTTTTTAATATACAGAATCAGTTCTTTATAGTTGCGATAATGATTTCTCTGTTGCTATTTGGCGGATTAATGATCATCGGATACCGAATGTATAGGAAAAAGTATTTGAAATGAGACAACTAATCGTGATTTGGAGGATCCTATGACGATTTCAGACATACTGATGGTAATTGCAGTGATCTGTATCTGGTCTTTATTGCTGGTGAATGTAACCCTCATTATCGCAGGCTATTTATATTACATTAAATCTGAAAATGAGGACATACCAGAGATAGAGGGCGAATATCCTTTGGTTTCAATTATGGTTCCTGCTCACAATGAGGGGGTAGTAATCTGTAAGACGGTGGAGTCTCTGCTAGCGCTTGATTATCCGGAAGATCGATATGAGATTATTGTGATTAATGATAATTCCTCTGATAACAGTGCTGAACTGCTGGCCGGTATCCAAAACCGAAATCCGGGGCGTCAGCTGATCGTCATTAATACGGATGCGATTACTGGTGGCAAAGGGAAATCGAATGCGCTGAATATAGGCTTCACCCATTGCAAAGGGCAGTTCATTGCGATTTATGATGCAGACAACACGCCTGAAAAAACGGCTTTACGTTATCTGGTCGCTGAGATCATGAATGATTCTAGCCTAGGTGCAGTAATCGGTAAGTTTAGAACCCGTAACCGTAACGCAAGCCTGCTTACCCGGTTTATTAATATTGAGACGTTGTCCTTTCAATGGATGGCACAAGCGGGACGCTGGAAGCTGTTCAAGTTATGCACCATTCCCGGCACTAATTTTATTATGCGCAGGTCTATCGTAGAAAGTATCGGTGGCTGGGATGTTAAAGCGATAGCCGAAGATACAGAAATCAGCTTCAGAATATATATGATGGGTTATCGGATCAAGTTCCAGCCGAAATCGGTCACATGGGAGCAAGAGCCACAGACCTTAAAAGTCTGGTTCAAGCAGCGAACGCGCTGGGCTAAGGGCAACATTTATGTCATTGTCAAAAATATCCCCCTGCTGTTCGATAAATCCGCCGCAAAAGTCCGGTTCGATATTCTTTATTTTTTAGCTATTTATTTCTTATTGCTGATGTCATTAATCACCTCGGATGTGCTGCTCATCCTGCATGCTTTGGGCTATGTACATACTACTATTGCTGGGCTTAGCAATTTTCTCTGGCTGCTCGCCATCATTCTGTTCGTTGTAGGTACTTTCATAACGCTGACGACAGAGAAGGGCGAGATGAGCTTGTCCAATTTATGGATCGTAATGTTGATGTACGTCTCTTATTGTCAGCTGTGGATGGTTGTCGCGGCTTACGGATTATATCTTTACGCCAAAGATCTCATCTTCAAAAGAGAAGCAAAGTGGTATAAGACTGAACGCTATTAATAACGAACAAAGAAGTACTATGAGAAATATGTGATCACAGGAGAAACAGAACATGATGATGAAAAAACAAATGGTTATACTGTTAACCTGCCTCTCTCTTTTTCTAATTCAATTGAATGTTGCAGCCGCCGAGGCTCCGTCTCAGGATACTAGATTAACCTACACAACCTCTTTCACAGGAACAGATACTGCGTTAAAGGGTTCAAGTGCCCAGCAGCAATATTTTGAGGTCATGGATTATTGGAATGTGAATGAGATCAGAATTAACCTGCACTTTCAAATTTCGCAAATTACCAAGGAGCAGATGTCTAGCGTTACCTTAACGCTAAATGGCAGCCCATTCTACACATTTAGACCTTCTCTAAAAGATAATGGGGAACAACAGCTGGTCCTTCAGGCACCTAAAGGGTTTCTAAAAAAAGGAACCAATACGCTTGGGATTCAGGGGTATTTGCAGTCAAACTATACAGATGAACAATCTTGTTCTGTCGATTATGATTTTGATAATTGGCTGCATCTGTTTAATACATCCAGTATTAATGTGATGTATACGCCGAAGCCTTTGACTGGGGGGATTAGTGACTTTAGCGAGCGCTTCTCTGGCGTTGATACTTTAACGAAGAATCATAGTGTTCTGACCGTACCGGATAAAAGCACAGGGGCAGAATTGGAGTCGGCTACTTATGCGCTCTCCGGGCTTGTGAAGGGGAATACATTGGACAATAGAACGATTCCAATGCTTCCCTACCGGTCAGACGCGGTGAAGAATAAGGCTGCGGTTGTACTGGTAGCTATGTATGATCGAGTACCAAGTAAGCTTAAGGCTCAGCTAAGCACCGCTGAAGATCTAAGTACACACGCATTGCTGCAGCTAGTGAATAAGGATACTCAGCCCACACTTGTCGTAACCTCGAAGGATGAGAACTTACTGATTAAAGCAGGCCGTTTTGTTGCGAATGAAGAGTTATTGGGTCAAATCAGCAGTGATTTAAAGGTGGTCGATGATGCTACAGAAGTATCTGCACCCCCCCTTTCGATTAGCTCCAATATTACGTTTACAGAAACGGGTGATAAACTCACTGGGGCACGTCATCAGGAGCAGACATACTTTGTTTCACTGCCCTCTAACCGCTCGGTTGCAGATTCAGGCAGAATCAGATTGGATTTCCGTTATGCACAGAATTTAGATTTCGACCGTTCATTAGTGACTGTCAGCATCAACAACACACCCATTGGCAGCAAGAAGCTGACCAAAGAGCTGGCGAATGGCGATAAGCTGGATCTTCCAGTTCCCCAAAGCTTGAATATCTCTGGTAATTTCACGGTAACTGTAGCCTTTGATTTGGAGCTGAAGGGAGCCGAATGTACTTTAGATAAGGAACAAATGCCGTGGGCGTATATCAGTAAAGATTCTGTGATGCGTCTTAATACTAAGGATCGTACGGATCTTTTGTTTAATAACTATCCGTATCCGTTCATACGCGACGGGCTTTACAATCAAGTAGCAGTTGTGCTGCCGCAAGAAATGGATGATTACGCATATTTGAGTTTAGCTAATGTATTTAATCTTCTGGGAAAATACGCTAGCGGAAATATAGGCAACATTCAGTTCTACACGGATAACATTAGCGCGGATCATTTGAAGAATAATAATGTTATCGCCATAGGCACGTATAAGAATAATAAGATCATCCGTGATCATAATGATAAGCTCTATTTTCAATATAACGGGAACGGAACAGCGATTCGCTCCAATGAGAAGATGAGTATTGAAGATCATTACGGTGCTCAAATCGGTACACTGCAGCTGATTGAATCGCCATTTGAGGCGGGACGGGGGCTGCTTGCTGTTACGGGAGTGGGCTCTGAAGAGTACTATTTGGCGTCGAAGTTGATTGCAACAGAGCGGGACAAATGGAAGGTGTTTGGCGATGGGGTAATCGTTGATAAGGACGGTAATGTCAATGCGCACCGTTTCAAGATCATTACTGGAGCAGCAGAGGATTCCGTGGTCAAAAAAATAACGGAACGAACGGACGTGCTGAGTTTCATAATCGTAATTATGCTGGTTCTGGCACTGGTGATTCTATCGCTGATCCTGCTGCTTCGTAAACATATGAAGAAACGTGGTGATAAGCGTGAGACGTAATCGCAGCGGGTTAGTTTCAGATATCGCTCTCTTATCGTTCCTGGTGCTTCTTTTTATTTGTATTGTCTTCATTTCAGGGGCACCCGATGATTATATCCAGAATATTATCATTTTAAATGTGGCCTTTATTCTGGCGATTGTTACCTACTTTACAACGGTAACTGCAGGGCTGGTCTTGAACCTGGTGTTTATATTTACTTACGGCTTCTACACGATGTATCAGACGATATCTTTGGGAGAGACAATTGGACTGAATACTTACTTCTGGCTAATTATGACCCCATTGTTAACAGTGGTACTGTGGATATTTACACTAAGTAATCGTGAGCTGCAGGCTGAGAATCAGCGTTTGGAGAAAAAGACTGCCAATATGGCCATCATCGACGAGAACACAGATCTGCGTAACAGTATTTCTTTTCAGAAGGATGCTGCCTTATTTACAGGCATTTCGACTCGATATCAGATTCCGCTCACACTGCTTGTAGTGAAAGTGAAATACTGGAATGAGATTAGACGTATTATTCCCGAAGATAAGCTGGCTGAGGCCATTCATGACGTATCTCAGCTCAGTCAGGCCAGCATTCGTACCAATGATGCATTGTATTTACTGGACAAAGATGACGCAACATGGGGCCTTCTGCTGTTCACCGACAGCGATGGAGCAAAAATTGTAATTGAGCGGATTAAATTGAAGCTTCAAGAGCTTAATGACACTGAATTTGTCAAAAAGTATAAAGTCAGCCTTGGTCTCAAAATAGGTGCTGTAGAATATCAAGCCAGCACTATTGAGAACCCGTTAGATTTTATTGTTCAGGCTAAAAAACAATTAGAGTATGATGTATAAGTCAGTTGAACGTAAGGGAATATAAGGAATATCGGATATTAGTTGACTTTACATGTCGATTTCACGTATGATGGAGTGGTGGTCTAAATCGTAAGATTTACGAATTTTCCTACGTTTATTAGGTTATACTTATAGATAAACCTACAGATCATTTGGTTAATTTACCATAAAGGCTCCACTAATTTGTTCAGAAGGAGGACGATCAGAATGAGAGAAGGCATACATCCAAAGTTCAACAAGGTTATTTTCATGGATGCAAGCGTAGGCTTCAAATTCTTGAGTGCATCTACAAAATCATCCAATGAAACAATGGAATGGGAAGATGGTAACACTTATCCTGTTATCCGCGTGGACGCAAGTTCCGCATCCCACCCATTTTACACTGGTAAACAAAGAGATACAGAACAAGGCGGCCGTGTTGACAAGTTCAAACAACGTCTTGCACAAAAGAAATAAGCATTCATACGGTTTAAAAAGGGACAACCCATTTAGAAGCGATCGCTTCAGGGATGTCCCTTTTTTGTGTTCAGGCATGTTAAAATGAAATGGCATTGATAAATTTCGATAGTGGCAGGGGAGCGATCAGTAGTGGAAAATGAAATAAAAGTAGATACCGTCCTGAAGAGCGAGGACGTTCTGGAGTTTAACCTATGGTTTAGCTTAAATAGCCGAATTATACTTAACTCTTTCAGTGTGGTTGCTTATTTTGTGATTTTACTGTTAATTACTAAGGATTACAGTACTACAAGTATTTCAATCCTTGCTGGGACTGCTGTGATTCTTGCCGCTGTTTTATGGTATATGACCAAATCAAGCTTGACCAAAAAATCTAAAAAAGCCTTCGCTACAGACAGCCTGGCTCAGCAGCCTCAGAGTTATTCCATATCAGATGAGGGCATAAAATACGTATCCGAGGCAGGTTCCGGGCAAGTGAAATGGGAAGAGATACATAAAATAGGTGAAACAATGAACTTGTTCGTTTTTTTTGTGTCTTCCAATAGAGCACTGATTATCCCTAAACGTTACTTTCAGTCGGTACAAGATAAAACAGCGTTTAAGGACTTAGCCAGAAAATATATGTTCTCCCATCGAGTGAAGTTCAAATCGTAAGGTGTACAGATGTACTGGTATTTGTTGATTCATTTGTAGGATTGATTAGGATATAATGATAGGAGCGACTTGAAAAATAGGAGAAATATGGCATGCCGTGGATTCAAGGATATCCGTATTACTTATTAATGGGTAGTGTTCTAAGCTTTTACATGGGCATCAGCTCCTATCGACATCGAAAGTCGGCAGGAAGACGCTATTTATGGATCTTAATGCTGCTGGTCAGCCTCATATTTATTGCAACAGCGGGAGAGATTTTGTCATCCTCTTTTCAGGCTAAGCTGTGGTGGAAGAATATGCAGCAGGCTCCGCTTTTTTTAAGTGCGTTATTTACTTATGCTGTCGTTAAAGAATATGTGTCTCCTTCCGCGGAGCGTCTGCCAGTAAAGCTTGCTATTTTCTCGATTCCAATTGCTTTGGACGTACTGCTTATTTTTACGGATACTTATCATCATCTAATGCGTAGTGAAGTGGGCATGGCCACTGTTGCGGGTATTAGTGGAATTACTGTAAAGCCTACGCTTCTTAGCATGGCTTTTATTGCTTATGATCAGCTATTTGGTCTTTATGCGGTCTGCTTGCTAGCTGTTTCCTTAATGAATAGACCGAGAGCTTTTTTACGACGTGCTTTCTTACTGTTTGCTGGGCTGCTTGTTCCGGTCATCTCTGTTTTTTTACTTCCCTTGTTGAAGATTACGCTTACAGGCTTTACGGCCTTCACTTATCTACCCGCAATTATAGCGGCTTATTTGTGTTTATTCATTGACTCCAAATCTACGATCTATCCTTTAACTAAAATCAAAATCCTGGAGCATATGAAAGACGGCGTAGTTTTGACAGACCGGAATGATAGAATCATTGGTATAAATGAGGCTGCAACCTCCATTTTATTTGAGATTACCGGGATACCGAATGAGACCTGGATGGGGAAAAATATTGATCTTTTTATGAGGCTTCACAAGGACATTGGTGCTCATTATAGTCAAAGGACAGAAGGACAGTTTGAGATTGTATGTACTGGAATAAGAGAGGTTTGTTATGGGGTTTCCTTGATAGCGACTGAACTTCACGCAACAGAGAACAAGGGGATGCTAATTGTTTTTAGTGATCATAGTGAAAAGAAGCGGTATGAACGTGAATTGGTCTATCAAGCAACGATAGATGATTTGACGGGACTTTATAATCGCAGGCATTTTATGCAAATGGTGCAAAATCAAACGATTCCGGACGGACTAGGACTGGCACTGTTGTTATTTGATATCGATGACTTTAAGTTAATTAATGATACCTATGGTCATTTAGCAGGAGATCAGGCATTAGTTGATTTCTCGAATAAAATACTTCAGGTGTACCAAAACAAGGGCATTGCCGGAAGAGTCGGGGGCGAGGAGTTTGCTGTATGCTTTTTTGCTGAGGATAAACGTGCAGCCTTGATGGAAGCAGAGGGTTTTCGCACTACGATGAGTGATTATAAAATAATTTTGAATGAACACGATAGCATTCAGCTTACCGCTAGCATCGGAATTTCTTTTACAATGCGTAGAGAGGTGACTTTCGAGGATTTGTATCGGGAAGCGGATGAAGCGTTATATCGTTCCAAGAAATCGGGCAAGAATAGAGTAACGCTGGGTCGTGAGCCCATTTTAAGAGAAGCGGTGAAGGGATAAAGAGGTGTTCTAATGAATCTGACAATTGATGAAGTGATGAGTAAGCTTGAAGAGATGGGTACAGAGCAGACGAAACGCACCTTCGTACGACATGGTGCTGAGGAGCCTTTATTCGGAGTGAAGGTAGGCGATCTGAAGAAGCTGGTTAAGATCGTGAAGAAAGACCAGAGTCTGGTTAAGGCTTTGTACCAGACGGGGAATTATGATGCAATGTATCTGGCAGGAATTACGGTTGATCCTAAGCATCTTACGAAGGAAGAGCTTCAGAACTGGGTGTCAGCGGCTTACTGTTATGCTTTGGCGGAATATACGGTAGCGTCTGTCGCTGCAGAGAGCCCTTACGCTCTAGAACTTGCAAGAGAATGGATTTCTTCATCAGATGAAATGGTGGCCGCCTGTGGCTGGAGTACTTATGGGAATTACATTTCAGTTACGCCGGATGATCTGCTAGATATTGCTGAGATTAGAGAGCTGCTACAACAAATACAATCTACCATTCATCAGGAACAGAATCGAGTTCGTTACACTATGAATATGTTTGTAATTATTGCCGGCAGCAGCGTAACCGAACTGCATGATGAGGCAACGCAGATTGCTGCAAGCATTGGAAAGGTCCAGGTACAAATGGGACAAACCGCATGTAAAGTACCGCTGGCTGTAGATTATATTGCTAAGGTTGAACAGGCTGGAAAGCTTGGTGTGAAGAAGAAGACTTGTATTTGTTAATATAGCTAGTGTAGTATCGCCTTCAAGTAGTCACTCCATTTCCCCTCATATTCTATTGAGGAGCGAGTGAACTTGGAGGCTTTTTATGGCAAATAAAAAGTGTTTCAACGGTATCCAAAAGTGTTTAATTTACAAGCAGTAAAAATTCACATAGATGTCTCGATAGGGTATTGGAGCAGGAGAAAGAGCTATTAATACAAGGATTTAGGCAAAGAGCTAGTTAGATGACAGGACGGAGGCACTTTGTGAAAAAGCACCGATTTACTTTGCAGTATAAAATACTATCCGTTACAGTGTTGATTGTGATCTGTCTATTAGGATTTGTTATGATCATGCATGATAGAATTAATACGCTACAGCGGGAAACCAGCTTTATTTCCCATCAGGACCGAGAGATAGCTAGTTTGGCTAACAAGATCGAGAAGAACATTCTTGATATGGAAACAGGACAACGAGGTTATATTATCACCGGCGATGACAAATATCTGGAGCCCTATGATTTGGGAAAAGCACAATGGAAGGCGAGCTATGATAAGCTCTCTTTGCTGAATGCTAATGATTCCTTGCAACTCCAGCGTCTGGTGGACATCGAAAATAGTATCCAGCATTGGATCAAGCAATCCGGGGATTATGTAATAGAATTGAAAAAAGAGGGACAGGAAGCGGAAATCTTACGATATTTCAATTCGGATGATGGCAAGGATCAAATGGACCAGATTCGTAGTCAGTTCAGTACTTACCGTGAGACGATGAATGAGAACACTAATACTCTGATAGCTGAACAGGCAGATCGAAACAAATTGCTGCTAGAGTTCCTTTATATTGCTTGGGCGATTATTGCTATTACCTCCGTGGTCGCTTCGTGGATCATTTCACGTGCTATCGTTAGTACGATTCGCAAGGTTACCCATACGATTGCTGGCTTAGATTCCTCTGTTGATATGAAGACAAGAGTGGAGATTACCACGAATGATGAAATCAGGGATCTCAGCGTCGCTACGAATCATCTGATAGATATGCAACAAGAGCGGATATGGATTCAGGATCATGCTAACGATTTATTGTCAAGGTATCAGGGCATCACACTTGTCTCACAACTGGGGGACATTTTTTTAAGTAAAACGGCAGAAGTTATTGATTATCCATACAGTGCCTTATATATACGGACACAAGAACATGATCAAGACTTGTTAAATAGAACCTCCACGTTTGGTGGAAGCAGCAACATTACAGATCATCGGACATTTCAAATCGGAGAAGGTTTGGTTGGTCAATGCGCTAAAGAGGCGCGCTTGATGCATATACAGGATCTTCCGGAGAATTATATCAATATTCAGTCTGGGCTGGGCGTTTCTGCGCCGAAATCTCTTTTATTATTTCCGGTTTCTTTTTCAGATGAAGTAGTTGCTGTGGTGGAAATTGCGACCTTCTCTCCTCTTACGGAGCGGCAGATTGAATTTTTGGATTCTATTTCAGATGCATTCGGCGCTGCAATCAACAGTACGATCAGCAGTATGAGGATTGATCAGCTTCTGGAACAATCCCAGCGCTTAAATGAAGAACTTCAGGTGTATACCGAAGAATTACAAACCCAATCTGAGGAGCTGCAAATCCAGACAGAGTCGCTACATGCAACGAATAGAAAGTTGGAGGAGAAGAACCTCTTAGCCGAGCGAAAGTCATTTGAGGCTGAACAAGCTCAAATCGAGCTTGCTCAATCTGCGGAGTTATTGCGGCAAAGCTCTCAATATAAATCGGAGTTCTTGGCCAATATGTCTCATGAACTCCGAACCCCGCTTAACGGCATATTGTTACTCTCCGAATTTCTCATGGAGAATCAGTCGGGAGCTTTAAGCGAGGAGGATATTGAATTTTCACAAGCTATACATTCTTCTGGACAAGATCTGCTGAGGCTGATTAACGATATTTTGGATTTGTCCAAGGTTGAGGCAGGGAAGCTGAATATTGAAATTGAAGCAATAAATCTAACGGAGATCCCGGAGGCAATGCTTCAGAGCTTCAACCGGCTTTCTCGAAAAAAAGAGATTCCTTTCCATATACAAATCGGGGAGGGCTTGCCTACACTATTTTATTCGGATGCTCAAAGGGTACGGCAAATTATTATAAATCTGCTGTCCAATGCGTTTAAGTTTACAGCTAAAGGCTCAGTAATTCTTGAAATACGCTTAGCGACTAAAGACGAGTTAGTGAAATTAGGCAATTTGGAAACAGGGTTATTTATTGCTTTCGCCATCAAAGATACTGGAATTGGGATCCCCTATGCGAAGCAGTCTATTATTTTCGAAGCTTTTCAACAGGCGGATGGAAATACAGAACGTCAATATGGTGGAACTGGGCTTGGGTTATCCATATCCAGAGAACTGGCAATACTGCTCGGCGGTAGAATTACAGTGGAGAGTCAGGTAGGAATGGGTAGTGTCTTTACGGTGTATTTGCCATTGAAGCTTCAGGATAATCCTAGTCTTGAAGAAACCACTGAGAAAGTAGTAGATCTTAGTCATGAGGAAGAAGGTTCGGTTGCTCTTGCCGCTGCAACCAGTGAGAATATTAGTAGCGATTTCACCTCGCTAAATCATAAGCATGTTCTAATTGTGGATGATGATGAGCGGAATCTGTTCGCGCTGTCTAACATGTTAAGGAAGCGTGGACTGCAAGTGACTACAGCTGCGGATGGAGAGAGAGGCATACATGCGCTGGAGCAATCTGCATCCATAGACATCGTTCTTATGGATATCATGATGCCGGTAATGAACGGCTATGAGGCTATCAATCGAATCAGAGAAATACCAACAAAGAAGGAAATTCCAATTATTGCGCTGACTGCGAAAGCGCTGAAGGAAGATAAGGCGAAAATCTTACAAGCGGGAGCAACAGATTATCTCAGCAAGCCCATTAACTTAGACCGTTTATTAGCTTTGATGCAATTGCTCTTAACTAGTGATTCATAGAGTGATAGATTCTAGAAAAATCAAACAAGCG
>NZ_NFVA01000143.1 GCF_002264395.1 Paenibacillus sp. VTT E-133291
ATTTCCACAACGTGGTTCGCGAGCCAAGGAGGCATATTCCCGTGCTCGATAAGATTACGGAGCAGTACTTGGGGTTCCATGTTGATGTAACTTATCGGTCGATTAAGCAGGGCCGATAGTCGACTCGCAATCTGGGGATAACTGAAAATCTCCGAACCAGTAAGAGTATATATATGGCCTGATACCTCGTGGTTGGTCAGAACTTCTGCAGCAACGTCTGCAATATCGCGACAGTCAATGAAGTTACATGGTGAATCACCCATGGAGCCGAAGAAAATATTTTGGGTTGTGATCGTTGGTGCAAAGCGCATTAAATTTTGCATGAACGCATAGGGGCGCAATACGGTGTGGGTGAGACCCGATTCTCTCAGCGTTTTCTCAATTTCTTGATGCCAGCCCGCTACTGCCACTGGAGAGCTCTGCTCAAAGGCTGGACTTGATATTTTTACGATGTGTTTGATTCCAGATTCGACGGCAATCTGAATGATTGAATTTTCCAATTCGATTTGTCTTGGACTGTTGGACATGGCAAGGAAGAGCTGGCTAGCATCATTAAACGCACGGCGCAGCGATGTGGGGTCGGAAGCATCCACCCTTGCGACCTCGGTAGTCGATCGGCCTTTTTCTCCGATCTGATCGCGCAACTTCTCTGGCTCTCTGCTTAGAGCCCTCACAGGTATGCCAAGATCAACCAAACGTTCCAAAAGTGCACTACCTATCGTACCTGTTGCTCCCATAATAACTATCATTTCTCACTTCTCCTTTTAGATGAAAAATTAGTTGTGACTGCAAGTCGCCACCGCCATGTCACTATCGTGCTTGCTATGAATCCTGACAACGGGAAATCGATCCAGACACGATTTACCCAGGCCAAGTGATTACTCGGAATCATACTTTCAACAGAAACAGATGTCACCCATGCAGCGTATAGTCCAAATGAGGACCCGGCCAATGCGAATACCCCTACCACAACCAAGTGAGGTGCACCGATGACCCATTGCAAATGGCCCACTCGGCTACGCAACAAAAGGCCAATCATCAAGGCCATCAAAGCTGATGCACCACCAATAGTGGTCAATGCCGCTATTTGCAGCCCCCTATCTGCAGTAACCAATCCCCCGATACCTGCCATAATAGCAGGAGCCATATAGGCCATTACAACTTCACGCCATAGTACAAAAGTCTTTTTCTTGGAACCGACAGCCTTGATGTCATAAACACCATCTGTCCGCTTCGGGTATTTCATCTGGTTCATTTACTTGCTCCTTTCTTCTTTGAAGTAGTCCAACGATTGCGTTCAGCGAGATATAATTAGGTGCCTAACTATATAAGAATAAAAATAGGCTAGCTTCACTAGCCCATTCTACTCATTACTGATGTTTCCCTTTGGTTTCGAGCCTAGTTCACCCGTAAGTGCTGAGATGCCTTGTGTAACTCGGTCTAGCAAGTCAAGAAATACGCTGCGCTCTTCGATATTGAGTAAGCCCACCATTGCTTCCAGCCGAGCGAAATGCTCAGGTGCCATTTCACGTAGCTTCTTCGCTCCTTCTTCCGTTAAAATGACTGATTTCTGACGCCCATCGTCTGAGCTTGATCGCCGAGATACTAGCCCATCTCGTTCAAGAATATCGATAAGACCAGTCACTGTTGCACGTGTAACGCCTAAATGCTCCGCTAATTGCGAAGGCAACTCTTCTCCTTCGTTATCTTCAAGATCAGCCAATAAACGATAACGCCCTGTTGATAAACCAAATCTAGAGAAATGAATTTCCGAGGCGTGTCCAAGCATGGCTCCCGCTGCCATTAGCCTAGACGCGACGAGTATAGCCTGTGCGTCTATGTCTAGGTTATAACGATCAATCTGACGCTTGGATTGTACAAGCGAGGGAATAGCCTCAATGTCACTTACTTTTTTATTATTGTTGTTCATATGTGTAGTATGGTTCCTAACTACTTTTGTGTCAACTCATTTTTTATAACTCATCAACTCTGGAGTTATACCGTTGGATTTGGTTAGAACTCTTTATTTCTCCCAAAGCTCGATCAGTCGACCTTCAGGATCTTCAATCCAAACAAACTTTCCAAATTCACTAATTTCTTTTTTCTTTGCAAGTGGTATACCAATATGCTCAAGATGCTTAATAGTCTCGTCTAGATTATGTACTTGGAAATTTAACATCACTTGTTGTTCTGTTGGAAAATAACTGTCATCCTCGGTAAAGAAAGAAAAGATAGTCTCATTTCCTGATTGGGGCTTTATCACAGTCCCATTCCAATGATCTATTTCAATCTTCAAGACCTCACTGTACCATTTTTTTATAACTTCAAGATTCTTAGTTCTCCAAAAAATTCCTCCGAAACCTTTTATCATCGTATTTATCTCCTGTCTGTCATCAATTGTTTAGCTATCCGTTCTCAATAAATATTCGAGATTTAAATTTGAGTTCCTTTTTCAACTATCTTGCCCACTAATTGAACAAATAAAAACTACTACCGTAGCAACCGCTACTCCACTATCGTGTCCGGTTAGCGCAATGAGTCTACTAGATCAAATGGATGCTATATGGAAGATTTGAGGTAGATGTATTCATAGAAAAATGGTACATTATTTGGGAATTAATAGTACGAAAGTCAGGATATTTAGGCTAATATTTTTATATTGGGGGATGGTACTTGCATGGACAAGAATTCTGTTTATAGAACAAATATTATAGGCGCTGGGGAGGTTGGTAGCGCTATCTCGGTCGATATGGACAAGAATGTTATTCATGAAACTAACAGTTTATTTTGGGATACAAAAGGAAATGATATTTTAGGAGCAACCGCACTTCCTTTATATGGAGCATTCGTCTCAGAAGAAAAATGCCAACTTTTTGGCGATATTTCAGGAAAAAAGATGCTAGAGATAGGCTGTGGAAGCGGTCAATCATTGCAATATCTCGGGGAACGTAAAGCATCTGAACTATGGGGTATAGATATATCAGAAAACCAAATCGAAAAAACAAGAGAATACTTATCAGATCACGGACTTTCAGCAAAATTAATCTGTTCACCCATGGAAGAAAAATGTGGCTTACCTGAAGATTATTTTGACTTTGTTTATTCGATTTATGCTATAGGCTGGACAACCGACCTTGAGGGTACTTTTAGCAGGATTGCATCTTACCTAAAAGTAGACGGCGTATTTATTTTCAGTTGGTCTCACCCTATACACAAATGTGTTGTTGCAGAAAATGATATGCTTGTTTTTAAAAAATGTTATTTCGATGAATCTTGGTATTCGGTAACTCTTAACGAAAGTACGCTAACATTATCTGACCGTAAACTATCAACCTATGTCAATGCGCTCTCAAAAGCGGGATTTATCATTGAGGAAATGATTGAGCAATCTGATGATGAACTTATTCAATCCCGGAACGATAACGACGATTTTGCGAAAAAAGCAAAGATGCTTCCTGTAACTTTCGTAATTAAAGCAAGAAAACTATAATTAGTAGTTGAAGATAAATGCCCGTTAATTGAATAAAGGCAGCCTTTCATCTTGACTGATTGGCTGCCTTATCGTGTTTATATTGAACTATCGTCGCCTGTCGCCTGTTAGCTTAATTATGATTCCCGAAAGTCCATACATTCATCAAGTACGTCTCGATTCCTTCATTCCTCTAATATTTGCACATTCTTAGCTGTCCTGCGCTGAGAATCAACTATATCCGGAAACTCGAATAGGTCGAATGCAACTTTTTGACCCTCTTTAAGGAACCGAAAGCCGTCCGGTAACCTAATAGGGTCTGGTAGTATTTCGCTGAAGTGTACAAAAACAGGTTATCTTCCTGCCCGTCTAGCATTATCCGTCCGTAGCCTTGATCTTCTTTGTACCATTTGACAATTCCATATCTTCTTTCCGCCATCTAAGCACCTCCTCTGTAACTTTATGGTACAATCCATAATGTGCTCACATCGTGTTGAACAAGTTATCTTATTTGATTTTTTTCGGAAACCCATATACGAAAAGTATCATACCGAGGAACGCAAGGATTGGCACAAAGATATTATCGAAGAAGCTTGTAATTTGAGTACTTTTCCCATCATTCCACTTTACCACATCGCTCCAAATTTTTACATAATATTATTACTTAACCTAATGCTAATAATGGAACGCTATAGTCCCACAAATTGTAAGGATTCTGCTGGCTATTTGAACAATAAAAAACAGCTGCCGAAGCAGCCGCTATTCTACTGTCGTTCTCCGCTAGCTTAATGATTTACTTTGCTTCGGACGAATCATATTGCTCTTTATTGAGAACTTCATGAATTATATTTGTTATGTCGTTAATTTTGCGGGAACAATATTTCAAAATAGGGTTAGCCCAATATTCGGGTCCAGTTTCTTCATCACCTATTTTCACTAAATTCAATGTATACGCACCCTCTGAACGCATAGCTGGATACCATCCTAAATCCAAAATCAAACCTGTCTTTTCATTTCTAAAATAGAATATATCCTCATGTAGCTCCCATACATAAGGAAATGAGTCGTCATGAAAGTCATCGGGATTAATTTCATAAAAATGATTCCATACGACAGTCCAATCTGATGGAATATTTAATGGCACCAATTGTAGACTAATTTTAATAACACATCCCTTAACAATCTTCATATTCAAATCTCCGTGACTTGTCCAAGTTATCCTGCCCGTTACTTCAATGAAAACAGCAGGCTACCGTAGCGGCTGCTCTTTAATGTGTATCATTCAGCTAAAGTTCCCCGTTACTTCAATAGTCTTATGTTTTAATTAGAGTCGCTGCTTATAGTTGTGAGGCTTGCCGAACACCTAATGCAGTGACGTCCCGACGGGCTTAGGGGGCTGGATGTGGTCACTCACTTCTCAGAGTTACCCGGAGCGTCAATATGGTGTTAGCCGAAGGAAGTTCTGGAAGCAGCCATTGCATTTAAGGCGTTCTCAAAATAGCTATATACTTCATCTGCAATTCCCAGAAACTCTTCAACAAGTACATTACTATCCAAGTAACAAGCATACAGATAATTAACTAAAGCGGAGTCAATCTCACAATAGTTTAATATGGCATTCTTCATCTTAATAATGTCATCTTGCCATACACCTGTATCTTCTAAAACCAAAGAGTATAATGCACGAATTAATCTCTTAGAGTAACCTTTAATATATCTAGTTTTCATTGTGTTCTCATTAGCATTAGAAAGTAAACTATGTATACGATCTACTTCCTCCTTGGTCTCTGTATTTAAGTCTAAAATGAATTCAGGAGAAATAATTATCGGTGGTACTTTTTCACCAACGTCATGACCATATATGCAAACACAAATTATCTTTACCCAAAAACCCCACTCATTTGGTTTACTTAATACATCGTCAATCGAGCAAATTATCGTATCAATCTTAGTTACTAATGGATATTCTTCCAAAAGCCCATCTTTAATATTTGACAATCTTTCGTAATCAATATCTTTGGGATTTACACATACAATAGTAAAGTCTGCATCTGACTTAAAAGGTTTAGCAGTTCCTTTTGGAATCGAGCCACACATATAAATGCTATGAATCTTACCTTTAAATTCGCTAAGTATATTATCTATATATTTATCAACAAAATCCTTATATTCACTTTGTATTACAATTCTATTTATAACTTTTTCTAATATCATATAGACTCCTCCTAAACTAAGAACTTCTTTCGGCTAACGTCTTTTTTGCGAACTTCGTAAATTCGTCATGACTTAAGTTATTCGCGAAATCATTCAACTATCCTGCCCGTTAGTTGAACAAGCGCGCTTTCTTTTTGTTACACAATATCTTCGTACTGTGCAACAATCACTACGACTCTCGACTCGATGAAAAAACTTCTAAACTAACTGCCTATAATATTTATCAAGAAGAAATTCAACCACATAAGTCGAATATGCTTTTGAAACATGTGGGTGGAGGGTGTTGAATATGAATCGTAAAGAATTAATTCTCGATGTGGCAGGAGTGCTTTCCACCAATTTTTCTCCTCATTTTTGGGAAGACCTTTCGGAAAAGTCGAATATTCCTTATGAAGTGCTTTTTCATTTTAGAAACGAAATGCGTGAAAAATTATGGACTGGGAAGATATCGGAGAAGGGGTTCTGGGAGCAGCTGTACATAAAATTTCCTGCAATTAATATAGATAAGGCAAAGCAACTCCTTATTTCAAATATTCGTCCATTACCAGCTTTTGAAAAAGTTCAGCATTGGAGTAAATACGCAAACATCCACTTATTAAGTAACCATCGCATCGAGTGGATTGAGTCCATTATAAAACCAATTGAACCCTTTGTACGCAGTATAACTATATCCAGCGAAGTAGGTTATTGTAAGCCTAATTCTGAAATATACGCTCTTGTTCATCAACATTTAAGTCACCAGGCAGATGTATGGTTTGTTGATGACCAGGACAAAAATTTTAATGAAGCAATATTGCTCGGGTGGAATGCCTTATTAGCTGACAAAAATGGAGACTGGATTCATAAAATCACTTCACTATTGTCAACTGCTGAGGTTTAATTTAAAGCAATACAGTGACTAATAGGCTGAGTTTTCTCGCCGTATAATCCATCCCTTCCTGCACAGTTTGCGTTATATATGATATAAAACATCCACTTAACTTGTTCAACTAAACTGCCCGTTAGTTGAACAAATAAAAAACGACTGCCGAAGCAACCGCTATTCCACTATAGTGTCCCGTTAGCGCAACGACTTACTCTGTTGAATTTCGTGTTCCTCAACATAAAGCAGCATCAGAGAAGGCGGATCGTACCTTATCGAGGCCTTTAAACGACAAAATGGTGCCGATAGCCATAGCCCCATAGCCGCAACGAAATAATGAGCCTAATCCGACAGTGCCCGCATGATGTTGGATTTCGCCTCTGCCGCAATCGCTTCATTCCTGTCATCGACCGCTTGCATTAAGATCAGTATGGGGATGTATACCGCGATCAGCCGCGCCAGCAGCTTCGTTTCCTCGTCCGCTCCTCCGTACGTTTCGAAAAACACGCCACGAGCGTAAGGTGGTAAAAAGCTATAAGCAACGCTCAAATCGCAAGCCGGATGGCCTACGCTCAGATCGCCCCAATCAATGATGCCGGAAACGATCCCGTTCTCATTCACAAGCATATTTTTGAAATGAAGATCGCCATGTAGCAGTGCATTCACCGCCTCGACACGATCCTTTTGAAGCCTGCTAATATACGCTTCGATCACACCGTACTCCTCCGGCGACAAGTGTTCAACCACCTTCGATAGAAAGCCCTCCAATTTCACTTTGCGCGATGCTATGTCCGTCAAGTTTCGATGATCTTGCTGAACTCCGCACTTCAGCGCCGCCTGCACCGGAAACTCATGCAATTTCCGTAAAAATTTCGCCAGCGTCTCTGCCGATAAAGCCCGGCGTTCTTCCGTCAAACCGATGGGGAAATCTCCTGGCACGTAGGCATAGCCAAGAAATGGTGCCGGGTATTCATCACTTGCTTCGCCATAAAACAACGGTTTCGGATAGGGGATGGTCATATATGCCTCCAGCTTCGGCAGCAGCTTCCCTTCCATACGAATCGAGCCAACTGCAATCGTTCTCCTTGGAAACCGGAACACGTACTCGTCACCGATGAGAAAAACCGTATTGTCCCAGCCCCAGCCCAATCGCTTCACTTGCTTCGATGACAGCTGAGGGAATTGTCTGCCGATCAGCGTCCGCGCCTGCTCTTCGTTAACCTCCCACTCCGCATCCCATACATTCGTTCCTCCCATGAATTGTCTGCCTCCTCGTTCCTTACGTTATTTAGATGTTTACATTCCCTGGAAGTTACGCATAACTGCCCGTTAGTTGATTGCATATCAGTATTATTCTACATATAACCAGTCGAAATCATTATGCAAAATGTACTCTTCTGGCTCCAATTCTATTGCAAAACTTTCGCAGATTATATCTTGTTCTGCATATTCATTACCATTGTCTATACCCAAATAGATATGTAGGAGTTCTTTATGTTTTTGTGCTCGTTCGGGAACTCTTTGTAGGATACTTGAAGTTTTGATAACTGCGGAGCGGTAAAATTCACTCCATTCATCAAATTCCATCCAATATGGTAGTTTCGCATATACCACACCTGAAAATTTCAGCCTTGCTTCCCTTACTTTATAAGTAAAGCTATGCTCACTTCTGTCTACTCGCTCAATTACCTTAAGAAAGTAAAACTCAACGGTCTTGTTTTGGTGGTCAATAACGAATTTCTTTATGACTGAATCATACAGTTGTAAATCATCATTACCTTTGTAATCTTCAGTGTTCATATTTTCTCCTTATTTATCCATTTGATAAAAATGTTTATACTGTTTTGATTATACAACCCAAATCTATATTCCACTATACTGCCAGTTAGCCGAACAAAGGGCTTCCTCTCGGAGCCACCATCTCATTATTGAACTATAGTTTCCCAAGCTGAAGAATTGATTATTTATATTATCATGTCAATTAGATGTCGCTCTGTAAGGATAATAGAATGATATGTATTTTCTAAAAAGGTAATACCCTCTATAATCACCCCTTTGAATTCCGCACCATCGAGCGAATTACCTAACAAGACTGCACCTTTAAAAACACAATTGGAGAAATCACACGCTTTAAAATTAGAGTTCATCAGTGTAGAGTTTTCAAAATTAGAGCCCGCAAAGTCAACCGAAAACAAACACTCATCGAAGATTAAACCCGAAAAGTCAAATTCATGATAAGTACCTGCTTCGACGCAAATTTTGTGAAAGTGTCTGTGCCCATTTTGAAGCATATCTAAAAATTCGGCTTCCGTAACTTCTCTTTCCATTGATATTCCCCCACACCAACTTTATACAATAAAAGTTCTACATGGCTTCCATATTAACCTGCCCGTTAGTTCAATTAGAATGGGTTTTCTCCTTTTACAAATGGAATAGAGATTATGTAAATTGAACCAAACCAAAAAAATTTTGATTTCAGACGTTGCTTAAAGTAGATAGTATTCTTCATAATAAATAGTCTAGTAATAACCGTGTATAGTACAAAAAGAAAGTAAGAAACTCCGAACCAATTAACCCAAACATTACCTATAAATTCAATTCCAAAACTCTCATAAATTTTACTTGCTACATTTACAGTAAGTAACAAGCCAATAGCCAAAAAAACAATTGATTCAAGCAATATAACAACATCTTTTTTTAAGCCTTGCATAACCTCATCTCCTTTTAAAAACACAGTATTCCACATCGACAGCCTTCTCCTGATCTCTATTGAGCTATCGTGTCCCGTTAGCTTAACATGTTGATGGTCTGTACTATTTGATTATCTTATTGGCTATCTTATTGGCTATCTGAACGCATTCTTCTTGCGATTTCTCAAACAGGTTCCCGCAGCATTTCTGGAAAACAACATAGATGTACTGTCCAAGGTCACCAATTCCGCATTTTCTCTGGTTTTCATTGATGAAGTTGTATATTTGTTTGACCTCATCATTGTATTCATCGTCCAATAGTGGATGAATCTCGTTGGGATTCCACTCCTTAATCATGTCCTGAATTTTTTGATACAGCAACAATTTAGCCCTCCGTTCTTTTCACTAAAATTCTTCGTTGTTTAATCTCGGTTTTTATTTTACTTTATTTTCGTTGGGAATAATTCCGAAAAATTCGTATACCAATCAGTTCCTTTGGATTTAATCAGTGCAAATGCTTCTTTAAAAGCTATCTCTGTATTCTCCTACACTGGCTCGTATCATGTCATCGTCATCTAATTTAGATAAATCCATTACGGCATCGTCTATTTCGTCATCTCGTGAAGTTTTGTCATAAACAACGGTTATCAATTTTTCTTTTTCAGTTCCTGTAAAAATTATACAATACTAATTTCATAGGTTTGAACTAAACTACCCGTTCGTATTATGAGATCAACCAGTTCT
>NZ_NFVA01000114.1 GCF_002264395.1 Paenibacillus sp. VTT E-133291
TCTACTGTCTACTATGATGGGAGCATATCAGGCTACACCCTCTACGGTGGTTTTTCTGTTATAAGGCTATAGCAGCGGAGACATTAGTCTGGCCGCAGATTCCAGCATACGTACCACCATGCGTTTATTCATAAAGGTCTCCTGCACAATCTGAGTGGTAGATAATAAATCCCGTTCAAAATCAGCAACGATTCGGGTAACACTCTCTGTTTGAAGCAATAGTGCGTTAACTTCAAAGTTAAGATGGAAGCTCCGCATGTCCATGTTTGCTGTACCAATAGTCGCTATTTCACCATCCACGATTAACAGCTTAGAGTGTATAAAGCCCTTCTCGTATTCATAAATCTTCACCCCAGCCTCCAGCAATGCCGGGAAATAAGAATGCGAAGCCAGAAACGGAATCCATTTATCCGGCTTAGCAGGGAATAATAATCGAACATCTAGACCAGATATAGCCGCTACACGTATCGCAGTCAGGATATCCTCGTCCGGAATGAAATAAGGGCTGGCAATCCAAACTGATTTCTCAGCTGAGGTGATCATGGAGAAAAATATATTTTTGAGTGCACGGCGTTCATTGTCCGGCCCACTCGCAATGATCTGTACAGCTCCGTCCCCTGTCATAAAGTGTAGCTGTGGTGTGAGATAATCCTGCTCCAATATTTTTTCACCTGTAGTATGCATCCAATCTTGCAAGAAGATGATTTGCATCGTCCGTACCGCTTCACCTCTAACTAACATATGGGTGTCACGCCAGAATCCATAAGTTTTACTACGGCTTAGATATTCATCCCCCACATTGAGTCCACCCATGAACCCGACATCACCGTCGATGACGACGATTTTTCGGTGATTCCGGTAATTGACCCGGCTAGAGAAAAAGGAGGTGGAATTACCGTACGAAGCCACCTGTACTCCAGCGTCAACTAACTCCTTCAAAAAGGCTCTGGAGAGTTGAAAGCTACCTACAGCATCATACATAAATCGGACAGACACTCCCGCACGCGCCTTCGCGATCAGAATCTGTTGAATACGCGTTCCAATGTGATCTGCACGGAAGATGTAATACTCCATATGTATATGGTGCTTCGCTTGTCTCAGCTCTAGCAGTAATGTCCCAAACGTCTCCTCACCATTGGTTAGGATACGCGTCTCTGAAGCAAAGGAAATAGGAGTACGTGCTAGAGTCTTGGATAATAATAGTAGTTTTTGACGCGAGGGGTCAAAGACCGACCAATCTTGATGCGTACGCAAAGCGTCATTCTCAATTCGCTCATAAGCCATAAGATCTCTTTGTGCTTTTTTATCATATTTACGACGTTTAAACACATTCTGACCAAATAGAAAATAGAAGACCAGTCCGAGCACCGGGATCAACGCAAGCAAAAGAATCCAAGACATCGTAGTGGAAGGATTACGGTTCTCCATAAAAATAGCCAAGCTAATCGAAATGACCGTCAGTGTGGAGAAAATACTAATAATCGTTCCTGCAGTACTCCCAAAAATACCAAAACCAAAATAATAAAATGCTATAAATGCCCCAATGATAATTATAGATTGAAGTCCTCTTCTCATATTGTACCTACCTTCTTATTCATACAAACAACACTGAAATGACACATTTATATATTACATGAAGAACCTATTTCTTCCTAGCTAATTACTATGTAAAAATCTATTTACAACAAAACTGTAACCCTTCTGTGGTGAAATTTGTAATGACAGGATGGATCGAATATAATTATTTTGACCGATTAGTCAATTATAGAACTGAGTAGTCAGAAAGGAGGTTATTCCCCAATGAGTGATAAAACGATGGACAAGCAGGAACAGATTATTAAGATCGCCATGCAATTATTCGCTGTGAAAGGCTCGTCCTCCACGTCTATGCAAGAGATCGCCGAATTATGCGGAATTTCGAAGGGAAGCTTGTATCTAGTATTCAAATCAAAAGAGGAGCTGGAACGCAGCATTTTTCTCTATTGTTACCGAATGATTCGTGATCCCTTATTACGTGAAGAACAAGAAACCCAAAGAACACCGCGTGAGAAGCTTAGGAATCAAATAGAAATTCTACTGAGTCATGTGTACGAATTACGTGAGTTCTTGCAGCGTCAGATCCAGGAGGTTGCCGGAAAAGGGTTTGATACTGAAGTACCGGAATGGCTGCGCAGAAACAATGCTTCCTTCTTGCGCTGGTTTCAGGTGAAGATGGAGAGCCTTTATGGAAAAGAGATCGTTCCCTATACCGGAGATTTATGTATTGTAGGTCATGGTCTAATCAAATCCTATATTGCGGTTATTTTTCGTCAGGACACCCATTTGTCCCTTGCTGTTATGGCTGATCATCTAATGAATCTATTGGATATTATTGTAGCTGGTCTTCTTACAAGTAAGCAGGCTCCACTCATCAACTCGACTATTTTAGCAAGCTGGATGGAAGAGAATGAGGAGAGTAAGCGAAAAAACCCACTACAGATCATTAAGGACATGAAGACTCTGGTCAGTAAATTAGATAGTATTGTTCCCGAAGAGTCAGCCGATTTACTGGAATCACTCAACATTCTAGAAGGCGAGGTTCTCTTACCACACCCACGCAAAGCAATCATACAGGGGATGTTGTCCAACCTCCAATCCTGCTCAGAGCTCACTACACCATTGGAAGAATTGAGGAAGCTGGTTACCTCTTTTTCAAATCATTCATGCGTATTTCGTTAATTGCTCTATAAAGAGTTCGTGAGAGAGAAGAAAATGGATAGTGAGTATTATAAATTTTCAAAATGGCGCCCTATTTCGTAAAGATAAGGCCCGAGAGGAGCAGAAACAAAACTTATGAAAAGCTTAATTAATTTCTCGCTCAGAAATAAATTTGCCATTTGGCTTCTGACGATAATTATTGTATTTGCCGGTTTGTACAGCGGACTGACAATGAAGCAAGAAACCCTACCTAATATTAGTATACCCTATCTTAGCGTAACAACCATCTATCCGGGGGCTGCACCAGAAGGCGTTGTTAATGATGTCAGCAAACCATTAGAGCAAAAACTGCGCAATGTGGATGGCGTAAAGACAATCACCTCCACTTCTCTGGAGAATGCCTCCAGTATTCAAATTGAGTTTGATTATGGAACGAATCTGGATAATGCTACAGCAGCAGTTCGCGAAGCGCTAAATGAGGTCTCATTGCCGGACAATGTGCAAAAGCCTTCCATTTCCCGGTTTAGCCTTAGCTCAATGCCTGTAGTCTCCCTTAGTTTATCGAATGGGGATTCAGAAGATCTCGAAGAACTAACCCGTATTGCCGAGAACGAAATTCGCCCCGCCCTTGAAGATGTTGAGGGTGTTGCTTCTATTCAAATCTCTGGACAATACGTCAAAGAAGTTTCGCTTAAGTTTAATCAAGAGAAGCTTAAGGAATACGGACTGACAGAAGATACGGTTAAAGGGATTATTCAAGGCTCTTCCCTCCGCGTTCCACTAGGACTGTTCGAGATGGATAAAGCTCAAAAGGCAGTTGTCGTGGATGGCAACATCACCACCGTTGAGGATCTTAAAAATGTGACTATTCCAGTAATGCCGACTGGTGCTGCGAGTGCTGCTGGTGCTGGAGCTCCTGGAGCTGGCGCTGCCGGTGCAGGCGCTGCTGGCGGAGCTGCAAATATGGGCTTGCCGACCGTGAAGCTGGGAGAGCTTGCTACAATTGAGGTTGTTGGGAATTCTGAATCGATCTCCCGTACGAATGGTAAAGAATCGATCGGTATCCAGATTGTCAAAGCCAACGATGCCAACACTGTTGATGTCGTAAATGGTGTTAAGGACAAAACTGAAGAATTAAAAGCACAATATAAAGGCATTGACCTTACAGTTCTGCTTGACCAAGGTAAGCCGATTGAGGACTCCGTAAATACAATGTTGTCCAAAGCGGTATTTGGCGCCCTTTTCGCAGTCATTATCATTTTGGTCTTCCTGCGGAATATTCGTTCGACGATCATTTCTATCATCTCTATTCCTTTATCATTGCTGATCGCAGTGTTATGTCTGCGTCAAATGGACATTACGCTTAATATGATGACCCTTGGTGCGATGACCGTTGCCATCGGACGGGTAGTCGATGACTCGATTGTAGTCATAGAGAACATATACCGGCGACTCTCCTTATCTGGGGAGAAGCTAAAAGGCCGGGAATTAATCAGTGCAGCCACACGTGAAATGTTCGTACCAATCATGTCCTCAACAATTGTAACCATCGCAGTGTTCTTACCGCTTGCTTTAGTAAGTGGCATGGTTGGAGAGCTGTTCTTGCCTTTCGCCTTAACCATGGTCTTCGCCCTGCTCGCTTCATTGGTAGTTGCGATTACCCTAGTTCCTGCAATGGCGCACTCCCTGTTCCGGAACGGATTGAAAGGTAAGAAGACGCATAGTGAGAAACCAGACAGAATGTCTGCCGGTTACCAAAAGATTCTGAACTGGTGTCTTTCCCATAAACTCGTTACGTTCGGAGTAGCCGTTCTGCTCCTTGCGGGTAGCTTGTTCCTGATCAAGCCTATCGGCGTTAGCTTTATGCCTTCCCAAGAGGATAAAACGGTTATGCTAACCTACTCACCGAAGGCTGGGCAAAGAACTGAAGAAGTCCAAGAGCAAGGTCTGAAAGCAGAGAAATATATTTTAGCGCAACAGCATGTAGATAAAATGCAATATTCCATCGGCGGCGGCGGCCCTATGGGTATGGGCGGATCGAGCAATTCGGGACTTTTCTTCATCGTTTATGATAGCAAAACTCCTGATTTCGAATCCGTGAAAGAGAAGTTGATCGAGGGCTTAACCGCAGAAGTCCCAGATGGTGTGTGGGGCGATATGTCTGCGATGATGAGCGGAGGTATGGGTGGAAGCTCACTAACCGTGAATGTATTCGGAGATGATTTAGATCAAATCGAGCCAGTCGCAGATGAGATCGCCAAAATCGTGCAGGCTGATACCACTAATTTCAAAGATGGAGAAACAAGTCTCAAAGAAGCTTACGATCAATATACGATTGTAGCGGACCAAGAAAAGCTTAGCTCCCTTGGACTTACAGCGGGACAAATTGCGATGAAGCTTGCTCCTGCAGGTACACGTCCAGTACTCACAGAAGTAGAAATGGACGGCAAGAACTACAAAGTCTATATCGAAACTGATAAAGAAACGTATAAGAGCATTAAAGAAATGGAAGAAGCTACATTGACTTCCCCACTAGGCATCTCCGTGCCAATCGGGCAAGTCGCTAAAATTGAAAATGGGTCTTCCCCAGACTCGATTACTCGGATGGACGGTAAAATGAAGGTGGATGTCACTGCCGAGATTATTTCAAGTGACGTCAACAGTGCTTCTAACCTCGTGAAGGAAAAAGTAGATGCTATGGACTTACCTGACGGCGTAACAGTAAGCTTCGGTGGTGTAACCGAGCAGATCAATGACACATTTGGTCAATTAGGTATCGCTATGGCGGCTGCTATTGCCATCGTTTACTTCGTGCTTGTGGTTACATTTGGCGGTGGATTAGCTCCATTTGCTATCCTGTTCTCACTTCCTTTCACCATTATCGGGGTACTAGTGGCTCTTCTAATCGCTGGAGAAACCTTAAACGTCTCCTCCCTCATGGGTGCGCTGATGTTGATTGGTATCGTAGTCACGAATGCCATTGTCCTCATCGACCGCGTTATTCATAAGGAAAAAGAAGGAATGACCACACGTCAAGCCTTGCTTGAAGCAGGCGGCACACGTTTACGTCCAATCCTGATGACTGCACTTGCAACGATTGGCGCATTGCTGCCACTGGTTACAGGACTTGAAAACAGTGCAGGGATCATCTCCAAAGGACTAGGCGTTACTGTTATCGGCGGTTTGATCAGCTCCACGCTACTGACACTTGTAGTAGTACCAGTCGTGTATGAGTTCCTGATGAAATTCCGCAGTAAAAAGGTAATTGACTAGAACACTTGATGCATATCAAGTAAACATGCTAAATGAAGAAGCTGTCTCCAAAGTAGTGAATACTACTTAGGGGACAGCTTCTTTTTTACTTGGACCTTCATTTAAATCGCTATTTACACTTCCACAGCAAGGAAAACCCGACCTAATTTATAGGCCGGGCTCTGTATTATAGTGTTCTTATAGCATTGCTGTTGCACTGCTCTCTAGTGAAGCTCTCCAGGAACGCAGCATTTGCAGATCAAGGGGCAGAAATTCTGCGAGCATATGGGAAAGCCCCAGATACAACGGACTATCTGTTGCTGCATTCAATTTGTCGCAGAACTGTGGGGTCCATTGCAGTAAATGTTCTTCCAAAAAGGCTTCCTGAATATCAAGCAGCTCCATAGCACTTCTAATGGAAAAGCTATTATACAACATACGCTCATGCATTACTGCCATAAATTCCAGCTCAATAGCAATATGATCATCAGCTTCACCATTACATTTGTTAAAAACAATTCCTGCGGAAGTATACACATCAGCAAGCACGTTGCAGAAATCTTCAGAACGACCCAGAATAGCAGCTTCACGTAATTTAAAAGAGCTTACTGTCTGTTCGTGCATAAGCCGTTTATACTCCAGGCACTCTTTCTCGCATATCTTCAGGAGCTGGTTCGGTTCCTGACTCAGATAACGCTTCAGTTCCCGCCCGCCTTCCGTCATTTCTGCAGCAACACTCATCTTGCGATTGCGGCTCCACTGAGCCACAAGGGAGAGTGATGGTTTTCTACCCAAAAAATCCACTAAAAGCTGATATATTAATCCCCGACTTTCCAACCAATGGCTAAATGCCTCCGGCACGGCGAGCGATGGAACAGTTTGCATAGTCATTTTGCAAATCCTCCTCATTGGGTTTCCCGGTCACACACCGTCACATTACGATGTGAAGTTCCCGGTATCCTTTCTGTTTTCGCAAAAGTGAAAGAATAAAGTAATCCGCACCTAGATTATATCGGATATTTAAAACGCTTTCCGTGAGCATTCTATGACTAATCACATCATTTGTCGTACTTTTGTCACATTTTCGCAAGACTATTTCGGCTTCATCATTCTATTTAGTTTGTCCATAATTATGCAATAAAATCATAACCTTCCTTATTTAATTAGGGGGTGCTTAACACGTCCACTACTTTGCTCATTGACGTACCCTCAAGTGATCTTTAAAATTCTAAACAAGTATAACAGCCCTCATCACCTCTTAAGGAGAAAAGCATTCACTATACCGACAATTGAAGGGAGCAACGCTATGGAGCCGCTGACGGACCCTTTTGGGCGTTTACACGATTACATCCGCATTTCGGTTACCGACCGCTGCAACCTGCGTTGCATTTATTGTATGCCAGCGGAAGGGATGGAATTCCAGCCACAGGACGAGATTCTGAGTTATGAGGAAATCACCGCAGTGGTGGATTCGCTAGCCCCTCTCGGGTTACGTAAAGTAAGGTTAACCGGTGGAGAACCTCTTGTACGCAAAGATCTCGAAAAGCTAGTGGCTATGATATCTGCCATTCCGGGGATCGACGATATTTCACTGACTACAAATGGATTAATGCTACCAGCTAAAGCAAAGTCGTTAAAACAAGCCGGACTAACACGTGTGAATATCAGCCTAGACTCATTACGGCAAGATCGCTTCGTTATGATTACACGCGGCGGTGAGGTCTCCAAGGTACTAAAGGGGATTGAGGCAGCACAAGCTGCTGGGCTGGCGCCGATCAAGCTTAACGTTGTACTAATGAAAGGGATTAATGATGACGAGATCAAGGATTTCATCTCCCTTACGCTGAACAGTCCACTAAATGTACGCTTTATTGAATATATGCCTATCGGAAGTGCTACTGATTCTTGGCGCCAATCCTATTTGCCGCTGGAGACCGTTATTGATGCCTGTACTGAAGCTGGATGGGAAACCGTGGAGGCAGAGATGCCCTCTGGCAATGGTCCCTCCCAGAATCGGCGGGTTATTGGAGCGCAAGGAACGTTCGGATTAATTCATCCCGTAAGCGATCACTTTTGCGATAACTGCAATCGTCTAAGACTAACTGCAGATGGCCATATCAAAGCTTGTCTGTATTGGGAAGACGAGTACAATGTCCGTCCCCTAATAAGCGATCCTGCAGCAGTGCAGGCCTTATTCCGCAAAGCTCTGGGTAACAAGCCGCATAACCACGAAATGGCATTAGCCTTGGAGAAAAAAGCACAAAGCCACACGCCGACGACTCGGCGTATGTCTCAAATCGGAGGTTAGTCTGTCTTATTAAAAACGCCGCTTTCCCCAAAACAATTGGGAAAAGCGGCGTTTCAATTAGAGATTAAAGGATGGCCTCGCCATCCATATTTTATAGATACAGGGCCTCGAGCAGCTTGTAAATGGTCGCTGCTGCTTCCGCTCTTGTAGCATGGTTCTCAGGTCGGAACGTATGATCCTCGAATCCACCCAAAATACCAGCTTCAACACCCGCTTTTACAGATGCCTGTGCCCATTGTGGAATGGAGGTAAGATCCGCGAAGTTCCCCTCTTTATCCGTTTGCTTATGGGCATTAGCGTTCAAAGCATTGGCGAGCATAACTGACATTTCAGCACGGGTAATTTTCTCCAAAGGCTCGAAGAACATTTTGCCATTTACCTCATATCCACGAAGGATTCCGGCATTTACCGCCGCTGCTACATCATTTGCAGCCCAAGATGGAATCGCACTTTGATCCGCGAATTTCATCGTGCTGCCCATAGATTGCAAACCTAGCGCCCGTACAATCATAGACGCAAACTGTGTGCGGGTAACCTCCTCATTCGGACGGAAGGTATGATCCTCATACCCTTTCATAACACCCATTCCGATTAGACGGTCTGTAAATGTAGAAGACCAATGATTATTCAAATCAGTAATCGATGGAGCCTGATAATTAAATACAGCATATTTAGCGAACTGATTCACATTTGCAGTTATAATCCCAGCCGTTTGGCTTTGACCACCCACGTAAATCCATTTTTTAAGCTGTTCGTTATAATAGTAGATTGCCGCTTTATGACCTGATGTAATCTGAGCAGCATCGTAATTCAGAGACAATTCTACAGGTTTATTGAGCATGCCCGTCTTGCCGCTAGTAAGCTCAACGGCTACACTCACAGCCTGAAGATCGCCTTTAGCTGGTGTCTCACCAGTAGCAACAACCGAAAAGGAAATTTCGCTGTTACCAGACAACGCTCCAGCCGGAATCGTAAAGCTGCCCACGTCTTTAAGTGTGCCCGTTCCTCCCTGCTGTGCTTTTACCTCCAATTCCACACGCGGAGTTGTAGCGGGCTGCCCTGTAGGAGATGGCGTCGCGGTAGGAGCTGGAGTTGGAACTGGTCCGCTGCCCCCTCCGTTATTATTTCCCCCTCCACTGCCAGTGCCCGCGGTTACAACTACTGTGCGTACAACCTCAGTAGCCGCATTACCAGCCAAATCTGTGGCATTGTATTTCAGTTTATAGGTTCCTGGAGTCTGCACATCCACTGTTCCTGTCACCAGGATAGCCCCCGCAATCCCAACCTTGTCCGCAACCTCTGCGCCCGGGTCCTTGAAGCCATTCCCTTGGGTCAGATTCAGATGACTATCCCCCTTCAGGGTAATCACAGGTGCTGTACGATCGATATTCACAGCAATGGGCAGTGTTGTAGTATTTTCTAAAGAATCCGTTGCTTTAAATTGCAGTTGATGTTGGCCTTCTTCCGAAATCTCAACCACTTTCCCACTTTCATAGGGTAGGAAATTGCCGTTTACATCGTTCGCCAATTGAATGGATACATCCGCACCAGGAATATATACGCTAGCATACACGCTTACAGAAACACTGTGATTCGTCCAGTCACCACTTAAATAAGATTGTCCGTTCTCAGTCTTTAATGTGCTATGAAGGGCCAATGGGGTGATACGATCATCTCCGCTCAGCGTTACTTCAAAAGCCTTCGTTTCCGTAGCTAATCCCCGCTGGATTGTAGCTGTTAAGGTCAGCTTCGTATCCTTCTTAGGTTGGAAGGTGATTTTACCTGCATTCGTCATCAGGACCGGATTGGAGCTTTTCCACACAATACTTGTCCCGTGTTTGCCTTCTGTAGGCAACGTTAGATCAGAAGTTACTGCGCTTGTATCTCCTAGATCTAATTCAGTCATAGTATCATTAACTGCCTGCTGATCGCTGTACGACTCCACATCCACAAAAATCGGATTGGAATAAAACCACATATCACTATAATTACGGGCATTGATTTCTTCGAAACGAGTCAGGTTATCCACAGTATTATTTTTTGGATCAATCTGCGGTTCGCCGTTAACCGTTTCTCCTGCAACATCAGTTCCCAGGTTAGTTCCTCTTAACCGGAAGTAACGATCCTTGTCCACTGCCTCTACCTTATACTTAATAACATTGTAGCCTTCGGAATCGGTAGTCCAGTCCTCGCTTGTGAAACGTTTCAACACTTGTGTTGAATCGTTAGTCGCTTTGGTGTAATCAGGTGTGCCTGGATCAACCTTGCCATGGACTTCACCGGAGATTAAATCTACATGATCTACCTTAACAGCGTCGCCATTATTATTTTGCTGTGGACTTTTGAAACGGATCGTAAGCTCTAGGTCGTCCCCTTGTTTTACGTCCAGTTCGCCGCCCATTTCTTCCTCTTGTCCATCTCCAGACACGTTAAACTCTAATGCGTTGATGAGATCCCCAAAAACAGAGAAGGATTTCCCTGACCGCATGCCATCTACGACAGCGTTAATATCGGAGCCATCCACCCAGGTATAGTTCTTGGAATATTCACCAGGCCAGTAACCGCTAGAAAATTGATCATTTTTTGTTTTGAAATGAAAGTCTGAGTTAGCAAAATTCCAAAATCTGCGTCCCTCACCCAGCAGTGCGTCCCACATTCCTCCAAGCTGTGCAACTTTGACGTCTGTACCTCCGTAAGTCTCAGGCGTCTCTCCCCGATCACTCGCCATCTGATTGCCCAGCATACCTTCAAAGCCGAAGACAAGATTCGGATCGATATTGTTAAAATCACGGATATCCTCTATTTTAAGCTCCGAGCTTGTACCATTTTTTCTGGAGGGGTGATTGATCAGTACATAGCTATCTGGATAATGACTACTTAGCCATTTCATAGCTGTGCGAGTATCTTCTTTTGTAGAAAAAGATCTCTTATCTGCCGCACTCCACTTAGCCACATCTGCCGGATCAAACATACTTACATCCCGATTAGTAAATAAATATTCAAATTGATTAATAGCCTTCAAAGCTTCTGCAGACCCTGGATGATCTGTAACAATCCCAACCGCAGCATGATCATATTGGGGTATATCCCACTCAAAGCCGGAAAAAATGATTTTACCAGCGTATTTGCCTTCTGCCTGTAACTTCTTAATTTTCTCATTCTGATAATCTATAATGCCTTGAGACATCGGAATGGAGCCGCCGGGGAGATTCACCCCTTCATCATCCCGGTCAGATACCCGAAGGTGGTCAGCCAGTGCCATCCAGTCAAAACCATTTTGTTCAAATGCAGCATCGAGGACACTCTTCAGTGACTCCTGAGCATCATTCGATTCAAAAGTATGTGCGTGATATTCACCTGTCATCCACTTGCCTGAATGTTCAGAAGCTGTTGTCGTGAACTCAGGCGTTGATTGAGCAGAAGCACTGTATGCTGCCTGCGTTAGGTTAGGGCTCAACAATAATACGGCAAGCGAACTAGTTAAAAATACGCGAACTTTTCTCTTTTTCAAAATGATTTAACCCTCCGATGACTTTTTAATTTTCTATTATTCTATATTTAGAATAGTAGAAGATTGTAAAGACATGTCGGAAGTTGTTACATGTTTGTGTAAACCTTATTTTATTCGAACTGGCAGGCTTACCGTGAACGCCGTTCCTTCCCCAGGACGACTAGCTACAGTTACCCTTCCTTCATGCAGCTCAACGATTTTTTTAACCAATGATAGACCCAGTCCGCTGCCGCCACCGCTTGCAGTTCTAGCTTTGTCCGCCTTATAAAAACGCTCGAAGATCCGAGGCAAATCTTCCTCCGAGATACCAATCCCGCTATCTTGAATCTCTACCTCTACCCGTTCATCCACCATACGAAGCCTAATATGAATACAACCGCTCTGTGGAGTAAATTTGATGCTGTTATGCAGGAGATTGGTCCAAACCTGCCTCATCAAATCTTTAACCGCATTGATGTTTACTTCTTCCAATTCGGCCTCTACCTCTATATTTTTCTCCAGCCATTGGGGCTCGGAAGCCAGAATGGTATCACGAAGCTGCTTATCCAGACGGTAAACCTGATTTTCAAACGGGAAATTGCCCGATTCAAGCGCGGACAGCTTCAATAAATTATCACTGAGCCCAGATACACGGGTACTCTCAGCCACAATAATATTAAGATAATGCCTTCTACTCTCCACACTTACAGTCTCATCCTGAAGTGCAAGAGCAAACCCCCGAATCGAGGTTAGCGGAGACTGGATTTCATGCGATACATTGGAGATAAAATCCTGACGCATAGTCTCCATCTGGCTCAGCTCGCTGGCCATTACGTTGATACTCTCTACAATTTCACCGAATTCCCTGTAGTCCTTTTTATTATCCAGTACCACATCGAAATCACCCTTAGCAATACGCCCTAAACCTTCGATGATCGAGTTATAGAAAACACGTTCCCAGCCCCGAAAAAACTTTGAGGTTAATAATGCCATCAGGAACAAGATTACAATACCGACCATCACACTGATTAATTGAACAACATACTCCGAGGAGGGACGCCCAACCCTGCTATATATCCAGTTCATCAGGAAATAAGCTGCACTCCAGCTAATCCCAACGCCACCAAAATACACAAAAGTCATCCCAATCCGCTTAAGAATCTCCTTAAACTGATTCATACTCAGCCTCCAGCCGATACCCTAGTCCGCGGATCGTACGAATAACGAAACCATAGTTATCCTGATTGAACCGTTCACGCAAACGGTTGATATGCACATCGAGCGTCCGCTCATTCCCTTCAAAATCATAACCCCAAATTTCTTCGATCAGCCTGTCTCTTGTCAATGTTTGCCCCGGATAGCTGCCCAGCTTAAACAACAGCTCAAATTCCTTAAGCGGCAAGGTGATTTCCCCATACTCTGAGGAGACCTCGTAGGTTTTACGATTCATACGCAATCGGCCTACGGTCACACTTTGCGCGGCCGAAATCTGATATCGTTTAAGCAGCGCCTTTACTCTCGCAATAAGTACAACCGGCTCAAATGGCTTGACCAGATAATCATCACTACCCAGCTCAAAGCCTTTTACAATTTGTGAGGTTTCCCCTTTGGCTGTCAGCATTAAAATCGGGAAATCATAGTTGTGGCGCATCCGCCGGCATAGCTCCCAGCCGTCCATGTTGGGCATCATTACATCAATAATAGCTAAATCTATGTTATTACCTTCCAGAATCTGAAGAGCCTCCAGTCCATCGGATGCTCCATAGATCTCATCCATTCCTTCAGCTCTCAGAAATACTTCTACCAATTCGCGGATGTGCGGATCGTCGTCCACTACTAGTATTTTTGTCATACAGCACTGGAGCCTCCTCTTTAATGTCCTGAATCTCGGGGTTATTCATCTGTAGCTGCTGGGTGGCAAATTCACGATATAATTCATGGTTTTCCAGTAGCTCCTCATGACTTCCCATTCCGGTAATTTGACCCTTTTCCATAAAAATAATCTGCTCTGCATTTACAACTGTAGCCAAACGGTGCGCTATTACAATCGTAGTCCGACCCTCCATCAAATTGGACAGTGCCTTCTGCACCACGGCTTCCGATTGGCTATCCAGACTGGAAGTGGCTTCATCAAGCATAAGAATCTTCGGGTTCCGCAGCAGTGCTCTAGCAATAGCAATCCGTTGCCGCTGTCCACCAGACAGCTTCACGCCTCTTTCGCCGACATCCGTATTATAGCCTTCAGGAAGTGCATCAATAAAGCCATCTGCATAAGCCATTGCTGCTGCTGCGTGCATCTCCTCCCTGCTAACGTCACGATCCAATCCGTAGGTTAAATTCTCAGCAATCGTACCTGAAAGCAGTGGACTTTCCTGCGAGACATACCCTATAAGCTTCCGCCACGAACGCAGTGAGAATGTAGATACTGGCTTGTCACCCAGCTTAATCAGGCCTGACTGAGGCTCGTAAAAACGTTCTAGCAAGGAGAACAACGTGGTCTTACCGCCTCCACTCGGTCCGACAATAGCCGTCACCTGACCAGGAAGCATCTGGAAACTTACATCATTCAATACCTTCTCACCATTTTTATATCCAAAGCTTAATCCCTCTACTGAGATCGGACCTTCTTCGCCATTTGCCTCTTCCTGTCCTTCATATACTTCCTCTTCTGCTGCCAAGGTCTCAATAATACGCTCAGAGGCACCCTTAGCTTTCTGAATCTGTGTGAAGAACGTAGTCAGTTGAGTAAGTGGCATAATAATCTGAATAAGATAAAGAATAAAGGCGACTAGTTCTCCAGCCGTCAAGACGCCGGAAGATACCTGCATCCCACCATAACCGATAATGACCACAAGCAGCATCATAAAAACAAAGGAGACAAGTGGACTGATCATCGCGCTAATCTTGCCTTCACGAATACCAAAAGAAAGCAGGTTCATAATTCCAGCCTTGCCTGCCTCGTACTCTTTTTTCTCTGCGCCTGAGGATTTGACCAGACGGATCTCAGATAAAACACCACTAAGTGTAGCAGTAAAAGAAGCTGTCTCGTCCTGCATACCCTTCGAGATTTTGTACATCTGCCGCCCAAGTGGTACTAGTATCAGCGCAGAAAGTGGAAGAACAGTGAATAGAACAAGTGTCATTTTCCAATTTAAAAATAGTAGAACTGAGATCGAACCTACAATGGAAATCACTCCGGTAAATAAGCTGGCTAGATGTTCAGAAATTAGCGTTTTGATAATCCCTGTATCATTCGTCATGCGGCTGACACTTTCTCCCGTTCGGTTGTCATTATAATAAGCCACAGGCAGAACTAGAAATTTACGCCACAGTCGGTCCCGCAGACCTGCAACCATCTTCTGACCTGCATAATTGAGCAGATAGATAGAGATCCCTCCCGCAATGGTCTGCGCAATAAATGCAGCTGCTATACCCGCAATTTGCAGCTTGCTCACGGAGGCCAGAGAAAAGCCATCCACCAAGTTCTTAGTGAACATCGGGATGACCAGACTGACCAATGTCGATATCATGCTTAACGCAATGGCTATAGCCAATAAGCCGTATGAAGGCTTGGTTTCTCTTAATAACGTCAAGAATGGCTTCAGCGCCATCTTTCGCTTGGATTCGGATTTCTTCATGACAATGACTCCCCTTTTCTTAATAGCTCTACGAAAAAAGCATAGTAATATCTTTCTCGCCTTACACCCATCCTATCTGCAGATTGTAAACTGAAGTTAAACGCCCCGATCAGACAATAATGCCTTGTCAGTTCTCATTCTGCGGGAATAGTCACAGGCCAAAATAACGCCCGTTACACTTAGCGTTTGTACCTTCTACGCACGCATTCACGCATTTTTTGTCGCTTAGCGTCTCAAACATAAATAAAACCCAAAATAATGAAAAAAAGTAAAAAAGGGTGTTTGTATCCCTTTTCAACACGTGTTACAGTGATAGAAGGGCCTACTATTGGCCACTCTACTCCATGCAAGATATTTAGTGAGAAAGGAGTGAACCATTTGCGAAAAGGCGTTATTCCATCTTCTATCACGTCTTTAAAATGGTTCAATTTTTTTGTATATGGAACCATGGTCCTCTTCACCAGCTTCTTTCAACTATACCTGCTGGATGTAGGGATGAACAAATTAGAGATTGGTGTCTTATTCTCTATGGGAGCGCTAGTATCCATATTTGCAAATCCATTTTGGGCGTTCTTAACAGACCGTTCTCAGAATATACGGCGTATCGTTTTGCTAATGTTATTCGGAACGTTAGTGTGCTCACAGTTTATGTTTCGAGCAAATACATATGAAACGATCTACAACGCCATTATTTTGTTCTATTTCTTCCAAGGACCACTATTTGCTCAAAGCAACACGATGATTCTCAGCTATATTGATGGAACTAATCAGCGCTTCCGTTCTTTCCGGCTTTGGGGTTCAATAGGGTGGGCACTGATTGCGATTGTCGCCGGCTTTATCCTGGATTGGGCTGATGTTTCCATCTTGACCTATCTGCTTACAGCGTTACTAGGTGCATCAATCCTATCCGTTCTTGTATTACCTAAAATAAACCATACCATTATGAGAGCTCCGATGCCGTATAAGGGCTTAGGTAAGTTGATTTTCAATCCTTTTTTCTTGTGTTTTTTAGTGTTTGGTATTCTGGTATCCATACCAAACACTATGAACACTACATTTATATCCTTGTATATTACGGATCTGGGTGGTTCTAAAAAAATGATTGGTCTTGCCGTATTCCTCTCCTCCATTTTGGAGGTAGGCGTATTCGTTCTCTGTGACCGGTTCCTGAAACGTAAAATTTCTGTTCTGCTCGGCTGGCTTGCATTGGTCAGTGGTTTGTTCGTTCTGCGTTGGTGGTTTATGGCTGATGCGACTACTGCCCTTCAAGTGGTGTTCATTCAAATTTTACACTGCATAACGTTCGGCGGCTTTTTCTATGTAGGCACCCAATTGACGATGCTCCTGATTCCACGTCCTTATCGCTCTTCCGGACAAGCACTCTACACCCTAAGCTGGAGTGGGATATCCGGTTTCATTGGAGGTATTCTCGGAGGTTGGATGTATCAGTATCTGGGTGCACAAAGCATGTATCAGACAGGTGTATTCTTGACGCTTATTGGAACGCTTGGCTTTGGTTTCATGTGGCTCTTTGTTAGCCGCGGCGGGTATCGTCCCCCTTCAGAGGAAGATGAAGAGATCTTCGACATTGAAGCATTATAATCAAGTATAAACGCCTTCGGCGTCCTTATAAGGACGG